>NZ_DATDPV010000035.1:0-31372 GCF_035292545.1 Flavobacterium sp. | reverse complement strand
GTCTTCATTAACAATAGACGGAACTGCAGTTACAGTTAAATATATAACAAGTGCTAAAAATGGAAATACAAATGGAACAGCCGTGGGTGTTGGTTCTATTGAATACTTGGTTGATGGTGAAGCGATTATCGCTTCAAGTTTCAGCATAGCGCCTACAGTTACAAACACATACGATTTAGGAACAAGCGCTAGTCGTTGGGGTGATATCTATCTGCAAAATGCACCAACTGTAACCTCAGATATTACGCTTAAGAAAAATATTAAAGAGCTGGGTTATGGATTAAACGAAATCATGAAATTAAATCCTATTTCTTACCAATGGAAAAATGATTATATCGGGAAAACTTTTATTCCTGAAAATCAAAGACAGACTTCATTAGGTTTTTCGGCTCAGGAATTGCAAACCATTTTGCCGGAAGTCGTAAAAACTCATGACTGGAAAATCATCAGCGAAGCAACTCCTGATCAATATCAGTATTTGAGAAATGACAAATTAGGTGTAATGTATTCCCAAATTATACCGGTTACCGTTAAAGCCATACAAGAACAACAAACACAAATCGAAGAACTGAAAAAAGCTGTTGAAGAATTGAAAAAACAGAACGAATTATTATTACAGTTAGTAAGTAAAAAATAATTTATTCCTTATTATATAAAAGAAAAGCGTTCGCCGAGGTGAACGCTTTTTTATTGTAGTAAACTTTCTATTTTATCGACTACTGTTTCGGGTGATATGCTCCGCATAGCATCTTCATAACCCGCAATTATTTTATTCCCGTAAACCGAAGTGGGCAACATCGGGAATTGTTTCCTGTCCGAAACCAATGCGTTTTCTAATGGCTGGTTAAAAGGAGAGAAACCCGAATACGGATGTGTAGCGCCCCAAAGCGTAATCACTTTTATACCCAACATGGCAGCAATATGTGCATTCCCGCTATCCATACTTAACATGATGTCGAGATTGCTGATGAGTTTTAATTCCTGTTGAAATTTTATTTTTCCCGCAACCGCAATCACATTGTTTTTATCCTTAGAAAACGAATTCAAGATTTCAATTTCTTTGTTTCCGCCACCAAAAAGAAAGATTTTATAATTTTGATTTGATGCCAATTCATCAATCACTTTTTGGATCAAATCCAAGGGATAAACTTTGGAATCATATTGTGCGAATGGCGCAATACCAATCCATTTTTCGTTTTTTTCTCCGCTTAAACCACTAATTTCAGCATCTAATTTTTGTTTTGGCGGAAAAACCGGATGTTTTAAATCAATGGAAAAACCGAGTTCCTGAATAACTTTCGCATGTCTTTCAAACATCGTGGGCAAAGGTTGAAAAACCTTATTTTCGGCACGGGTTAACGCGCTCTTTTCGGCCCTTCCTTTATCAACGGAAGCTGTTTTTTTTCCGCTTAAAGCAAAAAGATTTCTGACTACTTTTGATCGCAAAACATTATGCAAATCCGCAAAAGCATCAATACCCAATGGTTTCAAATCTTTGAATAATCTCAGCAAACCAAAGAAACCTTTGTGTCGTTCTTTAGCATCAAAAGCAAAGAAAGTAACATTTGGAATCCCTTCAAAAAAAGGTTTAAAAAAAGGCCTGGAAATAAAGGTGATTTTAACCTCCGGATTTTGATTTACAAAAGCCCGAATAACAGGAACCGTCATGGCGACATCTCCCATTGCGGAAAGTCTCATGACGGCTATATGTTGTGTTTTTTTCGACAATTTTGGAGTTGTCAGAATAAAGTTATTTCTTGTTTTGATACAAAACCGGGTTCAATTCATCGTCGTTGTACATTTTCATTTGTTTGTACACTTTCATGAATTTATCACCGTTTTCAATGTCTTTCAACAAATCATCAATGGCAGTTGACAAATCAGTTAATTGTTCCAAAAGAACATTTAATTTCACCTGACATTTGTCTCTATGGTCTTGCGAAGCTTCCGCACGCGTAGCTTCTTCATTCATGTGGTAAATTTTCAAGGCTAAAATCGATAATCTGTCGAATGCCCAAGCAGGACTTTCCGAATTGATTTTGGCATTTTCTTTTACTTTTACATGACTGTATTTTTGAAGGAAATAACCGTCAATATATTCCACCATATCCGTACGTTCCTGATTAGAAGCGTCAATTCTTCTTTTCAGGACCAAAGCCGCTACAGGATCAATATTTGGATCACGGATAATGTCTTCAAAATGCCATTGCACCGTGTCTATCCAGTTTTTAAGATACAATAAATGTTCAAATTTATCTTTTGGATAAGGATTGTTAATCGGTTGGTCAACATTATCAAATTTATGATAATCTTTAATACTTTGTTCGAATACAGAATAAGCTAATTTTGAAAACATATCTTTATATATTAAAAGACAAAGATACTTTTTATACTTTTATACTCTAAAAAAATATTTAGAAGTTTCGTCCCAATCCTGAAGTCTCGAGATTAGATTAAAATTTCATTTCTAAATTAAAAATAAAAATATGCAAATTCATCATTTATCAGAAGGCAATAGCGTTCTCAATCATTTTTTGGGACAAATCAGAAACGTGAATGTTCAACATGACAGCATGCGTTTTCGGAGAAATATTGAACGTATTGGTGAAATAATGGCCTACGAATTGAGCAAGGAACTGCATTATAAAAACATCGAAATTCAGACCCCGCTTGGCATTAAAAAAACCACGGAAATTAATGATCAATTGGTTTTATGTTCCATTTTACGTGCAGGATTGCCATTGCATATGGGTTTTCTAAACTATTTTGACAGTGCTGAAAATGGTTTTATTTCTGCCTACAGACACCATCCGAACAATGATTATTTTTTTGATATTTTAGTGGAATATAAAGCGATTCCTGATATCAACCATAAAAATTTATTGCTAATTGACCCTATGTTAGCCACTGGACAGTCGATTGTTGCGGTTTTTAATAAATTAATGGAAAATGCAACGCCCAAAGAAATTCATATTGCCGTAGTTATTGCTGCTCCCGAAGGTATTGCCCATCTTGAAAAACATTTGCCGGACAATTGCCATCTTTGGATTGCTACCCTAGACGAGAAACTAAACGAGAAAAATTACATTGTTCCCGGATTAGGTGATGCCGGTGATTTGGCTTACGGAAACAAATTATAGCTGAGAGAAAAAAGCAAAAAGACTGCATAAAATAAAAACATACAAAACAATTTCTTGTCTCAATTTTGCCTGAGGAATTTCGATATGACTGGTTGCCATGATGGCTAAAGGAGCAAAAGTAAACAATAACAAATCGTTGCTTTTGTTGGCAGAAATTAGAAAAATAGCAATTCCTATAAAAAAAGAAGACATGATTTTTTTATAGGAAGAATGCAACATCACCGGTCTATTGGACAATGTTAACACCAATGATACCAAAAAGAATAAGGCAACGGCAACATAAATTGACAATGCCAGATTTTGATAATTATTTTTAAAATAGTTAATCTCGAAATTGGTTGTTGTGCTTTCTAAAAAATTAACAATTAAACTTTTGTCTACTATTATGGCAAATAGAATAAAAATTACGCTTACCGCAAAAAAAGCGACAAAGGGTAAAAACCAATTCCTATAATCTCTGGCGACATGAAAAAGGATACCTGCAAAAACCAGAATAATAAATAGGATACTCCAAAAATGAAACAATGTTGCAACAAAAACCCATAAAGAGGCGTCAAATATTTTTTCTTTTGGAGATTTTAAGGTCTGCAAAGAGATCAGTCTTCGCAAAGCCAATAAAATAAAAAAGTTCGATAAAATTAAATTTGGATTGTCTAAAACAGAAGGAAAAAAAAGCAGCAATAAAAAATAGAATAAAACCGCGTAAGTACTGTCCTTACTCAATCCGTTTTTCTTTGCAATGAAATTTGAGATCAAAAGTGACGCCAATAATAAAGTCAATAATCCCGCTTTTTGAACAATCCCAATTGCCGAACCAGTCCATTCTGAAACCTGAAATTGGTATAAAAAAAAGAAAACCAGCACCAATAGAATAACCAATGCGTAATTTAATGGTGTAGATTTTCTAAAAAGACTTGTTATCATAAGGATATTTTATACTTTTGTAAATGTAAATATAATACTTGTACAAAGATGAAAGCATTTTTTGAAGGAATACAATGGTTGTTTGAAAATATTTTGTTTGTTCCGCATAATTTTTTAAGAGAATTAGAACTTGAAAGTTGGTTTGTAGCAAACATCATCAATTGGATTTTCATGATTATCTGCACTGTTGCCATGGTATATTGGATTTTGCAATTAAAATTGCACCGCGACAACAACGAAGAATATCAAGATACAACGGCTCACTCTTTCTTAAAGTAAGTCGAAGCCAATATCTTTTCTAAAATACATCTTATCAAAATGTAGCTTGTCTATGTTTTGATAAGATTTTTTTATGGCTTCCTGAAAATCGTTTCCAAACGAAGTTACAGCCAAAACCCTACCGCCATTACTGACAATTGCCCCATCTTGAGTTTTAGTTCCCGCATGAAAAACTATGGAATCTGTAACTGTTGAAATTCCAGAAATCACTTTTCCTTTTTCATAATCTTCCGGATAACCGCCGGAAACAACCATAATTGTGGCAGCGCTTCTCTCGTCAATTTCCAACTCTATTTTATCCAAAGTCTGATCAGCAACCGCTTGAAACAATGCCACTAAATCCGATTTTAGTCGTGGGATCACCACTTCTGTTTCAGGATCGCCCATTCTCACGTTGTATTCAATCACGATAGGTTCGTTTTTCACATTGATCAAACCAATAAAAACAAACCCTTTGTATGGAATCCCGTCTTTTTGTAATCCATCAATCGTAGGTTTAACGATGCGTGTTTCTATTTTTTCCAATAAAACGGCATCTGCAAAAGGAACTGGAGAAACGGCTCCCATTCCGCCAGTGTTTAATCCGGTATCGCCTTCGCCAATTCTTTTGTAATCTTTCGCTGTAGGCAGGATTTTATAATTTTTTCCGTCGGTTAAAACAAAACAACTTAATTCAATTCCGTCAAGAAACTCTTCGATAACCACTTTTGAACTTGCTTCGCCAAATTTTTCATTTACCAGCATGTTTCTCAATTCCGCTTTGGCTTCTGCCAAATCATGAATAATCAAAACACCTTTTCCGGCTGCTAAACCATCCGCTTTCAAAACATAAGGCGGTTGCAGTGTTTCTAAAAATTGACAACCTTTTTCAACCGTATCTTTAGTAAAACTATCATACCCTGCCGTTGGAATATTATGTCTAACCAAAAATTCTTTGGCAAATTCTTTACTCCCTTCTAACTGTGCACCCATTTTGGATGGTCCAATCACAGGAATATGTTTTAAACTTTCGTCATTTTGAAAATAATCGAAGATGCCTTTTACTAAAGGATCTTCTGGCCCAACAACAACCATAGTTACTTTTTCCTGAAGAACAAACGTTTTTATCGCTTCAAAATCTGTTGGACTGAGGTTTACATTTGTGGCGATACTCGCGGTACCGGCATTTCCAGGCGCAACAAAAAGTTTTGAACAAAGCGGACTTTGCAACATTTTCCAGGCAAAAGCATGCTCTCTTCCGCCAGAACCAAGTAGTAAAATTGTCATTGTGTTATTTTTAGTTGTGAACCGCAAAAATAATTGCTTTTGGACTTAAAAAATAATTAATTTTCAAAAAATTGCTAGTTGTTTACCATTAGTTGCCGGTAAATATTATTTTTGATAAAAATAACCATCATCGTGTTTCATCTTTTCGACTTATCTCTGAAATTAAATGGCTTTCCAATCGAGAAAGGAAAAAAACAGTTGTCTGAAATTTTAGCGATTTCTGAAACTGATTTTGGTGCTTTTTTGGATTCAAATCAACGGAAAATTGTTGAATACCATTTGAAAAATAATCCGTATTATCAAAATTTTGTTGGGAAAAATGCCTTTGAAAATTGGTCGGATTTACCTGTAATGCAAAAGAAAGATTTTCAGAAACCTTTACGAGAAAGACTTTCTAAAGGTTTTACTGAGAAAAAGGTCTTTGTTAATAAAACTTCCGGCTCCAGTGGTGATCCTTTTATTTTTGCAAAAGACAAAGAGTGTCACGCATTGACTTGGGCAAGTATCATCTACCGTTTTGGCTGGTATGGAATAGATTTTAACACTTCGTACCAAGCACGATTTTATGGCATCCCATTGGATTTTATTGGAAATAAAAAAGAACGATTAAAGGATTTTTTGAGCAGAAGATACCGCTTTACTATTTTCGATTTATCTGATGCCGTTTTAGACGGTTTTTTGAAACATTTTCGAACCAAAAAATTCGATTACATCAATGGATATACCAGTTCTATCGTTTTATTTGCCAAATTTTTACAAAAGAAAAACATCATATTAAAAGATATTTGTCCGACTTTGAAAGTGTGTATGGTCACTTCTGAAATGCTTTTTGAAGATGATAAAATTTTGTTGGAACATCAATTTGGCATTCCAATTGTCAATGAATACGGTGCTTCGGAACTGGATTTGATTGCCTTTCAAAACCCAAATGATGAATGGCAGGTCAATTCGGAAACATTGTATATAGAGGTTTTGGATGACGACAATAATGTTTTGCCTTACGGAAAAGAAGGTCGGATTGTGATTACTTCCCTATTTAATAAAGCTCATCCATTTATTCGTTACGATATTGGTGATATTGGGATTTTGGACGAAAAGAGCACGTTGAAAAAACCCATTCTCAAAAAATTAATTGGAAGAACTAATGATGTTGCCCTTTTGCCAAGTGGAAAAAAATCACCCGGACTGACCTTTTATTATGTAACCAAAAGTATTATTGAAGATGACGGAAATGTGAAAGAATTCGTAATCAAACAAACAAAAATCGATACTTTTGAAGTTGAATACGTAAGTGAAAAAGAATTGTCTGATGTGCAAATTCAGCATATTGAAAAAGCCATTGCATCTTACCTTGAGCGTGGTTTAAAATTTTCGTTTACGCGAAAAGAAAAACTGGAACGAAGCAAAAGCGGGAAATTGAAGCAGTTTAAATCGATGATTTAATTTCTGTATTTGATAAATCCCCTATACATCCAATGCAACATAAAGTAAGTGGAATGAAAAGCATTCAAATTTTCAACTTTACGATAAAAGTGCCATTGGTATTTTAATAAATTCGTTTTATTCCGCGAAAGCGAATTTTTTCTTATTCTATAAATGGCTTTGGGCGCCTGAATACCATGAGCAAACGGAATCTCTTTTAGATATTGCAGCCACAATCCCATATCTTGCCTTTTGAAGATTTCGGGCATGGTTTTTTTTCCCAATACCTCGATATCTATAAATGCAGTAAGACAACTAATGGAGTTCGTTTTGAGGATATCCCGATAAGTTACTTTTTCAGGAACTATAAAATCCGAATAAATGAAATTCAGGTTTTCATCGGAGCGTCTGTAGGAAGAAAAAACAAAATGCACGCCTGTTTTATTTATGGTATCAATGCTATTTTCTATAAAATCAGGAAACCAAATATCGTCGGCATCCAGAAAAGTCATGTATTTCCCTTTTGCGTTTTCTATGCCGACATTCCTTGCTTTTGCAGGTCCGGAATTGATTTTTAACTGATGTGCTTTTATGCGGCTGTCCCCGGCTGAGAATGCCTCTACAATTGAATTGGTTTGATCCGAAGAACCATCATCTACAATAATCATTTCCCAATTAGTGTAGGTTTGGTTTTGAACAGACTTTATGGTTTCAGTAATAAATTTTTCTGAATTATACGTCGGTGTAATAATGGAAACTAGTGGTGACTCCATGTTAATACGCTTTTTCTTCGCCTTTAAAAATATTGACTACTGTTTGAACGATGATTTTTAAATCCAGGATTAAAGACCAGTTTTCGATGTAAAAAACATCAAATTTGATACGATTGATCATGTCTTCATCGGATTCAATTTCGCCGCGAAAACCTCTAACCTGAGCCAGTCCCGTGATTCCAGGCTTCACATAGTGCCTCACCATGTATTTTTTTATCTTATTCCCATAGGATTTGTTTTGTGACCACAAATGGGGTCTTGGTCCAACAACTGACATGTCTCCTAATAAAACATTTAGGAATTGAGGCATTTCGTCCAGGCTGGTTTTTCGTATAAACCTACCCGTTTTTGTTACACGAGGATCGTTTTTGGAAGCTTCTTGTTCCGTTGTTTTGTTAATTTGCATGGATCGAAACTTATAACAAAAAAATTCTTTTTCGTCAAGACCGGGTCTGCCCTGTTTGAAAAAAACTGGCCCTTTTGATTCTAATTTAATAAGGATGGCCAACAATGGAACCAGCCAGGACATTAATCCAAGAATAACTACTAATGAAAAAACGATATCAAAAACTCTTTTAAACATTTGAGTCATTGGTTCATGAAGCATAGTTTTTTGTAAAGAAAGTACCGGAAAAAACTCGTAATAATCTATTTTTAAATTCTTTGAAAAAATTTCTTTAGTGTCTGGAATAAATTTAATGGCTTTTTTATTTTCATCAGCAAAATCAACTAAATCTTTTAATTGCTCATTTGTGATTTCATTCAAAGAACAATAAATTTCATCAACATTATGATCAATAACGAATGGTTTTAAATCTTCTAAATTTCCCTGAATATTTGGATTTGATTTTTTATCCGAAAAAAAAGCTAAAAAACGATATCCATAATCATTTCTAGTTTCAAAAAGTTCTTTTAGTTTAATTGCTTCAGGCGTATAGCCTATTATAACAGCACTTCTAAAATTGCTTCCTGTAATTATCCTATATTTTTTTAAATAATAAAATAACAGGAATTTGGATATAGCAATGAGTAACATGCTTAAAATCATAAAAACAGCAATCACTTTTCCGCTAAAAAGCGCTTCTTTGTAAAACGGAAAAAAAGCAATGATTACCAAAAGAAATATAACGCCTTGTTTGATTAATTTTGATCCGATTTCTACAGGCGTGGTAAAACGATATATTTCATAAAATTTCACAAAAAAAGCAACCGTAATCCACCCTGCTGTTTGATAAAGAAGGTAGTAGCCTATATTTAGATTAAGCTCTCTAAAGAAAAACAAACACAGTACTGAAATAACCATCAGGTCCATTAAAATGCTAATGGGCCTAATGTATTTTGAATATCTTCCCGTGTGAGATGCAGTCATAAATTAGCGAATGTATCCTGTAAAATCTTTGTGTTCTTCTTTTAGAAGGGCTTCGGTCGACAATGATTTGAAATATTCATAAGTGATTTTCATCCCTTCTGCCCTAGAGACTTTTGCTTCCCAACCCAGTAATTTTTTTGCTTTTGTAATGTCGGGTTGACGTTGCAAAGGGTCGTTTATTGGTAAGGGATGGTAAACTATTTTTTGGTTTGTTCCAGTCAATTTAATGATTTCCTCAGCAAAATCCTTGATGGTAATTTCATCTGGATTTCCAATATTCACAGGGAAAACATAGTCTGAATGCAATAATCTGAAGATTCCTTCTACCTGGTCATCTACATAACAAAAAGAACGCGTTTGCATTCCGTCACCAAAAATAGTTAAATCTTCTCCACGTAACGCCTGACCAATAAAGGCAGGAATTACCCTTCCGTCATTCAATCGCATTCTTGGTCCATAAGTGTTGAAAATTCTAACAATCCTAACTTCTACACCGTGAAAAGTATGATAAGCCATGGTAATCGATTCCTGAAAACGCTTGGCCTCGTCATAAACGCCTCTTGGTCCAATGGTATTTACATTCCCATAATATTCTTCCGTTTGCGGATGCACTAATGGATCTCCATAAACTTCTGAAGTGGACGCAATAAGGATTCTTGCATTTTTTACCCTTGCTAAACCTAAAAGATTGTGTGTCCCCAAGGAACCTACTTTTAGGGTTTGTATCGGTATTTTTAGATAATCGATTGGGCTTGCCGGTGAGGCAAAATGTAAAATATAATCCAATTCGCCCGGAACGTGAACAAATTTCGTAATATCGTGATGATAAAATTCGAAATTTTTATGTTTGAACAAATGTTCTATGTTTTTTAAATCGCCGGTAATAAGATTGTCCATTCCTATTACAAAATAACCTTCGGCAATAAAACGGTCGCAAAGGTGAGATCCTAAAAATCCTGCAGCACCTGTAATTAGTATTCTTTTCATGGTATCTTATTCTTTTTTTGAGGTGATTTGAATGAATTCTGAGTTAAAAAGACAATACATTGCCGTAAAAAACATTACGCCTCTTTGTCTCCATAAAAATGATTCTGTCAAAAATAAACTTATCATTAGAACTGCGAAAGAAATATGTATAAAATCTTTGGTTTTAATGGCATTTTTTAAATTTACAAATAAAATCGCCAGTAATAGTAACAATCCGAAAATTCCCAATTCGGCAAAATTTTGAATATATTGGTTGTGAAAATTCTTGGTTTGATATCCTTCTTGCTGATCATCGCCAAGAAAAAGGTTGTATTGAATTCCTTTTGCTTCAATTTTGGGATAGGACGCGTTTAATCCATAACCTGTAAAAAATATGGCGTCTTCCTGAAGCATTTCTAAAAAAATTCTAAATTGATATACTCGAAAAGCGGTTCCGGGAAAATAATCATTTGGTTGAAAAGTGGTATTAGTCCAAGCTTGCTTAATACTTACATTATATACCTTTCCAGAACCTTTGCCGATAACATCATTTACACTGCTATCAGTCATCATGGTTTCATATTCCTGTTGGAAACGTTCTTTAATTTTCCCGACAAAAGTGAGTGAAAAAAGAAAAACGATGAATAAAACCAAGTTTTTCAGACGCATTTTTTTGGATGTTTTAGAATAAAACAAATGGTAACAAACCATTAATCCTATAAAAACCACAATGATGTTTTTTGATGACAATAAAAACACCATTATTAACAATAATCCAACAGCGATTATATCAAAAACCGATTTGTTTTTTTTGGTAAAAAAATAGAAAAATGCCATGGCAACGTAAACGGAAACATGAATCGCATTGACATCTTTGGTCACTAATTCGTGATAAAAGAAAACGGAAGGGTCATTTGTTATTAGAAAACGAATTATCGCTTTTATGAAATAAAAAATGCTGAAAAGTAAAATTCCGTAACTATAATATTTTATAATTTTTTGTTTTTGCTCCGGTGACAAAGGACGAAACAGCAAAAAACAAAGCGGAATAAGCAATAACGGAAGTTCTTTTGATAAAGCTTTTAAAGTTCCATTAACATCAATAGACCAGAATATGGAAATCAACATCAAAAAGTAAAGCAGAATTGGTAAAAAAAGATAAAAATCAATTTTTAAATGCTCTTTTTTGAATGTAATTATTGTTGTAACTACCAATAACCCTAAAGCAATACTGTTAAAAACATAACTTAACGGTATGGTTAACAATACTAAAAGTATAAAAAATATCGAAGGATGGCTGCTACTTTCCTGTTTTAGTTCTTGAAATGCATTCTTCAAATAATTGTAGGTATTTGCCATTTATTCTATCCCAATTAAATTCATTTACAATTGCCTCAAAGTTGTTTTGTATCAACGGCAAGTTATCATTTTTTTTGATTGTATTCAGGATATTTTTCACCTCAGTTGCGTTTGAGAAATAATAAGCATTTTCTTTTAGAACACCTTTATTAAAATCATTGTTGTGTGCAATGATCAGTGCTCTTGAGGCCATGGCTTCAAGCAAAGAAGGATTTGTTCCGCCTACAGAATGACCATGAAAATATATATTGGAAAAATAACGAAGATTGTCTAAATGTTCTAAATTATAAACCGCCCCGATAAATCGGATGTTGGAGAAATATTTAAACTTGTTTTTTAAATAATCCCCATATTTTGTGTTGTGATTGCCAATGACTAAAATGGGGGCCTTATCCTCATTTAACGAAACGCCTTCCAAAACCATATCCAGGTTATTTTCCGGTTCAAAACGGGCCATTATCATGTTGTAATTGTCTTTAACAACATCATAATTCGCTATAATCGCTTCATTAGGGTTTGAAAAAGGATGCGCTCCGTAAGCAATATAGGTGGACTCTTTTTTGTACTGTTCCAACAGGAATTTTTTAATCCCGAGTGAGTCCGAAACTAAATAATCACTGCTCATGGCAGCTAACCTTTCGGCAAATTTCAGGAATTGTTGAACGGGTTTTGAATATTTAGTTCGTTTCCATTCTAAACCATCCATATTGGTGATTATGATTGGTTTTTTGGGTAACAGAAAAAACCAAATTGAATTGCTCGTATAGCCCAATTGCAGTATAATATCGAAATCTCGTTTTCTGGAATCTAAAATACAATTGTAATCATAGATAAACTGCCCAAAGGTTCCCCATTTATGTTCGGGGTCATTTTGATGAATGATATGTACTCCGTGAAAGGTTTTTTCCTGAAAAGGATGGTTGTGAGAGTTATATACGTAAACTTCGTGGCCTTGTTCTACAAGATATACCGAGAAAAATTCTGCAAATTGCTCAAAACCTCCATAATAATTGGGTACACCGCGAGTTCCTAAAATGGCTATTTTCATTACAATTTATTCAATTCGATTTTGAACTTTCAAAAATAGGAAATTGAAGTAGAATTAAGAGCCCTTTTCTGGGTTTTCTACTGATAGTTTTCGCTCAAAAAACAACAAACTTCCTAAAAGAATAATGATTACGTCCGATTGGTTGTAAATTCCGGTAATAGTAAGGGTTGTAAAAACATATAGTAAGCCGATGGAGGAAATTATTTTCAATAGAAATTCATGTTGTCCGTTGTTGGCTTTTTTATATATAAATCGATATAATTTATATAAGAAAAACAGTAGTAATACAAGTCCTATTATGCCCGTTTTATAGATGATATAAGCATATCCATTATGCAATTCCGATATGTAACGCATCCCGTTTTTTGAATCTCCTAAAGGCGCTTTGAACTTTAAATTTACCAACGAGCCATAACCCGTTCCAACAGCATAGCTATAAGGTTTTTTCTGCATCAATGCAAAAGCCCGTTTCGCTTCATAGCCTCTCCAATGATCCCATAAATCTTGGTGGTTCTCTCTATCAATCTTTGTTTTGAACAATTCTACAGGCGCATTTTTTATTTTGTAGAAAAAAGTTTCCAGTCCCGTTCCGCTTCTGTCAATTTTAATAGAAAAAAGATAGGCATAAAACATCCCAAGCAATATAACTCCTATTCCAATGATTTTCAAGCTTCTGATTGTCAATTTTGTATATCCGTAAATCGACAACATGATAATTCCAAAAACTACTATCATAGTTCTTGAGAAATACAGGAAACATGAAACTACTAAAATGAGCTTTATTACTTTTTGATACAAATTCTTTTTAAAAAGTTTTTCTTTAAAAAGTTTGGGTGTGAAAAAGATAAAAAACAAAGCAAACAATTCCAGAAAATTATCTAAACCACTCAGTCTTAAATCATTTACAGATTCACTTACATTGGCAAAAATCAGGATTCTTATTAAGTGATATAAAGCACAGAAAAAACCTGTGACAATTATTATTTTTACAAAAGCTCTGTAATCATTAATTTGTTTGAAAATCAAATAACCCAATACAATTCCCACTACTGGTTTAATAATATGGGTAAAATCTTTGATAATATTCATTTTACCGTAATCATTGAATAATGTCGGCATAAAACCCAAAATTACAATTAGAAGTATCGGAATGATTTTATTGAGAAATGAATTTGAAATTATTGGTTTTCCATAAAATGAAATAAAAGCCAAAACCATTATCTGCAAAATAATATTGTATCGAAATGACGGAGTATATAGTTGAGAAAGCAGAACTATTACAAATAAAAATGAATATGTTTTTTTTGCATTAATAATCATAGACTGTAGTACGCTTTTCCGAAATTATTGATGTGGTCTTTTAAAGAATAAATATTAATGCTTTCTTCTCTTTTTTTTTAAATCTATAGTTTATTATTGGTTCTCACTCGAATTTTATAAAACAAAAATAAACTTTTAAAGAGGTTTACAGTCTATTTTATATTCAAAACTATATTTATTCTATGTGCCTAAAATTTTTTGATATCCTTTGAGGGTTTCTTCTGCTGTTTTCTCCCAAATGTAATTTTCCAATACTTTTTGCTTTAATTCAGGATTTACTTTGGCATTAAAAGCCAAATCAATTGCTTTTTTAATCGAGTTTGCATCGTCTGGTTCGCAATAAAAAGCATGATCTGCAAAATAATCATAAGGGTCTCCTTTTTTGGTTACCACAATATTACAACCCATTGCTGCGGCTTCCAAAGAAGATAATCCCGGCGTTTCCATCCAGCTTGCCAAAACATGAACTTTAGCCACTTTGTATAAATCTCTTAAATCTTCATGAGAAACTGCTCCTAAAAAAGTGACATTTTTCCCAGCTTCTTCATGAACCTGGTCAACATATTTTTTTTGGTTTTTAGATTCGTTCCCCACCAGAACTAATTTATAATTTGTGTCTTTAACAGCCTTAACCAAATTCAACGTTGATTTCCTGCCTTCTATTCTTGCAGCGCATAAGATGCAATCCTGATATTCGGCATATTTGTTATTCTTATTTGAATTTTCATCTTCCGAAAAAACTTTTTTATCAATCGCATTCGGAATACTATAAAAATTATAATCTTTCAAGTTAAATTCTTTTGCCACCCTATTCATTTCGGAAACTGAATTTGGCAAAAAAACACTTGTATTGTCAACTATTTCTTTCATTAACCCGTAGTATCCTTTCAAAAGCATTTTATAAACACCTTTGTGAAACCTTTTTTCGTAATAGTGTTTTACAATGGTTTTTATATAGCCTATCTGATAAGGAGAAAGCACATTGGCCAACTTTTGAAAAAAACCGCCTCTGGCTTTTCTTTCAAACTCGGTATAAAGTCCATAAATAGTTGATAACGCGATTTTTTTGTTTTGCTTTTTCGCATTTAACATCTGCAAATAAATATCTTGTGGCTCCATTAAATTAAACAAATGCACCAAATCATAAGCGGTTAAGTCGGGCTCTAAAGCCAATGAAATATCAACCTGAACGCCCAATTTTTCAAGGAATTCTTTTGTTTTAAGCATTTGAACCATATCGCCACCTGGAGCTTCGTATAAATTCGTTCGCGTTTGAAAAAGTACTTTCATTTTAATCTTATAAGAATTGCAAATATAGTTTTTATTAGTAGTTTTACGTTTCTGAATTTTTAGGGTTAAATCAACAAATGAAAAAAATTTTATTCCTTTTTGGAACACGTCCCGAAGCCATTAAAATGGCTCCACTAATAAAATGTTTTTCAGGTGATGAACATTTCGAAGTAAAAGTCGGAGTAACCGCTCAGCATCGCGAAATGTTAGATCAGGTCTTATCTTTTTTTGAAATCAAAGTTGATTATGACTTGAATATCATGACCCCAAATCAGACACTTCATCAATTGACCGCTGATTTAATATCCAGAATTACGAATGAAATTTTATTAAAGGAACACTTTGATTTTGTTTTTGTCCAAGGTGATACAACCACTGTTTTGGCAGCGGCTATGGCGGCTTTTTATCAGAAAATTAAAGTTATACATATTGAGGCGGGGTTAAGAAGCCATGACATGAATTCGCCTTTTCCAGAGGAAATGAATCGGGTTCTGACTTCAAAATTAGCCGCAATTCATTTTTGTCCGACCGAAAATTCCAAACAGAATTTAGTGTCAGAAAACATTAAAGACAATGTTTTTGTTGTTGGGAATACTGTTATTGACGCGCTATTTTCTGGTTTAGAAAAAATCAAAACTTCTTCAGAAAAAGAATTGTTGGAGAAATATAATTTTATCGATTTTTCGAAAAAAATTATATTGGTTACCTGCCACAGAAGAGAAAATTTCGGGAAGCCTTTTGAAGAAATTTGTGATGCCTTAATCGAAATTTCAAATCAATTTGACGAAACCGTTGAAATCGTTTACCCGGTTCACTTAAATCCAAACATAAAAGATGTTGCCCATAAAAAATTAAATCGGAAAAACATACAATTAATAGCACCGCTGGATTATCCTGAATTAATCTGGATGATGAATAAAAGCAGTATTATTTTGACCGATTCGGGTGGAATTCAGGAAGAAGCACCAAGTTTAGGAAAGCCGGTTTTAGTTTTAAGAGAAGTAACCGAAAGAACCGAAGGTGTTGATGCCGGAACCGCTATTCTGGTAGGTTCTTCGAAAGAGAAAATTTTATTGGAAACCACAAAATTACTTACAGACCTGTCTTATTACAACTTGATTTCGAAAGCCTCAAATCCTTATGGAGACGGGACAACGAGTGATAAGATAAAGAAAATTGTTAATGCCTTTTAAAAAGGATCCAATTAGTCCAGTTTTAATCTGTTTTTGATTTTTTTTACCACCGTATTTATTTTTAAAGCGGTCAAAGAGGCTATTTTGTTTTTCCCCTTTAGGTGTTTTAATATATACATTTCACATCCCTTTATTATTAATGAATTCCTGGAGGTGTTAAATCCAATATAATGAATGTACCTGTAGTTGGGTAAAAAAACTCTTTTGTAGCCTTTGTCTGCGATTTTTTTACAAAAATCAACATCTTCTACATACATGAAATAATCTTCATCAAAACCGTTGATTTCTGTATATAGTTTTTTGGAAAGAATCAAAAATGAACCACCAAGCCAATCGACTTCATAGCTTTTCTTAGAAAAAATTCCCTTTTTAAATTCTTCTCCTTTATCAAATATTTTTTTTATTTGAACCATATTTCTTGGATTAGGAAAATTGCCGGCAACCGGAAGGTAATTTTTATTTCTGTCAAGCATATTAATGCCTATAACCCCAACTTCTTTATCTGATTTTATAAACTCTAAAACGGGCGCTAAATCATCTAAAACTATTGTATCATTGTTGATCAGCAGTAAATAATCCCCTTTGGCTTTTTTTACCGCCTCGTTATTTCCTTTTCCAAAACCCAGGTTTACTTTGCTTTCGATTAAAACAACGTCCGGATAATTTTCTTTTATGAAACCACAGCTATCGTCAACAGAATTATTATCTATCAAAAGAATCTCAAACGAAATACCCTGTAGTTTTTCCTGTAAAGAATCAAAACAATCTTTCAGATATTTTAATCCATTATAATTGACAATTACAACCGATAGTTCTGTTTGCATAGATTTATGTGTTTTGCGAAAATTAAATCCAAAAATGTATTAATACTGGTTTTGGGGTTTTTTCATAAATACCTTTTACATAATATTTATATTCCGGAACATAACTTTTAATTAGTGAGATAATTTCATTCGGATCATTCTCAGTGTGGTAAGTTGTAATGGCAATTTTTGGTTTGTTCTGTTTTATTGTTTGCTCTGCTCCTTTTAGCATTTCTTGTTCAAAACCTTCAATATCTGCTTTTAAATATGTGATTTTTTCATTGTTAGAAAAAATGGTGTCTATTTTTCGGATGTTTATCTCATTAGTATTGGCAAGGCTTTTAGAAGATACATTTCCATCCAATGAGTCTTCATTGAAAAATATTAAACCATCTTGATTTCCAACTGCAACATTATGTATACTAACTTTTTCTGAATATTCGCTAAATGTTTTTTTTAAGCAATCCGTAAATATTTTACTCGGTTCTATTAAATATATTTGCTTGCATTTATCTATGACCGTAAGTGGAAATAACCCCTCCGCGGTTCCTATATCCAAAAGGATTTCTCCGTCAGCAATTTCAGTATGTTCCTTTTGGTAGTAATGCCAATCATTTGTGTCAAATGTTTCTGCAACAACTTGATCCAGCCTATCAATAGTAAAAAGCTTTGGCCAAAATAAGGGTTGGGGCAACGAATTAAACTCAACCTCAAAATTTTCTTTTTCAGTAATCCGTTTTATATGTTTTTTTGCAATTATATTAACTTTTGGCTTAAATAAGAATTTTATTAATTCCGAAAAATTTATGTTGTTTTTTTTAAAAAAAATCCAAAAAAAAAGAATTTTCAATCTTCTCATCCTCTACTGTTTTTTACTATTTCCTAATAGGGAAATTTATATTTATTATGCAAGTTAGCTGATTCCTCTAGCAGGGCGTAAATATATTTGTTTTTATAATAAAACAATGGCATTTTAATTACGATAACTGTATTTATTGCTGAAATATTAAAATAAGGTGTAAAATCCCAATTGTTTTTTGATATGGTATAAGCAAAGTGCATTAATAATCACATTAGTTATTAAACTTGATATTGCAGCCCCTTCTATTCCATAAATAGGAATTAACAAATAACTTAAAAAAAGATTTACAAAAAAACACACAATGGTTATATTTCTAAGAATTTTTTGATGGTTTGTCATGTTCAAAATCTGATCGACATTGCCGCAAACGGCGCTAAAAAGCACTCCAATTGAAACAATTATTAGTGTTTTGCTTCCAACGACAACATCATTCCCCCAAAATGATAAAATATATTCACTGAAAATAATTAATACCAAAACAATCGGCACAGACAATAAAGCAACCAATCTGGTTGCACTATGAATTAGTTTTTTTAATTCCTGAAATTCATTATTGCCATATAATTCGGCAATTCTTGGTGTAATTATGGTGCTTACAGAAACAATTATCAAAAACCCAACATTCCCGAGCTTGAAAGCTAAATTGTAGATTCCAACTTGAGTTTCGTTAGTCATTATTCCAAGCATAATTACATTGGTGTAATTTAGCAAATAAAGAAATAAGCCACTAAACAACAATGGAGAAGCCGTTCTTAATAATTCTTTAGTATTAAAAGGAATTGTGGATTTAGGTGCCTTTACTTCAAAAACGGTTACCGTTTCTAACAAAACTGTAAATAAAACAGCCAGCGAAAATGCTAAAAAAGTAAAGTGTTCATATTTTTCAATATAAGAAAACAAAAAAAGCAATCCGATTAGTAGCACATTTGGGATGACAAAAATGAAGAAATTATACTTCACAAATTTCTTTGTAGCGATAAAGAAGCAAAGAAAAATTTCATGCACAACAAATAAGGGTAAGGAGATGGAAACAATTAAAAAATAATTTTTTAATTGAGGACTTTTAAAAATACTCTCTGATAAAAACTCGCTTCCAAAGTAAAAAAAAAGAGCGGGAAAAATCGAAAATACAAAAGCGGCTTTTAAACCTTTTATTAGGAGTTTTTTCGCCTGTAGGTAATCAAAATTATAATTCCCTATGATTTTGATTAACGTATTGGGAATCCCTAAGGTAAAGAATAAAGCAACCAGTTGCGATATAGCAAATACAAGGGAGTAGTTACCAAAAGTGGCTATGCCAAATAATCGCGTAATTAATAATGTAGTGATGAACGACGCTCCTAAACCAAAAATCCTAAAAAGAAAATTGACTCCTGATGAAGAAATTATTTTTTTAAAATTATTTGATAGTAAATTCATACTGAGATTTTTTCAAAAATAAAAAAGTTATCTCTTGTGGAGATAACTTTTTAGAAACTATTGAAATTATTTTATTTTAACAGCTTTTGAAGTTCTACACCTAATGGCTCCAGAGGATACATTATAGGGTCATAAACTTTTTCTTTACCTGTAATCGGAGTTACTGTTGATTTTTCGATATTCATTTCCAATTGAGCATTTGGCGCAAAATATTGAAAGAAAAGATTCCCTTTAGCTTCAAATTTCTTGTCAAAATACTTAACTAAAAAGTTATTCATTTTCATTTCCGCTTGTTTATTGTTCTCTCCTAAATCTAGTCTTAAAAAAGTAAACGCAGAATCTTCCGGTAAATCAAAAGTAATGCTCTGATTTTTATCGCTGCCTTTAACCGCAACTCTTACCGATTTTTCATCATTAAAATTAAGAGTACCATCTTCCGTATAAAAAAGTTGGAAATTATCATCTTGAGGTACTATCATGTCCAAAACAACTTTTACTTTACTTTCAACAACTTTCGGTGTTACTACTTCAAGGTCATCAACAGATTTATCGTTTTTACAGCCGATAAAAAAAGTTGTAAATAAAAGAATCAGGACTAAGAATTTGGTTTTCATATATTAAAATTTTTATGCAAATTTATATTTTTTTTGCTTTAAAAAAATATTGTGTTGAAAAAAATTCTTCAAATAATCTAAATGTTACTATATTGACAATCTTAACGATAGATTTTCCTTTGTAATTTCTGATTGAACTAACTTCATTTATAGTTTTGAAATCAGCACTTTCAATTAATTCTTTTATATTTTTTCTACAATAAAATCGTCTGTGGGTATAATCAAAAATACCACTTTCTTCATATTTGAAATCTCCCTTTAAAAAGATTTTCACAAAAGCCGAATAATGCCTGATGTTGGGCATACTGACAATTATTTCGCCATCCTTTTTCAGAAATTGATGCGCTTTTTTTAAAACTATTTTGGGCTCTATCAGGTGTTCTAAAACATCCGGCAATAAAATTAAATCAAAATAATTTTCATATTCAGGAAAATCCAATACTTCAATGTTACCGAAAATAAACCGATCTAATTTTTTATAGTTTTCTTTGTTTTTGATATCTTCAAAAATATCAACGCCTACAACTTCGCCAGCTATTCCTTTTTCTTTTAAATAAAAAAGCGTTTCGCCGTAAGCTGCACCTATTTCTAAAACTTTCAGGTTTGTTTTCTTATGGTCTAATAGTCCTAAAACATCATATCGTATATTAGAATAATAATCGGATGCTTTGTTTTCGTAATTCATAATTTTGTATTAATTATTTTTTTTAAAATCGCCTCGCGAAAAATATTTTTCAACGAAACAATACACCAGAATAAAGAAATAACGACTTCCCATTTCTTTGATTTTCAGCTTCGACTCTCCATATTTTCTATTCGTCCAAGAGTTTGGCACAACAGTATAGGAATATCCGCGGATAATTGCTTTTAAAGGCAATTCTATAGTTAGATTAAAGTGCGGTGATAAAATTGGTTTCACGCCTTCAATAACTTCTCTTTTGTATAATTTAAAGGCGTTGGTTGTATCATTATAGTTTATTCGCATGGTCATTCTTATGATAAAATTGGCGATTCTATTAATCACTTTCTTTACGAAAGGATAGTCAATTACCTTTCCCCCTTTTGTAAAGCGGCTCCCAAAAACACAATCATAATTGCCCTCTGCCATTTTCGTATAAAAACGGATCAAATCGTATGGCGAATCAGATAAATCTGCCATCATTATTGCAACACAATCTCCAGAATAACGCTCTAATCCATAACGAACTGCATAACCAAAACCATTTGGACCCAAATTAGTTTCGTACTTTAAAGAAGGATATTTTTGGGCTAAAGTTTCTAAAACCTGAATCGTGTTGTCTTTTGAGTTATCATCGACCACAAAAATTTCATGATCAATATTTACTTTGGAAAAAGCTTCTTCTATCTGATCAATCGTTTCGGCAATGGATTCTTCCTCATTATAAGCTGGTATTACAATACTAAGCTTCATTATAATTTTTGTTTTTATAAATTATTTCGTTGAAATCGCCAAATCCATGCTTAATGCTGGCGACCTGAACAAATCCATTCCCGAATAACATTTTTTCTATTTCCTGATGCTGATTATTGTTGATATACATATCATCATTATGGCTTTCTAGTTGAATGAATTTAATTGGGAAAACTTTTTCTTCTTTGTTAAATAATCCTTGCAAACATTGTAATTCATGTCCTTCCACATCTACTTTCAACACATCGAAAAAGGTATTTGAATTGTCATTCAAAAAATCTGAAATTCTAACAACACCAACTTTATAACTATCAACTATAATGTTTTCTTTTGAGATTCCTAAAATATTTGCTTTCCTTTCTAAATATTTCGAATCTAAGTTAAGCTCTTCAAAAGTGGAAGTTTCATCAAGAATATTCTGATGAAACTTCAATTCCCCCTTAATGTTACTCACTCCAAAATTATGAAGCTTAATGTTTGCATTTGTTTTGTATTTGTTTTGCAGATACAAAAATAGCTTTCTATTGGGCTCATATGCATTTATTTTAGCATTTGGATTTATGCCTAGGAAAAAATCTATAGATTGTCCTTTGTTTGCTCCGACATCTAAAATATTCACTTCCGGGTTCGTCAAATTTGTTTTATAAAATTTTTTAAGTTTTGGATAAAAGAAAATCGCTTCATTAATGTGAATGAGTTTCTGAATGATTTTGGTTCTTAAATTCATCATCACTATCGTTTAGACATATTATCATATATCTGGGTCAATATGTCATTGATGTTGTATTTCCAGGTCCATTCCGGATAATGTGATTTGAATTTCGTTACATCACTAATCCACCAAATATGATCGCCGACTCTGTTGGTTTCGGAATATTCGTAATTCATTGGTTTTCCTGTAATGGTTTCGCACATTTCGATAGCTTCTGCCATGGAACAGTTGGAATGTCTTCCACCTCCTGCATTATACACTTCGCCTTGACGCGGGTTTTGATAAAAATGCCAGAACATGTTTACCAAATCCCAACTGTGAATATTGTCTCTTACTTGTTTTCCTTGGTATCCAAAAACGGTATATTTATCTCCGGTTATGGCACATTTCATCAAATACGACAGAAAACCGTGTAACTGGGTCCCGGAATGATTGGGTCCCGTAAGACATCCTCCGCGGAAAATAGCTGTTTTCATACCAAAATATTGTCCATATTCCTGAACTAAAACGTCTGCCGCCACTTTTGAAGCACCGAAAAGAGAGTGTTTGGTTTGGTCAATGCTCATTTTTTCGTCTATTCCCTCTTTGTAATACGGATGGCTTTCGTCTATTTCCCAGCGCTTTTCTAATTCGATTAATGGCAAATAGTTTGGAGTGTCTCCGTAAACTTTATTGGTAGATGTGAAAATAAATGTAGCCTCAGGACAATGCAATCTTGTTGCTTCTAATAGATTAAGTGTTCCGTTGGCATTCACTGTAAAATCAGTAATTGGCTCGTTAGCTGCCCAGTCATGGCTCGGCTGTGCAGCGGTATGTATTACTAATTTGATATCAGAAGCATGTTTAGAAAATATTTTTTCTAATTCCTCGATGTTTCTAATATCTGCATGATGATGCTCAAAGTTGGGTATTGTATCTATTAGTCTTTTTGTGTTCCATTCTGTAGAAGCATCGGCGCCAAAAAACACTTGACGCATATTGTTGTCAATCCCAATTATCTTATCGAATTTTTCGGCAAAAAAGGCTACGGATTCACTCCCTATAAGTCCCGAGGAACCTGTTACGATACAAATATTCATTTATTATTCTATTTTATATTCTGTTATTTTAATTTTTTCTTTAAACAATTTATAATCTTTCGGTTTAAAATTGTATTGCCTTATAAGCATTTTATCATCAATAGTATCTTTATTGATACATTTTTTGAAGTCTGCTGTTTTATGAATAAACGTATTTAAAAACAATCCTGTTTCCAGCAATGGTTTTGAGGTTCTATATTCGAGAGTCCTGTTGTTCATCGTTTTTATTACCAGACTTACCTCAGGAGAATGGCTAAAAATGGAAGTTATTTTTCCTTTGAAATTGTTATACAATTCTACTTCATAATAAATCCCTTCTTGCGGCACAATGGGAGAATCTAACAACATGGCATATGTTCTCAAATATTCTAATTTAACCGGCTTTGCTTCTTTCCTTTTTTCTAAAAGCAACATGCTTCTTTCATTATGAAACAGGGTATCTACAACCTGATAATTTTTTAAAAGTACTAAATTCATTTTTGATTCGTCAAATAACGGATATCTATAATCAATAGATTCAAAATCATATAAAACAAATTTTGGTGCTTTTACAGAATTATAATGATTAAAATTCAAATCTTCTAAATATCTTGTGTATGCGGTATAAGACTGAATTACTGGTCTTGGCTGATAATTTAAATTATTTTCAAACAATAAATGAATATTCCAAGGATATACATCTATGGTGTTCTTTCCTATTTTTTCTAAAATTGAGGATGGTAATTCATTATTATTTGGAAATAGGTGCATTCCGGAGGTTTCGGTAAAATTAGAAAAACCCGTTACATAACTCGATTTATCCATCTTTTCCTTTAGTTGGGAAATGGGCGATCCAAAGTTTTTAAAATTTATATAAAATGCAATGGCCACTAAAGACACTACAAAAATATTCTTGTAGTTTGTGATTTTAATGTTGTGAAAATCTTGAAGACATAATATTAAAAGTATTCCGTATTTGAAAAATTCTAAAATGTGTCCTATATCCGCTCTAACAAATGCTTGTTTATAAAGCACAAATATTCCTATTGCAAATAATGAAAATACGACACTGTTTTTATAAAAATTGCCTTTTTCTTTTATTGTTTTTAAGGTTAAAAAAAGGGTGCCACTCAGAATAAAAAGCAATGAAAGGGTATGTGTTTCTACCAAATTCACCAAATTAATATCGACCAAATACATCACATCATTATATCCTGAAACTATCTGATAACCTGATGCTATATATTTGACAATATCCACATTCAACAGTTGCGCAAATAATGTAATTAGAATAATTGGCACAATTGCAAATATCGCTACCGTTGATATTTTGTCCTTTTTAAAAAACCCTATATAAAATAACGACACATAGTATAAAACAAAAGAAATTAAACCCGTGTTAAATTTTATATAGAATAACAAAACCAATAAAAGAATTTGCGTCAGATAAAATATAACTTTAGGTTTTTCAATATTCTGTCTAATCCAAAAAATTAGAAACATAAACATAACCAATGCATTTGCGCCACCCAAATAGGTTGGCGTATAAATAACTACAAGGGCTATGAATATTATAACAATGTATTTATTTATTGCATTTTTAAAACTAATAAAAAACAGACTAAATAAATTGATTGCATAAAAAATATCGAACAATAAAAAGCTGAATTTGTTTTCTCCCCAGCCAATTCGGGTCGATAAATAAGAAAGCGGACCATAGGTAAATGCAAAGTCCTTTCCCCACGTTAAATCTTTAATATTCGCAAAGTTTAGTGTTAAAGCCCATGATGGATCTAACGATTTCCATATGTATCCACTGGCTTCAATCGGATGGACACCCATGTCAAAAAAAGTGGGAAATAGTATAAATGCTCCTATAAAAGCTATAATAATTCCAAGAATATCAATTTTATTTTTTTTAATTTCTTCTAATAAATTAATCTTCATTTTATTTTAAAATTGATTCAAGTTGTTTTTCGTTATCCTTAATCCAATGAAATATATCTGTAAAAACTGTTTCAACCGATTTTTTAGGTTTCCAGCCTATTTCTTTTTCAATCAAACTGTTGTCGGTAATATACATTCTCAAATCAGCTGGTCGTGTTTGCGTTTCCGAACCTATCGTTATTTTATTTCCGGTAATTTTTTCACAAATCGCGGTCATTTCCAGTAATGAGGCACTGTTTTCTAATCCACCGCCAACATTGTATATTTTCCCTTCAAATTTTTCAATTTGATGAATTTGCAAGTCAACTAATTCAACCAAATCGTCCACATGTAGAATGTCCCGAACTTGTTTTCCTGTTCCTCCGTAACCAATGTATTTCAAAGACTGATTCCAATAGTGCTTTGCCATCCAAAGGGTAACAACACCTTGGTCTGTTTTTCCCATTTGACGAGGTCCCGCAATAACTCCAAATCTGGTAATGGCTGCTTTTAGTCCGTAGAATGCGGCATATTCCTGAATAAACATTTCCGAAGAAAGTTTTGTGGTTCCATAAAAAGAACGAGCGCCATTTAGCAGTAAATCTTCTGAAATTCCCATTTTGGAAATTCCGTTTTGTGTTTGATTTTTATCAAAAGAAAAACGGGTTTCTTCTTCTGTAAAATTAGCTTTTTCTATTGTTTCTATGGGATAGACTCTACTGGTGGAGAGAAAAATAAGCTTTGCTTTATACTTTAAACAAGCATTAAAGCAATTAATAGAGCCATAAAGATTGTTGTTGATAACATAAGTTGGATCAGAATCCAATCCTGCGGTTACTGATGGTTCAGCCGAGGCTTCTACCAAAACATCAAATTCACCGAACGAAAGTAAGTCTTCATTGTTTCGGATATCCCCATGGACAAATGATATTCCCATCTTTTGGAAATCGGCTAAATTTAATTCAGACCCCCTTCTTTTAAGATTATCGAAAGCAACAATATTATAAGCCGGATATTTGTTTTTTAATTGAATACAAAGTGTAGACCCAACAAATCCCGCACCGCCCGTAACCACTATTTTCATACACTTCGTTTTTTAAACTTTCTTTCTGTATTGGTGTTTTTGTTCCAAATACATCTTAACCTTATTTATGTCTAAAAGCAACCTGTTTCAGTCGATTTTTTAGTACCAAATAAGTTGTTTGAATCAGCCGTAAATCTATTCCAATTTTATGAATTTTAAACGATTTTTTTTACAAAATCAAATGGGTTTTCTTCTTGCTCAATATTCTAAAAATAAAATCCATCATCGAATATAAAATAAGGTGTCTTTTTAGGTCATTTATAAATCATGCATTTGATGGGTAAAAATGGGTTATGTACCGACAAATAGAGCAGCTGTATATTTATTTTTATAATTTTATAGAACTACTAATCAATACATTAACCCGTAATGAAAAAGTCATCTATACTTTTGTTTATTTTGTTTTTTCTTGTAATTTCAAATGCAGTTTTAGGTCAAAACATCGTAATTAATGAAATTTTAACCGCAAATACGATTACAAATACTGATGAGGATGGCACCCATCAGGATTGGATAGAATTGTATAACAATGGAGCCACTACTGTTAACCTGTCCGGCTATGGATTGTCAGATGATGTTACCTTTTTGTATAAATGGGTTTTCCCGAATGTTTCCGTTGCTCCCGGACAATATTTATTGGTTTGGGCCTCGGATAAAAATAGAACTATTGCCGGCAGTCCATTGCATACTAATTTCAAGATCAGCTCTTCAGGGGAAGTAATCTCATTGACCAATCCTTCCGGAGTTGTAGTGAATACTGTTCCCGCAACAGTTCTTCTTCCTGATGTTTCTTATGGTCGTTTGCCTAACGGAACGGGTGGTTTTATTTATTTCGAAAATACCACGCCAAATGCTGTCAACTCGACCGTTGGATATGCCGAGATTCTGAATCCGCCATCATTTTCTCAAAATAGCGGTTTTTTTGCCACTGGTTTTAATTTAACCTTGTCATCCACAACTCCCGGAACAACCATTTTATATACCCTTGACGGTTCAGAACCTGAATCAAACAATATCGGCGGCACAACGTATAGTTATAAAAATCAATATCCGGAAAGTCCGGGACAGGTCACTGGTCCTTTACTTCAGAAAAATTTTAAAACATTACAATATTCCGCTCCTGTATCTATAATAGATCGATCGGCTTTGCCTAACAAAATTGCTTCTATTTCTTCTACCTATCATTTTAATCCAACTTATATTCCCGTAAATCCTATTTATAAAGGAACCGTAGTCAGAGCAAAAGCGGTTAAACCGGGCGCTTTGTCCAGCAAAGTGGCTTCAAAAAGTTATTTTATTGCTCCGCAGGGAAGTGGTCGATTTACCTTACCTGTCGTTTCCTTGAGTATTAATGAAAATGAATTTTTTGATTATACCAATGGAACGTATGTGGCCGGAGTAGATTTCGATAATTGGAGAACTGCGAATCCATCTTTGAATCCCGGAAGTACTGAGGGCATTGGCAATTATTACCGTCTCGGCGATGCGTATGAAAGGGTGGCTAATATGGCCTATTTCGTTAATGGTGCCGAAGTTTTAAACCAAGATGTTGGAATTCAAATTCACGGAGGCGGATCAAGGATTTTACAAAGCAAATCTCTCAGAATTTATGCCCGATCCGATTATGGTGCTAATTCAATGGACTATAAGTTTTTTTCTGATGTTGCAGATGCCAGTTTCAAAAGGTTGGTTTTGAGAAATTCTGGTGCCGATTTTTCATTTACGATGTTCAGAGATGCTTTAAATCAAGAATTAATTAAATCTCTTCATGCTGAAACAGAAGCTTATCAGCCTACGGTTACTTTCATTAATGGGGAATACTGGGGTATTTTGAACATCCGTGAAAAGTATAGCGATTCCTATTTTGCCAGAGTATATAATTTTGGTGCAAACGAATTGGATTATGTTGAAAATGAAGATTTCGCTCAGGAAGGGGATAATATCGATTATCTAAATATGATTAATTATGTTCAAAATAATAGTCTGGCCAGCGCAACAAATTACACCTATATAAAAACACGTTTGGATCCCGAAAGTTTTAAAGACAACTTTATCGCAAACATCTTTCTTCAAAATTCGGATTGGCCGGGAAACAATGTTCAATGTTGGAGAAAAAGAACAACTGGCTTTGTCCCAAACGCGCCTTATGGTCACGACGGGAGATGGAGATGGGCAATTCACGATATGGACAATACCTTCTCTTTTGGAACAAGCGCAGGCATGAATGCAAACACATTAGCGCTTGCAACGGCTTCGAATGGCCCTGAATATCCAAACCCGCCGTGGTCTACTTTATTACTTAGAAAACTGCTGGAAAACAATACTTTCAAAATAGAATTCATCAATCGATTTGCTGATTTATTGAATACTTCTTTTCTTTCGACAAGAATAATTTCGACTATGAACGAGATGAAATCTGTTATTGAACCAGAAATGGGCGAACATATTTCAAGATGGAAAACGCTTTCCGGTGTTTCTGGCTGGAACAGTCTTCTTGCTATTCAAACAGATTTTGCAAACCAAAGACCTGCCATTCAAAGAAATCATATCCGATTACAATTTGGCATCTCCTCAAATATTAATGCTACATTAAATGTTTCTGATCCGGTTCATGGTTACATTAAAATGAATACTATCGATATTGTCAATGGAACACCAGGAATTACGGGAAATCCGTATCCTTGGACAGGAATTTATTTTCATAATATTCCCGTTACCTTAAAAGCCGTAGCCAATTCAGGTTTAGTTTTTAGTCATTGGAGTGGTGCGTCCACAAGCACAAATGCAGAAATCACCCTCACTCCTACTGCAAATTTTTCGATTACCGCTCATTTCATACAAGGAGGACCAGTTGAGACCATTGTGCCTATTTATTTCTGGATGATGGATGATGCCATCGTAAACAATGTCCCATTGGAATCATTAAACTCAACTTACGAGCTGGGGTCTGATGGCGTTATTCAGTATCAGTCCTGCTTGGTGGGTTATCCTTTTACTGCCACAAGTCCAAGTTGGAGAAAATCATCAATGGAAAGAAGAAATAACCCTACGCCTATAAATTATAGACCAATAGCCAACGGAAATCTTCCGTATGATGTAAATGTTATGAAAGGATTGCAAATCAAACAATCTTTTCAAAGTGGTGGATTAGAAAATACAATGGTTTTTAATATTTCTACGGTTGGGTACAAAAAAATTAATTTATCATTTGCTGCCATGGATGAGCTTGCAGGTGTAACTGGTATTGTGGTAGATTATGCGGTTAATTCCGGAACTCCGGTCTGGCTTAATACAGGATTAATGCCGGCCTCCTTGCTTTTAACGAATGCTTACCAATTGTTTCAAATTGATTTTTCTCCAATATTAACAGCAAATAACAATCCAAATTTTAAAGTTAGACTCCGATTTACGGGACCAGATATGACTTTAGATGCAGGCAACAGGGTGACTTTTAACAATATTGCGGTTGATGGGGTACAACAGACTTTGGACACAATCGAAAACGAAACTTTACATTTCAAAATCTTTCCAAATCCGTTTTCAGATATCATAAATATAACTGGAATTGGCGGTCAAATCGCCTATAAAATATTCACCATTGATGGTAAAATGATTCGGGAAGATATTTTAGAAGCTTCTCAAATCAATTTGAGTGACCTGTCAAAAGGAATGTATTTGTTACAATTGTCTTCTGAAAGTAAAGTGGAAACGAAGAAAATAATAAAAAAATAAGTGTCTCCTGCTATTTGTTTTTTTTACTCCCATAATGCTATTAATCTATTTATTATATTTTTATGAAAGGCTTATATACTCATTTTTATATTCTATTTTTCATTGTAATTGCGACTCCCCTTTTAGGTCAAAATATAGTAATCAATGAAATTCTAACTTCAAATACTATTTCAAATACTGATGAAGATGGGACACATCAGGATTGGATAGAACTATATAACAGCGGTGCAACAACCGTAAACTTATCCGGTTATGGATTATCGGATGATTCAGCGATTTTAAATAAATGGGTTTTCCCAAATGTTTCTGTTGGGCCGGGGCAATATTTATTGATTTGGGCATCTGACAAGAATAGGGCTATTGCCGGCAGTCCATTGCATACAAATTTTAAAATAAGTTCGTCAGGCGAAGTGATTTCACTAAGCAATTCCTCTGGTATTGTTGTAAATAGTGTTCCCGCTACAGTTATTCCCTCGGATATTTCCTATGGCCGTTTGCCAAATGGAACCGGAAGTTTTATTTTTTTTGAAAACAGTACGCCAAATGCCTTAAATTCAGGTGTAGGATATGCTGAAGTTTTGAATCCACCGGTTTTTTCTCAAAATTCTGGGTTTTTTACAACCGGTTTTAGTTTGACCTTAACCTCAACTAATTCTGGCGTGACCATTTTATATACTCTGGATGGCTCGGAACCCAATGCAAACAACTTGGGCGGAACAACCTATAGTTATAAAAACCAATATCCTCACCATCCTGGAGAGGCCACAGGTCCTTTGCTTCAAAAAAATTTTCAAACCTTACAATATAGCACGCCGATTTCAATCGTTGACCGAACATCACAACCCAATAAAATTTCGACCATTTCATCAACCTATGATTATACGCCGCCCTATATACCGTCCGGACCTATTTTTAAAGGAACTACAATAAGAGCAAAAGTCATTAAAACAGGGGCTTTATCAAGCAAAGTAATCACCAAAAACTATTTTATTTCCCCACAAGGAAACAGCCGATTTACTTTACCGGTATTGTCACTGAGCATAGACGAAAACAAGCTATACGATTATACAGATGGAATATATGTAGCCGGAATCGATTTTGACAATTGGAGACTCGCTTATCCGACTTTGGAGCCCACCCGCCAATATGGAAATTTCGAACGTAGCGGTATTGAAAATGAAAGAATTGCTAATATGAATTACTTTGTAAACGGTGTAGAAGTGGTCAACCAAAAAATTGGCATTCGAGTTCATGGGGCTTATTCAAGGGTATATCCAAGCAAATCTTTGACTTTATATGCCCGATCCGATTATGGAGCAGATGCTATGGGTTATAAATTTTTCTCAGATGAACCCTATACCAGTTATGAAAGACTGGTGCT
>NZ_DATDPV010000034.1:0-29995 GCF_035292545.1 Flavobacterium sp. | reverse complement strand
GGGCATTTGGCTCATTTAGGAGGTGCTTTTTTTGGTTATATTTACATCCTGCAATTAAAAAAGGGAACAGATATTTGTGGCTGGTTTACGACTATTTTAGATGCTTTGGCCAATGTGTTTAGAGGAAAAAAATCGGTGCCCTTTAAAAAAGTGCACAGAAATTATAACCAACCGGCAACAAAAAACGTTTCTAAAATTGTAACTAAAAATAAAGAGCAACAACAAATAGATGAGATCTTAGATAAAATCAGTCAATCGGGCTATGATAGTCTGACCAAAGATGAAAAAGAATTCTTGTTTAAATCAGGAAAATAAAACTATACAAATGAGAAACCTTTCATGGTTCAATAAAGCGATGTTTTTTTTCAATATAGTCTTGGCTGTATTGACTTTTGTTGCATATGTTTTACCTTTTTTAGCTCCAAAATTATTTCCGATTTTATCAGTGTTGACATTAATTCTACCATTATTTTTAATTATGAATGGTTTGTTTTTCGTCTATTGGGGCATTCAATTTAAAAAACAGCTTTTTTTGTCTGGCTTGGTTTTGTTAATGGGTATTACATTCATTAATAAATTTTATAAATTTTCCGCCACTAATATACCAAGAGTTGAAAGTGATTTTGTAGTAATGAGCTATAATGTGCGTTTATTTAATCTATTCAAATGGTTGAATGATGATCAAGTCCCTAATGAAATATTGACCTTTATAAACGAGCAAAATCCTGATATTTTGTGTATTCAGGAGTACTCTTCCTCTGCAAAAATTGATTTAAAAATATATCCGTATGAATATGTTTTCATGCAAGGAGACAAAATCAAAACAGGACAAGCCATTTTCTCTAAATATCCAATTATCAATAATGGAAATATAATTTTTCCAAACTCGAACAACAATGCTATTTTTGCAGATATAAAAAAAGGAAAAGACATTATTCGAGTGTATAATATGCATTTGCAGTCCATAAAAATTTCGCCTGATGTAAACGAAATTTCCGAAAATATTGATGGAATCAATCAGGAAAAATCGCAAATGGTGATTAAGAGAATTAGTAAAGCATTCAAGAAACAGCAGCAGCAAGCGGAGATTATTATGAACCACAAAAACAAATGTGAGTATCCAATTATTATCTGCGGCGACATGAATAACAGCGCTTTTTCCTACGTGTATCGAAGTATAAAAGGATCTCTAAAGGACAGTTTTGAAGAAGCCGGAGATGGTTTTGGGCCAACCTATAGTTTTAAATATTACCCAGCTCGAATCGATTATATTTTTGTCGATCCCAGCATGAAAGTCAAGAGCTATGAGAGTTTTCCGGAATTTATAAATTCCGACCATTTTCCTATTATTGCCCGTTTATCGATGGAATAATTTTGAAACTAAAGTGTTTGTTGCTTCAAATAATCTGTTGTAAATCGACCTTCATTAAAGAGCAAATCCAAAACACTTAAATTATTTAAAAACCCGTGTTTTTCTCCAAAAACCTGAGTGTAATTTTCAAAGATGGAAGGATCTTTTTTTCCGTTTACCAAGGCTCTAAAGTCACTATAATCATTTGCTTCGTGGAAATATTCTGTTGATTTATCGAATGCCAATTTCATTCCCAGGCATTTCGAAATAATATCTATTGTTTCAAAATTCAAATCTACCAAAAAAGTGTGTTTTTTGTGAAATATTGGATAAATCGCATCTTCAAAATATTCAAAGAAAGGTGATGCCCTGTAGGCCGCTTCTAATGATTTGAAATGCTGTTTCTGCCAGTCTACACCAGTTTCTAACTTAACGTCTTTGGTCTTTTGATATCTTTCTGCAGTATGTTTTACAGGAATATTCAGTAACTGAATTCCATTTGGACTGTAAATATATGTCCTGTTTCTATTGGTTTGTTTCTGGAAATTATCTTCCATTTCAAAAGTGATCGCATCCGCTTGAGCCATTGCCACAAAATGACTGATGGAAGGAAAATAGGTTGGATGGATTAAAATGTTCATGCGGTTTAATTTTTTTGTTTAAAGTTCAAGGTTTAAAGTTATCCTGAAAAACAACTTTAAACCTTGAACTTTAAATCTTTAAATATAAATTTTAACTGTTTTTCTCTTTTCTTTTATTAATGAAAAAGGAAATTCCAAAATACAACGCCAGAGCGATTAAGAAATATTTAAAATAAGATTGTGGTTGCCCATCACCGCTAACAGTAGTAAAAACCCTGTCCCAACGAATTTTGCCAAAGCCTTTTCCATTTGGATCTAAACTCATCCAAATAAATACAGGTTTCCCTACAATATGATTTTCTGGAACATAACCCCAATAGCGACTGTCTAAAGAGTTATGGCGATTGTCTCCCATCATCCAATAATAATCTTGTTTGAAAGTGTAATTGGTTGCAATCTGACCGTTAATTCTAATTTCAGTGCCATTTACTTTCAAATCATTTTTCTCATACTCACTAATGATAGTTTTGTAAAATGGCAATGATTCAGCAGTTAGCGCTACTGTTTTTCCTTTTTGTGGAATATAAATCGGCCCTAAATTATCAACATTCCAGTTTTTTGTCTGTGGAAAAATAGTCGGTTCCACTTCGTGTGAAATATTTCGAACCACACTTTTTACAATTGGATTTTGTTTTAAACGATTGGCAGATTCTTCTGTTAGTGCTCTGAAGTAGAAAGTGTTCGGGGTTCTTTCGTCGATATAAACCGGATCTGTAATATTCAGTTCTTTTAAAATATAAGTTGGGTCAAATCCAGAACCGTCTGTAGTAACACTATAGGAATATTGTGGTTTTGCTCTTTCGGGCATGGGCATTACTTTTCCGTTGATATAAACAATTCCGTCTTTTATAGACAAACTATCCCCTGGAATGCCAACGCAACGTTTTACGTAATTTGTTTTTTTATCTATTGGCTTATCATATCTTTTGTCTGCAACTTTATACATATTATACAAAGTATCGGCAGGCCAGTTGAAAACCACAATGTCAGTTCGGTTTACCTCTTGCATTGCAAAAAATCTGAAATAAGGCAATTGTGGCCAACTTAAATAGGATTTTTTATTTATGAAAGGGATGGTATCATGGACCATTGGTGCCGCAATTGGTGTCATTGGTGTACGCGCGCCATAATGAAATTTACTTACAAATAAGAAATCACCAACTAATAAGGATTTTTCTAAAGAGGAAGTAGGGATGTTGTAAGGCTGTATTACATAACCGTGGACAATTGTCGCCACAACAATTGCAAAAAGTATGGAACTAATCGTATCCGCAGTTTTGTTTTGTGGAATTAAACTTCTGTCAGAGATATAATTTAAGGGTTGGGTATAATTGATGTAATAAATATAGAAACCCAAAGTTGCAATACCTAAAACAGTATCAAAAGTAGAATTTTTTCCAAAGCTTCTCAAGGTTTCTACCCAAACAACCGGGAACATAATGAGGTTAACAACGGGAACAAAAAGTAAAATGGTCCACCAGGTCGGACGGTTTGTGATTTTCATTAATACAATAGCGTTGTAAACCGGAATGGCCGCTTCCCATCGTTTTCTCCCGGCAGCTTCATATAATTTCCAAGTTCCTAAAAAGTGAACTATTTGAATTAATAGGAAAAATACAAACCATTGATATACTGTCATAATATGTTTATTTTGTTATTTCGATTGTTCGAAAAATCTAATTATCTAAATTTAATACATCTTTCATAGTGAAAATGCCTTTTTTGCCAAGAATCCACTCAGCTGCAATAACAGAGCCTAAAGCAAAACCTTCGCGATTGTGCGCCACGTGTTTGATTTCAATTAAATCGACTTCTGATTTATAAAAAACGCTGTGGGTTCCGGGTACATTTTCTATTCTTTTGGCGTCAATCAGAATTTCGTCTGATTTTGGATTTTCTAATACCCAATTGTTATAATGGCTGTTATTAATAATTCCTTTTGCCAATGAAATAGCTGTTCCGCTTGGTGCATCCAGTTTTTGTGTGTGATGAATTTCTTCCATTTCCACCTGATATTGATTGAATTTTGACATGATTTTTGCCAAATAATCATTCAATTCAAAGAAAATATTAACCCCTAAACTAAAATTAGAACCATAAATAAAAGCACCATTTTTCTCCTTACAAAGTGCAACCATTTGTTCATATTCATCAAGCCATCCCGTAGTTCCGGAAATAATTGGAATTCCGGTGTTCAGGCAAGCAGAAATGTTAGTCACAGCTGCATTTGGAACGCTAAAATCAATAGCGACATCAGCATTTTCAAGACCTTCAAAAGTGTCGGAACTGGATTTTCGCATTACAATTTCATGTCCGCGTTGCAAAGCCATCTTTTCGATAACTTTTCCCATTTTTCCGTATCCTAAAAGTGCTATTTTCATTTAAAACTGGTAATTTAATGTCAGTCCGACATTGTTATGTTTATTGTCGATTTCATTCAAATTGATATCGGGGCGTAAGGACAATTCATTACTGATATTGAATTGCGAAAAATGGGCATCAATATTTGCATCAACGATATTTAGCACATAAAAAGCCACAGTCACAATAACAGAAATATCACGATTTCGCTGATAAAAACGCTGGCCGGCTATTAAACGGGTATCATCTAAATATTGAAATTCATCATCATTGTAACCCGCCAATCGTCGTTTGTAAGCATCACGATACTGGTGGTATTTGGTGTTATTTCTGGAATAAAAATAAATCCCGGTACCCATTCCTCCATAAACTAAAGGAATTTTCCAATATTTTTTATTGTAGGCCTGCCCTAAACCAGGCAAAATAGCTGAATAAAAAGCTGCCTTTGCGGGTGCTAACGCATTTATCTCTTGTCTTTTTAAAGTATCTTGTATGATAAGAAGATCTCCTGTTTTTTCTTGAGCGAAAAGGGAAGGATTTCCAAATAGGAAGACCAATAGAAATATGGGAATGAGTCTATGCATTACCCTTTTATTAGTTTGATAATTCTGTTGAAATCTTCTTCCGAATGAAATGGAATGGTAATTTTTCCTTTACCGTTTCCGGCTACTTTCACATCCACTTTGGCACCAAAATAATCGGTGATTACTTTGTTTTTGTCATCAGAAATGGTGAATGTAGCAGTTTTTGTATTTGTTGCCGCTTTAGGTTTCAGACTTTCATGGTAGTTTTTTACCAAAGCTTCCGTTTCTCTAACTGATAGATTTTGGCTGACAATTTTTTGGTAAATATCCGTCTGTATGTCCTGATCTTCAATATTGATAATTGCGCGACCGTGTCCCATACTGATGAAACCATCACGAATTCCCGTTTGAATAATCGGATCCAATCTCAAAAGACGCAAATAATTGGCAATCGTAGAACGTTTTTTACCTACGCGATCGCTCATTTGCTCTTGTGTTAACTGAATTTCGTCAATCAATCGTTGATACGATAATGCAATCTCGATAGGATCTAAATCATGTCTTTGAATGTTTTCCACCAAAGCCATGGTCAGCGATTCGTTGTCGTTGGCAATTCTGATATAAGCTGGAATCACTTCCAATCCGGCTAATTTTGATGCTCTTAAACGGCGCTCACCTGAGATTAACTGATATTTATTGAAATCGGTTTTACGAACGGTAATCGGTTGGATAACGCCTAATTCTCTAATAGAAGTAGCTAATTCCTGCAATGATTCCTCATTGAAATTACTTCGGGGCTGAAAAGGGTTGATTTCGATAGCATTTAATTCAAGCTCGACAATATTGCCCACCACTTTATCTGCGTTTTTATCATTAACCGACTGAATATCATTTTCAGGGTCTTTTAATAAAGCTGATAATCCTCTTCCTAATGCTTGTTTTTTTATTGCTTGTGCCATAAATCAATTAACTATTTTTCTTTATAATTTCTTCAGCTAAACTTAAGTAATTGGTTGCTCCTTTGCTCGTCGCATCATAATTGATAATGCTTTCGCCAAAACTTGGTGCTTCGCTTAATTTGACATTTCTTTGAATTACGGTATCAAATACCATATCGTTAAAATGCTTTTGAACTTCTTCGACCACCTGATTTGATAATCTCAAACGAGAATCAAACATCGTCAATAATAACCCTTCAATATCCAAGTCCGGATTGTGGATTTTTTGAACACTTTTAATCGTATTCAATAATTTTCCTAAACCTTCCAAAGCAAAATATTCACACTGAATTGGTATAATCACCGAATCAGCGGCTGTCAAGGCATTCAAAGTCAGTAATCCCAACGATGGCGCACAGTCGATAATGATATAATCGTATTTGTCCTTAACGCTGGTCAAGGCTTGTTTCAACATATATTCTCTATTTTCTTTGTCTACCAATTCGATTTCGATGGCTACAAGATCAATATGAGCGGGGATAACATCTACATTTGGAGCCGAACACGTGATAATAGCGTCTTCAGGAATATGACTGTGTTCTAATATCTGATAGGTACCAATCTCAACATTTTCAACATCAATACCCAAACCGGAACTTGCATTCGCTTGAGGATCTGCATCAATAAGTAATACTTTTTTTTCTAAAACGCCTAAGGATGCTGCTAAATTTATCGAAGTTGTTGTTTTTCCAACACCACCTTTTTGATTGGCAATTGCAATGATTTTACCCATTTATTTTTTTGAATTTTGAAACGTAAAAATACAATTATTTATGGGTTTTGAAAATCTATTTTGTTAACATTTGTTAAGGTTTGATTCTCTGATAATTCTAAGGATAGAGTTCTTGGTTTTTTGTAGCTATTTCCTGCTATCCACTATATCTTTTTGTTTTTAAAGAAAAAAACAAAAAGGATGCCGTTATTATCAGGGCTAAAAAAAGAGAACTGTAATTAGTTCTCTTTTATAAATGATAAACGGTGAATTTAAAATATGATGTAGGAGTTAATAATTTAAGATTGTATTTTCAATTCATAACTCATAACTCATCATTCAAAATTAATTATTTATTTCCCTTATTTTTAATCATCATCTCTAACATATCCCACATTTCTGTCGGAACTGCTTCTAATAAATTGAATTGTCCCGCACCTTGTAACCATTCGCCACCATCAATCGTAACCACCTCACCATTTATGTATGCCGAGAAATCAGAAACCAAATAAGCAGCTAAATTCGCCAATTCCTGATGGTCACCCACACGTTTCAAAGGCACCTTCTTGGCCAAATCGAATTTTTCTTTCAAATCACCAGGCAATAATCGGTCCCAAGCGCCTTTGGTAGGAAACGGTCCCGGAGCAATTGCATTCGAACGTATTCCGTATTTTGCCCATTCCACCGCTAAACTTCTGGTCATCGCCAAAACACCCGCTTTTGCTGTTGCTGACGGAACCACATAAGCTGAACCGGTCCATGCATACGTTGTCACAATATTCAAAATCGTTGAAGAAGTCTGTTTGGTATCAATCCAATGTTTACCAAAAGCTAGGGTACAGTTTTTAGAACCTTTCAATACAATGTCAATAATCGTATCAAATGCATTGGCTGATAAACGCTCGGTAGGAGAGATGAAGTTTCCGGCGGCATTGTTCAGTAAAACATCTACTTTTCCGTAAGCTTTTAAAACTTCCGCAAGCATATTTTCCACTTGGTCATAATGACGCACATCACATTGTACCGCTAAACATTTTCCACCTGTTTCTATTTCTAGTTCTTTGGCCGTATTTTGCAGTTTATCCAAATCACGAGAGGTAATAGCCACTTTCGCACCTAATTCCATAAAGTATTTGGTCATGGCTTTACCCAAACCACTTCCGCCACCGGTTACGACAATTACTTTGTCGGCTAGGGCATCATCGCGAAGCATTTTTGCTGAAAAATTCATAGTTTATTTTTTAGAATTGTAAATATAGGAAAAAAAATTATTATGCATGCATAGCAAAATAAAATAAATATCTTATCAAATACTACATAGTAATTAAAGTGTAAATAACTGATAATAAACATTTTACATATCAATATGATTAAGTTATTTTGTATCTTTAGCATTATTAATTTTAAATCCAATTGCAATGAAAATGTTAGTTAACGTTATTTTTCCCATTGAGCCTTTCAACTCAATGGTTAGAAATGGGACATCTGGTGATATCATCAATCGAGTGATTAATGATATCAAACCTGAGAGCATTTATTTCTCCGAACAAGAAGGTAACCGAGGAGCAATTATGATAGTTGAAGTCCCTGATGCTTCTGCTATTCCGGCCATTGCCGAACCTTGGTTTTTGAATTTTGAAGCTCATTGTGAATTTAGAATAGCAATGACTCCCGATGATTTAATGCGTGCTAACCTCAGCAAACTTGCTGAAAAGTGGAATGATGTTCATTTGGTTTAAAGAAAAGAAAAAATTAGAAAAACCACTTTATAAAAACTAAAGTGGTTTTTTTGTGGGTATAGATGCATAAAAAAACACCAATCTTGCGATTGATGTTTTTTTAATATTTAAAAAATAATCTATAATTTACTCAAAACTAGCTATCAAAATCTCCAAAATTTTAATCGCCGCTTCACTAATTTTAGTTCCGGGTCCAAAGACCGCAACCGCTCCAGCATCAAATAAATATTGGTAATCCTGTGCGGGAATTACACCACCTACAATCACCATAATATCTTCGCGACCGTATTTTTTGAGTTCCTCAATAACCTGGGGAACCAAAGTTTTGTGCCCGGCAGCAAGAGAGGAAACACCTAAAATATGCACGTCATTTTCTACGGCTTGTTTGGCGGCTTCGGCAGGCGTTTGGAATAATGGACCTATATCCACATCAAAACCTACATCGGCATAACCGGTGGCAACTACTTTTGCTCCGCGATCGTGCCCATCCTGTCCCATTTTGGCAATCATAATTCGGGGACGTCGGCCTTCTAATTTGGCAAATTGATCTGCCAGTTGTTTCGCTTTTTCAAAACTTTTGTCGTCTTTTATTTCTTTGCTATACACACCGCTAAAGGATTTAATTTGTGCTTTATATCTTCCGAAAACCGTTTCCAGGGCATCGCTGATTTCGCCTAAAGTGGCTCGGTAGCGTGCGGCTTCAACGGCAATTTCCAGTAAATTTCCTTCTCCGGATTTTGCCGTGGCAATTAGTTTCTCCAAAGTGAGTTTTACTTTTTCTGTATCTCTCGAAGCTTTTATTTGTGCTAATCTTTCGACTTGTTGTTTGCGAACCATTTGGTTGTCTACATCGAGAATATGCAAAGGATCTTCTTTTTCTAATCTGTATTTATTGACACCCACAATGATGTCCTGACTGCTGTCAATTCTGGCTTGTTTTCTGGCGGCGGCTTCTTCGATGCGCAATTTTGGAATTCCGGCTTCGATGGCTTTGGTCATACCGCCTAATTCTTCCACTTCTTCAATAAGTTTCCATGCTTTATCTGCAATTTCGGCAGTTAAGCTTTCAACATAATAACTTCCAGCCCAAGGATCAACCGTTTTGGTGATTTTGGTTTCTTCCTGTAGAAATATCTGAGTGTTTCTGGCAATTCTTGCTGAGAAATCGGTTGGCAACGCAATCGCTTCATCCAAAGCGTTGGTATGCAAAGATTGTGTTCCGCCAAAAGCTGCGGCAGATGCTTCAATACAGGTTCGAGCCACATTATTAAAAGGATCTTGTTCTGTTAAACTCCAGCCACTGGTTTGACAGTGTGTTCGTAAAGCCAGTGATTTGTCGTCTTTTGGTTCGAATGTTTTTACCAATTTGGCCCAAATCATTCGTCCGGCACGCAATTTAGCGATTTCCATAAAATGATTCATCCCGATCGCCCAGAAAAACGAAAGGCGAGGTGCGAACTCATCGATTTTCATTCCGGTAGAAAGCCCGGTTCGGATGTATTCCAATCCGTCGGCAAGCGTGTAAGCAAGCTCAATATCAGCTGTAGCTCCCGCCTCTTGCATGTGGTATCCTGAAATACTGATGGAATTGAATTTCGGCATTTTTTTGCTTGTAAATTCAAATATATCAGCGATAATTTTCATCGACGGAGTAGGCGGATAGATATAGGTGTTGCGCACCATAAACTCTTTCAAAATGTCATTTTGTATCGTTCCGGAAAGTAATTCGGTTTTTACGCCTTGTTCTTCGGCAGCGACAATATAGAATGCCATAATTGGTAAAACCGCTCCGTTCATGGTCATGGAAACCGACATTTCATCAAGCGGAATTTGGTCGAATAATACTTTCATATCTTCCACCGAATCAATGGCAACTCCTGCTTTTCCTACATCACCCACCACACGCTCGTGGTCACTGTCATATCCTCTGTGGGTTGGTAAATCGAAGGCGATAGAAAGTCCTTTTTGTCCAGCGGCAAGGTTTCTTCGGTAGAAGGCATTACTTTCTTCGGCTGTTGAAAATCCTGCGTATTGACGCACTGTCCAAGGTCGGCGAACGTACATCGTAGCATACGGTCCGCGTAAATTGGGTGCGAAACCCGCCCCGAAATCTAGATGTTCGAGATTTTCGATATCTTTTTCGGAATATGTTGGTTTTAGTTCAATGCCTTCGGCAGTTGTAAATTGGCTAGCATCAGAAGTCTTTGCGCTTGGCACTTCTTTCGGAATACTGATATGTTGGATGTCTTTTCTCATTATCTTATCTGATTACTGAACAAGTACTATTGTTTCTCAGTTTCTAATCGTTCCTGTTCTATTTTCTCTGCCAATCGTTTTTCAATAATTGGAGTGATCAGTGTTTTTCGTGGTTTTATTTTTACGAAAGGAAATAATTCCAAGTCGTGGCTCATGCGGTCGTCTTTGTTAGGATATTTATTGGTTCCCAATAAAATTTCTTTTCCGGTATCGAACAATTCCTGCTCTTTATCAGCACTTTCCTGGATTTTTCTTTTGATGGTTCCGTCGTTTAATTGTTTCAGAAATCCACCATATTCCTCGATATCTTTGAATAAAGCTAAGGCTTTATCGGCTAACTGATTGGTTAAACTTTCGATATAATAGGCTCCATCAGCCGGATTATTGACTTTGTCAAAATAACTTTCGTGTTTCAATACCAGCAATTGGTTTCTTGCAATTCGGTCGCCAAACTCATTGTCTTTGTGGTACAATGCATCGTAAGGGAGATTCGCAACGGCATCGGCTCCTCCTAAAATGGCACTCATGCATTCCGTGGTGGTTCGCAACAGATTTACATTATAATCATATAATGTTTTGTTGCGTTTGGTTGGCGAAACCAAAAGATGACAATCTTGGGTGATGTTGTATTCTTTTGCAAGTACATTAAAAAGCAATCGTAAGGCACGCAGTTTTGCAATTTCGAAGAAATAATTGGTTCCTACCGAAACTTGAAAGACAATGGGTTGATTTGTTGTCTCAATTCTGTTGAAATATTCGTTGGCATGTGCTAAAGCATAAGCAATTTGCTGCACCATATTGGCACCGGCATTTTGATATAAAGAAGCGTCAATGCTTAAAAATGATATCTTGGTGATTTCTTTTGAAAGGGACTTTAAAGTTTCAAAATTATCTTTTTCGGTGTTTGAAAACCAGTTTCCTTCTTTGGCTAATTGCCCGATTGGGTCTATGTTGCAAAAAACAGTGGCGCTTTTTTCTTTAGCAATAGCGTCAATTTTTTTAATAAAATCGGCAGAAAGAAATCCTAAACTGAAGTAAATAGTAATGGTTTCTAACGGTAATTTCTCTAAAAGTTTGGCTACATCAATAGTTTCGTCTTCGATTGAAAAACGGATGCTTTCGGCGCCACGTTTTATAGAATCCAAAGCTCTTTCGATTGATTTATCGATGTCGTAAACAAAGATGTTCTGACATATTTTAAATTCGGTAGCTTTTGTGTTTACCGGAAAAGACTTTTCGAATTCATCTTTATGATAAAAAGGTTTTACCTTAATGTCTTCGGGAGAATTCCAAATCAGGGTGTCATTATAATCGGCTCCTTTGAGTTCAAACTGGATTTGCTGTTTCCACTGTTTGGAGGATACACTATTAAATTCGTTGAATAGATCTAATTTCATTATGAAATTTTTGGTTTATTTTTTTAAAAATTTAAATACTTGTCTGTTCTGGGTTAGTTTCAAAAAATACAACCCTTTTCCTAAGCCATTTACATTAATTTTATCGCCATCAGAAGTGCCCTGTTTTGTTAGTTTTCCATGCAAATCAAAAATTTGATAATCTTGATTTGTCTTATCGGAAGGTTTTAAATAGAGTTCTCCGTCGGTTGGATTAGGAGTTAACACTGCTTTTTCTTCTGTTTCGAAAAAATCAGTATTAGACAATGAACTGATGTAATTGCCTAAATATAAATCTAATGATAGTTTATGTAATTTTTGAGGATTATTGACAAAAGTGTCATTTACAAAAGATTCATTTGTAAGATAATATTCCAAACCATTTGTGGTAGAAATTCCCTCAATTTGATGAAAAGGCAGAGAAATATTTATTTTTCTTTTATTAGAAGTTGAAAAGTCGAAACCAGTATAATCATAAAGCAAAAAGACAAAGGGTTCGAGCATATTGCTATAGCCGGAAAGCGCGATTAAATTTAGATTTTCTTTGATAGTGGCTCCGGTAATCAAACCTGAAACATTTAGGGTTGTTAAAAGATTTGCAATATGATTTCCGGGAATTTTTGGAAGTTGGTAAACATTGGTATTGTTGCTAACCCATTGTTTTGTAAATAAAAGTATTCCATTAGAAGTTACCACAAATGCTTCACAATCAAAATCAGTATGATTGGATGTCTGGGCAGAAAAATTAGTCTGATTAGAATAAGAAAAGTTAATTGTTGTGATTTGAGGAGTCGTTGATAAGGAATTTTTTTCTATTCTGTAAATTTTCAAATTAGTTCTGTTGCCCGTTGCATTGTTTCCGAAATCACCAATATAAATGTAATCTTCATCTTGGGCTATTTCTTCCCAATCAATATTTTGAATCGTGTTTAATGAATAATCTTGGATTATAGCTCCGTCGGTTTTATTTAATTTGTAAATTTTTGTGTCGGTATTGTCATTGTGTGTAAACAAATTATTGTTCCATTCTAGCAAACCTGAAGTTTCCTGAATTGCAGCACTTAAAAGTACAGAACTTATTGGGGAAACAGCAGCATTTTGATAAATACAACTGCCGTCATTTGTTGTGGCATTACTGTTGTAATTGGAGGCTAAAGGATCTGTACAGCCCACTTGAGCAAGTAGACAATTATTGAAAACCCCAAAAATAAATATTATAAAAGTAATTGTTTTCATCTTATTTGAAGTTTAAGTTTTCAATAATTCATCATTTACCATTTAATGTGTCGCCTTCAAATTCAATGATATAAATATCTTCGCTATCTTTTTTCATATAGTATTTTTCGCGGGCGTATTTTTCGATTTGATCTGGGTTTTTCAGGAATTTTATATTTTCTTGATCTTTCCTGATTTCGTCCTGATAGTATTGTTTATTGTCTTTGAGTTCGTCAACTTGTTTGTTTAAAACACGATGGTCTAAATAGGAATAGTTGTCCAGGAAAAGCATCCACGCAGAAAAAAAAAGCAATATCAAAACATACCTGTTGCTCAGAAATTTGAGCCAGGGCCGTTTTTCGATTGTATTTTTGAATGGGTTTTTCATGGTTGTTATCGGATTTTTTAGCCCTGATGGAAGCGGTATCCTTTTTCTGCCTTCTTTAGGCAGTAAAAGATTACTTCACTATACTTTTATTTTTTAATTTGTGTTCAGTGAATTTCATTTTAGTGGACAGCGGGAAATGGCTCCTTAAATTTAAGTTATAAAAATAAGGAAAATTTTATGAAATACGTTGATTAATTACCGCACGAACTACATCGATGGCCACTGTGTTGTATTTGTCGTTTGGAATGATGATGTCTGCAAAGGCTTTTGTAGGCTCGATGAACTGCTCATGCATAGGTTTAAGCGTGTTTTGGTATCGGTTGAGTACTTCGTCCATATCGCGACCACGCTCAGCAATGTCGCGTTTTAAACGACGGATTAATCTTTCATCCGAATCGGCATGAACATAAATTTTCACATCAAACAACTCTCTTAATTCCGGGTTTGCCAGGATTAGAATCCCTTCAACAATCATCACTTTTCGTGGGTGCGTAAAGATGGAATCGTCTGTTCGGTTATGGGTTACAAAAGAATATACCGGTTGATTGATATTGTTTCCGGCTTTCAATTCTTTAAGGTGAGATACCAATAATTCGAAATCTATGGCGCGCGGATGATCAAAATTAATGAGTGCCCGTTCGTCAAAACTTAGGTTGTGTGTCTCTTTATAATAGGAGTCCTGCGAAATAATACCCACTTCCGTTTGTGGTAATTCATTCATAATCTGATGAACTACTGTTGTTTTACCACTTCCAGTTCCTCCGGCGATACCTATAATTAGCATAAAATAGTTGTGTTGTGTTTTTGTTAGGGCAAAAGTAAGGATTAATCGATTGAAATTCGGTAATTGATAATTCAGAATTGATATTTTTTTATCGGACTGTGTTTTTTAGTATTAGTGAAAAAACAATGCGATCATTATTTCAATGAAGATTAATATGATAACAACCCACTCTAAACGGGAACTTTCACGGACATTTAAGACATCGGTGAATAATTTCAGATTGTTTTCGACAATTTGCAAGCGATAGTCCAGATCTTTGAAACGGGTATTGATGTCGAAATTGACTTTGAGATGGCGGTTGAGAAGATCGAGTTCCTCATTATCCCAGACCAGATTAGGGTCGTCGAGGATATAAAGGTTGTCAACAATGCTATTTTTGACATTTAATACCTTACCGATATATTTGAGTAAATTGATTTTCGAAATACTGAGTTTACCGCGTTTTTCCAATTCCAGAATGTAATGTTTTGAAGACGTAATGAGTTCATCAGTCAACACCTCATAATATTCGAGGGCGACCGATTGCCCGATATTCAGCATAACAATTCGTAGAATGGAGGAGTCTATTTGAGGAACTGTGACATAGTCGTTTTTAACAACAACCTTATGCAATTTTTCATCGGTTTGAATGCGATATTCCTCAAACAGATCTAAATCAACAAGTGTGGTAGCGTAGTTTTTTACAAATCGTACAAATTCACTCTTGGCTATGGCATCATAATTACCAAAAACAACCACTCCATAATCAAAAACATATAAAAAACGGTCGGTATCTGTCAGGGCATAGAATACTTCGGAAGTGGATCCAGAATGGGCTTCGGTATGAAATTCGGTGCGAAATTTTTTGATATTGAAGGCTTCAGCAATTTGAATTGCTTCGATTTTGATTTCCATAACAAGCGATTTTAAACAAAATTAAGAAAATTTGCGATGCTGATTATTATTTTGAGCACTAATCTAAAGAGGTTTCGAAGTATGATATTGTTCTGTGTAGGATGAGATTTAACGAAGCGCGTAAAGAATTAAGAATTTGAATATTTTAGACTAATTTATTTCAAAAAATAAACAAAAAAAAACCAAACATTTCTGTTTGGCTTTTTGTCGGGGTGGCAGGATTCGAACCTGCGGCCTCCTGCTCCCAAAGCAGGCGCGATAACCGAGCTACGCTACACCCCGTAACGCGGTGCAAATATAAAACTATTTTTTAGTTTAACAAGTGATATTTCTAAATAGAATATTATTATTTAAAAATAGTTAAAAGTGATGTTTTTTTAGGGAAACTATTTCAATTAAAAGTTACATTTGTGACTTCAAAAAAAGAATTAAAATCTTATTATGTCTGATACAATCGAAAAAATTAAATGTCTTATTATAGGGTCTGGTCCAGCGGGTTATACGGCTGCCATTTATGCTGCCAGAGCAAATATGCATCCTGTTTTATATCAGGGAACGCAACCTGGTGGCCAATTAACCACAACAAATGAGGTTGAAAACTTTCCTGGTTATGTGGATGGTGTAACCGGTCCGGAAATGATGGTGCAGTTGCAAAGCCAGGCACAACGTTTTGGTACTGATGTTCGCGAAGGATGGGCTACCAAAGTAGATTTCAGCGGTGGCATTCACAAAGTATGGATTAATGATGTTAAAGAACTGCATTGTGAAACGGTGATTATTTCGACAGGAGCAGAGGCTAAATATTTAGGTTTGCAATCCGAACAACATTATTTACTGACTGGTGGCGGCGTTTCTGCGTGTGCTATTTGCGATGGTTTTTTCTATAGAAATCAAGAAGTGGTAATCGTTGGAGCTGGAGATTCAGCTTGTGAAGAAGCCCATTATTTGTCTAAAATGTGTTCCAAAGTGACGATGCTGGTAAGAAGTGAAAACTTCAGAGCTTCAAAAATCATGGAAGACCGTGTTCGTAAAACCGAAAACATCACTATCTTAATGAACCACGATACTGTTGAAGTTCTTGGCGACGGTCAAGTAGTGACAGGCGTAAAAGCAAAAAATAAAACTACCGGCGATATTTTTGACATTGCTGCAACTGGTTTCTTTGTTGCTATTGGTCATAAACCAAACACTGATATTTTTAAAGATTTCATTACCCTTGATGAAACTGGATATATAGTTAATACGCCAGGAACGTCAAAAACTAATATAGCCGGTGTTTTTGTAGCCGGTGATGCTGCCGATCATGTTTATCGTCAGGCCATTACTGCTGCCGGAACGGGCTGTATGGCTGCTTTGGATGCCGAAAGATATTTGGCAACTTTAGATTAATCTAATTTTAAATATAAAAAAATCCCAATTTTATAGATTGGGATTTTTTTATACGATTATTTCAACGATTTCTTCATAATGACCGTATTCTCGGTGAATTTTTTAAGTTCAATTTTTGCATCGCCATAAAACTGAATTTCCGATTTTCCGGAAGCTTCGACAATGGCTTTAGTAGTGACATTTACACTACAGTTAGTATTGGCTTCGGCAATGATTTCGGCATTTTTAGCGGTAAGGTTTTTTCCGGTAAAATTAGAACTGTTGTCTACACGTAATTTCAAATCGGCAACGTCGCCTTCTATTACTGCGATTGATTTTTGATACATATCCATTTTCATTTGGGTAGCAGTAATCAGTGCTTTCAAATGGGCGTTTTTACTCAATTCTATTATGGCATTTTCTGATTTCAGATTCAATTCTACCTTTGATTTGTCATTTGCCATCAAAGTGAATGATTTTGCTTTTACGTTTATGAATACTTTTGAATAATCGAAACATTTAAAAGTAAAATTATCTAAAGCTAGATCAGTTATAGCCGTGATGTTGCTTTCATGTTTTGCGACAATCATTTTTAAATCATCGGTATAGGTAACTTTGACACTGAATTTCTTAAAACCCGAAACCTCTTTAGCGGCTGTTAATCGTAATGTATTTCCGTTTAGGCTAATGTTAATAGCGCTATGAAGGTTATCATCCGCTTCGATCTCAAGTGCGCATTTATCTCCTTTGATAAGAAATATTTCAAGATTGTCTTCGATTTCCAGATTTTCGAATGTGCCAATTTCTTTTTGTTCCAGTTTTACGATTTTTGACCCTTTAATTTTCTCTCTTTTTTGTCCAAAAGAAATAGTAGTGCTTAGAATTACGAGCAGTAGGATTGTATATTTTTTCATTTTTTGGATAAATAGGTTTTGTCAAAAATATAAAAAAAAACATCCTAATTGTTATAAGGATGTTTTTTTAATAATTATTCTCGGGAAATATTTTCTCTCAATACCTAGATTTATTTTTAAACCTTTGTAAATAAGAAACTTTGACCTCTCATTTTGAAAGTAAACTCATTTTTTGCTTCGTTAAATTCAATTTCAATACCCGCTTGTTCATAACCAAATTTGTCTTTGCCAATGGAGTCAAAAGAAAGTGTCGGTTGATCTGTTGCATTAGCTGTAAGAACACCATTATCTTCTGTTAAAACAATTTCAATTGGAATTTGTTTGCTTGAAAATTTACCCAAATAACCATCTAAAATAACCGCTTTTTCCAATTCGCTTTTGTCAGAACTCCAAACGTTATTTGAAGGATTGATATCAGGGAAAGCATGGTCTGGATCTAAGGTAATGGTGTCAATTTCTTCGGTAGAAGCGTGTTTAAATGACCAAGACGTATTGCGTTGCCAAATTTCTACCGGAAGTTGCACACGACTAACGGCGCCGCTTTTGGTTTTAATTTCTAAAACAACCGGCATAGCCATTTTTTCCAGATTCTCAATTGAAATAACAGCGCCCTGTTTTGGATCATTTTTCAAATACTTAATTTTTGTAATCCCTTGGTCTAATTGCCAGTTGTTTACAAACCAAGCTCTCCAAAACCAATTTAAATCTTCTCCACTAACATTTTCCATTGTTCTGAAAAAGTCATCCGGTGTTGGATGTTTAAAAGCCCAGCGTTCGGTATATGTTCTAAAAGCTTTGTCAAAACGCTCCTTGCCTAACACTTGTTCACGCAACATGACTAATCCTGAGGACGGTTTTTCGTAAGCTAGTAACCCCATATTATGCTCTTTCATCCCATCAGGAGCAGTCATAACAGGCTCTAATTCCGAATTGGTTAACATATCAGCCATTCTTTGCATATCAGATGGTCGTTTGGGTTTATATTCTCCTTTATTAAAATCTTCAGCACTCAATGAGTTGATAAAAGTATTAAAACCTTCGTCCATCCAGGCAAATAATCGTTCGTTAGAGCCAACAATCATTGGGTACCAGCCATGACCAAATTCATGATCCGTGACTCTCCATAATTCACTCTCTTTTGATTTCCAATCACAAAAAGCCATTCCGGGATATTCCATACCACCTTCATTTCCTGCTACATTTGTAGCTGCAGGATAAGGATATTCGAACCAACGTTTGGAATAATTTTCAATAGATGATTTTGTATATTCGGTAGAACGACCCCAGGCATCTTGTCCTGAACTTTCAACAGGATAAGCAGAAATGGCTAATGATTTTTGCCCGCTTGGTAAATTAATTTTTGCCGCATCAATAATAAAAGCTGCCGAAGAGGCCCAAGAAATATCACGAGCGTTTTTCATTTTAAAATGCCAGTTCAAAGTAGATTTTCCTGTAGGTCTTGATGTAGAATTCGTAACTTCTTCTGCCGAACGAATCATAACCGTTTTATCACTTTGTGAAGCTGTTGCCCAACGTTTTTGCTGTTCCGCAGTATAAACCTCAGAAGAATTTACCAATTCGCCTGAACAAACCACGATATGATTTGCCGGAGCTGTAATGTTTACATCAAAATCGCCGTACTCCAGATAAAATTCACCGGCACCTAAATAAGGCAGTGCATTCCAGCCTTTAACATCATCATAAACACACATTCTTGGATACCATTGTGCCATGGTAAAGATTTTTCCGTTTTTTGTGTCCAAAACACCCATTCTGTCTGAACCGAAGTCTGGAGAAATAAATGAAAAATCAATTTTAAGTTTTACAGTTCCTCCATTTGGATTCAGATCCTGAGGAAGAAAAACCTGCATTCGGGTATCGATGATTTGAAATTTAGCTTCTTTCTCAACAGTTTTTCCGTTTTGGTTAAAAACCACTTTGATTGATTTTATCTTATGGCCTCCGTCAAAAATTTGTCCTTTATCTCCATTACGACTACCGGTTACAGGAATTACGGCTTTTCCACGAGAATCGTTTTTAAACAAATTTTGATCGACATTCATCCATAAAAAAGAAATTTTATCCGGACTATTATTGGTATACGTTAAAATTTCGGAACCAATGATCTCATTGTTTTTCTCATTTAATATGGCGGTCAATTTATAATCGGCTCTGTTCTGCCAGTATTTTGCCCCGGGCTGACCACTGGCTGAATGGGTATCCGTACCGTTTTTAGAATAAAAATTGGGTCCAAAAGTATCGTGATAATTGTACTTTGAAATCGCTTTATCTGTCGATGGAGCAACAACTTGATTTTGTTGTGCCATAGCCGTAACTCCGAAAAATAAAGCTAATGAGGTCGCTTTAAAGAAATTGTTTTTCATGATTTGATTGATTTTGATTGATGATTTTATAATGTATTCTTTATTTTTGTAATAAATAGATTGTTAATTAATTTATTTTTTGTTTAAAAAAACATCCATCTATAATGAATGTTTTTTAATTTTTTTATTCCTGATAATTTTTATTCCTGAGAAACGCTGCCTCCTGAGGTTTCTTCTTTATTGATTGATTTGGGAACATTATGATAAGCAATAGAACTTCCGCTAGATGCTTTAGCTTTCAAACTTACAATAGGATGCACACTGATGGAACTTCCGCTAGAGGCTTGTGCAGTGACATCATTGACCAATAATTTAGAGGCATCAATCTCGCTTCCGCTGGAAGAGGCTGTTTCTAAGCTTAAGGCTTTTCCGTTTAAAGTAATGCTGCTTCCGCTGGAGGATTCACCAGTAATGTTATCCACTTCGAGAGCCACTTCAATTTCGCTTCCGCTACTTGATTTTATTTTGATAACATCACCTTTTATAACATTGGTCGATGTGATGCTTGTGCCGCTAGAGGCTTTTATACCAGTAATTTTTGGTAATTTCACGGTTACTTTTTTCGATTCTGATTCATCAATATTTTCATCCGTTTCAATAATTAAAACGCCGTTTTCCACTTTAGTGATAATGTGTTCCTGTAAATTTTCATCGGTTTCTACTGTGATTGATTTTGTATCAGATTGTTCCAACACAACATTAAGTCCTTTGCTGGCTTCAATATCGGTAAAATCGCCATTTACAGTTCGGGTTTCTGTAGTAACATTTCCGTTACCGTCGATTCCGCCAAAATCAACATCTTTACAGGATGTGAATGCTAAAGCAACTGCAGTCGCCATTACTATTCTGGTTGAAAACATTGAAAATTTAATCATAACTAATTGGTTTTTTGGTTAATTTTTTATTTAGATTGAATAATATCGCCCGTTGCAAGGGTTCCTTTTTTGATGTCTTTTTTTGTCGAACCAAGAAACACCGAATAATTGTTGAAATAAGAAGGCAATCCTTCTGCTTCATGATTGATGGAATTTCGAATTTCAAAATGCAAATGCGGAAAAAACGCACTTCCTGATGTTCCGATTGCACCAATTTTATGTCCTTTTCTTATTTTATCGCCCACTTTTAAAGCGGTAGCACTTTGGTTTTTTAAATGCCCATACATGCTGTATACATTTTCACTATGCTTAATAACGACATAGTTGCCATATAACGCCAACGGATTATTTACTAAAGCTGGAATGTCAAAAGTTTTATCGTCCTTTTTATTTGTTTCAATGGCTACGATTTCTCCATCGGCAACAGCCAAAACATCTGTTCCAAAACCAAACCAATCGGTGTTGTTTTCTCCTTTATTTATATATTGCTTTCCTTCTGGATTCAATACTGCAAAATCATAAGCATATCGCATGAAATTTCCGGTGAATCCCATTTGTTTGATAGGAACGAATTCGTAATCAAAACGTCGGTGATGCGAATAAAAATCATGACCGTCATAAACCAATAACTTCTTTTTTATTGGTAAAATAAAATCCTGAATCTGTTCGTATTCTTTAGGAATAACCACATTTTTAACTTCAATAGAATCATTAAAGGTGAAAATATATTCCAGTTTATCCGTCACCGAATTTACTTCCGGAAAAGGATTGAACAACAAGCGTTGTGAAACACCATTCCAGTGAATATTCGGAATAGTGTTTATGCTTGGCGCGGTACCATTATTGTCTAAGAACTTTTGTTGAACAAGAGCATTATTTTTATCAAAGAGACGGACTTCTAAACGTGTTAGTTTCAGCGTGTCTTTTGAATTGTTTTCCACAATAAAATCGAAATTCAGACTGTATTGATTATTGGTTTTCTCTTTTAACGGATGTTCAGGATGATGTGCAATTTTGATGTTGTTTTGCGCATGTGTAATCCCATTTACCAAAACAACTGTTAAAATTAAAAAACTATTTTTAATTGAAAGCATGGATTTCATTTTTCTGACTAATTTGTTTTAATGATTACTCCGTTTTCGTCAACAGTTAAAGATCCTGATTTTTTAGTTTCTGTTCGAATGATTTCCTTACCACCCACTTTAACTGTAATCGTTTTTATGGTATCATTGCCGGATCCTGAAATGTCAACTGTTTCAACATCCTCTTCATTATTAAAATCGATGTCTTCCTCATTAACAATACAATTCAAGCATTTCAATTCAGAACCAATTACTTTATAAACATCATTTTCAGAACTAAACTTTAAATCGAAATCAGATTCGTAAGAACGATCATAGTTTTGAACATTCATGTCTGGTTTAAAGTATACCCCTTCTGGCAAGTATAAAAAGATTTCTACTTCCTGATTGCGGTATTTGTTTCCGATTTCGGTCAATAAATAATTATCTAAAACTAACTGATTTCCTTCAATTTTATATGAATATTTAATTTTTTCAGCTCTTTTTTTAGCATCAACCATGGATTTTCCTTCCGCTTGTCTTTCAATTTGCAAGAAAGGTAATTTCTGATCGGTTTTCAAAACGTGGAATCTTACATTATTAGAATAAATCAATTCGTTATTGGCCGAATCCTGTGTGAAAAGAAAATCTTCACGTTCATTGATGTCTTTAGAATAGTAATCGTTGTTTCTGAATTTTACGAAAAGCGTATCGTTTTCTTGTAATGCAATAGTTTCTTTTTGAACTACTTTACCATCAAAAGCCAATTGGCTTGCTTCTTTTATTCCTAAAGAAATCACTATTCCGATTGCTATAATCCAAAGGGCAAGCAAACTGTATTTAGCAATATTCCCTATTGATTTTAAATTGGTTATCAATAATTTCAATCCTAAAATTAAAATAAAGAACAATGGAATTCCAGCTGCAAGAAGAAATAATATCCCTTGTATCCAAAGTGGTGTTTCAAGTCCAATAGGTGTGTTAATATGGTTTAACACTGTGATTTCAGGCAGTGAAGATGAAAATATCAAAATAATTGATGCAACACAAACGGCTAAAAGTCCAACGGAAGAAAATACGACAACGAACACACCTAAAATTTTTGCAAAAACACCGAATATTTTCTTTAAAATTTCACCTAAACCACCAGCTACTTTTCCGACACCAGTTTTTACTTGGTTTCCCATTTCGTCATAATTCGCATTTTTGAATTTTTCGGACATGTTTTCAAATTCTTCACGAACCTTTTTTTCAATATTTGAAATCGTAACAGGTTCACCGGTCATTTCAAGTTTTTCCGAAGTCGTTACAGCTTCCGGAGTTACAATCCAAAGAATAAGATAAGCAATGATTCCCGTTCCGCCTAACCAAGTAAATAGTATGAAGGCTATTTTTATCCAAATAGAATCAATTCCAAAATAATGTCCTAAACCTGTTGCAACACCACCGATCATTCCTTTTTCAGTATCTCTGTATAGTTTTTTGGTTCTTCTTGGCGCAGTATAATTGGTTAAAGCATCCGTTTCGTCCCCATCAATTCTATAATCTTCCGGTTGTCCCATAACGGTGATAATTTCGTCGACTTCCTTTATATTGATGACTTGTTTGTCGCTGGTATGTTTCTCCGTGATTAATTCACCAATACGCATTTCTATATCTTTAATGATTTCGTCCTGACCCCCTGAGTTCGATAAAGAACGCTTAATGGCATCGAAATAACGGGTCATTTTTTGGTATGCATCTTCGTCAATGTGAAAAAACATTCCGCCTAAATTTATGTTTACAGTTTTGTTCATGACTATTATTTTTGGTTTGTTATAATGTTTACAGCATCGGACAATTCCGTCCAGGTACCACTTAATTCTTTTAAAAATGTTTTTCCAATTTCGGTTAATCCATAATATTTTCTTGGCGGACCAGAAAGAGATTCTTCCCAACGGTAGTTGAGCAAACCGTCATTTTTTAATCTCGTCAGCAGCGGATAAATGGTTCCCTCTACTACAATCAGTTTAGCGTTTTTCAAAGTGTCCAATATTTCAGAAGTGTAGGCATCTTTTTCTTTCAGTACAGATAAGATACAAAACTCAAGAACACCTTTTCGCATCTGGGCTTTTGTGTTTTCAATGTTCATAATTCCTTTTTTTGTTTTTTAATTAAACTGTTCATTTTTTGATTGGTGATTGATGATGATTTTTTTTTGGAGCTGTTTCCCGCTTTACTCTTCAATCTTTTTATTTTTAAAGAAAAAACAAAAAGGATTTCCGTTTCAATCAGGGCTATTATGCGTATTGTATGTTATTTAATCTTTCTTTATTTGATAAACGGGATCGTTGCCGGATATTTAAAATCCTCTCCATTTGATGTCTTTACCGTGGCATATATGATTAAGAAAAATTCAATTACTTTCATAAATATAAAAACTAGAACGGTAACTAGAGCCACGACAGCTATTCCGGTAATGTTTTGAAAGCTCAGGTGCTGCATTGTGAATTCAGGCTTATTTACCAAATCATAAAAAGGAACATTTTTCAATACGGTGATGAATAAAATGGGCAAAGCAATTAGACAAAGTACTAAAGTGTACAAGAACAAACTCAATTGAAAATTGATGACTTGTTTTCCTTGTGCATCTACATATTCCGATTTGTCTTTGTTAAAACTCCAAATAACAATTGGAAAAATAAAATTTCCAAAAGGGACAAAGTACTGTGACAATGAACTTAAATGGATTAAAGCGGCGGTGTTTTGGTTGTTGTTGGTTTCCATGATTAAAAGTATATAGTAATTTCTTATGCAAATATATGGCTAAAAGACAGTATTATGTTTCGCATAGTACCAAATATTAACACAAAATTAACATTTTTAAAAATGAAATAAACTTTAAAATAGAATGTGAAGTCCTGTTATTACAACAATTTCGGCTGTTTTTTCGCAATTTTGTATGAGTGCATAGTATTTTTTGTATTTTTATTGAAAAATCAAACGTTATGGAGTTTACACCGTCAAAATTGAATACTTTTTTATTTTTTAAGTTACCTTCAGCCTTCTGGTGTGGCGTTCGTGTAAAGCATATTGATGATACCCAATGTGTCGCCACGGTAAAGCACCGCTGGATCAATCAGAATCCATTCAACTCCATGTACTTCGCCGTGCAAGCTATGGCTGCCGAGTTAACGACAGGCGCTTTGGTCATGTATCAAATCAAGAAAAGCGGCAAGAAAATATCAATGTTAGTGGCTAATAATAAAGGGAATTTCACCAAAAAAGCCACCGGAAGAATTACCTTCACCTGCAAAGACGGATATTTAATAGAAGAAGCCATCAAGCAAACCATTGCCACTGGCGAAGGACAAACTTTTTGGATGAAATCAATAGGAATGGATGAAAAAGGCAATCCCGTTTCCGAAATGGATTTCGAATGGAGTGTCAGAGCCAAATAGTCTTTATTTGAATGGCTTAAACCCAAAACGAAAGTTAAATCGTACTTAATTAACATTTATTTATAGCGTTTCAAACGTAAATTTGAAATTAAAGAAATAGAGCGTCATGAAAGTATTAATCACAGGAGCAACAGGTTTGGTCGGAAATGAATTGGTTTCCTTGTTATTGCAAAACGGTGTGAGCATCCATTACCTTAGTACCTCAAAGAAAAAAATCGAGAACGAACTTAATTACAAAGGGTTCTTCTGGAATCCTGAACAAGGACTTATAGACGAAAATTGTTTAATGGGCGTAGATGCCATTATCCATTTAGCAGGGGCAACAATCTCAAAACGATGGACAAAAGCCTATAAGCAAGAAATTATCGAAAGCAGGTTGGTATCTTCTAATTTGCTTTTCAAAGCCCTTAAAAATAATCCACATCAGGTCAAACAAATTGTTTCTGCATCAGGGGTAGCCATATATCCTAATAGTTATACCAAAGTTTACACTGAAGATTCCAATGAAATTGATGATGGTTTTCTTGGAACCGTTGTCGTAAAATGGGAGGAAAGTGTCGATAAATTTAAATTACTAAATATCAAAGTCTGTAAATTAAGAACAGCATTGGTACTGTCCAACAAAGGCGGCGCGTTAATGGAGATGATAAAACCCATTCGATGGGGATTGGGGGCGGCTTTCGGAACCGGTAAGCAAACACAATCCTGGATACACGTTCACGATTTAGCGGCACTTTATCTTTTTGCTGTCGAAAACGCCTGGGATGGTGTTTACAATGCCGCTGCACCAAATCCGGTTTCTAATGAAGAATTTACAAAAGCAATTGCTTTTGTTTTAAAGAAACCTTTGTTTCTGCCCAATATTCCGCAGTTTTTAATGAAATTTTTTCTGGGAGAAATGCACGAGTTACTATTTGAAAATAAAAACGTGAGTTCCCAAAAGGCAATTGATAGCGGATTTATATTCAAATACAAAACCATCGATAAAGCATTGGGAAGTTTATTCCCATAAAAAAAGCTCCGTTTTTAAAACGGAGCTTTTTTTTAATATAATACAAAGTGAATTAATAAATTATATAAAGCGTAATCGCTAACCTTTAGCTCAAATTCCCGTAAATCAATTTGCCCGAAGAATTTTCACAATAACAAACATATCAAAACAAAATATAAATATTCTTAAATTTATATTAAAATTATAAAATTTTTATTTGAATGGATTGCGTCTCTTTCAAAAAAAAGAATGACAATTTGACATTTTCAAAGAATTGGCAGTAATTTTGCAATCCCAAGAAAAGAATAAAAAAACAATGTTTAAAAATATATTTAAAAATACAAGTAAGATGACGACTGAAAATACTGAAATGGAACAAGAACTGGATGATGTAACGCTAGAAACCAATGCAAATGGGGAGCAACTTATCATTGAGGAATTAAGTATTGAAGAACAATTAACCCAGGATTTAGCAAAAGAAAGAGATAAGCATTTAAGACTTTTTGCTGAATTTGAAAACTATAAAAAACGTACATCTAAAGAACGTATGGATTTGTTCAAAACTGCCAACCAAGAGGTTTTGCAAGCGATACTTCCAGTTTTAGACGATTTTGACAGAGCCCTGATTGAAATTAAAAAATCGGATGATGAATTATTGTTAAAAGGCGTAGAACTTATTCATGATAAATTAAAAAGCACTTTGGTTTCAAAAGGACTGGAAGAAGTTTCCGTTCGTGCAGGAGATGCTTTCAATGCAGATTTTGCCGAAGCTATCACCCAAATTCCAGCGCCAACACCTGATTTAAAAGGAAAAATTGTTGATGTTCTTGAAAAAGGATATAAATTAGGTGACAAAATTATCCGTTTCCCAAAAGTAGTAATCGGACAATAATTCCGAACGTGTGTTATCTGAAGACGCATCGCAATGTGTCTTCTAAATCATTTCGTTTCAAACCGTAGAGAAGCATTGCAATACGTCTTTGTAAAGACGTAAAATTTCGCATCGCCATAAAAATATACCAAAAATGAAAAAAGATTTTTACGAAATATTAGGCATTACTAAAAGTGCTGACGCTGCAGAAATCAAAAAAGCCTACCGCAAAAAAGCGATAGAATACCATCCTGATAAAAATCCCGGTGACGCAGCTGCAGAAGAAAACTTCAAAAAAGCAGCAGAAGCCTACGAAATTTTAAGCGACCCCCAAAAGAAAGCAAAATACGATCAATACGGTCACCAAGCTTTTGATAATGGCGGTGGCGGTTATGGTGGTGGCGGTCACATGAATATGGATGATATTTTCAGCCAGTTTGGGGATATTTTCGGAAGCGCTTTCGGTGGTGGAGGTGGTTTCGGAGGATTTAGCGGAGGCGGAGGTCAACGCAGAACCAAAGGAAGCAATCTTCGTATCAAAGTGAAACTGACTTTAGAAGAAATTGCCAATGGCGTGGAGAAAAAAGTCAAAGTTAAACGTAAAACTCAGGCTCCGGGCGTATCCTATAAAACCTGTTCTACCTGTAATGGGCAAGGACAAGTGATGCGGGTAACGAATACAATTCTGGGTAGAATGCAATCAGCATCAACGTGTCCAACTTGCGGTGGTTCGGGTCAGATATTAGACAAAAAACCAGCCGAAGCAGATGCACAAGGAATGATTTTGGAAGACGAAACCGTTTCTATTAAAATTCCGGCAGGTGTTGTTGACGGCATGCAATTGAAAGTATCCAACAAAGGAAATGATGCGCCAGGAAACAGTATTCCGGGTGATTTAATAGTTGTTATTGAAGAAATTGAGCATGAATCGTTAAAACGTGAAGGCGAAAACCTGCATTTAGATTTATACATCAGTTTTGCCGAAGCAGTTCTTGGAGTTTCTAAAGAAATCGATGCGGTTAACGGAAAAGTCAGAATCAAACTAGAAGAAGGCATCCAATCCGGTAAAATCCTGCGATTGAAAGGAAAAGGAATTCCAAGTATCAATGGTTACGGAAACGGTGATTTATTGGTTCACGTCAATGTTTGGACACCAAAAACATTAAACAAAGAACAAAAGCAGTTTTTCGAAAAAGCTTTAACGGATGATAATTTCATTCCAAATCCAGAAAAGAGCGATAAGTCCTTTTTTGAAAAAGTGAAAGACATGTTTTCATAGATTTTTTTATTGTTATGATTTTTAATTGTAGCAATTTTTTCCCATCCTTGTGCAAATAAGGGTGGGTTTTTTTTGAAACATTTTTATCCTTTTCGATACTAATTCTTTACTTTTACACACCCAAGGCCAAAAAGGCTGAATTGATGAAATAAATTTAAAAATCTGAATGAGCAATATACTCGAAGTTATTAAAGTCGTAAAAAAATATGGTGATTATACGGCACTTAACGAAGTGTCTCTCACTGTTCCTAAAGGCAGTATCTACGGACTTCTAGGTCCTAATGGCGCCGGAAAAACCTCATTAATTCGTATCATCAATCAAATTACGATGCCCGATAGTGGCGAAATAATTCTCGATGGCGAAAAACTGCAACCCAAACATGTTCAGTATATTGGTTATTTACCAGAAGAACGTGGTTTGTATAAATCCATGAAAGTCGGCGAACAATGTTTGTATCTGGCTCAAATGAAAGGATTGTCCAAAGCAGAAGCCAAAGCCCAACTTGAATATTGGTTCGAAAGATTAGAAATTCAAGGTTGGTGGAACAAGAAAATACAAGAACTATCCAAAGGGATGGCGCAAAAAATCCAGTTTGTAGTTTGCGTTTTGCACAAACCCAAATTGTTGATTTTTGATGAACCGTTTTCCGGCTTTGACCCCATCAATGCCAATTTGATAAAAGATGAAATTCTGGCTTTGAGAGATCAGGGTTCCACAATTATTTTCTCGACACATCGCATGGAAAGTGTCGAAGAACTATGCGATCATATTGCATTGCTTCACAAATCGAATAAACTCATCGAAGGAAGATTAGATGATGTCAAAAAACAATACAGAACCAATAGTTTTGAAGTAGGTATTCTGACCAATAATGTCGAAGGTTTAATGTATGACATCACTCAAAAATTTACTGTTGGACAAACGAATTTCAAATCATTGAACGACGAACTGAAACTCGAGATTCAACTTGGAAATTCAACTCCAAATGAATTGCTGCACATCCTAACCCAAAGAGGTCAAGTAACCCATTTCGTAGAAAAAATTCCGAGTGTCAATGATATTTTTATCCAAACTGTAAGCGAAAAGTAATTATGAGTATCATATCATTAATCATAAAAAGAGAATTTATTGCCAAAGTCCGCAATAAATCGTTCATCGTAATGACTTTTTTAAGTCCGTTGCTTTTCGTAGGAATTGCCGCTTTTGTGGGTTATTTAAGTTCTATGAAAGCCGACACCAAACTCGTTGCCATTCACGATGAAACCGGTTTGTTTGTCAACGAATTTAAAAGTTCCGACGAATATAAGTATTTGAATTTATCCGCCATTGATGTAAAAATAATCAAAGACAGCCTCATCAACGAAAGCTACGAAGGATTAATTTATATTCCCAAAGCAGCAGACGGCAAAGTATTGGAAAACAAAATAGAATACATTTCAAACGATAGCCCAAGCATCACTTTTATAGAAAATGTCGAAGATATTATTGCCCAAAAAATTACTAAACAAAACTTCGAAAAAGCCAATTTAGACACTTTGGCCATCAAAAATGCCG
>NZ_DATDPV010000033.1:0-84740 GCF_035292545.1 Flavobacterium sp. | reverse complement strand
GAAATTCGCAAAAGCATAATCTCTCTCGTCGCCGCAAGGCACGGCCATAACGGCTCCAGTTCCGTAACCTGCCAAAACGTAATCGCCAATCCAAACCGGAATCGGTTCTTTGGTAAACGGATGCTCGGCATACGCTCCGGTAAAAACACCGGATATGGTTTTTACATCCGCCATCCGTTCGCGTTCGGAACGTTTTGCGGTGGCTTCGATATAATGGTCTATCGCTTGTTTTTGATCGGGTGTGGTGATTTGGGCAACAAATTCGTGTTCTGGCGCCAAAGTCATGAACGTTGCTCCGAAAATCGTGTCTGGACGGGTCGTGAAAACATCTATTTTATGAGAAAGTCCCTCGACTGCGCTCGGGATGACATTAAATGAAACGGTAGCTCCAACAGATTTCCCAATCCAGTTTCTTTGGCTTTCCTTGATGCTTTCGCTCCAATCGATAGTATCTAACCCTTGCAACAAACGTTCGGCATATGCTGAAATTCGCATGCTCCATTGTGTCATTTTTTTACGAATCACGGCATGGCCACCGCGTTCTGAAACGCCGTTTACGATTTCGTCGTTCGCTAAAACGGTTCCTAATCCAGGACACCAGTTCACTTCGGTTTCGGCAAGGAAAGTTAATCTATATTGTAATAGTAATTTTTGTTGCTTGTCGGATGAAAAAGCATTCCATTCGGCTGCGGTGAATGGAACAATGTTGTCATCGCAAACAGCATTTACATTGGCATTTCCTTCTTTTTCGAAGATGAAAACTAATGTCGAAATATCTTCGGCTTTATCGGAGGTTTTATTGTACCAGGAATTGAACAATTGGATGAAAATCCACTGCGTGTATTTGTAATAATCGGCGTTTGAGGTGCGCACTTCCCTGCTCCAATCGAATGAAAATCCGATTTTGTCAAGTTGCTCGCGGTATCGTGCGATATTTTCTTTGGTGGTTTTATCCGGATGTTGTCCCGTTTGTATCGCATATTGCTCGGCCGGTAATCCGAAACTGTCGTATCCTTGCGGATGCAATACATTGAATCCTTTGTGGCGTTTGAAACGCGCGTAAATATCGGAAGCGATGTATCCAAGCGGATGCCCGACGTGTAATCCTGCTCCGGATGGATATGGAAACATGTCCAAAACATAATATTTTGGTTTGTCGGAATGGTTTTGTGCGGCAAAAGTTTGATTTTCGGCCCAATATTTCTGCCATTTGGCTTCTACTTCGTTCGGATTGTATTTCATGCTATGATATCGTGTTGACTTGTGTTTTTTATTATTTTTTGACAGCCCTAAATAAATAGGCGATGGCATTGGTTAATTAGCCCTGATGGGAGCAAGTATCCTTTTTGTTCTTTCTTTAAGAACAAAAAGGATACTGCGGACAGCGGGAATTGCAATTCCAAAAAAGCCCAAACCTTATGCTTCTATACAAAAAAAATGAATTCAAGGGCACAAATTTACATTTATTGTACGAAAGTTGAAACTTTGAGCGTTATTAACTTCATATAAAGAAATACTTTATTATTTTTACCCAATAATTACAATGATATATGAGTTCTTCTTACGATAAATTTCAAAAACGCAGGTTAATTTCGTCTTATTTTTCGGTAGTTCTAAGTGTATTCTTAGTGCTTTTTTTGTTGGGTATTTTGGGCTTGTTCGTCGTGAATTCCAAAAAATTATCGGACGATTTCAAGGAAGAAATTGCGATGACCGTCTTCTTCAGTAACGACGCGAACGACAGTATTTTGAAAGCTTTTGGCGACGAATTGAAAACGTCGAAGTTTGTAAAATCCAGTGTTTATGTTTCTAAAGAAGCTGCCGCTAAACAACATACCGATATTATTGGTGAAGATTTCATGACGTTCTTGGGGACTAACCCGCTACAAAACTCGTATGATATTCACCTGAAAGCCGATTATATTGTTTCTGACAGTATTCGTAAAATTGAAAGAGAGTTAAGAAACAATGTAATGGTTTCGGATATTGTTTATGACAAACAGCTGGTGAATCTGGTGAATGATAACATCAAAAAAGTGAGTTTTTGGATTTTGATTATCAGCGGTTTCCTGACCTTGGTGGCGGTTTTATTGATTAACAGTTCGATGCGTTTGTCGATTTACTCGCACCGATTTATCATTAAGACAATGCAAATGGTAGGTGCTACGAAATCTTTTATCAGAAAACCTTTTATTTGGAGAAGTATCAATTTAGGATTGGCCGGATCTGTTTTGGCTGTTTTAGCTTTGATTGCAACATTGTTTTATCTTGATAACAGTTATCCTAATTTAGGAATTTTGGCAGACAAACTGATGATTGGTTTGGTTTTATTGGGCGTAATTGTTGGCGGAATTTTAATCACTTGGTTAAGTACTTATTTTGCGACACAACGTTATTTAAATTTAAGAACAGACGATTTATATTAATGTTTATTCGTTGATTTGGTAATTCGTTAATTCGAACTTTTATCATTCAACTTTACAATACAACAACATAAGAAATGGAAAACAAACAACAGCACGACTTTCTTTTTGAAGGCATCAATTATAAAATTCTTTTAATTGGCTTAGGCGTAATAATCTTGGGATTCATCCTAATGTCTGGTGGCGGAAGCGATGATCCAAAAGTATTTAATGAAGCGGTTTTCAGTTTCAGAAGAATTCGATTGGCGCCGACGGTGGTTTTAATTGGTTTTGGAATTGCCATTTATTCTATTTTTAAAAATCCGAAAAAATAACGAATGGATCTTTTTCAAGCTATTGTTCTTGCCATTATTGAAGGTTTAACAGAATATCTTCCGATTTCTTCTACGGGTCACATGATATTCGCGAGTTCTTATTTTAATATTCAGAATGACGATTTCGTAAAACTGTTTCAGGTTTCTATTCAGTTTGGGGCTATTTTGGCTGTGGTCGCTTTGTATTGGAAAAAGTTTTTCGATTTTTCTAAATTAAATTTTTACATCAAATTAATTTGTGCCGTAATTCCGGCTTTGGTTTTAGGGAAATTATTCGATGATAAAATCGAAGCGGTTCTCGGAGATCCAATTCCCATTGCGATTGTATTGATTCTTGGCGGTGTTATATTGCTATTTGTTGACAGTCGTTTTCAAAATCCAACTGTTGCGACGGAAGAAGACATTACCATCAAAAAAGCGGTAATTATCGGTTTTTGGCAATGTCTTGCCATGATGCCGGGAACAAGCCGTTCGGCCGCATCGATTATTGGCGGAATGCAACAAGGTTTGACACGTCAGGCTGCAGCGGAATTTTCGTTCTTTCTGGCGGTTCCAACAATGTTAGCCGTGACAATGTATTCGGTATTTTTGAAAACGTATGAAACCTCGCAGCTGAAAGGATATGAACTCCTTTTGCAATCAGACGAAAACATAAAACTATTTTTGATTGGAAACGTTGTCGCTTTTATAGTGGCCATTATTGCCATCAAGTTCTTTATCGGAATCATTAAACAATATGGTTTTAAACCTTGGGGATGGTACCGAATTATTGTTGGAATTTTTCTTTTAATTTACTTTTCATATATAAAATAACATCCAATTGACAACCGCTGAAGATTTCCAAAACGGACAAATTTTACTGATTGACAAGCCTTTGCATTGGACTTCTTTTCAGGCCGTGAACAAAATGAAGTGGGCTTTAAAAAGCAAATTGGGTTTGAAAAAAATCAAAATTGGTCATGCCGGAACGTTAGATCCTTTAGCAACCGGATTGTTATTGGTATGCACAGGGAAATTCACCAAACGAATTACGGAACTTCAGGGTCAGGCCAAAGAATATACCGGAACTTTTTATATAGGAGCCACAACCCCTTCGTATGATTTAGAAACCGAAATCGACGAAACTTTCCCAACGGAACATATTGATGACGCTTTGATTCATCAAACGGTGAAGCAATTTTTAGGCGAAATCGATCAAAAACCACCTATTTTTTCAGCTATTAAAAAAGATGGCGTTCGTTTATATGAACATGCCCGCGCTGGAGAAACTGTTGAAATTGCCTTTAGAAAAACTACGATCCACGAATTTGAAATTACGCGTATCGCACTTCCTGAAATAGACTTCAGAGTCGTTTGCAGCAAAGGAACTTACATCCGTTCATTAGCTTTCGATTTTGGAAAAGCGATGGATTCAGGTTCGCACCTGACCGTTTTACGACGCACGAAAATCGGCGATTATGATGTGGCGAAGGCAATGGATGTGACTTTGTTTGAAGATTCTATAGCTCCAGATCAAGCATCAGAGTAACCAATTCTTTCTGGGTACCCAGTCCTTTATCGTGCAAATACCACAATTGCAAGTCCGTTTTTGCAGTTTCATCAACCAAACCAAACTTTTCTTTATAATTTTTAATTAAATCCGAAGCCCCTTTTGGTCTTGGCCCCCAATTAGCTTCAATGTTTAAAGTTTCTTTGTCGAGAACAATCAATTTCGGAATAGATTTAGATCCATTGGTTAAAAAATGATTCATCAGTTCTTCATTTTCATCACGGAACACGACTTTCAATTCAATATTATCGGAAACAGCTGCCATTTTATTGAAAATTGGGAGTAATTGAGCGGCATCACCACACCAGCCTTCGGCCAGAACCAGCCAGATGTATTCGTTTTTTAACGATTGTAACTTTTCAATATTTTCAACAGCAACAGAAATCGTTTTTTCCAGACGATTCATTCGCGTTTCATTCAAAGTACTGTAATGCGTCAGGTCTTCGGACTGTTCATTTCCTGAAGATTTTCCTTCAAGCACCAAGTCAGAAACTAATTTTCTGTAACCCGAATAGGAATGACTGTTAGGCAAGGCTTTAGCTACGGCAGTTTTCATAAATTTTGTTTTTATATAATACAAAATTACTCCTTTAAAAAGAAAATTAAATGACATTTATCACATTAAAAGAAAATTTTCTGAAGTTATAAAAACCAAAAATGACTAGTCGATGGAATCTAATTATGAAGTCAAATATTTATTTTTTAAAAAAGTATATTTCAAAAAAAGAGAATATGTCTATATTTGCACTTCATAAAACAACACGATGAAATATAAAAGAATTCTTCTGAAATTAAGTGGCGAAGCGTTAATGGGCGAAAGACAGTATGGAATTGATCCCGCAAGATTAGCCGAATATGCCGAAGAAATCAAGCAAATTCACGACAAAGGGGTAGAAATTGCCATTGTTATCGGTGGAGGAAATATTTTCAGAGGAGTTGCCGGAGCAAGTAACGGAATGGATCGCGTTCAAGGCGATTATATGGGAATGCTGGCTACCGTTATCAACGGAATGGCACTACAAGGTGCTTTGGAAGAAAAAGGAATGCTGACGCGTTTGCAAACTGCTTTAAAAATCGAAGCCATTGCGGAACCTTATATCAAAAGAAGAGCAGTTCGTCACCTTGAGAAAGGCAGAATTGTAATTTTTGGAGCCGGAACAGGAAATCCATATTTCACAACTGATACCGCAGCCGTTTTGCGTGGTGTTGAAATTCACGCGGATGTTATCCTGAAAGGAACACGAGTGGATGGTATTTATAGTTCCGATCCTGAAAAAGATGCGAATGCTACAAAATTTGATACTATTACATTTGAAGACGTAATCAAAAAAGGATTAAATGTAATGGACTCCACTGCTTTCACGTTAAGTCAGGAAAATAAATTGCCAATCGTCGTTTTCGATATGAACAAAAAAGGCAATTTGGTAAAAATTTGTGAAGGAGAAAATATAGGAACTGTAGTAAATATATAATTAGACGATAATCAGATTATTAGATACTCGAAAATCTAATCGTCGAAAAATCGAAAAATCGAAAAAAAATGACTGAAGAAATTGAATTTATATTAGACAGTACGAAAGAATCCATGACCGGTTCTATTGCACATTTAGAAAAAGAATTTTTAAACATCCGTGCAGGAAAAGCATCTCCGGCCATGTTAGGAAGTGTTTTTGTAGATTACTACGGAGCTCAAACTCCGCTTTCTCAGATTGCAAACCTGAATGTTCCCGATGCAAGAACCATTACGATTCAACCGTATGAAAAAAGCATGTTGCACCCTATTGAAAAAGCCATTATGGTAGCCAATATTGGTTTCAACCCAATGAACAATGGTGATGTGATCATCATCAGTGTACCACCTTTAACAGAAGAACGTCGTCGCGACTTGGCCAAACAAGCCAAAGTTGAAGCCGAAGACGCCAAAGTTGGTATCAGAAATGTTCGTAAAGATGCCAATAATGAAATTAAAAAATTAGAAAAAGACGGAACCTCAGAAGACATTTGCAAAACTGCCGAAGAAGAAGTTCAGAATTTAACCAACAGCTTTATCCGAAAAGTCGATGAACTTTTAGTGGCTAAAGAAGCTGAAATTATGAAAGTATAAATTGCTACCTTATTATAAAAATCCGCTTCGTGCGGATTTTTTATTTTATCTATCTTTATCCGGTTCCAATCCTGTTGAAAATGATGGAATAAATCAGATACCTACATGAAGCGATTCACCTTATTGTTTTTCTTTTTTACCCTGGTAACACAAGCACAATTTCAAATTAATGGAATTGTGAAAGATGCTTCAACAAATGAACCATTGCCATTTGCAACCATTTCGACTCCATCGGGAAACAATACAATTTCGGATGTGGATGGGAAATTTTCGCTTCAAAGCAAAGAAACAATATCAAACCTTACGGTTTCTTACGTAGGTTTCAGTTCAAAAAATATGACTGTTGAACCCACTAAAAATTTTTATTTGGTTTCCCTTTCTCCAAAACCAGATAATCTCAACGAAGTTGTTATTAGGAATGAAAATCCGGCTTTAGTCATAATTAAAAAGGTAATTCAAAATAAAAACAATAACAATCCTCAAAAAAAGCTCAAAAGTTTTCAATTCAAAGCTTACAACAAACTTATAGTAACAGCGAATCCCGATTCTATAAATGGTCGAATTGATTCTGTTTTTATAAAAAAACGGAATCGAAGCCAATTAAAAATTGATTCAACCGATTATAGGTTTAAAAAAATAATCAGCAAACAGCACTTGTTTCAAACAGAGAAAGTATCTCAATTTCAATTTAATGAAAGCGGATTAAAAGAAACCATTCTAGGAACAAAAATGGCAGGTTTCAAAAAACCCGTGTATGAAATTTTAGCCTTCAGTTTGCAGTCGTTTTCTATTTATGATCCGCGATACGAACTTTTTGAAACCAAATACAACAGCCCAATTGCTGATGATGCATTATCGTATTATAATTACAAATTGCTGGATACTGTTTCCATTGAAGGTAGAAACACGTTAATGATTTACTTCAAAAATAAAAAGAAAAAAAACGAGGCAGGTTTGGAAGGGATACTTTATATCGACCAAAATAATTTTGCCATAGCCAAAGCGGTCTCCCGAATAAAGGGCGTTTTAGACATTACCGGAATCCACGAATTCACTTATTTCCCAAAAGAAGACCTTTGGTTTCCGACAACCAAAAACTTTAAAATCGTAAAAGGAAAGAATGACGATGACATCAAAATTCTGGGCGGAACGATTCAGTTTGAAGCCGACACGGAAGATTTTAAATCCAGAAAAAAAGTCGCTTCTGATTTCACTTATTTACTTTCTGAAACCAATTATTCTGAAATTGTTCATAATGTGCCTGTTTACATTAAAAAGTCGTTCATTTCTATTGATTTAAAAGATGATGCCGCAAATAAAAATGAAGCTTTTTGGAACACCTACAGAAAAGACTCTTTGGATTTCCGAAGTCAAAAAACATATTCCGCTTTAGACAGTATTTCGGCCAAAAAGCGTATCGAAAACCGATTGCGTTTAGGCAGAAAAATTATTAATGGTTATGTCCCGTTAGGTCCAATTGATCTGGATTTGCGCTATTTGTTGAGTTATAATAATTACGAAGGTTTTAGACTGGGTTTAGGAGGCATAACGAGCGAAAAATTCTCTCAAAAATACCGAATAGAAGGGTATTCCGCTTATGGCACAAAAGACGGTAATTTCAAATATAATTTAGGCGCTGCCGCACGCATTGGTAAATTTTCAAATACCTGGATTGGTGGTTCCTATACTGATGATGTTCGGGAAATTGCGAGTACTGTTTTTGCTGTTGATAAACGGGTTTTTAAAATCTACGATCCAAGACCCATTAACGTGAGTACTTTTTATAATCATGTGACTTGGAAAGGGTATATCGAAACTAAAATTATTCCAAAAACAGAAAGCATCTGGCAATTATCTCAAAGCAGGATTGAACCAAAATTTAATTATGCCTATAATTTAAACGGAAAATTATACGATAATTTCAATATGACAACGGCAATGGTCTCTTTGCAATGGTCTCCGTTTAGTGATTATATGCAAACCCCAACCGGTAGAATCGAAATTGAAAAACGATTCCCGAAATTTACTTTTCAATACACGCAATCATTACCAAAAGTATTTGATAATGATTTCACTTTTGGGAAAATTGATTTAAGAGCCGAGTATGAAAAAAAATACCTGAACGGTCAAAAAACTGCTTTATTAATGGCTGCGGGTTATGCTTTTGGTGATGTTCCGTTGACCCATTTATACAATACTTCTCCCAATAGTCTGACAAAAGATCGCGTTATTCAAAGAATCACAATTGCTGGAAAAAACAGCTTTGAAACCATGTATTTCAATGAATTTTTCTCCAGTCAATTTCTTTTCTTTCAGTTGAAACACGGTTCAAAAAGAGTCACTTTATTCAAAAAAGTAAAACCTTCGTTGGTTTTAGTAACCCGAATGGCATGGGGGAATATGGAAAAACCTGAACAGCATGTGGGCATTGAATACAAAACGCTGAACAAAGGTTATTTTGAATCCGGAATAGAATTGAATCAGATTTACAAGGGCTTTGGCTTGTCCGGGTTTTACCGATACGGCCCGAATCAGTTGCCGAGATTTGAAGATAATTTGTCTATTAAATTGAGTTTTGTTCTGGACTTGGGGATTTAATGACTCGACACGAATTTCAACCCAATTATAGACGCGATTAAGGTGGTAATAAAGAAAATCCTCCAGAAATCAGCCGGTTCTTTAAATATAAAAATACCGACCAAAACAGTTCCCACCGCTCCAATTCCGGTCCAAACCGCATAAGCCGTTCCTATCGGCAGTGTCTGCGTGGCTTTGTAAAGCAATACCATACTTATGGTCAGACAGATTAAAAATCCACCTAACCATAACGTTGACGTTGTACCTGAAGTTTCTTTAGCTTTGCCTAAGCAAGCAGCAAAACCCACTTCGAAGAGACCACCGATAATTAATAAAATCCAGTTCATAATTTAGGGTTTTATAATTAAAATAGAAGGAATATTACTCAACCAGTCGCTTTGTGAATTGACAAGGTTTTTCCAACTTTCAAGACTGATAATCATTAAATCCTGTTTCACTAAAAACGCCTCTTTGTCCGCATTTTCATCCATCAAAGAGATGTTGTTTGGATATTTATTTTCTAAGGAATCAACGGCTGTTTCGATGATAAAATTATTTTTTATCTGTCCATTGATATCCAAAATCGAAATGTGAGAGTCATTATTATAAATTAATTTTTGAGCATAATCGAATAAAAAGGCATCTTCTAAACCAAAAATTGGAATAAAAACGTGGTTTACCTCCTGTAAATCTTTATCGACCAAAATCCCTAATGGCATTTTACTTTTAGAAATAATTTGTCGGGTTCTTTCATCAAAAGGCGAATTCTCAAACAAGCCTTCTTTACCGGTAAATTTGTCAATTAAACGATCCGGATTGATAATTCTTGTGGTAAAACCAAGCACTTTCCCAAGCAGCGTGCCCTCGAAAATAGATTTTCCCAGACCTACAAGCAGTAAATCATATTCTCCATGATTGGCAATGTCGGCAATATCCGTTTCAATGTCCGCTGTTGCTTTAAAAATTGTTATGATCTTTTGTTGTAAAACCTCCGATTCTTCAATTATAGGAAGAAAACTGTCTTTTTCATATTCTTCCATATTGAACGTATGTATTTCGTCGCTCAATGTTAAATGCATTGCAGTGATATTAGCGGTTCCTTTTTGTTTCTTAACCAAACTGCTGGCTAATCTCAAGAGTGCCTTCCCTTTTTCGGCATTTCCAAAAGAAATCAATATCTTGAATTTTCCGTTTTTGATAACTTCTTCCGGAATGATAATGTCTTTTGTTTTGAAAACCCAATTAATTAAATCCAAAGCAGGACCAGTCATAAACGTGGTGACTAATGCCATAATAACCATCATGGTAAATACCTCCGGAGTAAGCACTTTTAAATCTAATCCAATGTTTAAAACAATTAACTCCATTAAACCACGCGTATTCATTAAAGCGCCAATCGTCCAACTATCCCTCCAGCTTTGACCGACAAATTTTGCGGCAAATGCACTTCCAAAAAACTTTCCGACAACCGCAACAAGAATAATAAACCCTGTCACTTTCCATAAATAAGGGTCGTTTAGTAAACCGATTTGGGTTCGCAAACCTGTAAACACAAAAAATAAAGGGAGTAATAATATGACCGAAACATCCTCTACTTTTTCAATAAATATATTTCTGAATTTGGTAATATCCGGCATAATTGCACCAGCCATAAAAGCACCAAAAAGCGCATGAATACCAATTATTTCTGTTGCGTATGAGGAAAGAATAAGTGTTAAAAAGAAAATAGCCACAACCGGTTTACTCAAACTATCGCTGGACGCATATAAAACTCCAACTCTTTTCAGGAATGGTTTTACCACAAAAATCATGGCTAAAACATACAAAACTGCGAGACCAATAATATATAATGCACTTACAAAAGTTCCGGCTTTCACGATAGCAATAACAATCGCAAGTATACACCAAGCCGTAATATCATCGGCAGCGGCGCAAGTAATGACAATGGCCCCTAATCTTGTTTTATGAATGCCTCGTTCCTGAACAATTCTTGCCAAAACAGGAAAAGCAGTGATACTCATCGCAATTCCCATGAACAAACTGAAGGACAGAAACTTTACGCCTTCGGGAGCAAATCTATGATATACAAAATAAGCTAAACCAATTCCAAGCGCAAACGGAATAACAATACTGGCGTGACTAATTACAACAGCATCATTGGCTTTATTTTTAAGCACTTTCAAATCGAGTTCCATTCCGATGACAAACATGAAAAGAATCAAACCAATCTGACTCAGAAAATGCAAATTTCCTAACGATTCCAATGGAAATAAAACGGTTGAAAATTCCGGAAAATACATGCCCACTAAAGAGGGTCCGAGAACAATTCCTGCAATAATTTCTCCAATTACCGATGGCTGACCAATTTTTCTAAAAACCCAGCCAAAAAAACGGGCCACAATAATAATCGTGATAATTTGAGCCAACAGTATGGCCAAAGGATGATGCAGGTTTACACTCATTGAAGATAAAAAATCTTGCCAATGCCCATTTTGGGTTCCTACAGTTAAGAATTTCTTCCCAATTTCTAACTCTTTTCCTTTAGAAACAATCCAATATATTAACGCCGTAAAGCCCCCGGTTACACCAAAATAGAATAATGCATTTTTAAATTTCTTCATACAATTAGATCCCGTATTTTCATCTTTTGAAGTACAAAGATGAGAAAACCAAATATATAAATAATCCTGATTTAAGACATATTAATGTAAATTTAAAATTGATATAAAAACAACTTACTTTTTTAGATAAAAAACCTTTTAAACCAAATGATTTTTATGGGTTTTAATTACCTTTGCAGTTGTTAAAAATCAATTATGATCAAGTGGTTTAGTTTAGGATTCTGGGAGTTAATTGCCAGAATTGTGCTCCGAAACAGAATTTTAATGTTGTCGATAATTGTCGCGATTACGGCACTTTTGGCGATGCAGTGGAAAAACATCCATTTCACTTATACCGAAGCAAACTTATTGCCGGACGACAACATTGTTAACATAGAATACAACGCTTTTTTAAATAAGTTTGGTGAAGAAGGAAATTTAGTCATCATCGGTGTAAAAGACAGCACCATTTTTACGCCAAAAGCCTATGCTTCTTGGAGCAAAATGATGAACAGCCTCAAAGACAGCAAAGAAGTCGATTTGGTTATTTCTCTAAACGACTTAAAAAAATTACAGAAAAACGATACCCTCGAAAAATTTGAGTTGATTCCGTTTGTCGACCAAAGTAAAACGGTAGATAAAGCCTATCTCGAAAAAATAAAAAAAGAACTTTTTAATGATTTGCCCTTTTACGAAGGATTGCTATTCAATAAAAGATCGGGAAGTATTCGTTCGGCGATTTATTTGGATAAAAAAATTATAAATACTCCGGCCAGAAAAGATTTTATCTTAGAAAAATTAGTGCCGGCAGTAAAAATATTTGAAGAAGAAACAAAAATTGACCTTCGTGTTTCCGGAATGCCATACATCAGAACGTTGAATGCAGAAACCATTCTTAGTGAAATCGGAATTTTTATAGGTGCCTCATTATTAGTAACCTCATTACTTTTCTTTTTCTTTTTCAGAAGTTTTAGAGCCACCTTGATTTCAATAATTATCGTAATTATTGGTGTGATGTGGTCTTTTGGGTTTTTAGGATTATTAAATTACGAAATTACTGTATTAACCGCCCTGGTTCCTTCATTAATCATTGTAATCGGAATTCCGAACTGTATTTTCCTTACCAATAAATACCATCAGGAATATAAAATTCACAGAAACAAAGTCAAAGCACTGCAAAGGGTTACGACCAAAGTGGGAATGGCGACTTTAATGACCAATCTGACTACAGCCATAGGTTTTGCAACATTTGCAGCGTCTAACAACCAATTATTATTAGAATTCGGCGTGGTAACTTCCATTAATATTATGGGACTTTTCTTTTTGTGTCTGATTGTTATTCCTATTTTCCATAGTTATATTCCACCGCCAAAAGACAGGCATATTGAGCATTTAGACCGAAATTATGTTAAAGTCTTTATGGATTGGATTTTGAGAAACGTGAAATACAATCGTTTTTCAATTTACGTTGTCGCAGTAATGCTTTTGATTATTAGTATTATCGGAATTTACAAAATGCGTATTTCCGGAAGTTTGATTGAAGACATGCCTAAAAAAGCGGCTTTTTTCAAAGATATTGTTTTCTTCGAAAAAGAATTCGATGGCGTAATGCCACTTGAAATCATGATTGATACCAAACGCAAAAGAGGCGTGATGAAACTCTCTACTTTGAGACGAATGGAAGAACTCGAACAAACTATCGACGAGATTCCGGAACTTTCAAAACCGATTTCTATTGTCAATTTGGTAAAATATTCGAAGCAGGCTTATTATAATGGGAATCCTGAATATTACGAACTGCCGACTTCACAGGAACAGACTTTCATATTGTCGTATGCGAAAAATGCAACAAAAGATTCCAAAGACAATTTAATGAAAAGTTATGTCGATTCGACTGGACAGTATGCCCGAATCACGACTTTCATGAGAGACGACAGCGGGTATAAAATGCCGAAAATAGAAAGTGAAATCCTTAAAAAAGCCAATAAACTTTTCCCACCAGACCAATACAAAGTTTCCATTACCGGAAAAGCATTGGTTTTCCAAAAGGGAACCGGTTATTTGCTTGACAACCTGCTTTCGTCCTTGGTTTTTGCGTTTTTCCTGACCTCTCTTTTGGTAGCATTTATGTTCCGTTCGTTCAAAATGGTCTTGGTTTCCTTAATCCCTAATTTATTGCCATTAATGCTAACCGCAGGAATTATGGGCTTTCTGGACATTCCGTTAAAGCCGTCAACCATATTGGTTTTCGGGATTGCTTTCGGACTTTCGGTCGATGATACGATTAGGTTCCTGGCACAATACCGCGAAGAATTAAAGAAAAACAACTGGAAAATCCGTAAATCTGTTTACGCTACTTTTACAGATGCCGGTTTGAGTATGTTTTATACCTCTATCGTTTTATTCTTCGGGTTTTCGGTGTTTATGTTGTCCAGTTTTGGCGGAACCATTGCTTTGGGTGGATTGGTTTCGTTGACTTTACTATTCGGAATGCTGTCGAATTTAATGTTGTTGCCGGCTTTGGTTTTAACCTTGAATAAAACATTGGCCAACGAACAGGAATTCATCGAACCAAAAATTGATATTATTGAACGCACCGATGAGGAGATTGATGCTTTGAAGAAAAAATAAAATCAGATGATCTTTACTATACTATATCTGGTATTTTTTATTTATTTAAATTTTTCTATTTACAGAACATTAAAGATTGGCTTTAAAGAAAACAAAAAACAATCTTTAATTTCTGCAATTAGTATAGTCATATTGTTATTATTTCATAAATTTCTTCATTTTGAAGGAATGATGAAAGGAGGAATATTGTTTATATTATTTTTTTTTAGTTTAGGATTAATGATTATGCACTATATGCATAAAATCATAAGATATGGAATGGATAATGCTCTAGCTGAAAAAAATCCAAATTTATACAATAGTGACTTTTATGACACCTATAGTGATGTTACTTTATTTATTACTCAAGTAATTTTCCCCATTGGGATTACATTTTTTCAGATTATGGTAATTCTGAATCCTGGAATACAAAAAGCAATGAATCCTTAACTGAATAGTCACAATATTAGCGGAAACAACTCCTGATAACTTAGTTCACCCGTCTATAAACGAAGACTGAATAAGTGCCAATAAATTCCTTGAAAAATCCCAAATATCTCGATTGTGTTAGCCCCGATAGCCAATTGTTCGCACAATTTCCTTTTACTTTTTCCTTTAAAAAGTAAAAGATATAGCGAATAGCGGGAAATAGCTCCTGATTACCCCGTTTCTCACCATGACAATTACAAACAAATCAATTATATTTGCATTTCAATTGCAAGACCATTTTTAATATCAATTCTATATTTATAATGAAACATACAAAAGTTAAAGACTTACTAAACAGTACAGAGACACTTCACGAAGTAAATGCAAAAGGTTGGGTGAGAACTTTTAGAAACAATCAATTTATCGCGTTGAACGACGGTTCGACCATCAATAATATACAATGTGTGGTCGATTTCGAAAACACACCGGAAGAAACATTAAAAAGAATTACCACTGGAGCGGCGGTTTCAGTTACAGGAAGTTTGGTAGAAAGCAAAGGTGCCGGACAAAAATATGAAATTCAGGTTAACAAACTTGAAATTCTTGGTGATTCGGATGCAGAGAAATTTCCGATGCAGCCTAAGAAACATTCTTTGGAATTCTTGCGTGAAAATGCGCATTTGCGTGTGCGTACGAATGCTTTTGGAGCGATTATGCGGGTGCGTTCGGTATTGTCATTTGCGGTGCACAACTATTTTCAGGATAAAGGTTTTGTGTATGTGAATACGCCAATCATCACCGGTTCTGATGCGGAAGGTGCTGGAGAAATGTTCAAAGTAACCGCTTTGCCATTTGACAATACGCCAAGAACAGAAGAAGGAAAAATCAATTACAAAGAAGACTTCTTTGGAAAAGAAACGAACTTAACTGTTTCAGGACAATTAGAAGCTGAAACTTTTGCGATGGCTTTGGGTCAGGTGTATACTTTTGGACCAACATTTAGAGCGGAGAACTCGAATACCTCACGCCATTTGGCAGAATTTTGGATGATTGAGCCGGAAGTGGCTTTCAATGATTTGAATGACAATATGGATTTGGCTGAAGATTTTATTCAATATGTGATTAAATATGTTTTGGATAAGTGTCCGGAAGATTTAAAATTCCTGGAAGGAAGATTATTAGAAGAAGAAAAAGCAAAACCACAAACAGAAAGAAGCGAAATGGCTTTGTTAGACAAATTAAATTTTGTTTTGGAAAACAACTTCAAACGTGTTTCGTACACCGAAGCAATCGACATTTTAAGAGAATGTACGCCAAATAAAAAGAAAAAATTCAACTATATCATCAACGAATGGGGTGCTGATTTACAATCGGAACACGAACGTTATTTGGTGGAAAAACACTTTAAATGTCCGGTAATCTTATTTGATTACCCAGCAAACATCAAAGCATTTTACATGCGTTTGAACGAAGACGGAAAAACGGTTCGTGCCATGGATATCCTTTTCCCTGGAATTGGAGAAATCGTTGGTGGATCTCAAAGAGAGGAACGTTACGACGTTTTAATCGAAAAAATGAAAGTACTGGGAATTGACGAAGAAGAATTGTGGTGGTATTTAGACACCCGAAGATTCGGAAGTGCGGTTCATTCAGGTTTCGGACTTGGATTCGAAAGATTGGTGCTGTTTGTAACCGGAATGAGCAACATTCGCGATGTAATTCCTTTTCCAAGAACACCGATGAATGCAGAATTTTAAAAAGGTTTATTCGGCTAATCGTTTATTTGTTTAAGCGATAATCCCGAATAAACGATTAAACAAATAAACGATTAAACTTAATGCTAAAGCAATTCTTAAATTTAAAATTATCCCAGAAATTATCTCCTCAACAAATCCAGTTGATGAAGTTAATTCAGTTGCCTACGCAAGCTTTCGAACAACGTTTATTGGAAGAGATGAATGAAAATCCGGCTCTTGAAGCAGGAAAAGAAGAAGATGAATATGAAAAGGATGAGTTCGAAAACGAAGATTATGACGACTATGATGATTCTGAATCCGAAAGAATAGAAGCCGAAGACATTAATATTGACGAATATTTAAGCAACGACGAAACGCCGGATTATAAAACCCAAGCCAACAATTACAGTGACGACGATGAGGATCGTGAGTCGCCGTTGGCAGCTCCTGTAAGTTTTCATCAGGATTTAATCAATCAGTTGAATACTTTTATTTTGAATGATGACGAGCGTGAAATTGCGGAATTTCTTGTCGGAAGTATCGATGACATGGGTTATATCCGAAGAAGCGTTCAGGATATAGTAGATGACATGGCTTTTACGCAAGGCATTTATACCGATGAAAAAACGGTCGAACGCATGTTGCATATTATCCATGAACTGGAACCTTCGGGCGTGGGCGCACGTGATTTGCAGGAATGCTTGTTGTTGCAATTAAAACATAAAACTCCAACAGAATCTGTCGCTTTGGCAATGGATATCATCGAAAACCAATTTGAGGCTTTTACCAAAAAACATTACGATAAATTATTACAGAAATACGGAGTTTCACAGGAACAACTGAAAAAAGGAATTGAAGAAATCGAAAAACTCAATCCAAAACCAGGCGGATCTTATACCGGAAGCAACAAAATGATAGAACATGTGGTTCCCGATTTTGCTATCCGAATTGTCGATGGAGAATTGGAGCTGACCTTAAATGGCAGAAATGCTCCTTCTTTGCACGTTTCAAAAGACTATCAGGAAATGATGCAGACCTACAAGGATTCCCGTGATAAATCAGCACAGCAAAAAGATGCGGTGCAATTCATCAAACAAAAACTGGATTCAGCCAAATGGTTTATCGATGCGATACGACAACGTCAGGAAACCCTTTTTGTGACGATGAATGCGATTATGCATTATCAGGAAGAATATTTCCTTGATGGTGACGAAACAAAGTTGAAACCGATGATTCTAAAGGACATTGCCGATATGGTAAGCTTAGATATTTCGACTATTTCACGTGTGGCCAACAGCAAATATGTGGAAACGCCTTATGGAACGAAATTAATCAAGGAATTCTTCTCGGAAGCCATGAAAAATGACCAGGGAGAAGATGTTTCTACACTTGAAATCAAGAAGATTCTCAAAAATGTAATCGAGGAAGAAGACAAGAAAAAACCTCTTCCCGATGATCAATTGGCCGAAATATTAAAAGAAAAAGGCTACCCTATTGCGAGAAGAACCATTGCAAAATACAGAGAGCAATTGGATATTCCGGTGGCGAGGATGAGGAAGAAGATGTAATCAGAAATTATTATGAAAAAAATACTTCCCTTTTTTTCCTATTTATTTCATCCGATATTCATTCCGGTTTTCGGGACGCTGGGCTATTTTTTATTTAATGAAAACTATTTTGATACAGAACAAAAATTTCTCATTCTGCTGCAAATAGTCCTTATCACCATTTTTATCCCAATCTCGTTTTTTTTTCTTTTACGTTCTCTGGGTAAAGTAGATTCTGTGATGGTTTCCGAATTATCCCAACGAAAAATCCCTTTGATCATTCAAGCGATTCTGATACTTATATTGATTCAGAAAAGCATTACCATTGATAGGATTCCAGAGTTGTATTTTTTCTTTTTGGGTGGATTAATCAGCACTTTAATCGCGCTTATTTTTTTATTTTTAAAAATAAAAGCCAGCATTCATATGATTGGAATCAGCACTTTGACTGCTTTTGTCATTGGATTAAGTTTTCACAATCAAATCAACATCATAAGTACCATTGCTTTTTTGATTTTAATGAATGGTTTCGTGGCTTCCTCCCGACTTACCATGAATGCACATACCAATAAAGAATTGGTCATTGGTTTCTTTTCGGGAATGCTGCCGCAAGTGGTGCTTTGGTATTTCTGGCTATAGAATATAGAACATTAAACCCAAATTCAAGCTATTCATGTCTATATCTTCATTATTCAATTTCGCCGATTTAAAAATAGGATTTAAGCCATAATAAGCATAAATATTCCACGTATTACGACCCGCAGCGATGTAGGCCCCATATTGCAATTTGTTAAGGTCTTTATTGCCCGTTACAATAATCTTTTCTTGGCCATCAATGTATTTTGACCTGTCATAAACCAAGTAGCTTATCTTAACACCTGTATAAATTCTCCAGAATATATGACTTTCAGGTGTAGATGTTCTCCAACGAAACTCGATTGGCGCATCGATATAATGCAATGTTAATTTATTTTTATCAAAATCATTTTCCGATGGAATGGCACTGTATTCCGGAATTCCATTAGTTTCTGAAATCAAAATATTTTGATTGTAATTATTTATAGAATATCCTATTCCCGCAGCTATAGCAACAGTTCTATTTTTATTTACGGGCATATCCCTTAAAAATCCTAAAGAGAAACTTGGCGTGAATTTATTTTGAGAAACTCCTGGCAATCTGTTTTGCAAATCATTATACGTGATTCCAAAATAAAACTGATCTTCCCTGTATAATGAATCTACCGCAGCAAAATCGGGTATTTCCTGAGAAAAGACATTAAAAACCAAGAAAAAAATAAAAACATTTAGAAAGAATCGCATATTGATTTTTTTGTGATTTATATTTCTCGTCCTAAAAAAGCTAACACGAATAAACGATATAAAATTACATTAAAATATTAACCTCAAAGAAAAAACTTTCGGAGTTTTCTCCTTTTACCGTTTTACATTTTGATATTTGTAATTTTTTATCAAATCTACTGTATCTCCAATTTTGCAATCAGGTAAACCCTTTAAAGAATCTGGTTTAATTGGATTAAAAGTATTTTCTATTCTATTTCTAAAACGATCTAAAGGCATTAAATCAACTTCAGTATCCGTTCCGTCAAAATCGAATGGGTCATCTAATGCTTTAATAAGGAAATATAAATATAAAAAAACAAATGATAAAACGCCTGAAACCACTACCGAAGCTGTATCCGTTTTAAAATGGCAAACTAATACCAATGGTATTATTATAAATAATATGCTCTTTTGTAAAACATAGGCAGACCCAATGAAATTGGTTCGGGCTATAGTATAAGTACGGGTTAATTGCTTCCGAAGTGCGTTGGTGTTTTCTTGAATTCCTTTAATAGCTTCTTTATCACAAGAATTTTCAGCAAAATAGTACACAATTTCATTTAAACGTCGCAACAGCGGAAAGACTGTTTGAGAATCTTTGTTTTTACTTTTTAACCAATCTATTATATTATCGGTCACAAAAATTAATTCTGATTTCAATAGTTTTTTATCTAAAACCGCTCCGGAATTTGAACCGGTAGAAACCCGTAAAACAAGTATCATCCAATCCTGTATTGATTCTAAGTTACAGGCAATTTCTCCAGGTATTTTTTCGCTTTCTTTAAAATCGGACATGGTACCTGCCAGTAAAAGTCCCATTACAAAAAAAGCCCCTGTAAATACAACATTAACATCGGAAAACTCAATAAAGTCAATTACTGAAATTTGCGCTTCGTCTTTAAAAAATGTTGATATAAATTTAATCAATGAAACCAGCAATGCGATTGGCAGTACTTTTTTATAAATTGATTTTTTAATGAACTTGTATTCCATATAATATTTGACTAAACTATTTAATATTGATTTCCTAATCAAGTAACTTCTAGTTACACAACATCTCTTTTTAAACAAAAAACCTCCAAAATCGTATTGATTTGAAGGCTTTAGATTGTTTTAAATACTATTTGCAGAGAGAAAGGGATTCGAACCCTCGATATGTTGCCATATACACGCTTTCCAGGCGTGCGCCTTCAGCCACTCGGCCACCTCTCTATTTTAAATTAAGGTTGCAAAGAACACAAAAAAAAAGCAGTTATCGAAATTTAAAAGCAATTTTTATGATAATTCACCGCGAATTGATGTTTCGAAGATGGTTTTGAAAACATTAGGTGCTACTTTTTGTCCCAATAAGTACATTAACTTGGTTATTGCGGCTTCTGTTGTGATGTCTTTTCCTGAAATTATTCCGATTTTCTTTAGCAAAGTACTCGTTTCATATTGTCCCATACTTACACTACCGCCGGAACATTGGGTTACGTTTATAATATGCAACCCGTTTTTTATGGCTTTTTTCAAAAGTGAAATAAACCATTCCTCGGTGGGAGCATTTCCAGATCCGTAAGTTTCAAGTACAACTCCTTTCAGATTTGGAATATTAAAAATCGCCGATAAAACAGCTTCATTGATTCCCGGGAACATTTTTACGATAACTACATTATTGTCTAAATCTTTGTTAACCTTGAGCTTTTTCAGACCCATTTTAGGTAAAAGCAAGTGATTATTTACTTTTAGATGCACGCCAGATTCTGCTAATTCAGGATAATTCGGGGAAGTAAAAGCATTAAAATGTTCGGCATTTATTTTAGTTGTTCTGTTGCCTCGGTATAATTTGTATTCAAAATAAAGACCCACTTCATGAATTACAGGTTTGTTTTTTTGCTGCAAAGAGGCAATTTGAATGGCTGTAATTAAATTTTCCTTGGCGTCGGTTCTTAAATCTCCTATAGGCAATTGCGAACCGGTAAAAATAACGGGTTTATTCAAATTTTCCAGCATAAAGCTCAGCGCCGAAGCCGAATAAGACATCGTATCTGAGCCATGCAAAACTACAAAACCATCAAAAAAAATATAATTTTCTTCGATGATTTCGGCAATTTTAACCCAGTTTTCAGGATTCATATTTGATGAATCCATTGGATTTTCAAATGAAATGGTTTCTATTTCACAATCCAATTGTTTCAACTCCGGAATTCTCTGAAGTAGTTTACTAAAGTTGAAAGCTTTCAATGCGCCAGTTTCAAAATCTTTCATCATACCGATGGTTCCGCCAGTATATATCAAAAGTATTTTGGCTTTAGACTGCATTTTGGTGTTTTAATTTATTTACCACCGGATTGGCATACATCGCCAAAAATCCTTGTAAGGCAACCGGATTGTCGTGATCTATTCTCATTTCTAATCTGCGTTCAAAAAGTGATTTTTCATTTTCTGTATACAAATGCGAATACGTATTCGTTTTATTCAAAATATCGAAAGCAATATAGTTTGTTGGCCACAATTTATAAGTGCTCAATATCGATTCATCTATCACTTGGGCCAAAGCCTGAATTTGTTTATTGGAATTGTCAAATTGAGCCGCTATAATATCCAATTCCTTATCAAGAACATCACCTACATGAATATGGATGCGTTTCTTTTGTCCCATAATTCCGCTTAAAAGCGTTGTGAAATCCTCGTTTTCTTCCTTAATATATATTTCATTATTAGCTTCAGCCATCAATTGCGGCATTTTCAAAGCATCGGTAGGATCATATTCGTACGAAATTGAAACGGGAACTATTTTGATTTTCTTAAAATAATCCATCAGATTTTTTTCATCCGAACCCATAGCGACCATTTTCAAAACGCCCGGGTTAGTCATGTCATTCCCATCTTTGGTTCTGCCTTCACGTTGCGCAATCCAAACAGAACGGTTTTCGCGTAATAACAATTGTCCAATATATTCGGCTAACAACTTCGAGCTTTGTAACATTTCCCGAGGAGACAATCCTCTTTGAACCAAGAAATTTCTGTTCATTTTTGCCAATGTATGCAGAAATGCTTTTTTAACCAGATTATCACCAATTGCAGAAGCGGTCATCACCAAACCATGCTCGAACAAACAGGTATTGAGCAATGAAGTATCTAAAATAATATCACGATGATTGGACATAAATAAATAGGAAGTGTTGCTTTCCAATTTTTCAAAACCAGAAGTAGTCAGGCCGTCAGAGCTTTTCTCCAACACTTTTTGAATAGAATGGTAAATGAAATTGCACTGAAAGTCACGAATAGAATGGGTCTTTCTCAGTTGATCTTTCCAAACAGCATCTTCTACATCTGGAAAAGTAAAATTCATCAACGCTTTCATCATCGGATGATTAATGACTTTATGAATGGCCTCATTTATTTCGGCATCATAAAACGGACGAATGGCATCAAATTTTGACATTTAGTTTTTTATTTATATATTCACAAAAGAACGAAATTTTATTGAAATCGGTGTTTTTGTTTTGATTAAATCCCAAAAATTGCTTTAGAATTTTCGGTAGTACGATTTGCGATTTCATCCGATGAAACGCCGTAAATGCTTGCCAATTTATCAACTACATTTACAATATAGCTGCTTTCATTACGCTTCCCGCGAAATGGTATCGGCGCAAGATAGGGAGAATCGGTTTCCAAGACAATATGTTTCAAATCGATTTGGTGTAAAAATTGGTCTATTTTTCCATTTTTGAAAGTCACAACGCCACCAATTCCAAGTTTCATATTATACGAAATAGCCCGTAGCGCCTGCTCATGTGTTCCTGAGAAACAATGAAAAATTCCGAATAAATTGTCGCTTTTTTCACTTTCCAAAACTTCAAAAATCTCATCAAAAGCTTCACGGCAATGAATCACTATCGGCAATTTGTATTGCTTTGCCAATTGAATTTGACGTTTGAAAGCTATTTTTTGTATTTCTAAGGTGGTTTTATCCCAGTACAAATCAATTCCGATTTCGCCAATAGCATAGAATTTTCTTTTGGACAATTCCTTTTCTACGTGTTGCAATTCTTCGAGATAATCGTCTTTTACATACGTTGGATGAAGGCCCATCATCAGGAAAACGTTATTGGGATAATTTTCTTCTAAAGCATACATCGCTTGCGTACAACTCGAATCGATTGCAGGAACAAAAAAACGCGTTACGCCATTTTCGATAGCACGTTGCATCATTTCGTTTCTGTCCTGGTCGAATTCTTCACTGTATAAATGGGTGTGCGTATCGGTGATTATCATTTTATTAGTTTGAAAGCCGCAAAGTTAATATTTTGGATTTTTAGATTCTTAAATTTTTAGATTACTTTTGGGATTCATTGCCTTATTTATGAAAAACCTTCACGAAATTCTAAAAAAAGAAAAATACCGAAAAATAAAATTCAAAGTCACAAAGACCCAACATTTGCTAATTAAAGCAGAGTTAAACGGTGTAAAAGGCAATTTTATTCTAGACACAGGCGCTTCAAACAGTTGTGTTGGTTTTGAATGTATTGAATTGTTTCAACTCGAAGCTTCCCACTCTAAAACCAAAGCATCCGGTGCTGGTGCAACTGGAATGTTGACACAAATTGCCAAGAAAAATGCTTTGAAAATTGGCTCTTGGCAAAATAAAGATTTTAGCATCGTTATTTTTGATTTATCTCATGTAAACCAGGCATTAGTGCAGTACAAAGCAAAACCCGTTCAGGGAATTATTGGTGCGGATGTCCTGCTTAGCGGAAAAGGAATTATTGATTATTACAATCACTATCTGTATTTAAAATAAACACACTATTTTATTCTTTAAAAACCCTGATAATCCATCTGAGAATTGGATTTAATGAAATCAACGTTTTTAATATCTTGAATTTTAATTTCTAATGTATTTCTATATGAGTAGAACAAAAAAAGAAACTCATTCGTAAAATTATCAGAGGCAATATTCTTCATTCTGAAAGGAAAATATCGACTGCTTTAATCAATATTTGCATTTTGTCGGGAATAAATTAACCTTCATCTAATTTCCATTTTTTTTATAGTTAAATAAAATAATCCTGTTAATATTATTGTTAATTTTATGATTATTAACTATTTAAAACAAATCTACTATGAAAAAAATATTCCTTTTTATGTTAGTGGGCTCATTGACACTTTCATTAAACTCTTGTTCAAAAGACAATGATTCGACCCCGGCGGGCAGTAGTCTGACCATGAAAGTTGGCGGAGTACAAAAAACATTCAATACAATAACTGTAGATGAGATTCCTTATGACGATTATGTGGATTTGATAATTACAGCCAGTAACAACGGAAGCACATCAGAATTCGTGACTTTTGGTATTGGCAAAGGCGACATGGGAACAGGCCATGCTTGGGGGTTCGAATATACATTGAATGATGTAGTTTACACTGAGGGTGATGTTATAAGAACAATCAGCTCCAATGCGACCACAAACAGTGACAATAAATTAGTAGGCACTTTTAGCGGTACTGTTACCTCTAGTGATAATGCAACCATTGAGCTATCCCAGGGTTCCTTTAATATTTCTTATTAAGAGCGATTATTTACAAACAAAAAAGCCTCAATAATGAGGCTTTTTTGTTTGTATTGAAATAAAGACTAAAGCTCTAACGCTTTCTTTGGATTATTATCCATCAATAATTCTAATGGGTTTTCTAATGCTTCTTTTACTGCAACCAAGAAACCTACAGACTCACGACCATCAATGATTCTGTGGTCATAAGAAAGTGCTACATACATCATCGGATGAATTTCCACTTTACCGTTTACTGCAATTGGACGCTCAATGATGTTGTGCATTCCTAAAATTCCTGATTGTGGCGGATTGATAATTGGTGTGGATAACATGCTTCCGAAAACCCCACCATTAGTAATGGTAAATGTTCCACCGGTCATATCATCAACAGTAATTTGTCCGTCACGTGATTTGATGGCTAATCTTTTAATTTCTCCTTCAACACCACGGAAAGTCAGGTTTTCTGCAGAACGAACTACAGGAACCATCAATCCTTTTGGTCCGGAAACTGCAATTGAGATATCGCAGAAATCATAAGCTATTTTATAATCCCCGTCGATCATGGAGTTTACGTCCGGATACAATTTCAAGGCTCTGGTCACCGCTTTTGTAAAGAATGACATGTATCCCAAACCAAGTCCACCGTGTTTTGCTTTGAATGCGTCTTTGTATTCATTACGAATGGTGTTGATTGGCGTCATGTTCACTTCATTGAACGTCGTTAGCATCGCTGTTTCGTTTTTCGCAGCAACCAAACGTTCGGCTACTTTTCTACGCAACATCGATAATTTTGAACGTTCAGAGCCACGAGATCCACCGGTTGGTGTTCCCATAGATGGTACTGCATTCACGGCATCATCCTTTGTGATTCTTCCGTCTTTTCCGGTTCCGACAATGTCAGAAGACGCAATATTTTTTTCATCTAATATTTTTCTTGCTGCTGGCGAAGGGGTTCCTGAAGCGTAAGTTGTTGTAGCTGCCGGAGTTGCTTTTGGTGTTTCAACTGCTTTTGGTGCTTCTTTTACTTCTGGTTTTGGTGCTTCAACAACTGGTTTTGCTTCCGCAACCGGAGCTTCGCCTGATGGTTTTGCAGCATCGGTATCAATTAAACAAACCACTGCTCCTACAGCAACTGCATCACCTTCCTCTGCTTTCAGCGTAATGATTCCGCTTGCTTCTGCTGGTAATTCCAGTGTTGCTTTATCAGAATCAACCTCAGCGATAGCTTGGTCTTTTTCTACATAATCTCCGTCTTTTACTAACCAAGTTGCAATTTCAACTTCTTTGATTGATTCTCCCGGTGAAGGAACTTTCATTTCTAAAATCATCTTTTATATAATTTTATGTGTGTTGTTATTATTATCGATATATCAAAAATACTATTTTTTTTAGCCCTGATGATTGAATTGCTCTCGCAATTACCTTTTTATTTTTGCTGCCAAAAATAAGGCAGCTACAGCAGGAAAATAGCTCCTAATTAAATAAATTTTTGTCAAAAACCATGGCAATGGCTGCTGCATGACGTTTTTTAGAACGTGCATAACTTCCTGCTGCCGGTGCGCTGTAAGCTTTTAACGAGGCAAGTCTCAATTTTACTAAATCGAAATTCATCAACATAAAGCTGTAAGCACCCATGTTTTTTGGTTCTTCTTGTGCCCAAACATAATCATCCGCGTTTGGATATTGTGCAATAATCGCTTTCAACTGCTCTATTGGCAATGGAAATAATTGTTCAATTCTCACTAAAGCAACATCATTTCTGTTTAGATTTTCTCTTTCGGCGAGCATATCGTAATAGAATTTTCCGGTACAGAAAACGAGTGTTTTAACGTCTTTTTTGTTTACCGTTGCATCGTCTATAGTTTCCTGGAATGTTCCATTAGCAAATTCTTCAACCGAAGAAACCACTCTTGGATCACGCAATAAACTTTTTGGGGTGAAAACAATTAACGGTTTTTTATAGGTTGTTTTCATTTGTCTTCTCAACAAATGGTAGAAATTCGCTGGTGTGGTACAATCGGCAACGAACATGTTTTCGCTGGCACACATTTGCAAATAACGCTCCATTCTTGCTGATGAATGCTCTGCTCCCTGACCTTCATAGCCATGTGGCAACAACATGACCAAACCGTTTTGATTGTGCCATTTGTCTTCTGCCGCAGAAATATATTGGTCTAACATAATTTGTGCTCCATTACTGAAATCTCCAAATTGTGCTTCCCAAATAGTCAGTGTTTTCGGGCTTGCCAAAGCATAACCATAATCGAAACCAACTACAGCATATTCTGATAAAAGCGAATTGAAAATGTTGAATTTTCCCTTTTGATTTTTTAATTGCTGCAAAAGAATTACTTCTTCTTCAGAATCTTCGACTTTTACCACCGCATGACGGTGAGAGAAAGTCCCACGCTCAACATCTTGTCCGGAAATACGAACGTCGTACCCTTCGGTTAATAAGGAACCATAAGCCAATAATTCGGCCATAGCCCAATCCAACTTATCGGTTTCGAAGAACATGGTTTTTCTATCTTTAATCAGCTTTTCAATTTTGCTGATAAATTTTTTGTCTTTTGGCAAAGCCGTAATCACCTCAGCAATTTCGATAAGGCCTTCTTTTGGGAAAGTTGTATCTACTTTTTGAAGCATCTCCGCTTGTGTTGCCTGAGCATAACCCTGCCATTCATTTTGCATGAATGGAGTAATAATAGTCAGGTCTTTTTTGCGGGAAGCTTCCAGATTTTCTTCCAGAATGGCTTTGTATTGACTTTCTAACCCTTTTACGTAGGTCTTGTCTATAACGCCCTCGGCAATCAATCGATCTGCATAAATATCTCTTGGATTTTCATGTTTAGCAATGATTTTATATAATAATGGCTGTGTGAAACGAGGTTCATCACCTTCGTTGTGACCGTATTTTCTGTATCCTAATAAATCGATAAAAACATCGCTTCCGAATTGCATTCTGTAATCTAAAGCAAATAACATCGCATGTACAACCGCTTCAGTATCATCTGCATTTACATGTAAAACGGGTGATAATGTTACTTTTGCAATATCCGTACAATACGTTGAAGATCGCGCATCCAGATAATTGGTTGTAAACCCAACCTGATTGTTAATCACGATGTGAATGGTTCCTCCGGTTTTGTATCCGTCTAATTGTGCCATTTGAACAATTTCGTAAACGATTCCCTGACCTGCAATTGCAGCATCACCGTGAAGTGCAATTGGCAATACTTTTGAGAAATCATCCGGGAAATATCGGTCTTGTTTAGCTCTGGTAATTCCTTCAATTACAGCACCAACAGTTTCAAGATGTGAAGGATTCGGTGCTAAATTGATATTGATGCTTTTTCCGGATTTTGTTTTTCTGTCCGAAGTTAACCCCAAATGGTATTTTACGTCACCATCAAAAAGTGCGGTGTCATCATAATCTTTTCCGTCAAATTCAGAGAAAATATCCTGTGTTGACTTTCCGAAAATATTTGCTAAAACATTCAAACGACCACGATGTGCCATTCCCATAACGAATTGTTCTACTCCTTTTTCGGCAGCAGCTTCAATTAAAGCATCTAGTCCCGGGATAATTGATTCTCCTCCTTCGAGAGAGAAACGTTTTTGCCCAACGTATTTGGTGTGTAAAAAATTCTCGAAAGAAACCGCTTCATTTAGTTTCCCTAAAATGTTTTTCTTTTGATCTGTAGAAAATTTTGGAATGTTATCATTGTATCCGATTTTATCCTGAATCCATTGAATAACCTCTGGTTTTCGAATATACATATATTCCACACCAATAGACCCACAATAGATTTTATTCAAATGGCCTAAGATTTCCTGAAGCGTACAAGGAGCAATTTTAATTGCTTTTGCAGCATCAAAAACGGTTGTTAAATCTGATTTTGAAAGACCGTAATTCTCAATATCCAATGTCGGAGAATACGTTCTTCTGTCGCGAACAGGATTTGTTTTGGTAAACAAATGCCCGCGAGTTCTGTAATCATCGATTAGTTTAAGAACGTTAAATTCTTTTTGAAGTTTTTCAGAAATTTGACTGTAGTCTTGGTCACCAGCGGCAAAATTTGCCATTTGCACAACTGGATTTTCACCACTGTAAGTCGTCATTCCAAAATCGAAACCTTGGAAAAAACTTCTCCAACTTGGCTCTACGCTGTCTGGATTTTGCAGATATTGATCGTATAAATCAGCGAAAAATTCGGTGTGTGCTGCGTTTAAAAAGGAAAACCTATCCATAAATATTGTTAAATAAACTGATTTGTAAAATAGTTACGCAAAAGTACAATAAATGGTATAAAATATTAATGATTTTTAGATACTTTTATGTTTTAAAAATTAACCTCTGAAAAACAATGAAAAACTTATATCCTTTTTCCGAGAATAAAGCCGTTTTATCGTTTGTTTTTAGTTTGTTTTCAGTTATTTTATTGGCTCAGGAACAAACTCCGGTTCCAGAATCGAAAAGTATTTTTTGGAAAAAAGTTCAATTTGGCGGCGGCATTGGTTTAAGTATCGGCTCTGGTTATACGGATGTCACTTTGGCTCCAAGCGCCATTTATAATTTCAATAAATATGTGGCTTTGGGACTCGGCGCACAGTATACTTATGTAAAACAGAAAAATTACTATAGTTCTCATTTATATGGAGGAAGCATTATCGGATTATTTAATCCTATCGAAGAAATTCAACTTTCAGCAGAATTAGAACAATTGAGAGTTAATGTAGATTTGGACGGATCTAATAGTAATTCTCAGGATTTTTGGAATACCGGACTGTTCCTTGGAGCAGGTTACAGAACCGGGAATGTGACTCTTGGGGTTCGTTACAATGTTTTGTACGACAAAAACGACTATGTTTATAGTGACGCTTTTATGCCATTTGTCCGGGTTTATTTTTAATGGAATAAATTAAAACTTATTCCTGAACCAAACTTTTTGCCACTCTCTTTTCAAAATTAAAAAAGTTACTTGCTCTGAAAGTTCCACTAAGTCAGAACCATCCAGTTTCTTGATTTGGTCTTCGGCAACATCGATAATATAAAGCAAATTGAGATATTCGGCAAATTTGTACTGAATCAACCGGTAGATTTTTTCGTGCAATTGCACTTTTAATTCCGTTGGTTTGGTGCTTAACGGAAAATCGATGGATTCGTTGGCTAAATTGAAATCCTTATTGATTTGCTCAATTAATTTAAGGTATAAGTTTTCGCTTTCCGCTTCGGAAAGTAGTAAATCGGTATTTTTTGGCGCTATAAACATTATACTTTTCTTCCCATTAATTTTTCTCCAAAAGCGCTTAACATTGCTTTTTTATCTTCTGAAATATCCATTTTTTTCAAAGTATCAAATGCTTTGAAAGTATATGCCTGAATTGCTTCCTGCGTAGCTTTTGATGCCCCGGAAATGTTAAAAATTTCTTTAACCGAACTGATTTTCTCCGAATTATCATTCGGATGAACAGAAAACAAATGCATCAATTGTTCTACTTCTTCTTTTTTAGAAAACGCAACGGCTTTTAAATATAAATACGTTTTCTTGTTTTCTATTATGTCTCCTCCTACTTGTTTTCCGAAGGTTTCCGGATCGCCAAATGCATCCAGATAATCATCTTGCAATTGGAAAGCCAATCCTAAATTTAATCCAAATTCATAAATTAAATTGGCATTTTCTTCGGAAGTTTCCGCAATAATGGCGCCCATTTTCATCGCCGCAGCAACAAGAACGGCCGTTTTATATTCAATCATTTTGAGATATTCCGAAATCGTAACATCTTCACGCGTTTCAAAATCAACGTCCCATTGTTGTCCTTCGCAAACTTCGATGGCCGTTTTGCTGAATAACTTGGCTAAATCCCTGAAAACATTAGGCTCGTATTGCTCGAAATATTGGTAAGCCAGAATCAGCATGGCATCTCCAGACAATATTCCGGTATTAAGATTCCATTTTTCATGAACCGTTTCACTTCCCCTTCTCAAAGGCGCATCATCCATAATATCATCATGAACGAGAGAAAAATTATGAAAAACTTCTACCGCCATTGCTGCCGGAAGCGCTTTCTTATAATCGGTATTAAAAACCTCCGCGGTCATTAATGTCAAAACCGGTCGCATCCGTTTTCCGCCTAAACCTAAAATGTAATCAATAGGTTCGTACAAATTTTTGGGTTCCTTGATAATGGCCTGACTATTTAAATAGGCAATGAAAAATTCCTGATACTGACTAATGACGTGCATGAAAATAATTTTTGGCTAATTTAAGGTATTCGCCCTTTATTACAAACTGCGTTCCTTAATGAAATGTTAAATAATAGTAAATACTTTGGAAACTATTTTGGTGTTCAAAGTTTCCTGTTTACATTTGCATCAGAATTTAACGTTTCAAATTCACCGTTTGAAATAAATTAAATACTACCCAAACAAGTCCAGCATAAAAAAAAATGAAAGATAAAATTATATCAAAAGCGAGCGAAATGTTTTTAAAACTTGGTTTTAAGAGCATTACAATGGATGATATTGCCGGAGAAATGTGCATTTCTAAAAAAACGATTTACAAATATTTCTGCAATAAAGAAATCCTTATTGAGGAAAGTACCGCCATGGTTCATAAACAAGTACATCAAATTATTGACAGTATTGTGGCTCTAAATCACAATGCCATTGCTGAAAATTTCGAGATACGAAAAATGTTCAAAGAAATGTTTAAATCCTCTGACACCTCTCCCATTTTTCAATTAAAAAAACACTATCCCGATATCTATGAAAAGGTTATAACCCGAGAATTTGACGAATGCAACTTGTGGTTTAAACAAAACATCGAAAGAGGAATTGCCCAAGGATTGTATCGAAAAAATATTGACTCGGACTGTTATACCAAATTTTATTACACGCTCGTTTTTAACATTAAGGAAAATACAAGTTCTGAAAAAGATTCTCAAAAGTTAGAACTGGAAATTTTAGAATACCATACCAGAGCGATGGCGACTCTTGCAGGAATTATTGAACTTGAAAAACATTTACTAAACCATATTATATAATCATCAATCCATGAAAAAAATAGTTTTAATCGCCTTCTTAACTTTTGCAATTACTGCAAAATCTCAAGAAATAAAATCGCTGACGCTTAAAGATGCCATTACCTATGCATTAGAAAATAAAGCCGATGCCAAAAAAGCAAAGCTGGAAGTAGAAAACAGCGAATACCAGATTCAGGAAGTTCGCTCGAGGGCTTTACCTCAAATTTCGGCAAATGGTGGCTTAACTTACAACCCCGTTTTACAAACAACCGTTATTGATGGCGCTAATTTTGGTCAGCCAGGCACAACTATCCAGGCTAATTTTGGACAAAAATGGAGTTCGGTTGCAGGCGTTTCTTTGACACAAACCCTTTTTGACCAGTCTGTTTTTACGGGCTTAAAAGCTGCAAAATCCACCAGAGAATTCTACCAAATTAATGAACAATTGACAGAAGAACAAGTCATTGAAAGAGTTGCCAACAACTACTATCAGGTTTATGTGCAACGCCAAAAACTAAACGTTCTCGACAGCACTTTTGTAAATACCAATAAAGTCAAAAATATTATCAAAGGACAATTTGATAATGGATTAGCTAAAAAAATTGACTTGGATAGAATTTTAGTAAAGATTTCAAACATCAATACGCAACGCCAACAAGTTTTAAATGCGGTTCAGTTACAGGAAAATGCTTTGAAATTTTATATCGGAATGCCAATTGAAACCAAAATCGTGATTCCTCAATCCCAATTTGAAATTACACCAGTTGCCTTTTCGGAAGTGCCAAATACAGCTAACAGAACGGAATATTTGCTTTTGAAAAAGCAGGAGCAATTATTGGAATTTCAAAAAAAGGCGAATGAAGCGGCCTATTACCCAACTCTGTCACTAACTGCCGGTTATAATTATATCGGTCAGGGTCCCGAAATGCCTTGGGGCGGAAAACCCGAAGATGGCGTTTATTGGTCTGATTTTTCTGCGATTGGTCTGAATTTAAAAGTCCCGATTTTTACCGGATTTGGAACACGAGCCAAAGTAAGACAAGCCGATGTTCAATTGAGATCTGTCAAAGAAGACATCAACGACACCAAATTAGGTCTTGATTTAGCTTATGAAAATGCTAAAATACAAATCGACAATAGCGTCATTACCATCAGCAACCAAAAGGAAAATGCACAATTGGCACAGGACGTTTTAAACAATACAAGAAACAATTATATACAAGGATTGGCCTCTTTAACTGATTTATTGGATGCAGAAAATGCATTGACAGAAGCACAAAACAACTACACTTCGGCAATATTAGATTACAAACTGGCCGAAATTCAATTAATCAAATCAAAAGGTGAATTAAAAACACTTATAAACAACTAACAAAAATGAAAAAAAATATAATAACAATAGTACTGATTTTAGGATTTTTAGGCGTTATCGCATATATTTTAATGAATAACAAAAAAGAAAACGAAGCGAAAACAGCAATTGTTGCTGAGAAAAACGCAAGTATTTCCGTTAAAGTTGACACCGTTAAAACCGAAGAGATTTCTCTAGATTTTTCTGCCAATGGTAATTTTGCACCGTTTCAGGAATTAAGTTTCTCTGCTGAGAAACCGGGAAGAGTAGTACGTGTCTTAGTTGACGAAGGTGACAAGGTAAGAATAGGACAGACTTTGGCCATTATTAGAAGTGAGCAAATTTCGGCTGACTTGCAAACTGCGCAAGCTTCCTATCAAAATGCGTTAACGGATTATAGCCGTTTTGAAAACGCTTTCAAAACAGGAGGAGTTACAAAACAACAATTAGATCAGGCTAAACTGAATTTAGTGACTTCAAAATCCAGATTGCAACAAGCAAGAATAAGTATAGGCGATACCAATATCAAAGCATCTATCAATGGAATTGTAAACAAAAGGTTTATTGAACCGGGATCTGTCCTTAATGCAGGATCCCCTTTGTTTGACATTGTAAATGTTACCAAATTGAAATTGAAAGTTAATGTAAACGAAAGTCAGGTAGCTAGTTTAAAATTGGGGAATACCATAAATGTGAAAGCAAGTGTTTATCCAAACGTTACATTTTCAGGAAAAATTAGCTTCATCGCTCCAAAAGCAGACACCAGTCTGAACTTTCCTGTAGAAATAGAAATTAGCAATAATGTCGCCAACGATTTAAAAGCCGGAATGTACGGAACAGCTGAATTTGCTTCAAACCAACAAAAACAATCGCTGATGATTGCCCCTAGAAATGCATTTGTGGGAAGCGTAAGCAGCAACCAGGTTTTTGTTGTGGAAAATGGTGTCGCCAAATTAAAAACCGTAACGGCCGGAAGAATTCTTGGTGATAAAGTAGAAATTTTGAACGGTCTTTCTGATGGCGAAGTTGTAATTATTACGGGTCAAATTAATCTTCAGGACGGATCTAAAGTGGATATTATTAAATAATTTTTTCTTTTAAATTATTGAAATGATGAAGGTCAGATTTGAAATTCATCAGAGGAAAAATACATTTCACAATTAAAAATTTACAATTTAATAAAATATGAAATTAGCAGAAATATCCATAAAACGACCGTCATTAGTGATCGTGTTGTTTACCATCCTGATTCTTGGTGGACTATTCAGTTACAGTCAGCTGGGCTATGAATTGATTCCGAAATTCGAAACCAATGTAGTCACCATTGCCACCGTATATCCCGGAGCTTCTCCAAGTGAGGTGGAAAATACGATTACCAAAAAAATTGAAGATGCGGTTGCCTCATTGGAAAACATCAAAAAAATCGACTCTCGTTCCTACGAAAGTTTATCAACAGTTTCTATCACCTTGAATACAAAAGCCAAAGTGGATGTTTCGTTGAATGATGCGCAACGAAAAATAAATGCGATTATTAATGATTTACCGGATGATGCCAAAACCCCATCGTTGAGTAAATTCTCGCTGAGCGATTTACCAATCATGACCATTGGTGCCAATGGGAAAATGGATGAAATTGAATTTTATGACTTAATTGACAAAAAAATCGCTCCCGTTTTATCTCGCGTTACCGGTGTTGCGGAAGTAAATATTATCGGTGGACAGGAAAGAGAAATTCAGGTAAGTCTTGATGCGGTCAAAATGCAGGGGTACGGACTTTCTGTTCCACAAGTGCAACAAGTGATTTTGTCCTCCAATCTGGATTTCCCAACAGGAAATATACAAACTCGCGAACAAAAAATATTAATTCGTTTAGCGGGAAAATACAAAAATGTTGAAGAGTTAAGAAACCTGGCAATTACATCAAAAAATGGTGCCCAGGTTCGTTTAAGAGATATTGCCGATGTTCAGGATACCCAGAAAGTAGCCGAAAAAACAGCGCGTGTGAATAGAAAAAGCGCTATTATTTTACAAATTGTAAAACAATCGGATGCGAATGCTGTGGCGGTTAGTGAAGAAGTTTTGAAAAGCATTACAAAATTAGAAAGCGATTATAAATCCAATGGTCTGGAGCTCAATGTAGCTAAAGACAGTACAGTTTTTACATTGGAAGCAGCGGATTCTGTAGTTCATGATTTATTGATTGCCGTATTTTTAGTGGCCTTTGTGATGTTGTTTTTCTTGCATAGTGTCAGAAACTCTTTGATTGTAATGGTTTCGATTCCTGCCTCTTTAATTTCCACTTTTATAGGATTCTTATTCTTAGGATATACATTAAACTTAATGAGTTTATTAGGATTATCTCTGGTGGTTGGTATTTTGGTGGATGATGCGATTGTGGTATTAGAAAATATTTACCGACACATGGAAATGGGTAAAAACCGTGTCCGCGCGGCCTATGACGGAACTGCCGAAATTGGCGGAACCGTAACCTCTATTACCTTAGTAATCGTGGTGGTATTTTTACCAATTGCGATGAGTACCGGATTGGTATCTAACATTATTACACAGTTTTGCGTTACCGTAATTATTTCAACTTTGTTCTCCTTATTGGCTTCATTTACGATAATTCCCTGGTTGTCTTCTCGTTTTGGAAAACTGGAACACATTGAAGGTAAAAATATTTTCGGAAGAATAATTCTTGGTTTTGAAAAACAATTGACCCGTTTTACCCATTGGATTACCGAATTATTAACTTGGTGTCTGGATCATTACAAAACTACTTTAGCGGTTGTTTTAGTTATATTTTTCGCATCCGTATCGTTAGTCCCTGCAGGATTTATCGGTGGTGAATTTTTTGCAAAATCAGATAGCGGTGAATTTTTAGTTCAAATAGAATTACCAAAAGATGCTTCATTAGAACAAAGTAATTTCATGGCTCAGAAAGCAGAAGCCTTTTTGAATACTCAGCCATATGTAAAAAGTCTGATTACAACTGTTGGTCAAACCAGCGAAGGTCTTGGTGCTTCACAAGCCACGGCTTACAAATCGGAGATTAATGTAAAAATGATTGATCAAAAAGACCGGACCGATGGTGCTTATGTCTTTGCCGCCAAAATGAAACTTCAATTAGAAAAAGTTTTGGTTGGAGCCAAAGTAAAAACCGTTCCCGTTGGTATTTTAGGAACTGCCGAAGAAGCACCGTTAGCCTTGGTGGTAACGGGACCTACATTAGAAAGCGCGATGATTTTTGCCAAAGCAGCAGAAAAAGAACTGACTAAAATTCCCGGTGCAACAGGGGTGAAATTGTCTGTGGAAACCGGAAATCCTGAAATCAATGTTCAGGTCGACAGAGATAAAATGGCCACTCTTGGATTGTCTTTACAAACCGTGGGTTTAACCATGCAAACGGCATACAGCGGAAATACCGATGGTAAATTCAGAGCCGGTGAATACGAATACGACATCAATATCAAATACAGTAGTTTCGACAGAAAAAGTATAAATGATGTTAGTAATCTTATATTTATAAATGAAAGAGGCGAACAAATTAAATTATCACAATTTGCCACTGTAAAAGAAGGTTCTGGTCCAAGTCAGTTGGAACGTAGGGATAAAACGGCATCGGTAACCGTAAAAGGACAAACCGTTGGACGACCAGTAGGAACTGTGGCAGCCGAATGGCAAACTGCTTTTGACAAATTAAAAAAACCAGCTGGTGTAAACTATGTTTGGAGTGGCGATATGGAAAATCAAACTGAAGGTTTCGGAACTTTAGGATTTGCTTTATTAGCGGCAATTATCTTGGTTTACCTGGTTATGGTTGGACTGTATGATAGTTTTGCTCACCCGTTTGTGGTTTTGTTTGCGATTCCGCTTTCGTTCATTGGAGCATTATTGGCCTTAGCTTTGACCAATAATACACTGAATATATTTACGATTCTTGGGGTTATTATGTTGATTGGTCTGGTTTGTAAAAATGCAATTATGTTGGTCGATTATACCAACCAGCGAAGAGCTGCGGGTGAAACCATTAGAAAAGCATTAATTCAAGCGAATCATGCACGTTTGCGCCCAATTTTGATGACAACAATTGCGATGGTATTTGGTATGTTCCCGATTGCCTTGGCTTCAGGAGCTGGTGCAGAATGGAAAAATGGTTTGGCTTGGGTAATTATTGGAGGATTAATCAGTTCATTATTCCTAACCTTAATCATCGTTCCGGTGATTTATGAAATCATGGAAAAACTAATCCATAAATTCACAAAAGGAGAAAAAACAGATTACGAAGCTGAAATGGTCGCCGATTACGACCATAAAGAATTAAGTGAAGATGGATTTAATCCGAAACATATTTTATAGATTTAAATTTCAAGCATAAAAAGGCTTCCGTTAAATTCGGAAGCCTTTTATTTTAAAGCATCTGGCAATTATAAAATCAAAATCGGCTGTTACAATAATTTGTAACAGCCGATTTCTTTATAGACGCAATATTTTGTAATCTACAAACTACAGAAGAGATATCCGTTTTAAAACGTTTTTTCTAATTTCTGTTAACCAATGCGTCTTGTTTCCAATTTTTAACAGAAGCGATTCTGCTTTGAGAATAATCAACTTCACTTAAGGTTTCAGCATTCCAGAAAAACCATTTTCCGGTTTTTTGTCCATTTGAATATTCTCCAATTGATTTTTTATTTCCGTTTACATCATATGCAATCCACGTACCTTCCAGTTTTCCATCTTTAAAAAAACCTTCTTGTTGTACTTTTCCATTTTCAAAATAATAAGTTGCTTTCACTTTTTGTCCAACAGCTTCTAATTTGGGTTTTATTTCTTGTGCGAATATCATTCCTGAAATCAACACTGCTCCGATGATCATATACTTTTTCATAGTGTAGGTTTTTAAATGTTAGGTAATTACATAACAAATGTATAAATATATTTACATTAAAAAAACTTTAGCTTAACAATTTAATAACATTAAATGAAAACTTAACATTGGAATTTTAATTCTATTCAAAAAACTATACTTGATAATTCGCAATTCATAATCCATAATTCATAATTAGTCTTAAATTTGCAGTCTAAAATTTTGATAATGTATAGAAGTCATAACTGTGGGGAATTAAATCCTTCGCACATTAATACCGAAGTTACTCTTGCCGGATGGGTTCAAAAATCGCGTGATAAAGGATTTATGAATTGGGTTGATTTACGGGACCGTTACGGAATTACGCAGCTTATTTTTGACGAAAGTCGCACACAAAAAGAAGTGTTCGAACTAGCCAAAACTTTAGGTCGTGAATTCGTTATTCAGGTAAAAGGGACTGTGATTGAACGTGAAGCCAAAAACAAGAACATGGCAACGGGCGATATCGAAATTCTAGTTACAGAACTAAATATATTAAACGCTGCTTTAACGCCTCCTTTCACCATTGAAGATGAAACCGATGGCGGTGAAGACATCCGAATGAAATACAGATACCTGGATATTCGTAGAAATCCGGTAAAAAATAACTTGCTTTTTCGTCATAAAGTGGCCATGGAAGTTAGAAAATACCTGTCTGATTTGGATTTTTGCGAAGTGGAAACGCCTTATTTAATCAAATCTACTCCTGAGGGAGCAAGAGATTTTGTGGTTCCAAGTAGAATGAATGCAGGACAATTTTATGCTTTGCCACAATCGCCACAAACCTTCAAACAATTATTGATGGTGGGCGGAATGGATAAATATTTCCAAATCGTGAAATGTTTCCGTGATGAAGATTTACGTGCCGACAGACAGCCGGAATTCACACAAATCGATTGCGAAATGGCATTTGTCGAACAAGAAGATATTTTGAATGTTTTCGAAGGATTAACCAGACATTTATTAAAAGAAATAAAAGGCATTGAAGTAGATAAATTCCCGAGAATGACCTACGAACACGCCATGAAAACTTACGGAAATGACAAACCGGACATTCGTTTCGGAATGGAATTCGGAGAGTTAAACCACGTAGCCCAAAACAGAGAATTCACCGTTTTCAATTCAGCTGAATTGGTGGTTGGTATCGCGGTTCCCGGAGCTGGTGATTATACCCGTAAAGAAATTGACGGACTAATCGAATGGATCAAACGTCCGCAAGTGGGTGCGTCTGGAATGGTATATGTAAAATGTAACGAAGACGGAACCTATAAATCATCGGTAGATAAATTCTACGATCAGGACGATTTAAGCAATTGGGCAAAAACAACCGGAGCACAAGTCGGTGATATGATTTTCGTATTGTCAGGTCCGGCCGATAAAACAAGAACACAATTAAGCGCCTTGCGTATGGAATTAGCCACACGATTAGGATTGAGAAAACCAACTGAATTCGCGCCTTTATGGGTGGTCGATTTTCCATTATTGGAATTTGATGAAGAAAGTGGTCGTTATCATGCGATGCACCATCCGTTTACATCACCAAAACCGGAAGACATGCACTTATTGGAAACCGATCCCGGAAAAGTTCGCGCCAATGCCTATGATATGGTATTGAACGGAAACGAGATTGGCGGCGGTTCTATTCGTATTCATGACAAAGCAACCCAACAATTAATGTTCAAATATTTAGGATTCACGGAGGAACAAGCCAAAGCGCAGTTCGGATTCTTGATGGATGCGTTCCAGTTTGGCGCACCGCCACACGGAGGATTGGCTTTTGGATTGGACAGACTGGTAGCGATTTTAGGCGGACAGGAAACCATCAGAGACTTTATCGCTTTCCCGAAAAACAACTCAGGAAGAGATGTAATGATTGATGCGCCATCAATAATTGATGAAACCCAATTAAATGAGCTACATATAAAAGTTGATTTAGTGTAGTTAATCGATTAATTTAGTCCGAAAACACTGAATATCAATTATTTTACAAAAATTTAACACAAGAATGTCTTTCGTATTATATTAAAGGTTACATTTGTATCATTATAAATTATTATTACTATTACAATGCGTACAGGTACAGTTAAATTTTTCAATGAATCAAAAGGTTACGGATTCATTACAGACGAAGAAACAGGAAAAGACATTTTCGTTCACGCTTCAGGTATTAGAGCTGAAGAGTTAAGAGAAGGTGACAGAGTAAGTTACGAAGAAGAAGAAGGAAGAAAAGGTAAAGTAGCTGCACAAGTTGCAGTACTTGAAGACTAAAAATATATAGATTATTTTTGTTACCTATGAATGGTTAAAACGTTCCGATTAATTTCGGAACGTTTTTTTTTGCGCTAAATTCAATATAGAATCTAAAAGCCCAAAAGCATCCTTATTTATAATTAATAAAAACAATCTATTTTTAACACCCGAATTAAAATGAATTTTAAAGATTGGGTTGTTATTTAGTTATTGAAAACTTACCTTTGTAGTTAATTTCAAGGTTAATATTACAAAATATGCAAACAAACCAGCTTAGTTACCTTCCAATCCTCATACAGTTCATTCTTGCTGTAGGATTTGTTGTTGGAACAGTCATAATTTCCGGAAAGTTAGGACCAAAAAGACACTCCGCAGTTAAAGATGAGAATTTCGAATGTGGTATCGAATCCGTTGGTAATGCCCGTATTCCTTTCTCAGTAAAATATTTCTTAGTTGCCATATTATTTGTATTGTTTGATGTCGAAGTTATTTTTCTTTATCCTTGGGCAATCAATTTCAAGGAATTAGGAATGGAAGGAATGGTTAAAATGGTCATATTCATGCTTTTGCTTTTGATTGGATTTTTCTATATCGTCAAAAAGAAAGCGTTAGAATGGGAATAAAAATTAATTACGAATTAGAAATTACGAATGAACAAAATTCTGATTTCTAAGGTATTTATAAGAATGTATTTAAATTTTAAATTATGAACTCATAATTCATAATTCGTAATTCATAATTTTATAAAAATGAGTGATTCAAATATAAAAATGGTTGAGCCGCCGGAAGGTGTTGTCGGTGAAGGGTTCTTCGCCACAAAACTAAATGACGTTGTAGGTATGGCTCGTGCCAATTCGCTTTGGCCATTGCCTTTTGCAACTTCTTGTTGCGGTATTGAGTTCATGGCAACTATGGCTTCACATTATGATTTGGCTCGATTTGGTTCTGAACGTGTGAGTTTTTCTCCTCGTCAGGCTGATATGTTAATGGTAATGGGAACTATTTCTAAAAAAATGGCCCCCATTTTACGTCAGGTTTACGAACAAATGGCCGAACCTCGTTGGGTTATTGCTGTTGGAGCTTGTGCTACTTCAGGAGGGATTTTCGATACGTATTCTGTTTTACAGGGAATCGACAAAGTAATTCCGGTAGATGTTTACGTACCAGGATGCCCGCCAAGACCTGAGCAAATTGTTGATGGTGTAATGAAATTACAAGAATTGGTGAGAACCGAATCCGTAAGAAGAAGAAATTCTCCGGAATACCAAGAATTATTAGCCTCTTATAATATAAAATAATGGCTTTAGACACAATCCAGATTCAAGATAAATTAGTGGAAACATTTGGGGAGAATGTTTTTCATTTCAATCAGGAAAAAGATATTTTTTCATTTGAAGTAGCCGCAGACAAAATCACGGCTGTTATTCTTTTTTTGAAAAATGACGAAACCTTACGTTTTAATTTTTTGACTGACCTTTGCGGTATTCACTATCCGGACGATGAAGTGAGCCGCCAGTTCGCAGTCGTATATCATATGCACAATTGGTATGAAAATGTTCGCATCAAAATAAAAACATTTATCAACGGTGAAACTCCGGAAATAAAAACAGTTTCTACTATTTTTCCAAGTGCAAACTGGATGGAAAGAGAAACTTACGATTTTTATGGCATCAATTTCATAGGACATCCGCAATTGAAACGTATTTTGAATATGGATGAAATGATTTCTTTTCCAATGCGTAAAGAATTTCCAATGGAAGATGGCGGAAGAACCGATAAAGATGATCGTTTTTTCGGAAGAACCATAGACAATTACTAAAAACACACAATATATAATTTTTCACATTCTATAAAATGTCAGAACTATTATTACCACCGGAGCATCGTTATGCTGAAATGATAAAAAACAGGCTGAATGAAGACGGAAGCGAGCTTTCTGTTCTGAATTTAGGACCCACACACCCAGCAACGCATGGTATTTTTCAGAATATCCTGTTGATGGATGGCGAGCGAATTTTAGAAGCCGAGCCAACCATTGGTTACATCCATCGTGCTTTTGAAAAAATTGCCGAAAATCGTCCTTTTTACCAAATTACTCCTCTTACCGACAGAATGAACTATTGCTCCTCACCTATTAATAATATGGGTTGGTGGATGACTTTAGAAAAATTATTGGGTGTTGAAGTTCCAAAAAGAGCCCAATATCTAAGAGTTATTGTGATGGAATTGGCTAGAATTACAGACCATTTAATTTGTAATTCCATTCTTGGTGTAGATACTGGCGCGTATACCGGATTTTTATACGTTTTCCAATTCAGGGAAAAAGTTTACGAAATCTACGAAGAAATTTGCGGCGCCCGTTTGACTACGAATATGGGAAGAATTGGCGGTTTCGAAAGAGACTGGTCGCCAGAAGCATTCAGAAAATTAGATGTGTTTTTAGAGGAATTTCCAGTTGCCTGGAAAGAATTTGAAAACCTATTCGAAAGAAATAGAATTTTTATTGACCGTACCGTAAACGTAGGGCCAATTTCAGCAGAAAAAGCCATGGCATACGGATTCACAGGTCCAAACCTGCGTGCAGCCGGTGTAGATTATGACGTTCGTGTTGCGCATCCATACAGTTCCTACGAAGATTTCGATTTCATCGTTCCTGTTGGAAAATCAGGCGATACTTACGACCGTTTTTGCGTAAGAAATGCAGAAGTTTGGGAAAGTTTAAGCATCATCAGACAAGCTTTGGCAAAAATGCCGGAAGGAAATGATTTTCACGCAGACGTACCGGATTATTACCTTCCTCCAAAAGAAGATGTTTACACCAGTATGGAATCATTGATTTATCATTTCAAAATTGTGATGGGTGAAGTTCCTGTCCCTGTAGCAGAAATATACCATGCAGTTGAAGGCGGAAACGGAGAATTGGGTTTCTTTTTAGTAACCGATGGAAGCAGAACCCCATATAGATTACACTTCCGCAGACCTTGTTTTATTTATTACCAAGCATATCCTGAAATGATTAAAGGCGCATTGCTATCTGATGCCATTGTAATATTGTCAAGTTTAAATGTAATTGCGGGAGAATTAGACGCATAAATTATGGAACACACAAATCAAAAACAAAACATAAACATAACTGATACCTTGATGAACCGCATCAATGAATTAATCAGTCATTATCCTTCCGATAAAAGAAAATCAGCTTTATTACCCGTTTTACACGAAGTTCAGGATGCTCACGACAATTGGCTGAGCATTGAATTAATGGATAAAGTGGCTGAAATTATTCAAATCAAACCCATTGAAGTCTATGAAGTAGTATCGTTTTATACGATGTACAACCAAAGACCTATCGGAAAATACATGTTCGAATTCTGTCAAACTTCCCCTTGTTGCTTAAATGGTGTGGAAAATTTAATGGATTACACTTGTAATAAATTAGGCGTAAAAGTAGGTGAACCAACTCCTGACGGACTATTTGAAGTTCGTGGCGTTGAATGTTTAGGCGCTTGCGGTTATGCCCCAATGATGCAGTTGGGTGACTTTTATAAAGAACATCTTGATGAATCAAAAATAGATCAGCTAATTGCTGATTGCAAAGACAATAAAATAATATTACACGATAAATAAGATGTCAAAAAAAATATTATTAGACAAAATAAATGTTCCGGGTATTAAAACCTATGAAGTATACCGTCAAAACGGGGGTTATGCTTCAGTGGAAAAAGCTATGAAAACAATGACACCGGATGATGTTGTTGAAGAAGTGAAAAAATCAGGATTAAGAGGTCGTGGTGGCGCAGGATTTCCTGCCGGAATGAAATGGAGTTTTATTGATAAAAAATCAGGAAAACCAAGACATTTAGTTTGCAACGCCGATGAATCGGAGCCAGGAACTTTCAAAGACCGCTATTTGATGGAATTCATTCCTCATTTATTGATTGAAGGAATGATTACTTCGAGTTTTGCTTTAGGTGCAAACTTATCCTATATCTACATTCGTGGCGAATACATGTGGGTTTATAAAATTCTGGAAAAAGCCATTGCCGAAGCAAAAGCTGCAGGTTGGTTAGGAAAAAATATATTAGGCACCGGATACGATTTGGAATTATATGTTCATATTGGTGCCGGAGCTTACATCTGTGGTGAAGAAACCGCATTAATCGAATCATTGGAAGGAAAAAGAGGAAATCCAAGAATCAAGCCGCCATTTCCGGCAGTTTCTGGGCTTTGGGCAAATCCTACCGTGGTAAATAATGTAGAAACAATTGCCGCTGTGCCTTGGATTGTTAATAATTCAGGGGATGAATATGCAAAAATCGGTATCGGAAGATCAACCGGAACCAAATTAATTTCAGCTTCAGGACACATCAAAAATCCTGGTGTTTATGAAATAGAAATGGGATTAAGCGTTTACGAATTCATGAATTCTGATGAATATTTAGGCGGAATGAGTTCGGACAGACCTTTGAAAGCATTAGTTCCCGGAGGTTCATCTGTGCCAATTTTACCAGCCCATTTAATCTATAAAACTGCCGCAGGCGAAGACCGATTAATGTCCTACGAATCTTTAAGTGACGGCGGATTCGCATCTGGTTCCATGTTAGGATCCGGAGGTTTCATTGTTTATAATGATACTTCTTGTATTGTTAGAAACACATGGAATTTTTCCCGTTTTTACCACCATGAAAGTTGCGGACAATGTTCGCCTTGCCGTGAAGGAACGGGTTGGCTAGAAAAAGTATTGCACCGAATAGAAAACGGCCACGGTCGTGAAGAAGATATCGATTTGCTGTGGAGCATTCAAAGTAAAATTGAAGGAAATACGATTTGTCCACTTGGTGATGCAGCAGCATGGCCGGTAGCTGCAGCAATTCGTCATTTTAGAGAGGAATTTGAATACCATGTGCGTTTTCCGGAAAAAATAAAAAACAGAGATCATTTTGTTGCCGAACCTTTCGAAAAAGTGAAGCATTTGGTTTCTAAAGTAATAGTATAAAGTCAAGAATTTCAGATAATGAAAGTAACCATAGACGGTCAGGAAATTGAAGTAGAAGCAGGAACAACCATCTTGCAAGCCGCTCGAAAAATTGGAGGAGAATCCGTGCCACCAGCCATGTGCTATTATTCTAAATTAGAAGGCAGTGGCGGAAAATGTCGTTGTTGTTTAGTGGAAGTTTCGAAAGGAAGTGAAGCAGATCCAAGACCGATGCCAAAATTAATGGCTTCCTGCGTTACAGGATGCATGGACGGAATGGAAATCAACAGTGCCAAATCAGATCGAGTAAAAGAAGCCAGAGAATCGGTAACGGAATTTTTATTGATCAATCACCCCTTGGATTGCCCGGTTTGTGATCAGGCAGGAGAATGTGATTTGCAAAATTTAAGTTTCGAACACGGGAAATCCAAAACCCGTTTCATCGAAGAAAAAAGAACGTTTGAACCTGAAAACATAGGTCCGCATATTCAATTGCACATGAATCGTTGTATTCTTTGCTACCGTTGTGTGATGGTTGCCGATCAGTTGACCGACAATCGCGTGCATGGTGTGATGGACAGAGGCGATCATTCGAATATTTCGACTTGTATTTCAAAAGCAATCGACAACGAGTTTTCAGGAAATATGATTGATGTTTGCCCTGTAGGTGCATTGACGGATAAAACTTTCCGATTCAAGTCGAGAGTTTGGTTCAACAAACCTTTTAACGCACACAGAGATTGCGATAAATGTTGCGGAAAAACTACCCTTTGGATGTTTGGTGACGAGATTCAAAGAGTTACCGGGCGAAAAGACGAATACCATGAGGTAGAAGAATTTATCTGTAATGGCTGTCGTTTTGACCACAAAGACCCTAAGCATTGGGTTATTGAAGGGCCAAGAAAATTCGAAAAAGATTCGGTGATCAACCAAAATAATTACACCCAAAAATTAGAAACCGTTCATATTGCAACAGAAGAAGGTATTCTAAAGGGCAGAGAACAAGACCGTAAGAAAATAAGTATGCCGGCTATTCCTTTGGATAAAGAAGAAGAAGAAGAATTTAAAAAAGGTAATCTTTAAAGAATGGATAGTACAATTATTATAGAAAAAAGTGTCATCATTGTGGTTGTTTTTGCAATTACGATGCTTATGGCGATGTATTCCACTTGGGCTGAACGAAAAGTAGCCGCTTATCTTCAAGATCGAGTAGGTCCAAATCGTGCTGGTTGGGGTGGATTATTACAACCTTTGGCCGATGGATTAAAATTATTTTCGAAAGAAGAATTCGAACCCAATACTCCTAACAGATTTTTATTTTTCATGGGGCCTGCCATTGCAATGAGTACCGCCTTAATGACCAGTGCTGTTATTCCGTGGGGTGATAGATTACATCTTTTTGGCAGGGATATTTTATTACAGGCAACCGATATTGATGTGGCTTTACTATATATTATCGGAGTGGTTTCTGTTGGTGTTTATGGAATCATGATTGGTGGTTGGGCTTCAAACAATAAGTTTTCATTAATTGGAGCGGTTCGTGCAGCTTCACAAATGGTTTCTTATGAAGTAGCCATGGGACTTTCGATAATTGCCTTATTGATGATGACGGGAACATTAAGTTTAAGAGAAATATCAGCGCAACAATCCGGAATGAACTGGAATGTGTTTTATCAGCCCTTATCCTTTTTAATCTTTTTAATTTGTTCATTTGCAGAAACCAATAGAACGCCTTTTGATTTACCGGAATGTGAAACAGAATTAATTGGAGGGTATCACACTGAATATTCTTCGATGAAAATGGGATTCTATTTATTTGCTGAATATGCAAATATGTTTATCTCTTCGACCATTTTGGCAATTTTATTCTTTGGAGGTTATAATTATCCGGGAATGCAATGGATGGTGGAAAATGTGGGTGTCAATCCTGCAAATATTTTGGGAGTTGTAGTGCTGTTTATCAAAATATGCGGATTTATATTCTTTTTTATGTGGGTACGATGGACTATTCCAAGATTCAGATACGATCAATTGATGCATTTGGGTTGGAGAATATTAATTCCATTGTCTATCGTTAATATTATGATAACCGGAATTGTGATTTTGAGAGGAGAAATAGCTGCTTATTTAGGGTTTTAATTCATACGAAATGCCCTAGCCCTGATAGCAGTGGAAATCCTTTATTGTTTTTTCTTTAAAAACAATAAAGATTGAAACGGATAGCGGGATTAAGCTTCAAATAAAAAATAAAATAAAATGTCAATAGAAAACATATCCTTATCGGGAAGAAAAAAGGTAGTCTCAAACAAGGAGATGACTTTTTTGGAAAGAATGTATCTTGTTGCGATTGTCAAAGGTTTGTTGATTACCATCAAACACTTGTTTCGCAGAAAAGTGACGATTCATTATCCGGAACAAGTTAGAGAAATGAGTCCCGTTTATCGTGGTCAACACATGTTGAAACGTGATGAATTAGGTAGAGAAAACTGTACTGCCTGTGGTTTGTGCGCCCTTTCCTGTCCGGCAGAAGCCATCACGATGAAAGCCGAAGAACGCAAACCGGGTGAAGAACTTTTGTACAGAGAAGAAAAATATGCTTCGATCTATGAAATCAATATGTTGCGTTGTATTTTCTGCGGATTGTGTGAAGAAGCCTGTCCGAAAGATGCCATTTATTTGACGACATCAAAAGTTTTGGTTCCTTCGAGCTATAAAAGAGAAGATTTTATTTTTGGAAAAGATAAATTGGTTATGCCTTTGGAAATGGCCATGAAAAATGCTCAACTTAAAAACGCTAACTAATGTCTACTATACTTATTATATTTTGCGTGTTATCTGCCATCACATTATCGACGGCATTTTTGACCGTTTTTACCAAAAATCCAATACACAGTGCAATTTATTTAGTGATTTCTTTTTTCTCGATTGCAGGTCATTACTTATTGTTTAACGCTCAGTTTTTAGCGTTTGTTCATATAATCGTGTACTCCGGAGCCATCATGGTTTTGTTTTTATTCACGATCATGTTGATGAATCTGAACAAAGAAAACGAAGTTCATAAGCCAAGAATTACAAGATTCGGGGCTGTAATTTCATTTTGTTTATTAGGGTTGATTTTTATCGCAACTTTCGTTAAGTCTAAACCAATTGTTGGAGAATATACTACCACCGGGGAGGATTTCCAATCTATAAAAGTTTTGGGAAAAGTGTTACTGGATGAATATATGGTTCCGTTTGAGTTTGCTTCGGTATTACTTTTAGTGGCTATGATTGGTTCGGTTTTATTGTCTAAAAAAGAAAAATTAGAGAAATAATATGAATAATATTCTAAATCACATTGGCATTGAAAATTACATTTTCCTTTCTGTACTACTTTTTTGTATCGGGGTCTTTGGAGTTTTATACAGACGAAATGCCATTATCGTTTTTATGTCAATCGAAATTATGCTGAATGCTGTGAACCTTTTGTTTGTGGCTTTTTCAACGTATCATCAGGATGCGCAAGGGCAGGTCTTTGTATTTTTCTCGATGGCGGTTGCAGCGGCGGAAGTAGCTGTTGGATTGGCAATTCTGGTTTCGATCTATAGAAATTTAGGTTCGATTGATATCGATAATTTAAAAAACTTAAAAGGATAATCTTCAATGGATACAAGTTTAGCTTTAGTATTAGTAGCAGCTCCTTTTTTAGGATTTTTATTTAATGTTTTTTTAGGTAAAAAAGCGGGTAAAAGCATCGTGGGAATTGTGGGAACACTTTCTGTAGCGGTTTCTTTTGCGATGACGCTCTATTTTTTCATGCAAATCAATCAAACGAAACAAGCAATTGTGATCAATTTGTTCGATTGGATTTCATTGCAGGATTTCAAAATAAATTTCGGTTTTCTTTTGGATCAATTATCGTTGCTTTGGTTACTTTTTGTGACTGGAATAGGAACTTTGATTCATTTGTATTCCATCAGTTATATGCACGATGACGAAAATATGCACAAGTTTTTTGCATATTTGAACCTGTTTATTTTCTTCATGATTACTTTAGTAATGGGAAGCAATTTATTGGTCATGTTCATCGGTTGGGAAGGCGTTGGTCTTTGCTCCTACTTATTGATTGGGTTTTGGTATAAAAATCAGGACTTTAATGATGCTGCGAAAAAAGCATTCATCATGAATAGAATTGGAGATTTAGGTTTCCTTGTCGGAATTTTTATTGTTGGATTTTTATTCTCCACTTTAGATTTTGTTGAACTTAAAGAATTAATTCTTGGCGGAACCAATAACGGAAACACCTATTGGATTGCTGCTGCAGCCTTGGCTTTGTTTATTGGAGCATCGGGAAAATCGGCTCAAATTCCATTATACACCTGGTTACCGGACGCAATGGCGGGACCTACTCCGGTTTCGGCATTAATCCATGCCGCGACGATGGTTACTGCTGGTATATTCATGATTACAAGATTGAATTACCTGTTTGATTTAGCACCGCAAATTCAGAATATTATTGCGATTGTTGGAGCAATTACTGCTTTGGTAGCCGCAACAATTGGTTTGGTTCAGACTGACATCAAAAAAGTGTTGGCCTACTCTACCGTTTCCCAATTGGGATTGATGTTTCTGGCTTTAGGTTTAGGTGCTTATGAAATTGCCGTTTTCCATGTTATCACACATGCTTTCTTCAAAGCTTGCTTGTTCTTGGGTTCGGGTTCGGTTATTCACGCTTTGGGCGGAGAACAGGATATGCGCAAAATGGGCGGATTGAGAAAAGCCATGCCTATAACATTTGCAACCATGATGATTGCGACATTGGCCATATCAGGAATTTTTCCTTTTGCAGGTTTTTGGTCAAAAGATGAAATTTTGATGGTTGCTTTCTACAACAATCTTCCGCTTTGGATTATTGCTTCCGTAGCTTCTATCATGACCGCTTTCTATATGTTTAGACTGATGTACTTGACTTTCTTCAAAGAATTCAGAGGAACAGAAGAGCAAAAACACCATTTACACGAAAGTCCGGGTTTAATTACTTTTCCGTTAATCGTTTTAGGAATTTTATCTTTAATTGGAGGTCTGATTAGTTTGCCTGGAAACAGTTGGCTGAGTCATTATTTAGCGCCTGTTTTTCCGGAAGTGGCTCACGAAGCACATGTTTTTGGTACAAGGGAATATATATTGATGGGAGTAGCTTTGATTGGAGCAATTATCGGTATTGGAATAGCGTATGCTAAATACATCAAACAAAATCAAGTTCCGTCAGAAGATGCAGAAATCACTGGTGTATCAAAAGTTTTATACAACAAATATTATGTTGACGAAGCATACGATTCCATATTTGTAAAACCTGTAAACGCTTTATCAAGTTTCTTCAGAGATTATATAGAAACGGCTTTATCCGCTTTAGTTTTCGGATTAGGAAAAGTGACGGATGCCATTGGAACACAAGGAAAAACATTACAAAACGGAAATATTGGTTTATATCTTTTCGCTTTTGTTTTGGGAGTTTGTGCAATATTAACCAGTTTATTTTTAGCTCAATAATTTTTACATAATGGATGTAACTTATATATTAATTATACTTTTAGTCGGCGCATTAGCCACTTATTTTTCAGGCGATAAATGGGCTTCAAAAGTGGCTTTGTTTTTTGGTCTGGCTGCTTTAGCCGGTTCTATTTGTTTGCTGAGTCAATATAACTTAGGAAACGAAATTGGTTGTCTGAAAGTTTGGATAACAAAACCACGAATTTATTTTGCCTTGCAGGCTGATGGACTTTCTTTGGCAATGCTTTTGCTGACCACGGCTTTGACTCCAATCATAATATTTTCATCTTTTGGAAATACATATAAAAATGCCAAAGGTTTTTACGCCTTAATCTTGTTTATGGCCTTCGCTATGGCAGGTACTTTCTTAGCAGCTGACGGGTTTTTATATTATATTTTCTGGGAATTATCCCTTATTCCAATCTATTTCATAGCATTAATTTGGGGTAACGGTGATGCCGAAGAACGTAAAAAAGCAGTTATAAAATTCTTTATTTATACCCTTGCCGGTTCCCTATTCATGTTAGTGGCTTTCGCTTATTTATATCAAAAAGCAGGAAACTTTTTAATTGGCGATTTAAGCCAGTTAAAGCTTTCATCAACAGAGCAATTCTGGATATTCTTGGCATTCTTCTTGGCTTATGCCATCAAAATTCCATTAATTCCATTCCATACCTGGCAAGCAAATGTATATCAAAAAGCACCAACTGTAGGGACAATGTTGTTGTCTGGTATCATGCTAAAAATGGGATTGTACAGTGTTATCCGTTGGCAGTTGCCTATTGCTCCGCTTACAGCAAAAGAATACATGTACATCTTTATAGGCTTAGGAATTGCGGGCGTTATCTACGGATCCATTGTAGCATTAAGACAAAAAGATTTAAAAAAATTATTGGCTTATTCTTCTTTGGCTCACGTTGGATTGATCGCTGCAGGTTCTTATACTTTAACTTTAGACGGATTGCGTGGGGCGGTTTTGCAAATGATTGCTCACGGATTTGTAATCGTAGGTTTGTTTTTTGTGGCTGAAATTATTTTCAGAAGATATGAAACCAGAGCCATTTCCGAAATGGGCGGTATTCGTGCTCAGTCTCCAAAATTCACCTCTATGTTTATGATTTTGGTTTTGGCTTCCGTGGCTTTACCGTCAACTTTTAACTTTGTTGGAGAATTTACCGTTTTATACAGTCTTTCACAAATCAATGTTTGGTTTGCTATTCTTGGCGGAACGACGATTATTTTGGGAGCGTATTATATGTTGAAAATGTTTCAACACGTAATGTTGGGTGAAACCAATTCAAAAATATTCGCCGATGTAACTTTTAATGAAGGATTGTCTTTGGTGATTATCATTGCCGTTTTATTCTTCTTTGGAATGTATCCAAAACCAATCATCGATTTGATTACCCCAAGTCTTGAAAATATTTTATTACAAATCAACCGATTTAACTAAGTCAAATAAAAAATGAATACATTAATAGCTATAACAGGATTAGGTGTTTTATGCCTTTTATTTGAAATTTTAAATGCACGAAAAGCAATTATTCCAGTAACAATTATTGGATTATTAGCCGTTCTTGGACTTACCCTATCTGAATTCAATATTACAGAAAGTTACTATAACAACATGATTGTAGTGAACAAATTTTCAGTGGTATTCTCCAGTTTATTTATCATTCTAACCATATTCTTGGTGGCCTTAAGTCACGATTTTTATGAAAATCATCAAACTAAAATCTCCGACTTTATTGCCATAAAAATATTTTTATTGGCAGGGGCAGTAGCAATGGTATCTTTTGGAAATCTTTCCATGTTCTTTTTAGGAATAGAAGTTCTATCGATTGCATTATACGTTTTAGCGGCAAGCAACAGATTGAGTTTAAAAAGTAACGAAGCCGGAATGAAATATTTTCTAATGGGATCATTCGCTTCAGGAATCATATTATTCGGGATCTGTCTGATATATGGCGCCATGGGTACTTTTGATATTACTGAAATCAGCGAATTATCACATTCAGCCGAATTACCGGTTTGGTTTCCTATTGGAATTGCATTGGTAACTATCGGAATGCTTTTCAAAATTGCTGCAGTTCCATTTCATTTCTGGGCTCCTGATGTTTATGAAGGTGCGCCAGCTTTAGTAACAGCAACCATGAGTACTTTGGCAAAAGTAGTGGCAATGGCTACCTTATACAAATTATTAACGGCTATGAACGCCGATATAACTTATACGTTCCAAATCATAATTGTTGTAATTTCGATTGCATCGATGACTGTTGGAAATATTATGGCTTTAAAACAAACTAACGTAAAACGTATGTTGGCTTTCTCCGGAATTTCTCATGCTGGTTTTATGTTAATGGCTTTGTTGAGCATCACCAATTCTGCGAGCAGTTTATTGTATTATGCTTCGGCGTATTCCTTAGCCGGAATTGCTGCGTTTAGCGTTATTTTATATGTTTGCAAAAATAAAAACAACGAAGAAATCACCAACTTCAACGGATTAGGAAAATCAAATCCAGTTTTGGCAGCAGTGCTTACAGCTTCTTTATTGTCTATGGCCGGAATTCCGATTTTCTCTGGATTTTTTGCAAAATTCATGTTGTTCACTCAAACCATTGAGGCAGGTTATTTAGTTGTTGTAATTGCAGCAGTTATCAACTCTATTATAAGTGTTGGTTATTATTTTAAACTGATTTTAGCGATGTACACCAAAGAGCCAAACGAAGAAGCTCAGAAAACACCATTCGTATTTTATGCAGTAGCGGTTGTTGCGATTGCGCTGAATATTGTGATGGGTATTTTCCCATCTTTGGTAATGGATTTATTGGGATAAAAACCACTTTAAACTTTATATAGAAACCATCAAAATGTATTTTTTGATGGTTTTTTTATTCCTCATTCTTAATAACCAGTTCAGTTTTTAAAATACAACTCCTAATAAAAACCTAAAATCAAATCAGCTCCAAAAGGAATTGATTACATTTGTATATACAAATGATTTAATCGTTTACTAAATATAAAGAAGATGGACAATAAATTGAAAATACAAATCTGGTCGGATATCATGTGTCCGTATTGTTATATAGGAAAAAGAAGAATTGAAGAGGCTTTACAAAATTTCGAGCATAAAGAAGCCGTCGAAATCGAATGGAAAAGTTTTCAGCTGGATGCCAATTTTATTGCATCGCCAGGAGACAACACCATAGATCATTTGGCGAAAAAATATCAAAAAGACATCACTTGGGCTAAAGAAATGATTGCAAACATGACTCAGAACGCAAAAAATTCGGGATTGGATTTTCATTTTGAAAAAGCAATTCTGGCCAATTCCTTCCATGCCCATCGCCTGTTGCACCTGGCTAAAAAACACAATTTAGCGAATGAATTAGAAGAACAATTGTTTAAAGCGTATTTAACCGATGGTAAAGATGTTAATGATTTAAAAACGTTAAGCGAAATTGGACAGAAAATTGGACTGGATCCCAAAGCGATTGAACAGGTATTGCATTCTGATGCTTACGCGAAAGAAGTAAAAGAAGACATCGAAGAGGCCAATGCCATAGGAGTGCAAGGTGTTCCCTTTTTTGTTTTTGATAATAAGTATGCTATTTCCGGAGCACAACCGGTTACTGCTTTTGTAGAAACTTTAGAAAAAGTATGGCAGGAAGGCAAATTTGATTCAAAAGTTACACTATTGAATACCACGCCAACAAATAGTTGTGATATAAATGGATGTGATTAAAATTCCGTTCTGAACTAGCCCTGATAGCAGCGGCATCCTTTTATTTTTTTCTTTAAAAAATAAAAGATAGAGCGGGTAGCAGGAAATAGCTTCAAAAAAAGACTGATAACTACTTATCAACAAAACCGAAAATTAACTTTTGGTACCATTCTATTAAAGAGCCAAATAGTAATTTTGTAGGATGTATGCTTTAGTCAATTGTAACAATTTTACGCTTCGTTTGAAAGTGTTTTCCAGCCGGAATTCAACGGAAAACCTGTTGCAATAATGTCAAATAATGACGGCTGCGTGATTTCGAGAAGCGAAGAAAGGCAAAGCGTTCGGCATTCTTATGGGTGCACTGGCATTTAAAATTAAGGAACTCGTAAAAGAAAAAAACGTCAAATTATTTTCGTCTAATTATCCGATTTATGGCGATTTGAGTAATCGCGTGATGTCCATTTTAGGACAATTTACACCCAATCTGGAAATATACAGTATTGATGAAGCTTTTATGAATTTTGACGGAATGGACATTGCTGACTACCATGATTTACGGTCTTCAAATGAAAACACGGATTCAGAAATAGGTTGCCATTCCGGTTTGTATCGGCTTTGCGCCTACTAAAGCGTTATCGAAAGTAGCCAACAAAATCGCCATTTGCTTTATCGATGGGGAATTTACCGTAAAACGAATCCAGTTAGAAACAGATTGTATGTATCTGATGCCGGAAAATGCAGATTATCCTCCGATAAAAGTAACGGAAGAAAACCAATTGATTATTTGGGGAATCGTAACATACGTAATCAAAGCAGTATAAAACCAAAAAAACCCCTTCTTTCGAAGAGGTTTTTGTACCCGGAGCCGGAGTCGAACCGGCACGGTTTCCCACAGGTGTTTGAGACCAGCGCGTCTACCAATTCCGCCATCCGGGCTTAGCAGACTATAAATAATTACTAAAAGCAATTATCTAAACGCAATAAAGAGATATTTGGTGGTAGCCAAACATCTGTTCCTTTAACACGGTGCAAATGTAAAAAATATTATTACAATTTCTAGAAAAAATACTTAAAATTTTCCCCCAGAAGTGCTATTTTATTCCTAAATTTGCACCTCGTTAACGCGACACACACTAACTAACTACAAAACAACCTATTAAAATGCCACATTTAGAACCAGAAGCAAAAATTTTTGCGTGTTCACAAAGTGTCTATTTAGCCGAAAAAATAGCCAAAGACTATGGAGTTCCGCTAGGCAAAGTTACGTTCTCTAAATATAGCGATGGGGAATTCCAGCCTTCTTACGAAGAGTCTATAAGAGGGTACCGTGTTTTTATCATTTGTTCCACTTTTCCAAATGCAGATAATCTGATGGAATTGTTACTGATGATTGATGCGGCCAAGAGAGCTTCGGCCAGACACATAACGGCTGTCATCCCTTACTTCGGTTGGGCAAGACAAGACAGAAAAGACAAACCAAGAGTTCCGATTGGGGCCAAATTAGTTGCAAAACTATTAGAAACTGCCGGAGCAACACGTATTATGACCATGGATTTACATGCAGATCAAATACAAGGTTTCTTTGAAAAACCAGTGGATCATTTATTCGCTTCAACGATTTTCTTGCCTTATGTAAGAAGTTTGAATCTGGATAATCTGACCATTGCCTCTCCAGATATGGGAGGTTCAAAAAGAGCCTATGCGTATTCTAAATTTTTAGAATCCGATGTGGTAATTTGTTACAAACAAAGAAAAATAGCCAATGTCATTGATTCAATGGAATTGATCGGTGAAGTAAAAGGTCGAAATGTAATCCTTGTGGACGACATGATCGACACCGGAGGCACTTTGGCGAAAGCCGCAGATCTAATGATCGAAAAAGGAGCCTTGAGCGTCAGAGCAATATGTACGCACGCCATTTTATCAGGTGATGCCTACGAAAAAATAGAAAATTCACAATTGAGTGAATTGATTGTTACCGATTCTATTCCGTTAAAGAAAGAATCAAAAAAAATAAGAGTAGTGAGTTGTGCACCTCTTTTTGCAGAAGTAATGCACATGGTGCACCACAACAATTCCATAAGTGGAAAATTTTTGATGTAATAATTGGCAATATGCAGAAGGCTTTAAGCCATATGCATTGAGTACCGCCTAAGTTTTATTACATTTCGCATGAAGCCTAAAGCTTATTGCCTAAAGCATAATTTATTATTTATTAACTATATTTTTTTACAATGAAATCGATTACAATTAAAGGATCAGAAAGAGAAAGCGTGGGCAAAGTAGCAACTAAAGCCATACGTAATGCTGGAGCGGTTCCTTGCGTGTTATACGGAGGAGATCAACCAGTACATTTTTCAGCAGAAGAAAAAGCTTTCAAAACATTGGTTTACACTCCAAACGCACACACAGTTGCAATTGAACTTGGAAAAAAAACCTATAATGCAGTTTTACAAGACGTACAGGTTCACCCGGTATCAGACAAAATTTTACACATTGATTTCTTTGAATTAGATGAAAAGAAAGAAATCACTATGGAAGTTCCTGTTAAAATCATTGGAACATCACCAGGGGTATTATTAGGTGGTGATTTACGTTTAAATCTAAGAAGATTAAAAGTGAGAGCTTTACCAAAAAATCTTCCTGATTTCGTAGAAGCTAACATTTCAGAACTTCAAATGGGTAACAAATTGTATGTAACTAAAGTTGAAACAAAAAATTTCAAATTAATACACCCGGACAATACTGTAATTGCTCAAGTGAAGATCTCTCGTGCCGCTATGAAAGCAGCTCAAGAAGCAGCAAAAGCAGCAAAAGCTCCTGCAGGAAAAAAGAAAAAATAATTTTTTTCGATCATATCCAAAAAGCATCAGTTGTAAAACTGGTGCTTTTTTTATGCCTTGAAGCGAAAAGTCCGGTCTTGATTTAGGAATCCTATTCCTGCTGTCCGTTTTATCTTTTGTTCTGAACGCCAGAACAAAAGGATAACACTGCCATCAGGGCTAGATAACTATTCATTTTGTCATTAATCATTTTTCTAAAAATCGAAAAATCTAACCATCGAATAATCTAATTAACTTACTTTTGCATCATGATAAGATGGTTAACCTCTCTATTTTCGACAACAAAAACAGAAGACAATACAGATTGTATGAAGAAATTTTTAATCGTAGGATTAGGCAACATCGGAGCCGAATATGTAAACACCCGACACAATATCGGATTTAAAATACTGGATCATTTTGCCAAAAAAGAATCCCTTTCCTTCGAAACCGTAAAATTAGGCGCGTTGGCAGAATACAAATTTAAAGGCAGAACCTTCTTGCTTTTGAAACCAAACACCTACATGAACCTCAGCGGAAAAGCAGTGAAATTCTGGATGGACAAAGAAAATATTCCACTCGAAAATGTTTTGGTGATCACCGACGATTTAAATTTGTCTTTCGGAGCAATCCGCATCAAACCCAAAGGAAGCGACGGCGGACATAATGGTCTGAAAAGCATCCACCAAACCTTAAACACAACCGAATATACCCGTTTCCGATTCGGCATCAGCGATGAATTCAAAAAAGGAAAACAAGTAGATTATGTGCTTGGCGATTGGGACGAGGAAGAAAAAGCAAAACTCCCGGAACGTTTGGAACTCGCTTCCGAAATCATCAAATCTTTTGGAACCGCAGGGCTAGAAAACACAATGACTACCTATAACGGAAAATAATTTGTTGCTTCTAAAAGCCCGGAAACGGAATAGTTCATCGTGGTTACAACACCAGAATTAATGATATTTGCCAAAACATTACCAGTCGCAGCTTGTACATTATATCAAGAGGCATTTGAATTTGCAGTCCAAGTTAACGATAAAGAAGTGTTTTGACTCGTCGCATTATTTGCTGGAGAGGTTAATGTCATTAAAGGAAATGTCGAATTAAATAATTATAATTTTATTGTTTGGACAACCAAATCGAGAATTTATTCAAAAAATCATAAAAGCATTAGATTACAAAATCCTAAGCGAATTACTACAAAACGCAAATACCAAATTAATTACACCCTTTAAAAATAACGAAACCTTTATAAATAGTCACTAATCATTAGCTTTTCTATACCAAAATATTTTTTATTATATTTATTATTTATTATTTTTACCAAAATTTTAATATAATGAAAAAAAATACCTCAATTCGAAACATTTTTGTTTTACTATGTTTTTTATCCTTAAGTACCATTTATTGTCAAGAGAAAAAACAGACCAAAAGTACTTTATTTGGTCAACAAATTAAGAACGGCTACATAAATCCAGATAATGGCTTTATCAGATGTGCGTCTACAGAGTACGAAAATTTTCTTCAGGAAAACAATTCCAACAGAATGACCACTGCTCAGTTTGAAGCATGGATTGCCCCAATCATTGCAAAACAGAAAGAGGATGCCGAAAATGGCAGAGCTCCTCAAACAGTATTTAACATCCCTGTAGTAATTCACGTAATTCACAATGGCGACCCAATAAACACAAGTGCTTCTCATGCAGGTGAAAACATCTCTTATGCACAAGCCGTTTCTCAAATTACGGTTATGAACCAAGATTTTAGAAGAATGCTGGGAACCCCTGGAAATGGCTCTACAGGATACAACTTGGGAACAGATTGTGAGGTTAACTTCTGTTTAGCACAAAGAGACCCTAATGGCATTTTGTCAGATGGTGTTCATCGCGTTAATTTAGGTCAGGCAAGTTTTTCAACTACAGAAATAAACAACACCGTAAAACCTCAGACCCAATGGGATCCTACTAAATATTTGAATATGTGGACTGTTCGTTTTACCGATGGCAGCCTATTGGGATATGCACAATTTCCTTCAAACTCCGGTTTAGGAGGGTTAAATGCAAATGGTGGAAATGCGAATTCAGACGGAGTTGTAGCTAATTACAATGCTTTTGGAACTAATGCCTTAAATGATGGTTCTTTTGAACTAAATCCAACTTACAATCTGGGAAGAACGATGACTCACGAAGTAGGACACTGGATTGGATTAAGACACATCTGGGGAGATGATACTGTTTGTACGTTTCCCAACGCCACTTCAGGAGATTACGTAACTGATACTCCCGATTCTGACCAACCCAATTACACCTGTACTGTAGTTTCGAATTGTAGTGGAAATGATATGATTGAAAACTACATGGACTACACAAACGACGCCTGTATGAATACTTTTACCGCTGGTCAAAAGGCACGTATGGTTGCAGTAATGACTAATAGCCCTAGAAGAATGGAATTATCTGCCTCGAATGGTTGTACTCCAGGATTAGTTTACAGTCTTGATGGTAGTATTGAAAATATCGATGTTGTTACCACTTGTAGCACTTCAATAAGTCCTGCAATCACTATTAAAAACCAAGGGACAACAACTTTAACTTCAATGTCGATAACATACAGCATTGACAATGTTAACCCACAAGTTTATAACTGGACTGGTAGTTTAGCTCAAAACGCTACAGCTATAATAACCATAAACGGATTAACTACAACATCAGGAGCGCATACATTTTACGCGACAATCACAGGAGTTAATGGTGCGGCTGATCAAAACGCTACTAATAATGCCTCAACAAAAACTTTTACTATTGTTTCAAACTACGCCTTCAACGATGTTGTCTTTACCTTACAAAAAGATAATTACGGAAGTGAAACTACCTGGACACTGAAAAACGGTTCTGGAGCAACTTTATATAGCGGTGGTCCATATACCAACCAAACTGGTGGTGGTACACTTATCACTCAAAACTGGACATTAGCCAATAACAATTGCTATACGTTTACGATTAATGACAACTTCGGTGATGGAATTTGCTGTACTTATGGTAACGGTTTTTATGATATTAAAAATGGCGCCACTGTTGTTACATCAGGAGCATCATTTGGAGCAAGCGAAAGCAAATCTTTTAGTATTAATTTATTAGGAAATACAACCTTTGAATCGTCAAATGATATCTATGTTTATCCAAACCCTACTAAAGGGACTTTAAACATAAAAGTGCCAAACAATTTTGGTCTTCCAAATAGCTATACCGTACAGAATTATTTAGGTCAAACGCTTGAACAAAAAAATATTACTGCAGAAAATGATTTATCAATAAATACTTCATCTTTAAGCAATGGCGTTTATTTTATTACAGTTGTTAAAGGAAATGAGAAAAAAACTTTACGTTTTATCAAAGAATAATTTTAACTCACAAACATTTAAAGGGGATTGAATTATTTTTCAATCCCCTTTTTTTTGGTTAAAAAATTAGTGCTTTTAAAAAAAATAAACATCCTGTATTACATAATCCCTTTTTCAATATCTTTATGTGTTTCAAAACCAATCTTTTTACCATGAAAATATTGCCGCTATTCCTTTTACTGGCTTTAACAAGTTGTAATTGTCAAAAAAACACCTCTTTCAAAAAAACAGCAGACACAATTACCGTTAACGAAGAATGTCCTGAAAATGGCATTTGCACTATTGAACTGCTGAAAAACAAAAGCCTGATTGCCAAAAGTGACGAATTTGGAAAACTGTATTACAACCTTGAAGACAATGAATCCAAAAATGTGGTGCGCTTTACTTTTGAGAAAGATAAAGATGAAACTTTACAGGATTCCGGTTATAGAGAAGAAATCATTTTTGAAATAAACTCAAATGTCTCCGAACTAAATCTTTCAGGAAAGAATCTTCAGGAAACTAAAATGATATTTGGCCGATTCTGTTTCTGCAAAGGCGCAACGGGATATTACAAAGTTCAAGACGGAACCTTACTGCTAAGAAAAGCAAAAGAAAATATAGTCTTAGACTTAAATTTTAAAATAACTGAAGTTCCTCAAATTGTAACTAAAATAAATAGAATTATTAAATAAAAAATCTCTGCCAAGGCAGAGATTTTTTATTTAGGTCTAGTCGTATAGAAAATTATTAATCAATAATAATTCTTTTTACCATTTTCTGATCGCCATCCTGAACCGTTACGAGATAAACACCCGCTTGGACATGGTCTAGCTGTAAGTTTTGAGAAAACAAACCTGAATTATTATATTTTTTATTAAAAATTCTTCTTCCTCTCAAATCATGAACAGTAATATTTACATCATTATTTGAAGTAGAATTAAACTGGATGGTAAAGTTTCCTTTATTTGGATTTGGATATAAAGAAAATTCAGCTAATCCAAAATCTTGTGTGGCTAAAGTGATAGTCTGAGTGCAGATTATAACAGAGGCCGAATTTACAGTTCCCGTATCACCGGTGAAGGCATCACGTACTCTGAACGTCCAGGTTCCTTGAGGGTTTTGACCATTAAAAACAGACAGCGGCTGGTTTGGCGCTACATTTTGTAAAGCGGTATTACCACAAGCGATTGCAACTCCTGAATCATCAAAATTTAAATTCAAAGTACTATTTGTATTTCCACAGTTTCTTTCAAATGTTTTTACAACAGGACCTAACGGACTGCTAATATCTGATTGAACATCTGACATATAAGTGTGTGTAAGACTAAAATTGACATTGACATCCGATATTGTAGCGGTAGTTGGTGGTACTGTTACAGTTCTTGTCACATATGTCGGTGAATCAATTACAGGAATTGGAGTTGAAAAAGGATAAGTAGTACAAGCTGTTGTAACAGTATAGCCAATAGCAAACGTTTTTGAGTTAATCGCATAATACACATTGTTCACCGGTTCAACCATGATTCTGCAAAAAGGAGCCGAAACATTCGGAACAGTAATCACTTGAGTTCCGTCATTGGGGGTAGAATCCACTAAAATTGTAGGATAGGTAAGACCGCCGTCTGTAGACAATAAAATATTTACCGCTGTAGTTGCCGGAACTGCTGTTCCGCCAAGATTCCAAGTTATTGTTTGCGAAGTGCCCTGAGTCCAAGATATCCCATCAGTATTTTGAGAAGTTACTGCAAATGGAGTTCCACTTGCATAAGTAAGAACCATATCTGCTTTTTGAGTTTGTCCACCGTTAGGAGTTCTATTGTCTCTTACCGTTAATCTAAAAGCCATTGTTCTGGCAACGGCAGGCAGTACCTCCCATGTTGGTGCCAAATTTCCTGCTAATACATCTGAGAATCTTGGAAAATATCTGATTAACGAGGTTGTTGGCGGATATGATCTGAAATTGGTACCTGTTAAAGCTGTAGCGGATGGCGTTGGACTAGAAACTGAGGCAGGCGGAGAAGTAACGAATGCTCCATTGTTTTGTTCCCAACAATAGGTCAACACATCACCATTAAGATCGGTAACCGTTGGTGACGTTAGTTTAAAAGGGGTTCCATTTGGAATCGTATAATTGCTTAAAGCTGGAATTACAGGTGTAGCGTTTCCATTATTAATTCCAACTACGCAATTTCCAGCTCCGGTTATATGAGCAAACATTTCGTCTAAACTAACTGCATGAAAATAATCATCACTGTTTGACTGAACATTTTGCGGAGAACAGATACCCGCATAAGCCATGATTGTTGTTCCGCTTCCTGGCTCTACTGCTGTTGTATTGCTTCTGTTTCCGCCACAGTTTCCGCCATCTCCGGCAAAAGTATGATTAGCTCCAAATTGGTGTCCAATTTCGTGTGCCACAAAATCAATATCATAAGCATCGCCAACTGGTGCTGTGGAACCAGTAATTCCTCTTGCTTTACCAGCCACACATACAGAGGGTCTTTGAGCCAATCCGCCGCCTCCTGTACTAACCGTATGGCCAATATCATAATTTGAAAATCCTATTAAGCCATCAATAACCGTTTGACTCTCATTGATTAAAGTATTAGGCGCGGTATTACTAAAATTATCAGAGTCTATAAATATAATCAAATCGTTATTTGCAACCAATTGCATTTTTAAAGACATATCTCTTTCATAAACCCCATTAATTCTTGCCATAGAAACATTCATAGCAGCCAAAACTGCTGCTTTCTTTTGAGCCAATGTTCCGGTTCCGACGCCCGCTGCTATAACATGATAGGATGCATATTCAATGGTACAGGCCATCGCCAGCCTATAGGTTCTAAACTTACTGTCCGACGCACGACCCTGAGCCATATTTTTTGGTAAATTCAAGCCACCAGAAACATAATCCGGCCCATCTTCTACACTACAAGAAAAAGTTCTTGAGGTAAATAATTTAGCTTTGCTGTAAACCACGTAATTTCTCAAATCCTTGGTGTAAGGATCCATATAGCTAGTTCCGGTTTTACCGGACAATGTCATCGTATGCAAACCAAAAATAGTAACACTAAAGTTGATTGTAGCGGTAGGATCTTCAATACCTTGCCCAACATAGGTTTTTATATCCTGATATTTAGAGGCTAAATCCGGGTGCATAACAGAAGATTCATAAATTCTATAGCTTGCCATTTGACCATCAGGATTGGGAAATTGTATAATTACATTAGACAACCCTACAAAATCATCTTGAGAAGGCGCTTGTTGAAGTTGGAATTTCAAAGCCGTCATATCAAGAGAATAAACCTGAAACTCAACAGGCATTGCATTGCGCTCCAACTTTTCCTTGCCAGCCAGACTTTCCATGGAAACTTTGTTCCATACAGATTTTTGTGCATAACTACTTGCAAATAAGAAAATAGTTAAGATACTGATTAGTAATTTTTTTTTCATTTTTCTATTAGTTAAATTTCTATCAAAATTATCGCTTTTTTTGCTCATAGAAAAATGATGTTGCTTATTTTATATTTAAATTCCTAAAAAAAACAAGTAATCAATGATTTTTTTATAAAAAAATAAAGAATTTTAAAAAATTTAATGATTTCTATTAAAAACAATACAATTAAAAAATTTCAAAAAACACATTTACTGTAAAGTCTTTTTTATTTATCAAATGGATAGTCTAAATTTGCTGCATCTTATAAATATACCTTTGAAGATTTTTCATTCCATATCCGAATTCAGGGCCACACAAAAAACCATCGTTACCTTGGGTACTTTTGATGGCGTTCACATTGGGCATAAAAAAATTATTGAAAAATTAATTCAAAATACCGCAAACGATCAATACGAAAGTTTAATACTTACTTTCTTTCCGCATCCCAGAATGGTTTTACAAGAAGAATCGGAAATAAAACTGCTCAACACGATAGAGGAAAAAGCCATATTACTAGAAAAAACAGGATTGGATAACTTAATTATCCATCCCTTTGACAAAGCGTTTTCAAGACTTACTGCCGAAGAATTTGTCAAAAATATTTTGGTAGACCAATTTAACATCCACAAAATCATCATTGGCCACGACCATCGCTTCGGAAGAAATCGTACGGCCAATATCGAAGACCTGATTATTTACGGAAAACAATACAACTTTGAAGTAGAGCAAATTTCCGCACAGGAAATCAATGATGTTTCGGTAAGTTCTACAAAAATCAGAAATGCAATTTTAGAAGGAAACATAACGTTGGCCAATGAATATTTAGGCTATGACTACTTTTTGACAGGAACCATCATCAAAGGCAATCAGCTGGGCAGAACAATTGGTTATCCTACTGCAAATCTGAAAATTGAAGAAAATTACAAATTGGTTCCACAAAATGGCGTTTACATTGTAAAGAGTATTTTGAATAATACTACCGTTTTCGGAATGATGAATATTGGCACCAACCCAACGGTCAAAGGAGGAAATCTTTCTATAGAAGTTCACTTTTTTGATTTTGATGCTGATTTATACGACCAGAAAATAGTTATTTCCATTTTACATCGCATTCGTGCGGAACAAAAATTCGAATCCTTGGATTTGCTGAAGGAGCAACTAAATAAAGACAAGGAAACTTCCATTTCTTTTCTCGAGAATTTATAAAATTATCACAGTTTTATTTTCCTACAAAACCATATTTATTTTAAGGCATTAATTTTTTTGATGAAATCGAATTATTTACGTTAAAAACAGCAATAATTATCAAATATTTTTAGTAATTTTGAAATAATTAGCGGACCGAAATGTATCTAACCCTATTATTACTTTTTTCTAATTTGTAATAATATCCCTTAAAACTACTGTTATGAAACTACAAAAAGAATTGGTAAACGGGTTTTTGATTTTTCTTGGAATTGGAATCTATTTCTTAGCAATGGAAGCATTAGGGCTTTCAGATATTTATTATTTGAGAATCTTAAACATTTTTATAGTTTTATACATCGTCAATAGAACTATAAAAACAAACATCGAGGAAGGCAAAACCGATTACCTGAAAAATATGATTTCCGGAGGATTAACCTCAATTATTGGTGTCGTTTTGAGTGTTATTGGCTTACGAATTTATATCGCTATCAGGGGCGGAGATGAATATATTAAAAACCTTTCCGATGTTTTTTTATTCGGAAATAATCCCACCGCAAATGAATATTGCATTGGCTTACTTTTCGAAGGTACTGCCTCTGCCGTTATTGCAACTTTTATTTTGATGCAATATTGGAGAAGACACATTGTCTCTGACTAAAAAAACAAATAATTTTTCATATTACAAATGTTCAGCTTTGCTTGTTTAGAACAATTTAACTACTTTTGGAGCAATCTAAAAAGGTACAATGAGCATCAAAAAACACAACTGGACAAAAGACGAAATTATCGCTATATACAACAAACCTATGATGGATTTGCTCTTTGAAGCAGCATCGGTTCATAGAGAACACCACGACCCAAATGTGGTACAGGTTTCTACTTTATTATCCATAAAAACTGGCGGTTGTCCTGAGGATTGCGGTTATTGTCCACAAGCGGCACGTTATCACACCGAAATTGAAGGTAATGATTTAATGTCTGTGAGTCAGGTAAAAGCGCAAGCCTTAAGAGCAAAATCAAGTGGTTCCTCTCGTGTTTGTATGGGTGCAGCCTGGAGAAACGTAAAAGACGGTGCCGAATTTGATCAGGTTTTAGAAATGGTGCGAACCATCAACAAACTGGACATGGAAGTATGTTGTACTTTAGGTATGATTACTGAAAATCAGGCGCACCGATTGGCTGAAGCAGGTTTATATGCCTACAATCACAACTTGGACACCTCAGAAGAATACTATAAAGAAGTTATTTCTACACGTGGTTTCGAAGACCGTTTGCAAACCATTGAGAATGTTCGTAAAACAAATGTGACGGTATGCAGTGGCGGAATTATCGGAATGGGAGAAAGTATCAGTGACAGAGCCGGAATGCTAGTGGCTCTATCTACTTTAAATCCACAACCGGAATCAGTGCCGATTAATGCATTAGTTGCAGTGGAAGGAACGCCATTGGAAGAAGAAAAGCCTGTTGAAATTTGGGAAATGATTCGTATGGTAGCTACTACCCGAATCATCATGCCAGAAACACAGGTGCGTCTTTCAGCTGGAAGAATGAACATGAGTCGTGAAGGCCAGGCGATGTGTTTCTTTGCCGGAGCCAATTCTATTTTTGCCGGTGACAAACTATTGACTACACCAAATCCTGATGTAAATGAAGACATGAAAATGTTTGAAATGTTGGGATTAAACCCTCAAAAACCTTTCACAAAAGTATCTCAGCCAACAACTGTTGAAGCAGCGGATTCTCAATTTCAAACACTGGGTGAAAAACCAAAATGGTCACGCCCAGGACATGCTATTGAAAGAAATCTAGAAGCTTCCGGAAAAGGAAAAGAATAATTCATTTAGTTTTTGATAATAAAAAATCCCAACTTTTCAGTTGGGATTTTTTATTATCAAATTACTTTTTAAAATCTAATAAACTAATTTTTTAGTTACTACTTGAGTATTCGACAGAATGATTTTTACAATTAATGTTTGATGATTCATCAAATCTGAAATCAATGCTTCATTACTATTTACTTTATTATTTTCAAAAATTTGTCTTCCAAGTATATCATAAATAATTACCTTTTCGATTGGTTCCAATTGTGATTGGATTTTTATTTGTTTGTCATTTGAATAAATGGTAACCATATTTTCATTCAATGCCGGATTGTTGTTACCCAGAGTTGCGGTTGTAAATCTCAGTTCGAAACGGTTATTGAAAGTTCCTGTAGCCGTTGTGAAACTATAGGCTGATGTTTTCAGGTTATGGGTCGTATTGTTTGATTTATCAAGTAAATACACATTTTGATCTATGAAAAACCCATCCAGATTTTCGATCGCAATAGAAAAAGTTCCCGATAATGTAGTGGAGTAACCCAATGGAATAATTTCACTTGCGTTGAAAGGCAAAGCTCTTCCCTGAATAGAATAATTATCAGTTCCTACAACTGAATACAACGATAGCACATTTCCGGCCGGGAAAGTTTTTCCATCATGCAGATTATCAAATCCATTTGTTGCACCCGTTACATAACCTAAAAGAGTTTCGTTATAAGCGCCTTGCGGGTTTGATATATTTAACCAAAGACGGTTTTTCTCGATAGTGTTCGTTGCAGACTGCGGAGCAGTAGCGGTTCTGAAAAACTGATTGTTGCTACCGGCAATTCTCATGCTGTTTTTGAAATTTGCGGTATACGTTCCGTTGACCAAAGCCGTGTTGGCTTCAATGAAGAAACCCTGCCCTGAGGCAATTTTACCGTCAGGTGCAACTCCTCCGGCTACTGCTACAGCTGTTTTTATCCCACCGGTTAAATTGTATTTGGCATAATCATCACTCGTGTAATTATAAGTTGCATTACCTGGAATGGTACTGCTTATTGCAGTGTTATGAGTCCATAGGTATATCGTTCCGTTTATGATATTGGAATTAGCCGGATCAGAAAGAAATAAATCGATATCAATTGCTGAAGGATATGGATTTCCAATTAGATTGTAAGTACCGGCACCTTTTTGGATGGTAACCGGAACGACTCCATTGTTAGGAGCCCCAATAAAATTTCCGTTATATACCCCTAATGTAGCATTTGTGGTGCTCCATCCTTGTGGTGCTCTAATAATATAGCCTTTGCCGGCAGCCATGACCTGATTACCACCGTTAGTGCCCGCCCAATTGTTTGTTAAAGGATCAAAGCTGTAATAATAGCCGGTATTTGGCGACAATTGATTTAATTTCCAGTTTTGAACCGGCGATGACCAATACGTATAATCGTATAATTTCATCGGAGAAGAATTTCTTTTTACGGTAATGTTTCCAGTGTTTATTGCCGCATCGTTTGTCTGAATCAAACTGGCGTTATTTTCTAAAGTAATCGTTCCGCCTGCAACCGTAATAGCATTAGACATTATTAAAGTATTACCAGAATTAACAATAACATTCGTCCCGGGATTTACGGTACAACTACAGGCATTAATATCAGAAAAAGATGTGTAATCCCCATTAAAAATAATGTTTTTATCACTAGACGGAAGCCCATTACTCCAAGAAGAGCCATTCCAGGTAGTTGTTACCAATGGTAAAATAACAACAGCCTCTGACCCAGCAGAATAACAAGAATTGGTAGTTACGGTAAAATTATAAGTTCCCGGAACTAACCCTGAAACTGTACATGATGTTCCTGAATAAGAAATATTTCCAGGATTCAAAATACCAGACAGAGGCAAACCGCTCAAGACCACACTTCCGGTTGTTATAGCACAAGTTGGCTGTGTTATTAGTCCAACAATAGGTGTAGGAGGTCCGGCAGTTAAATTCAATTTACCATTATTTCCACTTAATACACAAGAAGAAGAGGTTATCAATGCTCTATATTTATAACCGTTCATCAAAGCATTTATATTTGTAATGGTAAGCGTTGTTGTGAAAACACCTGAATAAACCGCATCATTTGCTAAATTATTCCACTCATTGTTAATGCCGGTTTTAACTTGCCATTGGTATTGCGGTGATGCACCTGATGTAGACACTGTAAATATTGCATTACTCCCGGTACAAGCTGTAACGTCCATTACATCAGAAACAGTGAAAGGACAGCTCCCTGAATAAATTGCCTGGTTAATTAAAGTAATTAATGCTGCCCCTTCGGAAGCTGGCACATCAGCACCTGGAATAACTGTGCTGCCAACCGAACTTGGCGTAACAGTCACTGTAGCATTAGGATTCAATGCGTAAATATTACCCGCACTGCCTGTAAGAGAAAAATCACCAATGATATTACCCCCTACTACAACAATTCCGCTGTTTTGCAATGAGGATGTCGAAGGACTGATTAAGTCGCCACAAATAATGACGTTGCTCTTCCAAAAATCAGAAATTCCATAATTATAAAAATTACCATAAACGACAAGTGTTGCTACACCTGAACCCCCTGGCATATTAAAAGCACCACCAGGATTCACTGTAAAATTATGGCCTACCGTAAGCGTTTTTTGATCATCTATTTTCAAAACCCCTGAAATAGTAATACTATTGGCCAATGAATTTACATTTACAGTTACCGTTTTCCCAAAAGGAATCAATACGTCTTCTGCCGATGTTGGCACATGATTAAGGGACCAGTTTCCAGTATTATTCCAATTTGAATTGGTTGCCGTGAAAGTATTGGTGGTCTGTGCACAAAAAGTAAAAGAACTAAGTGATAATATTAATATCAAGATCGATCTGTTATTTGAAAACAAGTGTAGTATTTTATCCATTTTTTATTTTTTTGTTACTTCGAATGATTTTCTTTAAAAAAGCTATCGAGATAAAAGGTTTCTAAAAACCAGTTTGGAGTTCTGTAAACTTTAACAATTTTTACGGAAAAACCGTATCTTAATTATTTAATAAATCATTACGTCAAGACTCAGGAAAATTACAAATGCTCATTCGAATCATTTTATTTATTCTTCAAATGACAATAAAAATCGTTAAAGTGCAAAATTAGACATTATAAGTAAGTTTATTCTTAATAAATAGAATAAATCCGTTGCAATGAGTAAGTGCATTTGTCAGTTTTTTCTTTTTAAATAATAACTGTGTTCAGTTAAAAAAACACCGAAAAGTGGAGAGAATCACAAATTTGTTGTAAATAAAATCATCTTAAATTTTATTTTTAAGGCAACTTTAAAATTTTTGAGGGTAAAATTTATATACTTATGATAAATAGGCATATAACGCATATCGATAACAAAAAAACATTGATGAATATTTTTCAATATTCTGTAAGTTCTGGTTGATTTAAAAAATTATAGGACTCTAAATTGTATAAAAAAACCCATAAAGATTGCTCTTTATGGGTTTTTTTATGAACGAGGAATTCGTCGTTAGAAAATAATTTTTCTTGTAAGTGTATGTCCGTTTTCTAAAACAATTTTAACGATTAATGCCTGTTGGCTTAAAACCAGATTTTGAATAGAGAACTCGGTAGTATTGACATTGTTTTCTTCGAAAATACTTCTTCCTAAAACATCGTAAACTATAATGCTTTTTATAGGTTCCAATTGGGATTCAACATGGATTTCCTGATTTCCTGAGGCAACAATTACATTGTTTCCGATAGTGTCAAAATCATCGGTTCCTAAAGTCACATTGGTATAACGCAATATAAATCTACTGTTTATAACTCCTTGGTTCGCTGTAAATTGATACGGCGAGGCGGTTAGGTTATGAATCACATTCAGTAATTTATCTTCCAGATAAATAATTTGTGCACCGCCTTGAAACAATCCGTCAACGGCAGCAAGGGCAATTTTATAAATCCCGTTAGCAGGTATTTTAACCCCCATAGGCACTTTATCCTCAACAACAAATGGTAATGCCCTGCCCTGAATAGTCATTATATCATTACCTATAAGCGAATAGAAGTTCTGCGCACTCTTATAATCCGTCAAAGCATCAAATAGCCTGTCTCTTCCTGCTGTTGCGCTTTCTACATAAGCTACCAAGGTTCTGATAGTTGGTCCGGTAGCAGGAATCAAATCCAACCAAATTCTATGACGTTCCAGATTCCCTCCTATAGGTTGATTGTCATTCAAAATATTTGCGGCTCTGTAAAACTGACTGTTCGAGAATGTTTTGCTTCTCATTGCGTTATTAAACGTAACCGAACTTGTAGAGGCACCTCCCGCATTCATTAATACAAAAAATCCTTGCCCAGCTCCGATTACACTTAGTGTTCCCGGACCACTTGTGGCTCCTGCACCATTAATTGCAATATAATCAGCTGCAGTATAATTAGATACAAAATTAGCATAAAAGGGATCTGCTGTACCGCTGCTTGGCAATGTACCATGAGTCCAAAGCCTAACAAATCCATCTATATTGGCAATATTAGCCGTTAAAAATTCATTTATTCCTATTGCTGATGGATACGGGTTCCCCAACAAATTCCAGTTGTCATCATTTTCCGTTCTTAAAACACCGTTTGGTCCAGTGGCTCCTGCTCCTAAATTATTTCCTCTACTGATGGCCGGAGTAAGAATTCCGTTATTTGGCACTCCTGTGAAATTTGCCGTAAACGCAGTCGCACTTGAATTTGTATAGCCATTAGGCGCTCTCACAATATAACCTCCTCCGACGGTCATCGCTCCTGAGGCACTTTGCCAATTTCCTTCACCTCCATTGGTATTGAGAACTGTAGGATTCCATTTCCAAAGTAAACTTGAAGGTGTACCCGGAGAAATAGAATTTACTGAAAAACCCGATACCGGAGCTGACCAATACACATAATCTTGTAGCTTGATATTTGCCGTACGACGCATAATAATATTCCCGGTATTCACACCTGTGTCGCTAATCTGCACTAAGGAACCATTGTTTAAAACATCCAGGGTTCCTCCGGCATTTACCGTTAAATCATTTTGAATATTGATGTAACTTCCAGCCGTAACGGTAGCTGTAAATCCGGCATTAACCATCAAACTACAGCAATCGATATTGCCATGAGTTGTGGTGTTATAATTCCCGTCGATGATTGTAAGCATTCCTAATGTAGGCATTCCGTCAGACCAAGTGCTTCCATTCCAGGTAGTGGTAGTTCCCGAACCAATTTTTACTGCTATTGTTGCCTGATAACAGGTTGCATCATTTTCTCTTACCTGGCAATAGTACTGATAATTATCTAATCCTGTCAGGGCCGATATATTCAATGTGTTTGCAGTAGCGCCAGTATAGACACCTGCATTTGTAAGTGCGGTCCAAGTTGAAGCTCCGGGAGCAACAACATACCATTGATAGGCCAACTGGGCTCCTCCTACAAATCCTTCGGTTGCAGTAACAGAAATCAAAGCTGAAGTACTAGAACAGGTTAAGCTAAGACTTGGTTGGGCAGTGATGGCTGCCGGCATATTAAGTATCGCGCTAAACAATCCTAAATCAGTACAAGATTCTGTACTATTTATATTCCAGTCTGCAGCATTATAAGTGGCAGTTGGTCCGGTGGCAGTTGTATTTCTGGTGATGGTGTATCCTATTTCATTTGGACAATGAACTATATCAACCGGAATACCTTCTTTAGTCAATTTAATTGCATCCTGCTCATTAATTCCCTGTGCATAAGAAGTGAAGTCGTATGTTTTTATACATGAAGGATCTGTAATCGTTCCTAAATCGGCTAAATAAACAGCCCCCGGAAGAACTATTCCCGAAATATCCACCGTTCTTGTCGGAGTTGGATCACCTATAGTTCCAAATCTTTCCAATTTATAATTCGCACCCAACGCGTCTAAATCAATAGCAGTATTAGTCGGATTGAATAGTTCCATGTGCCAGACATTTCCACCATTGGAATCGTATACCTCCGAAATAATTAAATCTGCAAAAGAATTTCCTGAACCTTCACATGTGGTGACATCATTATTGATAACCGTAAATGTGGTGGTTGAATTACAAGGCTGACCGTCAGTAACAATTAAATTACCGGAAGCTGCACCGACTGGAACCGTTACTACCAATTGTGTCGCCGAGCTGGACACAACAGTGGCAGAAATTCCGTTAAAAGTAGCGGTTGCACCCGTTAAACTTCCTGAGGAAGCGGTGATGGTTACTTCTGTACCCACCGGTCCTGAAGAAGGGGTTAAATTGGAAATTACCGCTGATGTACACGTTGGAGGTGTTATCGTTTGAGTGTTTCCTAAGGCGGTTCCTGTTTTCGTACCGGTTGGCGTAAGTACTGAGGTTAAATCAGTATTAGGGGATAAATTGATTTTTATCGTATGCCCGTTTACCGCTGCAAGAGCAACATTCGCAACTAACAGGTAATTTCTAGTTGTCGTAATTCCCGTTTGTCCTGACAAAGTAAAGACCATCGTCGTACCCAATGCAATTCCTGCTCCGGATATCGATGTTTCGCCTCCATCAACAATTCCGTTTCCATTAGCATCATAAAAAATCCTGAAACCAGAAATATCTGCTGCAGTTACAGTTGATATTGTCGATTTTGTTAAAGTGACACTAGTATTATCATAACTGGCAGTGCAAGTTGGAGTTGTGGTAAATCCCATTATAACCGCATTTACAGTTCCAGCGCTGATATTACCCGCTGCAGGACTTCCTGCATTAGTCAGTGTTAATACACTCGTTGTGGTAACCCTAGCCGTGAAAGCAGTAGTCTCCGCTCCAACATTAAATGCCAGAACTCTTAAATAATAAGTTGTTCCGGAGGTTAACGAAGTACTTATCGTTTCTGTAGAAGTTGTTCCTGCGGAACCATCTAAAGTAGTTGTTGAAACCGGACAAGCCCCTCCAAACAATTCAGTATCAATATCACCGGTAAAACCAGCAATCGTTATGGCATGAGTTCCCGTACAACTTGGAGTAAAACTATACCAAACATCTTTTTCGGTAAATGGTGCTGTTATGGTAGCCCCTGTCATATTTCCTCCTATCGCGGCGGCATTTACGGTTAATGCGGTGGCACTCGCACATAAATCATTAACAAGTGGGGTAGTTCCTGTTCCCTGAATGGTAAAATTATAAGGATTTTCATTCGTATCATCATTGGCAATGGAGAGGGTGGCTGATTTTAAACCTATAGTACTTGGATTAAAAGTAACCTGAAAAGTGGTCGACCCAGAAGCTGCAATTGGTGATGCAGGAATGACTGTCAAAGAAAAATCGGCAGCGTCTGTTCCTCCTATTACTAAATAAGGACTTAGACCAGTTAAGTTAAGTGCGGCAACCCCAATATTCTGAATCGTGAATGTTTTTACCACAGTTCCGGAAGTAATATCGGTTGAACCAAAATCAGTAGCATCCGTTACAGAAGGCGAAGCATCATTATCAGAGATTGAAACGGAATTTCCCGTTACATTAATCTCCGGACCAGAAAGAATCGTTTGTGTATTTCCCGTAGCTGTTCCGGTTACTGAACCTGTTGGTGTTAAAACCGCGGTTAAATCGGTTGATGGTGTTATGCTTCCTGTAAATGTGCGCGCATTTGTTGCTCCAACAGCAACATCTGCAACCAACAAATATTTTCTGGCTGCTGATAAACCGGTTTGTCCTGTTATGGTGAAATTCATGTTAGTTGCCAAAGCAATTCCAGCACCCGAAACAGTGGCTTCTCCACCATTGATAACACCATTTCCATCCGCATCATAAAATATTCTAAAATTAGATAAATCGGCTGTTGTGGTAGTTCCAGCTTTAGAAACAGTTACGGCAGTAAAGTTAAAAGTTGTTGTACAAGCGCTTGGTGTCACATCAAAACCAAATAATACAACATTATTTGTATTTGCTGCAATACCTCCTACAGCGGGACTGCCTGTATTTGTCAATGTCAATGTACCATTAGACACGACCTGTACGGTAAATGCACTTGTTTCTGCGGCAGTATTCCATGCTAATAGACGAATATAATAAGTTACACCACTTGTAAAAGTGGCAGTAACCGCTTCTGTCGCTGATCCGGTTTGAGCAGAAAATGTCCCTACGCCAGAGGTTGGACAAGAAGCCATAAAAACATCTACATCAATATCTCCTGCAAAACCCGTCACGGTAATGGTATGGGAACCGGTGCAAGTTGGGGTAAAAGCATACCAAACATCCTTTTTTGTAGGCTCATAAGTTAATCCTGCTGTCGGTGAAGATCCTGTCATGTTACCTGTTGTCGCAGCAGCATTTACCGTTAACACAATGGCATTTGAACATAAATCATTTGTTATTGGAGCCGTTACCGTTCCGCTACAAGTAACCGTTTTGTTAACAGCATTTGTTGAAGTAGCGGTAATATCCTCTAAATTATAAGTACCAACTGCCAGACCTGATTTTAATCTAATATAAATGGTTGTTGAACTAACCGTTCCGCCAGATTGCGTCAAATTAATTGTACTTCCAAAACCAGAACCTGCTGCCGTTGATATTTCATAATTTGTAGGTGGTGTAAGTAAAATATTCGCCGTTAAATTAGCCCCGCTTGCAGTAAAGGTTTGAGTTGGGGATGGACCAGACCCAAAAACATAGGTAAAACCCGTACGTGTTGTTGGTGTAAGCGTAATTGTTGGTGTAACTCCTGTTCCTTGAATTGAAAAATTATAAGGATTTTCGTCACTGTCGTCATTATTTATAGTAATTGTAGCCGTTTTTGTGCCAATGGTTGTCGGATCGAAAGAAACCTGAAAAGTAGTACTGCCCGAAGTGGCAATAGAAGCCGACGGGATTACTGTTAACGTAAAATCGGCAGCATTTGCGCCGGAAATCACTACGTATGGGCTCACTCCGGTCAGGTTTAAAGCCGACGCGAAGGTTCCGGAAGCTGTATTCTGAATTGTGAACGTTTTAACAATAGCGCCTGAGGCTATGTCAACAGATCCAAAATCAGTATTATCTGTCGTAACAGGAGTTACATCACCATCAGCAATATTATTTGAATTTCCCGCTATGTTAATTTCAGGCGCGGTTCCCGTACCTTCCACTCTAAAATCATAGGTCCCTTCGTTACTATCACTATTAAGAATAGTAATTGTTGCAAATCTTAGTGCAGCAGCATTCGGATTAAACGTTACCTGAAAAGTTGTTGTACCTCCGGAAGCAACTGTTGCTGCGGGAGCACTGCTGATTGTGAAATCAGCAAACGAGGACGTAACGCTTGAAATTGTTAAATTAGCTCCTCCTGTATTGAAAATGGTAAATGTTTTAACTATCATTCCCGAAGCGATTCCTGTGAAGCCAAAATCAGTATCATCTGTTACCGAAGCCGTTATGTCTCCATCAATAATTGAGATACCATTTCCTACAACATCTATTTCTGGAATTGCAGGCGCAACAACTGTAATCACCAAAGTTTCTGTATCAGTGCCACCCGCATTCGCTGCAGTAATAGTCACATTAGTTGTACCAGCCGCTATAGGAGTTCCAGAAATTACTCCCGTACTCGTATTGATAGACAATCCCGCAGGCAAACCTGTAGCACTAAAGCTAGTAGGTGTATTCGTAGCAACAATGGTATAAGTAAAAGCGGTTCCTGTTGTTCCTGATGCCGTCAAAGCACTGGTGATAACAGGGGTTACAGCCGCATTTACCGTCAAAGTGACCGCATTAGAAGTTACCGCCACGCAAGGTGACATACCACTTACGATAACCCGATATTGATAGCCGTTCATTCCCATTATCGTAGCTTCTGTAGTGTAAGATACTGTTGTACCTCCCGTTCCTGTACTCACATTATTCCAAGTCCCTCCACCATTAGTGGAAACCTGCCATTGATAGGTTACTCCCGTTCCGGTAGCCGCCACTGTGAAAGCAGCTGTAGCTGGTTCAGTGACCGATTGGGCGGTGGGTTGTGTAGTTATAATTAAGGCACTATTAACCGCAAGATTGGCAGTATTATCAGATCCTATAACACTTGGTATATTGGAAACAACTCGTATTCTATATCCTGCTCCCGCAGCAGTTCCCGCAGGAATTGCGGCAGTAATGGTTCCTGAATTTGCAGTACTTGACAAAGTCCCAATGCTAACTGGTGAAGCAAAACTTCCTGAAGCATTAGACAATTGTACAGTATATATATTTCCTGTAGCGAAGGTTCCGCTGCTCACAAAAGGCACTGAAACGCTATTGCCTGAACAAAACGGACTACCTGTTAAAGCAGTATTGGTGGTAATGGTGTTTGATGCGGCAAATATCGTAGTTCCATTTCCTGAAACTTCCGTAGAATAATTAAATGCTTTATCGACAGTATAAACTTTATACCAATACTGTGTACTACTCGATAATCCCATATCCGTAAAACTAAGCCCCATACCATTATAAACAACCGTACCGACTAAGGCTCCGGTGCCATTACTATAAGTATTTCCAACGGCATAAATACCATTTGTATTTGGACTATTATCCGCGTTTGGATTAAGCGAATACCTGACAACCATATAACCGCCTCCGTCAACTCCACCGCTTGTAGCTCCCCAACTTAGATCTAAAGTTGTATTTGTTGGATTATTTACCGTAATGGCTCCAGGAGTATTTGGCGCGGTTAGATCTGTTGAACCGGAGTAAACGCACATATCGTCAATAAACATATCACTCCCTGTACCTATTTTCCTTTGAAGAATCAAACCGGAAATAGTTGTCCATGTTGAGGAAGATTTTGAATAAGTGACTTTTTCCCATGTGTTTGCAGTTAGAGGAGTTGCATATGTGCCGGAAAGTCCTTCTGTGTTATTCAAAATTCCTGATTGGTTTTCTTGAGAATTTGTAATATTTGCAACTCTTCTGTAATATTGAACTGTTACTTGAGATGTTGTAGAAGCTACTGAAATATTTGGCGACCAAACCCTACGAGCAGTAGTAGATGTGTTATTAATCCTAAGGGAATTTATCCCCGATCTAACAGTTGTAACTTCATTAGCTATGGTTTGGGTTGCATTTGCTTTTGTCCACATATTAGCTTGCGGTAATGTATTGATGGTAGTGTTATCAATTGTCGCAGCACCTTCCAAACCTCCGTCTAAACCAAGATAACTCACCTGTCCCCAACTCACAACCGAAAACAACAACATTAACAATAGTAATTTTATTCTCATAACATTTGTGGTATTATCTTTTAAGTATAAAAAAGAATTGCATTTGATTAAAATGCAGCCGACAAATATATTCTTAAATTTAACATAAAAAAGGGTATAACCGTAAAAGTTGTTAAAAAAATTGTTATTTAAACGTTATTATTAATGTTTTAATCGGTGATTTTAAGCATTTATAATACTATTCTTATAAATAGGATTGATTTGCTATACCTCGTCTTTTAACTTTAACGCATCACTCTTTTATGCAAAAAAAATTACAACAAAAATGCTGTAGTCTTTTTACTTCAAAAAGGATTCAAAAGATGATCTGATATTAAAAGAACTATTGAAAATGATAAACCACGACAAACCAAATAAACGGTTTTTAACCCCAGAAAAAAACCTCAAAATAAATCCTGAGGTTTTTATAAGCATTATTATGACACTGTTTTAAAAAACGATTTTCTTATTAATGATTTGTCCGTTTTCTAAAGTAATCCTGACAATCAAGGCCTGTTGGTTTGAAACCATATTCCGAATGGAAAACTCGGTCGTATTGACATTGGATTTTTCGAGAATTAACCTTCCTAAAACATCATAAACCTTAACGTATTTTATAGGTTCCAATTGAGATTCAATATGGATTTCCTGATTTCCGGTTGCCACAATTACATTGTTCCCAATGGTGTCAAAATCATCCGTTCCTAAAGTTCCATTGGTATAACGCAGTATAAATCTATTGTTTATAACCCCTTGGTTCGCTGTAAATTGATAAGGCGAAACGGTTACGTTATGAATTACATTCAACAATGTATCTTCCAGATAGATAATTTGTCCGCCTCCCTGAAACAATCCGTCAACAGCAGCAATGGCGATTTTGTAAGTCCCGTTAGCCGGTATTTTAATACCCATAGGCACGGTATCCTCAACCATAAACGGCAATGCCCTGCCTTGGATTGACAAAATTTCTTTATCAATAATAGAATAGAAATTTTGTGCATTTTTATAATCCGTGTAGGCATCATAAATACGGTCTTTTTGTTGGGTGGCTCCTTCCACATAACCAACTACGGTTCTGTTTACGACCCCTGTTGGTGAAATTAAATCCAACCAGATTCTATGACGCTCAGTTGAAGCAGTTGTTGTTTGCGCATTAGCACTTCTGTAAAACTGACTGTTGTTGTGTAATTTACTTCGCAATGCATTATTAAAAGTAACTGTTTCTGTTGCTGCAGCGCCATCATTCATTAATACAAAAAACGATTGACCCGCACCAATTAGACCATTAAATCCTGCCGGACCAGTTATGGTGGCTGTCCCATTATAAACAATATAATCATTGGAAGAATAATTATAAGTAAAGCTCTCGTAAAATGAATTAGAAATTGATGTGCTTGGCAGCGTACCATGAGTCCACAAACGGATTGCTCCTTCAATGTTTGTATTGGCAGTCAAAAAGTCAAGCGCGCTGACTGCTGAAGGATACGGATTTCCTATTAAATTCCAATTATCATCTTTGTTGGTTATGGTAATTCCATTTGTTCCAGAATAATCTCCTGCTGTATTATTTCCTCTTTGTATAGAAACATTGCAAACCCCATTATTAGGAACACCGGTGAAATTTGCGGTAAAGTCCTGAGCCGCGGTATTATTGAAACCACTTGGCCCTCGAACAATATAACCTTTGCCCACGCTCATGCTTTCATTTGCATTTTGCCAGTTTCCAAAACCACCATTAGTATTGGCGACTGTAGGATTCCATTTCCAGATTACACTCGTGGGTGTACTTGGTGATATACCGGTCACGGCAAAACTGACAACTGGAGAGGACCAGTATACATAATCCTGCAAGCGAATATTGGCTTTACGCTTCATTGATATGCTGCCTATATTTGCAATTCCATCTTCTACCTGAACTAAAGAGCCGCTGTTTAAAATTTCTAAAAACCCATTATTAGTGACTTTTTTATTAACCTGAACATAATCGTCAGGCGAAACTATTAGTGTTTTTCCGGCATTAACGGTTAAGTCTCCAAGAGCAATAATATCATTAGATACGTTGGTCGTAAAATCATTATTTAAGACCAGATTATAAAATGTTTCGGTTCCTTCTGGGGTAACATTGCTTATAATTTGAGGGGTACTTCCCATAAAATGGATGGTTCCGTTTCCTTCAGAAAAGGCTGTATTCCCTAAATTATTGGTCCAGTTCCCATAAAGATACAACTGACCATCATCCGCTATAGTACTATCATCCATATCCAAAGCTCCTGCAGTATCAATTAGTAAATTACCGTGAACCTCAAATTTGTTGTTTGTGTTTCCGGCTACTTCTACTTTTTCTCCGATAATAGTCAGGTTTTTAGCTTTAGCTATATTACTATAATAACTCGCAAAAGGTGCAGCAGCATCTACAATGGCCTGATTATTATTTGTATTATCACCCACCTGAACATCAACTGTATCATCTGGAACCACTAAAGTATCCCAGTTCCCACAATTAAACCAGTTTGTATCTAATCTACCGGTCCATTTCCCATTAACATAGGTGTCGCCCGAGATTATCATGGCGGGACATGTTGCGTTGCCTATATAATCATATCCGCCCGTATCATATAAAACATCCGAACTATAATAATTCCAATTGGCAGGATTATTAATCAATGCAATCCAATCGAATCTACCATTAGTTATAGTTGAAAAATCAGGATTCACCGGATCATTGAATTTTACAAACGATGCCCCTGTTTCTGGATTAGCAACATCAGTGGTATAACATTCTCTTTGAGGGTATATTGTTGAACCTTGTGTACTCGCATAATTTGATGTCGTTTTCCAAGGAATATCAGTCCATCCATACAATACATTTCCATTATATGTAGCGTTATGGGTACCTGTGCTTAGATTACCCCATGTACCTCCTTGCATAATCCAAACCTGATCATTTATATTTAAATCGAAGTAAGAAGTAGCAGGAGAAACTACAGCCTTTGTCCAATTGGCATCAACACCGCCACAAGAATAAACTGTAAAATCTGAAGCTTCATTGATGCCGCCATCTACCGAATGAATTGTCACAATTGTTCCTTTTACCAAAGTTGTACCTGTTCTTGTTATAGAAAAAACACCTTCCGTATTACCCCACAATCCGGCTGTGACCCTTTCGTAACCATTATCCGTTAAATAAATTCTTGTTCCGGGCAAGATATCTTCAAAACAAACAAAAGATATTTCATCTTCACTACTTCCTGAATCAGCGGCTGTATTAACTGCAATTATGGCTAAATCTCCGGGATTTAATGTTGTAGGGATAACAATGTCATAAAAAGAACTAACCTCAGAAGGGACTCCTGTTGCCGAAGCCGTCATCGTTAAGCCAGTGCCCACAACAGAATGGATAATATTTGTAAATGTCGCTACACCCGCAACAGCTGCTACAGACAATGGCGCTCCTGTCATAGTTCCCGTGCTGGAAAGCGAAACGGTAACCGCACCTAAATCTAAATTTCCACAAGCGTCTACAGCCTTGAGAACAACATCAATCATTGTCGCTCCAATTCCTGTCGTTGCTGGTTGTTGAATATAAATTAATTCACTTGCCACGACAGCAATGATATTGGTTCCGGTTTGATTTTTTGCAGCAGTAAAAGTGGTTTTCCCGGATCCTGATGCTGAAAAAGTAGTGGCGCCGTGGGCAATAGAAAAACCAAAATATTCATTATCAAAGGCATCCGCACCTAAAGGACATTTTAAAGACATCCTTAACGAAAGTGTTTTCTCGGTATTATCTGTAACAGAAATATTTAATCCGGAAAAAACAATAGTAGATGCATTTACCGTACCCGAAGCAATAAAAGTGGCACCATCAAACAATGCAATCGTATTAATAGCATCACTCCATGTTGAAACCGTATTTGAAACTTGAGAAATTGTAAAATCCGTTAAAATTGATGGTAAATTATCGGCATCAGAAAGTGTCGCTCCACCATCCCGAACTTTAATTTGCCATACTTGAACCCCTGTTGCAGCCGTTAATGGAGCAGCATTATTTACGGTACTTGAAATTGTCGTTGGTTCAGAACCAGCAACCGGGACAATATCCGACAGACTATTTGGTATACAAGTCCCCTGAATGTCAAAATCATAAACCCCCTCGTCGCTATCATTATTATTTATGGTAAGTGTAGCCGTTCTAAGCCCTAACGCACTTGGCGTAAATCTTACTGCAAAAGTGGTTGACCCTGCTGCAGCTATACTATTTGAGGGGATTGTGGTTATAGAAAAATCGGCGGCGTGGGCACCCGTTATTGTAACACGGGGACTTGCTGACGTTAAATTTAAAGTCCCCGTTCCTGTATTTTGTATGGTAAAAGTTCTGGTAATCGATGCCCCTACCGCCACGGTAGCAGAAAGATCCGTAAAATCGGTAAGTGCTGGTGTTGTATCTCCGTCAACTATATTTACACCATTTCCTTGGATGTTAATTTCTGAGGCTGACGTCCAAGAAATATCGTCGATTGTTATTCTACTTCCAGCAGTAGTTTGATTCAAAACTAAACTTGTTATTGTCCCTATATTGATATTTGATATCGTATAAGTGTTAACCGTAGTTACTAAAGCTCCATTAGTTGTAATTATACCAACACTACTTCCATTTACAAGTAAATTCAACGTACCAACATCTGGACCGCCAAAAGGTGCCTTAGCTTTAAATGTCAAACTACCAATTCCAGCTGCTTTTTGAGCGGCTGTTAATTGAAAAGTCAATCCTCCATTTCTAATCGTAATAGCTTTGGTCGTAATAGTTTGGTCTGTTCTTGCGTCAGAAGCAGCCCAATTAACAACTCCATTATCTCCAGTCCAAGTCCTAGCTTCATAAGTACCAGATGAAGCAGGGATATTTGCGAATGTTTCCGTTCCTTGCCCCCAACTCACAGCCGAAAACAGCATCATAAGCAGTAGTAATTTTGTTTTCATAGATTTGAGGTATTAACTTGTTAGGTTTAAAAGATTTTCATCTGGTTAAATTGCAGCAGGCAAAGAGTTTTATAAAGTTAATAAAAAGCACAGACACAATTCTAAAAATTGTCATTTAATCGATGTTTTTAATGCTTTAATCGGTTATTTTAGGCAATTAATAATAATATTCTTATCAAATATTAACAGTTTTATGATTTTGCTTATAGCTATTAAACAAGAAATTGTAAGAGAAAAGATTATAAATGTTTGAGTTTCTAAAAGAATCTGAAAGCGATTTGATTTCCGACAAACACACACCGAAAAACAAAAACCAACTGCTATTCGTATAATAAAAAAAAGACCCCAAGATAAAATCCTGAGGTCTTTTTAGTAGTATTATAACAAGATGTTAAAAAACGATTTTCCTGTTAATGGTTTGTCCGTTTTCCAAAGCAATCCTGATAATCAAGGCTTGTTGGTTTGGAATCATATTCCGAATAGTAAATTCAGTAGTGTTGATATTATTTTTTTCGAAAACCAACCTCCCTAAAACATCATAAACGGCAATGTTTTCTATAGGTTCGATTTGAGATTTGACAACGACTTCCTGGTTTCCCGTTGCTATTGCCACATGGTTCTCAGTAATGACAAAATCATCATTCCCTAAATTGACATTGGTATAACGCAGCACAAAACGGTTGTCAAATTTTCCTGCAACAGCGGTAAAACTGTAAGGTGCTTGTTTCAAATCATGAATAATATTCAGCAGCTTGTCTTCCAGAAAAATGGGATATGCAACCCCCAGAAACAATCCGTCTGTCGCGCCAAGTGCTATAGTATAACTGCCTGAAGCAGGTAATTTAACCCCTAACGGAACCTGGTCATTCGTATCAAAAGGAACTGGACGACCCTGAATTTTATAAGCTTGATTTGTCAGTAGGGAATAAAAATTCTGATTGTTATCCACTTTGGTGACAGCATCGTAAAGACGATCTCTTCCAAGAGTGGCTCCGGCAACATATCCTACGAGCATCCTGTTGACCGCATTGGTCGAAGAAATCAGATCCAGCCAGATTCTGTGCTTTTCTGTCCCTTCAACAAGATTGGAAGCGCTGTTTCTATAAAACTGGGCGTTATCATAATCTTTGCTTCGCATGGAATTGTTAAACGTAATCGTTTGGGTAGCATCCGCAGCGCCATCATCCATCATTACAAAAAAGCCCTGTCCGGCCGCAATATATCCGTTAAATCCTGAAGGCCCGCTTGTTGTTCCTGTTCCGTTAAATGTAATATAATCATTGGCCGTATAATTATAAGCATAACTGCCATAAAAAGGATTCAACGCTGAACCCGGCAGCGTACCGTGTGTCCAAAAATTCACAAAACCATCAAGATTGAGG
>NZ_DATDPV010000032.1:0-78535 GCF_035292545.1 Flavobacterium sp. | reverse complement strand
TAAAACGCTAACTATCTAATTAATAAGGGAGTTCATTTATTTTAGGTAGGCTTTTCAGGAGCTATTTCCCGCTATCCGCTATATCTTTTTTTAGCCGAAAAAAAATCGTCTCAAAAAAGGATGCCGCTTCCTATCGGGGCTAAGCCAATCGAGAAGCTTGGGATTTCTCGAGGAAAGTATTCCTTTTAATTCTGAAAGGATTTAAAAAAAAACCTACTGCAACAACAAATTTCTTCCATGCCACAAAACCGAAGGATCAATAAGAACAATACAGAAAACACCGGCAACAATCAGAAATTTCAACACATTGTGAAGCAATAAAAACTGTCCCTTAGTTTCCGATTTCCATAAATAAAGCAGGAAGAAAATCAGGATAATCAAACAGATATAAAAATAAATGTCCATATAACCAACATTATAAATTTCAATCAAAACATAAACCGGAACCACCGTAAAAATGGTCAAAGCAGTAATGATTTTTTTCGAAACCGCTTCGCCATATATAATAGGAATGGTTTTGTAATCATTAGCCAAATCACCTCTGATATTTTCCAAATCTTTAATCATCTCCCGAATCAAAAGCAATAAATACAAAAAAGTGGCATGTGCAAAGATGACTTCATAAAGGTTTTTATAATACAAAAGAATCGCGAAAAATGGCAAAACCGCCATAAAAGCAGCCATCAAATTACCGATAATAGGATATTTTTTTACTTTATGAGAATAAAACCAAATCAGGAAAATATAAACCGAGAAGTACAAAACGGCCCGCCACGAAACGAAAAAAGCCAAAAAGGCAACGATAAAATTCAGTGTAAAATAAACGTTCAATTTTGTTTTTTGACTTACCAATCGGTCTAACATAGATTTGTTTGGACGGTTGATTAAATCTTTTTTGCTGTCATAAAAATTATTGATAATATAACCCGAAGCAATCGTAAGCGAGGATGCCAAAACGATAATAAACAAGTTGAAATCCAGCAATACCGACAAGGCTCTTTTTTCGGGAGCAAGAATAAATATGGCCGAAAGGTATTGCGCCAAAACAATTATTGGAATGTTGTAACCTCTAACGACAGAGAACAAACTGACAATTTTCATTAGTAAAAGCTTGTTCTTCCTGCTTAACATTTTAAGAATTTAATGTTTGAAGTTTCCTTTTTAGGATTCAAGAGTTTGGATTAAAACTGGTAAACCACTTCGAGTTTATAATCTTTCAAAGAAGCTTTTGCTTTTTCTAAATCTTGTGTAAAACCCAGGATGTAACCGCCACCGCCGGAACCACACAATTTCAGATAGTAATCGTTAGTGTCAATCCCTTGTTGCCAGATATTGTGAAATTGCTCTGGAATCATTGGTTTGAAATTATTCAAAACCACTTTTGATAATTTTTTGGTGTTCTCGAAAAGTGATTTCATATCGCCACCAAGAAAATTTTCTACGCAGGCATCAGTATGTTTTACAAATTGGTTTTTCAACATCGCACGGAATCCTTTGTCTTTCAGGTTTTCCATGAAAATACTCACCATCGGAGCCGTTTCGCCCACAATACCTGAATCTAATAAAAACACCGCGCCTTTTCCGTCAAAACTTTGATTTGGAATTCCGGTGGCTTCAATATTATCTTTGGAATTAATAAGAATCGGAATACTCAAATAACTATTCAAAGGGTCTAAACCAGAACTTTTTCCGTGGAAAAAAGATTCCATTTGAGAAAATATATTTTTTAACTGCAATAATTTTTCACGAGTCAGATTTTCTAAAACCGTGATTTTATTTTGCGCATATTTATCATAAATCGCAGCCACTAAAGCACCGCTGCTTCCCACTCCGTATCCTTGCGGAATACTGGAATCAAAGTACATTCCTGCTTCCACATCATTTTTCAAAGTCGTTAAATCGAAAGTAACCAATTGCGGTTGTTCGTTTTGCAACGTTTCTAAATAGGAAACAAAACGTTTCAAATTTCCATTGGATTTAATGGCTTCTGCAGAAGAATTCACGTCTGTTTTCAGCGCGCCGTTATAAAAATTATAGGGAATAGATAATCCTTTTGAGTCTTGAATAATGCCGTATTCTCCGAAGAGTAATATTTTTGAGTAAAACAGAGGTCCTTTCATATGGCAGTTGACAGTTATAAAGTTAACGGTGAACAGTATTTTTTATTGGAATAAAGATACAACAAAAAACAATTGATTTTAATTGTTAATTAAAAGAGCTCCATTTCCAATTTCGTCACAAATGTACTGCCCATTTTGGCAATAGCCAACTAATTCGTTCTTAATAAATTGCAAAACTTTTTCTTTGACATTATTTGGATACAAAACATGCACATTAGCGCCAGCATCGAGTGTAAAGCATACCGGAATTTTCGTCTCATTTCGGAACTTCCAAATCGCATTGATGATTTCCAAAGTATTGGGTTTCATCAAAATAAAATAGGGCATCGAAGTCATCATCATCGCATGCAAAGTCAAGGCTTCGCTTTCCACAATTTTGATGAATTGGTCTAAATCACCATTTTCAAAAACAGCAATTAATTTGTCTAAATTTTCATGCGCTTGTGCAAAACGCCTTTCGGCAAAAGGATGAGCGTGCATCAAATCATGTCCGACGGTGCTCGAAACCTGTTTTTCGCCCTTGTCAACCAACAAAATGGTATCCTGATAATTCTTAAAATTGGCATGTATTTTATTTGGAAATTCTACACCAAACAAATCAGAACTTCCTTTAATATTTGCGTGATTTCCCCAAACCACAAGACTTCCTTTTACGCTTCTGCAAGCGCTTCCGGAACCCAAACGCGCCAGAAAAGAGGCTTTTTGGTAGAAATAGTCTTCGCTTATTTCAGGATTCAACTCTTTTTCCAAACTCATTAAATTCATGGCTAATGCCGCCATTCCAGATGCGGAAGAAGCAATTCCGGAACTGTGCGGAAACGTGTTTTGCGTATCAATCGTAAAATGATATTCCTTCAAAAAAGGCAAATAGGGTTCAATCCGTTCCAGGAATTTCTGAATTTTCGGTTTGAAATCTTCTTTGGGTTTTCCTTCAAAAAGCAAATCGAAAGAGAAATTCCCATCATTCACTTTTTTAGCGAAAGCCAATTTGGTAATCGTTTTACAGTTATTCAACGTAAAACTTACCGATGGATTTGCCGGAATCTGATGGTCCTTTTTTCCCCAATATTTCACTAAAGCGATATTACTGGGCGCGCTCCACTGGAAACTGCCTTTTTCAACCGAATGCGTATATTTTGATGGAATAAAATCGTTTGCTGAAATCATGAACTTAAAAATTTACGCAAAGATACTTTTTTGATTTATACGCTGATTCGTTTATTTATTGAAACACTATAAAGTTTTGATTAAATTTGAAAAAAAATCATCATGAATAAATTAACGCGAATTCTTACCGTTGTGGTCACTTGTCTTGCCGTAGGTTATTTCTCCAGTTTAGTAACCCAATCGAGTATCGAAACCTGGTTTCCGACATTGATAAAGCCAAGTTTTAATCCGCCGAGTTGGGTTTTTGCACCGGTTTGGACCATGCTTTACATCATGATGGGAATTGCCGCAGGATTGGTCTGGAACCGAATTGATTCCGAAAAAGAAGCGGTTAGAAAAGCCTTAATCTTCTTTGCGATTCAACTGGCGTTAAATGCGTTATGGTCGTATTTGTTTTTTGGATTAAAAAACCCGTTGTTGGCACTTATCGAAATTGTGTTATTGTGGCTGATGATTTATGAAACCTATATCAAGTTTGCGAAAATCGATAAAATCGCGGGTTATTTATTCATTCCGTATTTGGCTTGGGTGAGTTTTGCCACGGTTTTGAATGCCAGTATCTGGTGGTTGAATAAATAAAAATGCTAACCCTTTCAGAGTTTTAAACTCTGAAAGGGTTTTTGTTTTACGTTATGCTATTCGCCAAAATAAATCCGCTGGTCCACGCATTTTGGAAATTAAATCCGCCGGTTATCGCATCAATATTTACAATTTCACCTGCAAAATAAAGGTTTTCGTGTAATTTACTTTGCATGGTTTTGAAGTTGATTTCCTTTAAATCAATTCCGCCGGCAGTTACAAATTCTTCTTTAAACGTACTTTTCCCATTAACCTGAAAACTGGCATTGGTTAATTGATTGGCTAAATTTTGCAATTGCATTTTAGATAAATCCGCCCATTTGGTTTCGCTTTCGATTCCAGATGCAAGCACCAGACTTTCCCAAAGACGATTCGGGAATTCAAAAGGCGATTTCTTGGAAACGGCTTTTTTGGAATGTTCCAGTTTTAATTCTTTTAAGATTTTTTCAGCGTCTTCGGTATCTACATCATTCAGCCAATTCACAAAAATCGTAAACTGGTAATTTTTTTCAAACAAAGTTCGTGCGCCCCAAGCCGACAATTTCAAAATCGCAGGACCGCTCATTCCCCAATGGGTAATTAATAACGGTCCGGTTGAAGTGAGTTTAGTGTCTTTTACTTTTACGGTAACTTGTGCAGCAACGCCCGGCAATTCTTTTATTCTTGCATCTTTAATGTTAAAAGTGAATAGGGAAGGAACCGGACTTACGACGGCATGACCGAATTCCTGCAGCATTTCCCACATTTTAGGATTGCTTCCTGTGGCCAAAATTAATTTTTCGGTGATATAAGTTTCGCTTTGCGTTTCAATTTTCCATAAATCGTCCTTTTTAAAAATCGACTGCACGCTTTGGCCGGTTAAAACCGAAATCCCTAATTTTTGAGTCGCATTCAGAAAACAGTCAATAATCGTTTGCGATGAATTGGAAACTGGAAACATTCTGCCATCGGCTTCAATTTTTAATGCTACACCATGTTTTTCGAACCATTCGATAGTATCGCCGGAGCAAAATTGATGAAAAGGACCACGCAATTCTTTTTCGCCACGAGGATAAAATTTCACTAGTTCATTAGGTTCAAAACAAGCGTGTGTTACATTACATCTTCCGCCACCGGAAATACGAACTTTCGTCAACACTTCTTTCCCGCGTTCCAGAATGGCGACTTTTAATTTCGGATTTTTTTCTACGATATTAATAGCGGTGAAAAAACCCGCCGCGCCGCCGCCAACGATTATAATGTCATAATTCTGGTTCATATTCTGTCTGGGAAATCGGAGATAATTCCGTTTACGTTGAATGATTTTATTTTTTGGATGTCTTCGGGTTCATTGACAGTCCAGGCAAATACCTGAATGCCTTCTTCCTGCATTTTAGCGGTGTTTTCCTTAGTCAATAAATGATAATAAGAATGTATGGATTGGGCATTTATGAATTTGGCGAAAGCAAAAGCTAGATTTAAATCAGATTCTGTCAAAACACCCAGAGGAATTTTTGAATCCGATAAATGGATGTCTAACAACGCTAACCAGTCGAAGCTGGAAATTAAAAACTGGTCGTATTTCCAGTGCTTTTCATTGATGTAAAACTCAATCAATTCCATTACAGGCTTTGCCATTGCCTTTCCTTTAAGTTCAATATTGATCAGGCATTTTTGGTTTACCAAATCAAAAACCTCGATTAATGTTGGGATTTGCTGCGGCATTTCGGCTACAAGTCTAGTGTCAAATTGATTGTTGATGAATAAAGTTTTGATTTCCTGAAGCGACAGTTCCTTTACAAAACCCATTCCGTTAGTCGTTCTGTCGACCGTGTAATCATGCATAACGATTAATTCACCTGTTTTACACAAATGTACATCGAGTTCGATACCATCGACATTCATGTCAATCGCTTTTTGAAAAGCAACCAAAGTGTTTTCGGGGGCATAGGCTTTGGCGCCACGATGAGCAATGTTGAGCATTTACAGAAACTTTTTACAAAGGTAACTAAAATAAAAAAAGCACAAACCGGAATGATTTGTGCTTTTTAATGGATTTATTGAAATTTATTCCGCCAATAAAATTTTGTATTCCCAAGGTTTAAAAGTTAGTTTTTGTTCTTTGGTAAAAACAACTTTATTTCCTGAAATATAATCAGTGAATTCACCTTCTATTGGCAAAGAAAAAGTTTGATTAGCTTTAGACAAATTACCTACAAAAATCACTTTCTTACCTTGTTTTTCTCTTTCAAAAGCCAGAATATTCTGGTCAGATGAGGAAGCTATTCTTTTATAAGAAGCTGCATTTTTTCCACCGTTCAGTGCAACATTTTCATTTTTTAATTTTCCTAATTTTTCATAAATCGGAAACATTTTTCCTTTAGTGGTAGTCAATGAATCTTTGACAAAGAATTTTAATCTTCTGTTGAAATCATATTCCTGACCATTATAAATTAAAGGCATTCCGGGAATAACATAAGTCAACGCAGCAAAAGTTTCTACCGCATTGCCCATTCTTTCATATTCCGTTCCGTTCCAGGAATTTTCATCATGATTGGAAGTGAAATACATGGTAAAATCATCTTTTTCCCAAGTCGTATCTTTTTTAGTGATGTAGTTGTCCCAGTCTTTTACTGTTTTTTTGCCTTGAGCAATATCATTCATGATATGGTGTGATTCCCAACCGTAAGCCATTTCGAAAGCTTTTTTGGATAACTCTGGTTTTTCGGCTTCAGCCAGCATAAAAACCGGTTTGGTTTTTTTTAATTCAGCAGAGGCATTATCCCAGAAATCGGTTGGTACTTCTGCTGCTACATCACAACGGAAACCGTCAACATTTGCTTCTGTTAACCAATACTTCATTTCGTCGACCATTGCTTTTCGCATCGCCGGGTTGTTGTAATCCAATTTTACGACATCAGTCCAATCAAAAGGAGAAATCATTTTGCCGTCTTTGTCTTTGGCATAATATTCAGGATGTTCCTTTACCCAGGCGTGATCCCAGGCCGTATGATTGGCTACCCAGTCCAGAATTACATAAATTCCGTTTTCATGTGCCGTTTTTACCAGATTTTTGAAATCTTCCAGTTTTCCAAACTCAGGATTTACGGCTTTGTAATCTTTAATGGAATAATAACTGCCCAAACCTTCTTTTCTTTTTTCGATTCCAATCGGATAAATAGGCATTACCCAAAGGATTTTGACCCCTAATTGTTTCAATTTTGGAATGTCTTTTGCGAAAGCGGCAAACGTACCTTCAGGTGAATATTGACGAATATTGGCCTCATAAATGACCGCACCTTCCGGAACAGCATCCGAAAATGGTGCTATTTCCTGAGTTGCATCTGCTATTTCTTTTTTCTCTTCTTTTTTACAGCTCAGCAATAAAGTTAAGCTTAAGGCTAATAAGACGATTTTTTTCATAATTATTTTTATTTTAGTTCTAATAATACAATTTCATAGTCGGTGTTTAAGGTCACCTTTCCATTTTTTACGGTCGTGAATTTTCCGGAATAGGCATCTCTTAATGTTGTGCCTTCTTCAAAAACAGTTCCTGTAGAAATGTTTTTTTCTCCTTTGGGCATATCTAATGCTACAACGATTTTATCAGTGAAAGTATCTTTTTCAAAAGTCCTGCTGAAAATATAAGGCTTCGCTTGAATTTGATTGTGAATTCCTGCACCTACCGCTGGATGGTTTTTTCGGAATTGACCTAATTTCTGAAAATGAGTCAGGATTTCTTTTGTTTTTTCGTTGTTATTAATGTCATCCCAATTCATGAATGACCGCAAAGTGGCATCACCCTGAGTGCCTTCGATGTCTAATGACCTTGCGCTTTCGTCTCCATAATATACTTGGGAAATTCCGGGAGCCAACAACAATTTGGTTCCTGCCTCAAAAGGCTTTTCTCTTTTTTTGTCAAAAGGCCAGCTGTCATCATGGGAAGACACATAATTCATGACACTGAACCCTTTTAAATCGGAGTTTAAAATAGTTGAGTATTTAGAAAACACGGGTTCATAACCCATTTTCGCTTCGTTTCTAAAGTCAAAGTTGATTAAACTGGAGAATCCGTTTTCGAAATAGTTGACTTTTTTGTCACCAAAATCATAAAGCAATTTTCCACCAATGTTGTATCCGTAAACTTCTCCCACGATAAAAAACGGATTATTATCCAATACTTTTTTCGGGTTCTGTTTCTTGTAATCTGCAAAAGCCTGATTGCAAACTTTTTTGAAATCAGCCCAAACATTTTCATAGGTATGTTTCACAGTATCCACGCGGTAGCCGTCAATTCCATAATCAGTAATGTAATCGGACAGCCATTTCATAATATAAAATCGTGGCGCTCTTGGATAGCCTGTTTTTGCAAAAAAAGCGTCTAATGATTTCATTTCTTGTTCATACCGACCTTCTTTTCTCCATTTTTCCACTAAAAATTGAGGAACAGTTACCTCTTGATTGCTTTCGGTTTTTACATCGGGAAGATTTTCCACAAGCGTACAATTGATATAAGAATCATAAGAATTGTAAGTGCATTTTGGAGCCGTTCTGACCCAGTCATTTGGGTAAACAGCATCTTCCGGCGTGACCGGTCCGGTGTGATTAATTACCGCATCAAGTAAAACACGAATGCCTTTTGCATGCGCCTTGGCAACCAATTCCGCAAGATCTGCTTTGGTTCCAAAACTGGGATCAAGGCTCGACCAATCTCTTGCCCAATACCCATGAAATCCATAGGAAAATCCGGTTCCTTCATCCACGCCATTGTGAATTTGTTCTACAACGGGGGTAAGCCAAATGGCGTTTATTCCTAATTTGTCAAAATAACCTTCGTCAATTTTTTGGATAATTCCTCGTATGTCACCGCCTTCAAAACCACGGAGTTTTCCGGTAGGTTTTGTTCGGTTGAAATTCAAATCGTTGTCAGGATTTCCATTTTTGAATCTATCGGTTAACAGAAAATAAACATTGGCGCCTTCCCAAACGAAAGGTGTTTTGGTTTCTTTTTTTGCGGTTTCTTTAGTTGAAGAACAACTGGAGAAAAGCAATGTAAAAAACAATAGTGTAAACAGATTTTTCATAGGCTTTTACAGTTGAATTTTGATTTCATTTTCAGATCCTTTTTTCAAAGAAATAGGGATTTCAATGCTGTTTTTATTTGTTTTAAATGAAATTGATATTCCGTTTAATGTTGCTTTTTTTGCTTTGATGTTATGAATAATCAATGTGACATTTTTGTCTTTTGGTTGATAGCTTTTTCCAACTTCCGAGTTCAATTTGATAGTTAAAATTTTAGCTTTAATAACACTTTTAAAATTCAAAATTTCAAATGCTCCTTTTTCAAAAGCATTTGATGTTTCTCCATTGTCATCATAAAGAATTCCTTTGCTTTCAGTAGTTTTTCTATCAAAATAATAATGTAATTCAAAATTTTCAATACTATATTTAGAAGTGTTTTGAATCGTTTTTATCATCGGAATAAAAGCACCGCCACGAACAAAAACCGGGATGTGATCTTCTGTAACGGCGATAGTTGAAGTGGTTCCGGCTGACTGTTTTTTATCAGAATAGAAATCAAACCAGTTATTATTTTTTGGAAAATAAATAGAGGTTGAAGTAATTCCGGCTTTAGTAATTGGAGTCACCAAAAAATCATTTCCCCAAAGATAGGTTTCGCAAATATTTGATAATTTAAGGTTTGCAGGTTCTTCAAAAAATAATGGTCGCATCAAAGGTGTTCCCTTTTGATTGTTTTCGAAGGCCAAAGTATAATTGTAAGGCAGCATCTGATACCGCAATTCTATCTGTTTTTTAGCTTTTGCTTTGGTAACGATGTCTTTATAAACGGGTTCAGAAGCAACATCTTCCTGTGCATGCGGACGGAAAATCGGTTGAAAAACACCGTATTGCAGCCAACGAATGTATAGTTCATTGTCAAAATAATCTCCCGCAAATCCGCCTAAATCAGAATGCATATAACCCATTCCCTGCATTCCCATTTGCAATGCGATTTCGGTTTGAGATTGCAATCCGCCCCAAGTTCTGCTGACATCACCGGACCAAGGAATCATTCCAAATCGCTGTGAACCGGAATAACCGGAACGCATCAGAATAAATGGACGCTGGTTCGGAAACTCTTTCTGATATCCTTCCTGAACAAGTTTTGCCCAATTGTGTCCGTAAATGTTATGCAGTTCATCGGCACTTCCAATAGCGTGTTGCAATTTTGAGGGATGTACTTCCGGCTCTCCCAAATCGCCCCACCAGCCGCCAACGCCCTGATTGATTAAATTTTTGTAAATGTTCCAAAACCACTCTTTTCCTTCTGGCTTGAAAATGTCGATTAATCCGGTGTTTCCAAAGTAAAAATCATATTTAAATGGACTTCCTGATTTGTCGGTTGCCAGGATTTTTTTTCCCACGGCTTCCTCCCATTTGTTGGAAGTGGTGAGAATAAAAGGTTCGGTAATTAAAATGGTTTTTACACCTTTGGCATTCAAATCGGCAATCATTTTTGTTGGAGTAGGGAAGTTGTCTTTATCCCAATCCAGATTGCCCATGGTTCCCTGAACCGTTTTTCCGAACCAATATAAATCCAAAATAATGGCATCAACAGGGATTTCGTCGTTGTTAAATTTGTCAATAGTTTTTAGCACTTCGTCTTGCGAATGATACCCAAAACGACTCGAGAAATTACCTAATGTCCAACGGGCTGGCAAAGGCTGTTTTCCTGTTAAATCTGTATAATTGGAGATTAAATCTGTCCAGGAATCTCCTGCAATTACCTGATAGGTTTTTCTACCGGAAATGGTTTCGTAAGCTAAAGTATTGTCTTTTTTACTGTCTAAATCCAAATAACCGATGGGTGCATTATCAAAATGAACGGCATAAATTTTTGACGACATTACGATGGGCATCGTGAAATTCATTAATTCGGCACGGGTTTCATAGCCATAATGAGCCCGATTGTATAATTGTAAACGATTTCCTCTTCGGTTCATTCCTAAAGCGCGCGCACCACCACCGTAAAGCACTTCGGAGTTATCTAAATTAAAATCTATAATTTCTGTAGAATCTTTTTTGGTGTAGCCGTTTTTTTCAGAAAGAAGCAGTTTGTCTTTATAGAAGTATGAAATTTTAAAAGGTGATTTCTGAATGGCAACTACGATTCCTTTAGTTGTAAATCGGATTGAATTTGAATCTTCGGTTACTTTTGAAATTCCGGTTTTTGGAACTAAAACAACTGCATGGGAATTTGGATTGTATGTTTCTCCATTTGGAATGAAGGAGGTTTCTACAATTTTATCCGAGTAGGGTTTGATACGATATATACCATCAGAAGTTTTAATTTCTAAAGTATTGTTGCCTTCTTTGAAATTTTCATACTTCCTGTTTGCATTTTGGGCAAAAGCAACTGTGGTGGAAATAAATAAAATCAGTATTCTGAAAATAGTCTTGTTCATATGGTTTTTTTTAGCCCCGATTGCGCCGGTATCCTCGTAACGCAGTGAAGAGATAAAGGCAAAAGCGGGAAATAGCTCCTAATTATTTTTCCAATTCTAATATTAGAACCGATTTTCCTTCTATTGAGATTTCATTCTTCAAATCAATTGATTTTCCGGATAAAATCTCTTTTCCGGTTTTATAATTTTGAATGCTTTCCTGAAATCGATTGGTTTTTATGGTTTGATTCGTGGTGTTATTATTCATCACCACCATAACCGATTTAGTATCCGTATAACGAAAATAAACATAGACGTTATTCTCCGGGATATAATGTTTCATTTTGCCGAAATGAACCGTTTCATTGGTTTTTCTCCAATTGAATAATTTGGAGGTAAAATCATGGAATTTTTGTTGTTCAGTATTTCTTCCAGATTGAGTAAAAGCGTTGTTGGCATCACCATACCATCCACCGGGAAAATCTTTGCGGATGTCGGCATCCCCTTTATTTTTGTCGCCGCTCATGCCAATTTCTGAACCATAATACAATTGCGGAATTCCACGAACTGTGGCAAGTAAAGCCATTCCCATTTGGTATTTTTTGAAATCGTTTTTATAAATTTCATTAAAACGATTGGTATCATGATTTTCGACAAAAGTCAGAAGATTATTAGGATTGGGATAAAGAAAATCATTGGTAAAATTCTCATACACTTTAATCATTCCCTTGTCCCAAGTGCCTTCATCTTCGTTGAAAACATTGCCAAAAGCATCGTGTAAAGTGAAATCCATCACACTTGGTAAATTGGAATTGTAATTTTGAATGGTTCCAATTTTACTGTCTTTTTGCCAATAGGCCATTTGCGACTGATTGTGCATCCAGACTTCGCCAACAATGTTGAAATTTGGATATTCATCCGTGATGGCTTTGGTCCATTTTGCAATACCTTCTTTGTCATTGTAGGAATAGGTGTCGACACGAAATCCATCTAAATCGGCATATTCTATCCACCAAATTGCGTTTTGTGTCAGATAATTTAACAGCAATGGATTCGATTGGTTTAAATCCGGCATTGATTTTACAAACCAGCCGTCCATGCATATTTTGGTGTCGATTTCGGAAGCATTTGGGTCGAATTGCGTAGTCATTCGGTAATTGGTTTGCGCATAACCGGGAAATTGATGCACCCAGTCGTAAGTTGGCAAATCTTTCATCATCCAATGTTCTGCACCCCAATGATTGGTCACGTAATCCATGATTAGTTTCATGTCGCGTTGGTGCAATTCTGATGACAATCGGACATAATCCTCATTGGTTCCATATCTCGGATCGATTTTATAAACATCGGACTGGCCATAAGTATGATACGAATATTGTTTGTCGTTGTCTTCGCAAAGCGGTGTTGGCCAAAGTGCCGTAGCGCCCAATTCTTTGAGGTAATCTAAATTTTTTATCATTCCCTCGATGTCGCCGCCGTGTCTGCCGCCGGGATTGTTTCTGTCGGCTTTTTCGGTAACCGATTGGTCACTGTCGTTATTCGGGTTTCCGTTTGCAAATCGGTCGGACATAATCAGGTAAATTAGGTCTGAAGCATCGTAACTTTTGCGCAAAGCGGAATTTTCTCTTCGAGGTTTTAAGGAATATTTTTTGGTGAAAGCCACTTTTTTATTTTTCGAAAAGGAAAAAACTAAATCTTGGGCTGTACTATTTTTTGTGTCGATGGTTACGAAAACGTAGTTAGGATTTTCGGTTTTTTGAATATTTTTAATGATGGTATTATTGGAAACAGAAACTTCGTTTTGGGCAATATTTTTACCGTAGAACATGATTTGTAATTCCGGATTATGCATTCCTGCATACCAAAAAGGTGGTTCAACCTTGTCGATTTGAGCAAAAATTGCGGATGAAATAAAAAGGAATAGAAAGATTATTTTTTTCATTTTATTTTAATTTAAAAAACCCTTTCAGCGCCTGAAACGCTGAAAGGGTTAAGTTTTATTAAACTGTCACCAAGTTATCCGGTTCTACCAAAATCGCTTTTCCGTTCACAAAAACGGTTAAGGTTTTTGAACCTTCGAGCGATAATTTAGTTTCATTTTGACTGATGGAAACTTTCAGTATTTGGTTTCTAAAATTGATTTTAAAGGAATAACCATTCCATTCTTTTGGAATTTTTGGAGAGAAATGTAACGCGTCATTTTTTACACGCATTCCTCCAAAACCTTCTACGATGCTCATCCATGTTCCTGCCATACTTGTGATGTGACAACCTTCTTCGACTTCTTTGTTGTAATCGTCTAAATCCAGTCGGGACGTTCTTAAATAGAAAGTATAGGCCATATCCATTTTGTCTAAAACGGCCGCTTGTATCGAATGGACACATGGAGAAAGCGAACTTTCATGGACTGTAAATGCTTCGTAAAACTCGAAATTTTGTTTCAATTCGTCTTTCGAAAAATGTTCTTCGAAGAAATAAAAACATTGTAAAACGTCTGCTTGTTTGATATAAGGCGAACGCAATATTCTGTCCCAGGACCATTTTTGATTGATTGGTCTTTGGCTTTTATCCAAGTTGGCGACCTTAACTAAATCTTTGTCTAAAAAACCATCTTGCTGCAAATACACTTTGTGTTCTTCGGAATAAGGGAAATACATATTGTCTGCCACTTGTTTCCAGGAATGTAATTCTGTATGGGTAAGTTTTACTTTTTCGGTAATTCTCTTGTGGTCGGAAGGGTATTCCAAGGACACTTTTTGAATTTGCTCGTACGTATAATCAATACACCATTTGGCTATATAATTCGTGTAGAAATTATTGTTTACGTTGTTTTCGTATTCATTCGGGCCAGTAACGCCCAAAATCACATATTGATTGTGATTGGTCGAATAATTCGCTCTTTGATGCCAAAAACGGGCAATTCCGATTAAAACTTCCAAACCTTTTTCAGGGATATAAGAGTAATCTCCAGTAAAACGATAATAATTAAAAATGGCAAATGCGATGGCTCCGTTTCTGTGAATTTCTTCAAAAGTAATTTCCCATTCGTTATGGCATTCTTCCCCATTCATCGTTACCATCGGATATAAAGCGGCGCCGTTTGTAAAGCCTAATTTCTCTGCATTTTCAATGGCTTTGTCCAACTGATTGTAACGGTAAGTCAGTAAGTTTCGGGCAACCTGCTGGTCTTTGGTCGCCATATAAAACGGGATGCAATAGGCTTCGGTATCCCAATACGTGGAACCGCCGTATTTTTCACCGGTAAATCCTTTTGGACCAATATTCAAACGGGAATCTTTTCCTAAATAGGTTTGATTCAATTGAAAAATATTAAAACGAATGCCTTGTTGTGCTTTTACATCGCCTTCGATTGTGATGTCTGACATTTCCCAAATTTTTGCCCAAGCAGCAATCTGTTCTTGTAATAATTGATCGTACCCTTTTGCTAAACCCTTTTGTATTGCATTTTCTGCGGCAGAAAGCGTGTTTTCATGATTAAGAGAAACCGTATAACCGCCCATTTTTTGGATGGATGATTTTTCGCCTTGAGCGGCAGTAACGGAATAGCTAAATTGTACTTTATCATTTGAAGCATCCACCTTTTCCGGAGAAAGGTTGAGATCTTTATCATTTGCAAAAATGGTATTTTGCATGAAAGTAGTCACTTTAAAATGGGTTTTGAACGTTCTGGCCGTTACAAAAGCTTCATTTTCTAAATGTTTTACTTCGAGCGGTTCCCAGAATTTTTCATCCCAATTGGCATCTTCATTGGTAACGCCGGCATCGATATAGGGTTTGTAAACTATTTTGGCTTCCTTATTTAAAGGTATAATTTCATAATTGATCATGCCGACTTCATCTAAATCCAATGAAAGAAAACGACGCACGTTTACCGAGATTTCAGTTCCGTTTTGCAAAGAGGCTTCAAAGGAACGATGATACCAGCCTTCCTTCATATTCAGTTCTCTTCGGAAGTTGGAGATGGTTTTGCAAGTAGCTAAATCCAGATTTTCTCCGTTAATTTCAATATCGATTCCAATCCAGTTTGGGGCATTCAGTACTTTGGCAAAATATTCAGGATAACCATTTTTCCACCAGCCTACTTTGGTTTTGTCAGGATAATAAATTCCGGCAATATAGCTTCCCTGAAATGTAGGTCCTGTATAATTTTCTTCAAAATTAGCACGTTGCCCCATCGCGCCGTTTCCAATACTGAAAAGGCTTTCGGATGATTTTGCTCGCTCGAAATCAAATCCTTCTTCAATGATGGACCAGTTATCTGGTTTTATATAATCTTGATTCATTTGTTTAATTTAATAGTTTTTCAACTGAGATTGACATTTTAAAATTAGTGTGATTCTAACTTTATCCGTTTCGTATATTATTTCTTAATCAAAGCTTCAATAAAGTCAAAGTCCATGGTTGTAAAGTCTTTGAAGATAAACTTTGCTTCATGCAATATTTCATTTTTACCAATGCCAATACTTATCATTTGTGCTACATTGGCGGCTTGAATTCCGGCAACCGAATCTTCAAAAACGATGGCATTTTTGTTAGAGGTATTCAGTAATTGTGCAGCTCTTAGAAAAACCTCCGGATCGGGTTTTGCATTGGACACATCATTTCCGTCGACTATAGCGTCAAAATAATGGATGATTTTTGTTTTTTCTAAAATAGGCCTGGCGTTTTTACTCGCGGATCCCAAGGCAATTAATTGATTGTTTTCTTTCAAAAATTCTAAAATCGGCATAACGCCCGGCAAAATTTCTCTTTCATCCATATCTACTAAATAGGATAAGTAAACTTCATTTTTTTGAATGAGCCATTTGGTTTTTTCTTCGTGCGAAGCATCAATTTTGCCTAATTCTAAAATGATATCAAGGGAACGTACGCGGCTTACACCTTTTAATTCTTCGTTGTGTTCTGTGGTAAATTCGATATTTAATTCCTGGGCTAATTTTTGCCAGGCTAAAAAATGATATTTCGCCGTGTCAACGATTACACCGTCCAAATCGAATATAAATGCTTTTTTATTCATTGATGTCAATCTTTTTGTTGGCGGAAACACCAAGCGTTAATAGTCCTGCCAGAATCATGGAACAACCCCCGATTATCAGTGCGTAAACCGGTTCTCCATTGAAGAATTCTTTTATTAAAAATCCTAAAATAGTTCCGGCAACAATTTGCGGGATTACAATAAAAAAGTTGAAAACACCCATATAATACCCCATTTTGTTAGAAGGCAGAGCACCAGATAACATGGAATAAGGAATGGATAAAATACTTGCCCAAGCGATACCTACACCAACCATAGCCAATAATAATCCTATTTTATCTGAAAGAAAATAAATGGAGATCAGTCCGATTCCACCAAAAATTAGCGCTAACATGTGTGTGATTTTGTTATTGGTTTTTCTGGCCAGGACGGGTAATAAAAAGGCAACGGCAGCCGCAACACCATTATAAACGGTGAACATCACTGAAACCCAGTCGGCAGAATCATTATATAATTTTGAGGTAGTGTCATTCGTACCAAATACATGTCCTGTTACTGCTTTTGTGGTGTAAATCCACATCGCAAATAAGGCAAACCAAGAGAAAAACTGAACCCAAGCGAGTTGTTTCATCGTTTTTGGCATGTTTAATAAATCGGTCACAATGATGGTAAAACCATTGCTGACATTGCTTTTTCGAAGTTGTGAGACCATCGTAAAAAGAAGTCCCGCAACCAATAATCCTACAGAAAGTATATAGAGTTCTTTGTGATCATTTCCTTGAGAATTGATGTGGTGGACATAAACGGAAGCTAAAGCCCCAATCAACAGTAAAACCAAACCAATGAGTAATTGTTTTTTTATCGTAACACCAGTTTTGTCTGATAGTTCTTCCTGATTTGTAAGTGACGCTTTTTTTGATTCATCAAAAGCTTTTAATTCTTCGGGAGAATATTCTTTGGATTTGTAAACGGTCCATAGAACGGTTAGAAAAAATACAATTCCACCGACATAAAAGGACCATTTTACAGACGAAGGGATAATTCCTTCAGGAGCTGTATTTTCAATTCCGAACCAATTCGTAAAGACATAAGGTAGCGCTGAGCCTACAACGGCACCGATTCCGATAAAAAAACTTTGCATGGCAAAACCCAATGTTCTTTGTTCTTCGGGTAAATTATCGCCCACAAAAGCCCTAAAAGGTTCCATAGAAATATTAATGGACGAATCCATAATCCATAAGGTTCCAATAGCTATCCAAAGGGTTGGAGAGTTGGGCATGATGATTAACGTGATGGCTGATAAAATAGCACCCACTAAGAAATAGGGTCTTCTTCTTCCTAACTTTGTCCAAGTTCTATCTGAAAAATATCCAACTATTGGTTGCACGATTAATCCTGTAAGAGGTGCTGCTAACCAATAAAGACCAATTTTGTCTACATCTGCGCCAAGCGTGTCAAAAATTCTTGACGTATTTGCGTTTTGTAGGGCAAAACCGAACTGTATCCCTAAGAAACCGAAACTCATGTTCCAAATTTCCCAGAAACCTAATTTACGCTTTTCCATTATCGTTGTTTAATAATTTATAAACGATAAGCGTTATGCTTATCAAGACTTAAATTTATTTTCGAAGTAAAAGTATAAGCTTGATAATCGCGGTAAATATATAATTTTTTTTTAAGGTGTAACTTTTTTGTAAAAATTTAAATTATTTCAGGGTTGATTCCCGTTCTATAAGTTCGGTTTCAATGACCTCTGTTTTGTAATGTTCTTCCCTTTCCTCATCTTCCTCATCATTGCTTTCAGCTTCTAATCTGTCGATGAGCATTTTTGCTGCTTTGGCGCCCATTTTTACTCCGTTTTGGCTTACGGTTGTGATGCTTGGAGAGGAATATTTTGAAATAATTCCGTCTGTAAATCCAATGACTGAGATGTCTTCGGGTACTTTTTTGCCTAATTTGGAAGCCATTTTTATGGCAGTAACAGCAAATAATTCATTTACGGCAAATATGGCATCAATAGTATTATTTTTTAATAACGTTTCAATATTGTGTTCGAAATTTTCGGTATCTTCTATTTTTAATATCAGGTTTTCATCGAGTTTAATGTCGTTGTTTTTCAGTGCTTTGATGTAACCTTCCGTTCTCAATTTACCAACACTGACGTAATCTACTGTTGTGATTAACGCAATTTTTTTGAATCCTTTATCTATTAAATGCTGGGTCGCATTAAAAGCCGCCAAACTATCATCTATAATTACTTTGTCGCAAAGGATGTCGTTAGTCACACGGTCAAACATAACCACCGGCATTCCTTGGTTTATAACTTCAGCGATATGATGAAAATCTTTTTTCTGTTGTGTTTCTTTTGATAAAGACATGATAAATCCATCGATACTGCCGTTGGCCAGCATTTCCATATTAATGACTTCTTTATCAAACGATTCATGGGAAAGACAAACTAAAACATTATAGCCTTTTTCATTTGCAAAACCTTCGACACCGCTGATGATGGTTGTGAAAAAATGATGTATAATTTCTGGAATAATAATACAGATGGTTTTCGTTTTTCTGTTTTTTAAACTAAGCGCAATATTGTTGGGTTTATAGTTGTAAAATTTGGCAAATGCCTGAATTTTTTCACGCGTATCCTTACTGATTTCCAGACTGTTTCTTAAAGATTTTGAAACCGTTGAAATGGATACGTCTAATTCTTTAGCAATTTGTTTAAGGGTGACCTTTCTTTTCATGATTTGAATTGGATAATTACTAATTTCTTAAAAAAGTTAAATTTAATTTTATTAACGGTAAATTTATCCTTAAAAATTTAAATAATACAGAAAGTTTTCAACACTATTACGTTTTCGTAAGCCAATTATAAATCGTTTGTGTTGAACAAATAAAAATTTAACTAAGTTTAACATTCGAAGTTAAGTATAAGCACTAAAACTACAATTTTTTAACCTAAACAAAATGTATGAAAACAATTTATAAAAAGTTGTTATTTTTATTTCTGCTACTGCCGTTTAGTGTTCTGTCTCAGAACATTGTAAGCGGAATTGTTCTTGATAAAGCATCAGGACAACCCTTACCGGGAGTAAATGTAGTTGTTCAAGGCACTACAAATGGTACCTCAACTGATTTTGACGGAAAATTCCAATTAATGAAATTAAATAAAGGAGATAAAATCCTTTTTTCCTTCATTGGATTCAAAAATGCAACAGTTGAATATTCCAATCAAACCTCAATTAACCTTAGTCTTGAAGAAGATGCGAACCAACTGGAAGAAGTTGTAGTTCAGGTGGGTTATGGGACTGTGAAGAAAAAAGATGCAACAGGAGCTGTAACTGTATTGTCAGCAAAAGATTTCAATAAAGGAGCAATAGTTTCTGTAGATCAATTGTTAGCCGGAAAAGCCGCTGGTGTTAGAATTACAACTACTGGAGGACAGCCTGACGCTGCACCAAATATCAGGATTAGAGGCGGGGCATCATTAAGTGCTTCGAACGATCCTTTAATTATTATTGACGGAGTGCCTATCAGCAATGAAAATCCTGCAGGAGTAAGCAATCCTTTTTCACTAATTAATCCAAATGACGTAGAGAGTTTTTCTATATTAAAAGACGCTTCAGCTACAGCAATTTACGGTGTAAGAGCTTCTAATGGGGTAATTATTATTACTACTAAGAAAGGTTCGGCCGGTGCACCACAATTCAATTATTCGGCGTCTGTTTCTGCCGGAAAAGTGGGCGATAAAATAAATGTGATGGATGGTAATGAATTTGTTAAATTTATCCAACAATACCATTCAGACAAAACCAATTCGTTAGGAATTGATGATCCTACGAATGCACTTACTGATGATCTTGCAACCCCTGAAATTGAAGGTAGAATAATAGCTAATACAGATTGGCAGGATCAAATTTTCAGAACTTCAATCTCTACAGATCATAATTTCAGTGCTCGTGCTAATTTGTATAATAAAATACCTTTCAGAGCATCCTTCGGTTATACTAACAATCAAGGTTTAGTAAAAACAAATGATTACGAACGTTTCAATTATTCCTTTAAAATGACTCCTAAATTATTAGACGATCATTTGAAAGTTGATGTTAATGCCAAAGGGACTTATACAGATAAAAATGCTATTGATGATGGAGGAGCTTTGGGCGGTGCTGTAAGTATGGACCCAACAAAACCTGTTTTTGACACGTCATTAAATAATAAATTTGGTGGGTATTATCAATATACAACACAGAATGGTGATAGAGATTTAATAGACGGTGCAGCAAATCCATTAGCATTATTGGAACAAAGAATCAGACCTGAAAGAACCTTGCGTTTTTTAGGAAATGTTGAATTAGATTACAAAATGCACTTTTTACCAGAAATGAGAGCAGTCGTGAATTTAGGATTAGATGCTTCTCAGTCCAGAATTAGAGAAGTATATGGCGATAATGCAGTTGCTACCTATAGATTTAACCAAGGGACAGACCCTGCTTCAAACTATGTGTTTAATCCAGGTTTACATTACCTTGAAAATCAAACTTCAACAAATAAAACGATGGATGCTTATTTAGTATACACCAAAAACTTAACAGGTTTTGTAACTAAATTTGATGCACAAGGAGGATATTCGTATCAGGATTTTAAAATTGACGGCAATAAAGAAACGTATCGTTATAATACTGATACGGGAATAAGAGAACAATTTTTAGAAAATGAATTAATACCTAACAGTAGATATTATAAACCTATAAATTTGCAAGCTTTTTTCGGAAGAACAAATGTTGATTTGTTAAATAGATATTTGTTTACTTTTACATTTAGAGCTGATGGTTCTTCATTATTTAAAGAAAATAAAAGATGGGGTTATTTCCCGGCAGCAGGTTTTGCCTGGAAAATAAAAGAAGAATCCTTTCTTAAAGATTCTAACTTAATTCAGGACTTGAAACTGAGGTTAGGATGGGGAAAAACCGGTCAACAAAATATAACAAATAGTGTAGGATATTTTCCTTCAAGACCTCTTTTTGGAATAGATAACAGTAATAGTCAATATTTGCCAGGCACTAATTCCTATTCAGCATTGCCTTTTAATCCTGATGTAACTTGGGAAAAGACCAGTACTTTTAATTTAGGATTAGATTTCGAATTTTTCAAAAATGGAATTTTATCTGGTAATTTTGATATTTATCAACGTAAAACAAATGATTTGTTAGCAGTTGTTCCTATGCCACCAGGTCAATATCTTAGAGATCAGTTAATTTCTAACGTTGGTTCTACTGAGAGTAAAGGACTTGAATTGGGATTAAATGTTAAAGCAATTCAAACGGATGAATTTTCTTTAGGCTTCAATAGTAATATTGCTTATAATTATAGTGAAGTTAATGATTTGAAAGGAATTTCGGCAGTGCAAGCTTTAGAAAGCACTTTGCCAACAGGAACTGGAGTTATTTTGGCATACCATGCGGTAGGTCATCAACCTTATTCTGCGTGGGTATTTCAACAGCTATATGACAGTAACGGTCAGCCAATTGTTGGCGCTTACACCGATTTAAATGGCGATAATAAAATCGATAATGATGACCGATATTACAAAGCATTACGCCCAAACTGGACTTATGGATTCGGAACAAATGTCAATTATAAAAATTGGGATTTAACAGCGAATTTCAGAGGTCAAATAGGTGGACAGGTTTATAATACCAGAATTCTTACTGCTGGATTTACCGACAGAGCCACTCAGGGTACTTCGAATGCACTTAATAACGTATTGGATTTTTATGACGGAAGTGCTAATCCACTTTTCACTGATTTCAATGGAAATGCTACTTTTTCTGATTACATGTTAGAAGATGCTACTTTTTTACGTTGTGATAACATTACATTAGGGTACAAGTTTACTAAATTTGTTAAGAAATCATCTTTAAGAGTTTATGGTTCAGTGAATAACGCATTTATTGTGACCGATTATTCTGGTCAGGATCCTGAGAATTTTAACTCAATCGATAACAACTTCTATCCAAGACCAAGAATCTACACTTTTGGTGTAAGTCTTGATTTTTAATTTTATTAATTACTACTATGAAAAATTTAAAATTTAACATTATAGCATTAGGATTATTCATGCTGTTGCTGAGTAGTTGTACTGATGATTTAAATACCGAACCAAAGGTAGAAGTTACATTAGAACAATTATTGGCTAGCGATCCAAACGCCATAACAGGATTATTATCCAAAATGTATGGTGCGTTTGCACTATCCGGCCCAAATGGCCCTGGAAGTTCTGACATTAGTGATGATCCGGGAGAATCTCCTTTTTTAAGAGGAATTATCAATTTACAGGATTTTACTGCAGATGATATGAAAAATCGTTGGGGAGACAATGGATTGGATCAATTGACAACGACTTCCAATTGGGATGCAAACAATAAATTCTTTAGATATTTATACAACAGGGTTTATTATACCGTGCCACAATGTAACAACATCATAAACGTGCTTAACAATGTGGATGTTCCAAATAAAGTGCAGTACCAAAGTGAATTGAGATTCTTACGTTCTTTGGCGTATTATTATATGATTGATTGTTTTGGAAAAGGCGTATTGGTAACTGAAGCTGATTTAGGAAGCGGTGTTCCAAAACCACAATCTTCCAGAGTAGAAATGTTCAATTTCGTAGAAGCGGAACTTTTAGACATTGAAAATACACTTCCGGTGGCTAATGACTATGGTCGTGCTAACAAAGCTGTTGCCAGAATGTTATTGGCAAAATTGTATTTGAATGCTGAAGTTTATACTGGAGAAGCAAGATATGATGATGCTTTGATTTATACTAAAAAGGTTATTGACGAGGGCGGGTATTCCTTGGCTACTAATTTCCAAAGTTTGTTTTCTGGAGACAACAATGTTACAGATGCTAAAAACGAAATTATTTATGCGTTAATCGCTGATCCGTTAGTGAGCCAAAGTTATGGTAACACTACTTATCTTGTAAATGGTAGTTTAAATACCGAAACGATGACACTTAGTACTTATGGCGCCACACAAGGTTGGGGTGGTCACAGAGCTACAAAAGCATGGTATGGTTTGTATGGAAATTTAGCTACATCTACTGATGTTAGAGCACAATCATTCTGGACTGGCGGTCATAGCTATGAAATGAATGATTATAAAAAATGGACTGACGGTTATCCGACCACTAAATTCAGAAATTCAAATTTTACAGGAACTTCAGTTCCAACTGATTTTTCAGGAACTGATTTCCCTTTATTTAGATTAGCAGATGCGTATTTAATGTATGCGGAATGTGTGTCAAGAGGTGCAGCTGGAGGAAATAATACGTTAGCATTACAATATGTTAATGAGGTAAGAACAAGATCTAATGCTACTCCAATTGATTTGAGTCAATTGAATGAGAATTTTATACTTGACGAAAGAGCCAGAGAATTAAACTTCGAAGGTCACAGAAGAACAGATTTGATTCGTTTCGGGAAATTCGCAGGTGGTACTTATTTATGGCCTTGGAAAGGTGGCGTAAAAGAAGGAACTTCAATTCCATCAACTTACAATTTATTCCCAATTCCTTTGACTGCGCTTCAGGCAAATCCAAATTTAACTCAAAACCCAGGTTATTAATATTAAACTTTATTTAAAATGAAAAATATACTAAAAACATCAATTTTTGCCTTTATGCTGATTGCATTAGGCGCATGTACGAACGATAAAGACCCAGTCGCGACAAGTGAAGGCGGGCCAGTACTTCTTACGCCAGAATCTGGATCTGAATTTGTTTTAAATCCAGCAAATGAAGACGATGTAATTGCAACATTGGTATGGGACCATAGTGAATTTGGAGTTCCTACCTCTGGAAGTTATACTGTTGAGATTGCCGAAACCGGAACTAATTTTACAGACCTGATTGTAGCTGGAACTACATCAAATAGATTCTTATCTTGGACCGTTTCAGAATTGAACGGATTACTTGCGGCTCCACGTTTTATGCCTTATGCTCAAACTGAAATTGATGTAAGGATAAAATCTTCACTTGGAACAGCTGAAAATGCTATTGTACAATATTCAAATGTGATAACGATAAAAGTTACACCTTATACTACTGAAAATCCAAGAATCGCAGTGCCAGGAAATCACCAAGGATGGTCACCGGCAACAGCGCCAACTTTGGCTTCTTCAGGTTATGGAGAAACTGATTATGAAGGTTATGTTTGGTTGGATGGAGAATTCAAATTTTTAGCACCAAAACCTGATGGAACTTTTGATTGGGGAACAATGGATTGGGGTGATGACGGAAGTTTTTCAGGTATTTTAACAGAGCAAAATGAATCTAATGCTACTGCAACTGTAGGTTACTATAGAGTTAAAGCAGATACAGATGGACTTACTTATTCAGCTGAACCAACTGTTTGGGGAATTATCGGGGCTGCTACTCCTGGAGGCTGGGATAACAGTACGCCGTTAACTTATAACGCGACGACTCAAACTTGGTCAGCAGATATGACTTTGAGCGCAGGAGAGTTTAAATTTAGAGCAAACAATGCTTGGACAATTGACCTTGGTGGCGATCCTGACGGAGATGGTTCCATGAATTATAGTGGTCCAAATTTATCAGTTGCAACTGGAGGAAACTATCATGTTGTTTTAGATTTAAGTAATCCAAGACAATACACTTACACCGTGACATTAAATTAATTTTATAATATAAAAGAGAGCTTTCCTTAGGGAGAGCTCTTTTTTTTCTAATTATTTATCTATGAAAAAAATATACCTACTAATAGGGTTGATATTTTTCTGCAGTAACATTACTTTTTCACAAGTAACTACAACCCCTTCACCGCCAGAAGCTAATCAGGCAGTGACTATTTATTTTAATAAGGCAACTACAGGGTTGTCAACTTATAATGGTACAATTTACGCACATATAGGCGTGACAGTCAATAATGCGCAGTGGCAGAATGTTCAAGGGACATGGGGTAATAATACAACGCAACCGGCATTAACTTTTGTTTCAGGAACTACTTATAGTTTAACCATTACACCCGATTTGTATACTTATTTTGGAGTTTCTGCTTCAAATTCTTTAACGCAGATTTCTGTAGTTTTTAGATCAGACAGTGGCGCTTCCCAATCACCGGATTACTTTATTAATGTTGGAGCTTTTCAGGCGACCTTAAATTCTCCAGCATTAAATAGTACTACTATCTTAAATTCAGGAAGTAACTTAAACATAACGGCATCTAATACAAATGGAACTGCAAATTATAACCTGCTCGCTAATGGCGTAAGTATTTCTTCCGCTTCCGGAACTTCGTTTGCTTACAATGACACTAATATTACATCAAATAGGAGTTATGATTTACAGATAACTCAAGGTGCAACAACATTCTCAAGAAAATCGTCCGTAGTTATTAATCCCGGAACAATCTCTCAAGCATTGCCTGGTGGTTTAATTGATGGAATTAATTATAATTCTGGGGATGCTACAAAAGCCACGTTGGTTTTAGACGCACCTTTAAAAGATTTTATTTACGTAGCAGGAAGTTTCAATAACTGGAATCCTGATACAAATTATGCCATGAAAAAAGACCCGACTACCGGCAAGTTTTGGTTAGAATTAGCCGGTCTTGTTTCTGGTCAGAATTACACTTATCAATATTGGGTTGTAGATGCCACTCCGATTGCAAATTCACCTTCAGTGGTAAAAACGGCGGATCCGTTTTCGACATTAGTATTGTCTTCTTTTGATGATCCTTATATTTCAGCAACGACATATCCTAACATGCCGGTATATCCAATTGGCCAAGATAGAGAAGTTACGGTTTTAAAAACAGGCCAGACGGCTTACAATTGGCAAGTGACCAACTTTAATAAGCCAAAGAAAGAAGATTTAATAGTTTATGAAGTATTGATCAGAGATTTTGATGCCAACAGGAATTTTCAGGATTTAATTAATAAGATTGATTATTTTAAAAATTTAAAAATCAATGCCATCCAATTAATGCCGGTAATGGAATTTGAAGGAAACGAAAGCTGGGGTTATAATACGGCTTTTCACATGGCTTTGGATAAATTTTATGGAACATCCGATAAGTTCAAGGAATTTGTAGATCTATGCCATCAAAATGGAATTGCGGTAATTCTGGACGTAGCCCTAAATCATGCTTTTGGTCGAAATCCAATGGTAAGAATGTGGATGAAAGATGCAGAGAGTGACGGATGGGGAGATCCAAGTGCGGAGAATCCCTATTTCAATGAATTTGCCAAACACAGTTATAGCGTAGGTTCCGATTTTAATCATACTTCAAGCCTGACAAAAAACTACACCAAACGTGTCATAAAACAATGGGTACAAGAGTATAAAATTGATGGTTTCCGTTGGGATTTAACCAAAGGTTTTACTCAAAATTGTTCCGGTGGCGATGATGCCTGCACGAATGCTTACCAAGCTGACAGGGTTGCTGTTTTGAAAGAATATGCGGATTATTCATGGAGTTTAGATCCTACCCATTATGCTATATTTGAACATTTAGGAACAGATAGTGAAGAGCAGCAATGGGCAAACTATAGGCTTTCTGAAACGCCGAGCAAAGGGATTATGATGTGGGGAGAACTAACCTATCCATACACTCAGTTAATTGAAGGATTTTCAACAGGCGCTGATATTACAAGAATGGGGCACCTGAGCAGAGGATTTACAGCAAAAAGACTAATGGGATATCCTGAGAGTCATGATAAAGAACGATTGATGTATAGCGCCATGACTTATGGAAATGGAGCAGGAACGGCACCGCCATTAAATAATCTGAATAATGCTTTAGGTAGAATGTCCGCTATTGGAGCCACTTCGATTCTTGTTCCGGGACCAAAAATGATTTGGCATTTCGCCGATTTAGGAATGCAGAATTCCATTTATGCCTGTAACAACGGAACGGTAAATACCGAAAGTGATCCAACTGCGGGTGATTGTAAATTAGATACAAAACAACAGCCTCAATGGACAGAGAATTGGTTAGGGATTACCCAAAGAGCTCAAATCTACAACGATTGGGCAAAAATGATTGCTTTGAAAATCAACGAACCTGTTTTTGAAGGGAACTATTCCATCAGTATAGACGGCAGTAATATCAGACAAAGAATTTACATTTATGACGATGCGTTGCCATCAACCCAATTGAAAAATGTGGTAGTTCTTGCTAATTTCTCTGTGGCTGCCCAAAATATCAATCCTAATTTTCCTTATACAGGAACCTGGTATAACTTAATGGATAATTCATCGGTCAATGTGACCAGTACTACGGCAACAATATCGCTTGCTCCGGGACAATTTAAAATTTATGGAAATAAACTGTCTACTTTGAACACGGATGAATTCACAAATATGAATTTCGTCAATTTGGCACCAAATCCATCTCATGAGTTTTTTGGGATTAATGTTGCTACCTCAAAAGTGCAGCTGTTTTCTATAACCGGTCAAATGGTAAAATCTTTTGAAGGGCTTCACAACGAGGAACATAAATATGACTGCAGCGATTTGCCAAGCGGAATTTATATAGCAAAAATCTTCGATACAAACGATCGTGAGAAAACCATGAAGTTAATCAAACAATAAAAATAAAGTTAGTTAGTGTGTTTGTTAAAAAACCATCCCATAAGCGGATGGTTTTTTTTTGCTCTATTTTGTTATTAAAATAAAATATTTACTTGATATTTAAATGAGAAGTTGATGCCATTTCATTAGTTTGATGAATGAATAATTTAATTGTGTTCATTTGAAATCAATAAATTTCAGAAAATGGAGCGGTTGAAACTTTACAAAAAGTTTAATCGGGAAAGGTATATAAACAAAAAACCCGAATATTTCTATTCGGGTTTCGTGGTACCTCCAGGGATCGAACCAGGGACACATGGATTTTCAGTCCATTGCTCTACCATCTGAGCTAAGGTACCTTGCTTGTAGCGGGTGCAAATATAGGATGTTTTTTAATTTATCCAAAACAATTTTTAAAAAAAATCAATTCGTACCTTCGCAAAACAAAATATAAATTATGCTTTTAGCCGTTGATGTTGGAAATACAAGAATTAAAGTAGCTGTCTTTGAGTACGGTATCCTATTGGAACGTTTTGTTTTTCCTGAATTTGAGCTTCAAAAAAATATTGAAATTATTTTAAACAAATATAAAAAAGTGACCGATTTAGTGGTCGCTTCTGTTGGGAATGTCGAAAAAACGGACTTTTTGTTCTTCGAAAAGCAGTTAAAAATCCATTTTATTACACATGAAACGATTTTCCCTTTTCAAAATCGATATAAAACACCGAATACTTTAGGAATCGACAGAATGGTACTTGCCACTGGTGCGGTAATCCAATTTCCCAATAAGAACCGTTTGGTTATCGACGCAGGGACTTGTGTAACGTACGATTTTATTGATTCGGAGGATAATTACCTTGGCGGGGCTATTTCTCCTGGAATCAGGCTTAGATATGAATCGTTACATAATTATACTGCGAAATTGCCGTTATTGACTTTAGAAAATTATGATCAGATTGTAAATCAAACGGAGGAGCAAAGTTTTATCGGAAAGTCTACCTCCGAATCCATTCATTCTGGAGTACTAAACGGGCTTATAAATGAAATCGATGGGTTTATTGATCAATATCAACAACAATATTCAAATTTTATAATAATTTTAACGGGCGGAGACACAGATTTTTTGGCTAAACGATTAAAAAATACCATATTTGCCAATTCAAATTTTCTGCTCGAAAGTTTGGACCAAACATTTCAATATAAAATCAAAAATGATTAAAAAATTCATATTACCTATCTGCTTCCTTTTTTCTTTAGTTTCTTTTGCACAAGAAGGCACTTCATCCCCATATTCTTTTTATGGGATTGGTGATGTAAAATTTAAAGGCACAGCGGAAAACCGCGCAATGGGAGGATTGTCAATTTTTTCGGATAGTATTCACATTAATATACAGAATCCGGCAGCTTATCCTGGTTTGAAGCTGACAACATTTGCCATCGGCGGAACTTATTTAACTACAAAATTAAAAACATCAAGCCAAGAAGAAAAGGCCAGAAGAACCGCTATGGATTATTTAGCTATTGGAATTCCTATGGGGAAATTTGGAGCTGGTTTTGGTTTGATTCCTTATTCTTCGGTGGGTTATAAAATACAAACTGTTCAAAATGGGCCAGCGCCTGATTCTATTCAAACAATCAAAAAATATTCAGGAACTGGCGGATTAAATAAAGCTTTTGTTGGACTTGGATATAAAATCACGCCAAAATTCAGCATTGGAGCGGATTTAAGTTACAATTTTGGAAAGATAGAAACCAGCAGCCTTCGTTTTGTAGAAGAGGTTCAGTATGGATCCAGAGAAAAAAATGTATCGGATATTAGCGGGGTTACTTTTACAACAGGATTAATGTTTCAGTCAAAAATCAGTGATAAACTTTCGATTTTTAGCAGTATGACATTTTCTCCGGAAAGTAATTTGAAATCAAAAAATGCGAGGAAAATAGGAACCATTCAGTATATTGCATCCGGAGCAGAAGTAGTTGTAGATGAAGAAGATATCGAAGTTGAAAATTCAACAATAAAATTACCAGCCAAATTTTCTTTTGGTGCAGGAATTGGAGAGTCGAAAAAATGGATGATCGGAACTGAAATTACCTATCAAAAAAGTAGTAATTCAGGAAATAGATTTAATGATATTATTGGAAATGATATTTATGAAGTGCATTATGAAAATGCGGTTAAATACAATGTCGGCGGTTATTTCATTCCAAACTTTAACTCATTTTCCAATTATTGGAGTAAAGTGACTTATCGAGGTGGTTTGAGATACGAAAACACCGGTTTGGTTTTTGACAATGAGCCTATCAATGATGTAGCAATGACCCTTGGATTGGGATTCCCGATTTCAGGAGTATTTTCAAATATTAATGTTGGTGCTGAATTTGGAAAAAAAGGTACAACTAATGCAAATTTAGTTCAGGAAAATTACGCTAATATCAGCATCGGAATTTCTCTTAATGACAAATGGTTTAAGAAAACACTATACAATTAAACAATATACTTAAAAAGTAATAAAGCCATGAAAACTAAATTAAGTTTTTTATTTATTGCATTCTTTAGTTTTTTTCTTCAAGCGCAAGATGAAACCTGTGCTGAAAAAGTAACGCGATTTAATGAGTTTGTTAAGACAAATAATTTAAAGGAAGCGTATTTACCATGGTCAGAGTCTAGAAAGAAATGTCCGTCTACTGATGAAACAATTTACACATCAGGAGAAAAAATCCTTCACTACAAAATTGACAACGCAGCAAATGCTGGTGAAAAAGAAATCCTTGTTCGTGATTTGCTGAAATTATATGATGAATACGACGCAAATTTTCCAAATAACAATAAAGGAAATGTTGTAAACAAAGCAATGGCTTTGCACAAAAATGGAATTGGAACTTCGGAAGAAATCTATAATTTGCTGGATAATGCTTTCAGAAAAAATCCGGAAAACTTTACTAATCCCAGTGCGTTATATGTTTACTTCGATTTGTTTTATACCCAATATAAAGACGGTAAAAAAGATATTCAGATCGATGATGTTTTCACAAAACATGATGCTGTCATTAACAGAATTGCATCAGCGCCGAAAAACGACTTAAAAACAGTACAAGCCTACAAAAGAGTTTCAGAAGGAATTGATGCTTTGATTTCAGGACTGGCTACATGCGAAAACCTGATTCCGTTTTATCAAAAAAACTTCGAATCTAAAAAAACAGAGGCACTTTGGCTGGAAAACGCAGCGACAAATTTATTGTCAAAAAACTGTACTTCGGATCCTTTATTTGCGAAAATAGCTGCCGAATTACATCAGATAAAGCCAACATCAAAATCGGCTTACAACCTTGGAGTTGTTGCTTTAAAAAGTAAAAACCAAACGAAAGCCATAACCTATTTCGACCAATCGTCAGAATTAAATGTTGATTTAAAGGAAAAAGCGAAAACTTATTATATGACCGCTTCATTGCTAATTACCAGCAATAAGTCCGCGGCAAGAGAATACGCAAGAAAAGCACTCCTTGCTAATCCGTCATTTGGAAAAGCCCATTTGCTCATTGCACAATTATATGTAAACAGTGCTAACGAATGCGGAGAAACCTCTTTTGATAAAAAAGCAGTTTATTTCCTTGCGGCAGAAGCAGCAAAAAAAGCAGGTGAATCTGATTCTTTTTTGAAGGCGACAGCCAACCAACAAGCAGAAGCGTATTTAAAAATGGCGCCTTCTAAAGCAGAAATTAAGGAAGCTAAAAAATCCGGTAAAAGCATCACCTTTAAATGTTGGATAAATGAGTCGGTGATGATTCCAAAATTATAATATGACTTTAAAAAAACATAAAATAATTTATTCGATTGTTGCTATTTTATCGGCGGCAATGTTTTTTTCATGCGAAAGTAATTTTAAAGAAGTTCAAAAAATTAATTTTTCGGAATTTACGCCAAGCGGAGAGGCCGATGATTTTAATTTAAAATATACGGATTCAGGCAGAATAAAATCAATTTTGATTAGTCCGAAAATGCTCGATTACGCAACGGTAGAATTCCCCTTTACCGAATTTCCAAAAGGCATCAATGTCACTATTTTTGATGTTAATGGTAAGAAAACATTCGTGACATCAAACTATGCTATCAGTTTCAAAGGAACCGATGTGATTGATTTACAGGGAAAAGTAACCATCACGAACGAAACGGGACAAAAGATGGAAACCGAACAATTGTATTTCGACCAAAAAAACGAATGGTTTTATACCGAAAAAAAGTTTAAATTTACAGACCCGAAAGGGGTTTCTTATGGAGAGGGAATCGATTTTAGTAAAGATTTCAAAATTGTAAACTCTCAGAAAATTTCAGGAGAAATCGATCAGGCTGAATAATTGTAAAAAAATAGACCACATGAGTTTCCTTAAATATGTACAATACGTTTACCTTATATTTGGAGCCGTTTTCATTTATGATGGATTTTCAAAAATGAATGCTGGCGAAGAATCGCCCTGGATAAGTTTTATACTGGGAGGACTTGCTATTTTTATGTTTTTCTTCAGAAGAAGATTTTCCAAAAAAATCGAAAACAGAAACGAAAAAAAGTAATACATGGAAATTAGTATTATAATTATTTGTTTAATACTATCCGCTTTTTTCTCGGGAATGGAAATTGCTTTCATTTCGTCGAATAAAATTTATCTTGAAATCGAAAAAAAACAAGATAATTTCCTTTCTAAAATCCTGACCAGACTTACCGAAAAACCATCGCAATTTATCGCGACAATGCTTGTTGGGAGCAACGTTGCTCTCGTTGTTTATGGGTTTTTCATGGGTAAAATGGTGATGCATTGGGTGACTTCATTAGGATATCATCTCTCCAATTTATCGGGTTTGTTACTGCAAATCGTACTTTCGGCTTTTTTAGTTTTAATTACATCAGAGTTTTTGCCTAAAGTTTTCTTTCAGATATATGCCAATAGCCTGATTAAATTTTTTGCCATTCCGGCTTATATTTTCTACTTGCTTTTCTATTTTATTTCTACAGTTATCATGTGGATTTCGGATATAATTTTGAAAAATTTTTTCAAAACCGAAGGCAATCAAATACCTTTATTTTTCAGCAAAATTGAGTTGGGAGATTATATTACCGAACAAATGAACTCGGTTGAAAATCAGGAAACAGTAGATTCCGAAATTCAGATTTTTCAAAATGCCTTGGAATTTTCCGGAGTAAAAGCAAGGGACATCATGACGCCAAGAACCGAAATTTCAGCTGTGGAAATTCAGGATTCTGTCAATGATTTGAAAGAAATGTTTATAAATACCGGATATTCTAAAATCTTGGTTTGCCAAAATTCACTGGACGATCTTGTTGGGTACGTGCATTCCTTCGAATTGTTCAAAAAACCGGAATCAATACAATCCGCATTAATACCCGTGGAGTTCGTTCCTGAAACCATTTTTATAAAAGATGTGTTGGATTTGTTAATCAAAAAAAGAAAAAGCATCGCGGTTGTTTTAGACGAACATGGCGGAACTGCAGGGATAATCAGCATCGAAGATATTGTCGAAGAATTATTTGGGGAAATCGAAGACGAACACGATTCGGAAGAAGAGCTCATAGAAAAAGAAATCGAAGTAGGCGTTTTTTTATTTTCAAGCCGATTGGATGTCGAATATCTGAATCAAACCTATAAACTGAATATTCCGGAAAATGATTCTTATGGAACACTTGGCGGTTTTATTGTCGATTTTACCAAAGAAATTCCTCAAAAAGGTGCTCAAATCAGCATTGGAACCTATCATTTCCTAATTGAAGAAGCTACAAATAAGAAAATAGAATTAGTGAAAATGTCAATGAGAAATTAATTTTTAATAAAAAAATGAAATTTCTTGTAAATTATAACTTTACAACTATAATTATTAAATAGATAATTGTATTTTCGCAAACTGAATTTAAAATTAACAACGATAAAAATGGCAGTTTTACAAAAAATTAGACAACGTTCACTTCTTCTGATACTAGTTATTGGTTTTTGTTTATTAGCATTTATAATAGGCGATCTTTTTAATAATGGGGGTTTTAGTCAAACCGCAAAAGACGTAGGAAGCATTAATGGGAAAGATATTTCTTTTGAAGATTTCCGATTAAAAGTAAGTAACGTTGAAAAAAGCGGGCAAGGAATGAGTTCGACTCAAGCTGCAAACAGAGTTTGGGATCAAGAGATTTCTATTGCTTTACTGACCGATGAATTTGAAAAACTTGGAATCCGCGTTGGAGAAAGTCATATTATCGAAGCTTTAAAAGCAGATCAGAATATTGGTCAAAACCCAATGTTTTTGAATGCAGCGGGTATGTTTGATATTGTAAAATTCAAAGAATACTTCAAATCAAATCCTGAGCAAGCTCAATTTATTAAAGACAGAGAAAAAGATGCTGCGCTAAACGCAAAGTTTCAAATCTACAATACTTTAGTTAAATCTGGAATTTATACGACAGAAAGCGAAGGGAAACTGAAATATGAAATGGAAGCAAACAAAGCAAACTTTGATTATGTTTCTGTGTTGTATTCTACGATTAAAGACAGCGACGTAACAGTTTCTGATGCAGAGATTACAGAATACATGAAGAAAAACGAAAAAAGATTTAAAGCTGAAGAATCTCGTGAGATAGAATATGTATTAATTGATGAAAAAGCTTCTCCGGAAGATGAAGCAGAAGTTAAAACAACTATCAATTCATTATTGTCAGGAAGAGTGGTATACAATCAGACTACTGGAAAAAACGATACTTTGCCAGGTTTTAGAGGTGCAACGGATAATATTGAATTCGTAAACGCAAATTCAGATATTCCTTATGACTCTACTTATGTAGCTAAAAAAGATTTGCCAGCTGAACATGCTGAACAATTATTCAATTTGGCGCAAGGGGAAGTTTACGGACCGTATATGTTTGGACAATACTATTGTATTTCTAAATCTTTAGGAAGAAAAGCTGGCGCTAATGCAAAAGCAAGTCACATTTTAATTAGTTATGAAGGAACTCAGGTTCCAAATAAAAAAGAAAAAAGAACCAAAGAAGAAGCTAAAGCTAAAGCAGAAATGTTATTGGCTCAAGTTCAGGCAAATCCTTCAAGTTTCATGATGTTGGCATTAACAAGTTCTGATGATTCATCTGCACAAAAAGGGGGAGATTTAGGATATTTCAGCCAAGGTCAAATGGTGAAACCTTTCAATGACTTTGTATTCAACAACTCAATTGGTAAAATTGGATTGGTAGAAACTGATTTCGGTTTTCATATTATCAATATTACTGACAAACAAGATGCAATCCGTTTAGCGACGATTGCTCAAAAAGTGGAACCATCAGATGCTACTTCGGATGTAATATTCAATAAAGCAGTAAAATTTGAAATGGATGCTAACGAAAAAGATTTCGCAGCAGTAGCCAAAGAAGCTGCCTTAACGGTAAATCCTGCAGTTAAAGTAAAAGTAATGGATGAGAATTTTGGTTCAATTGGAAATCAAAGACAAATCGTTCGTTGGGCTTTCGAAAAAGGAACTAATGTTGGTGACGTAAAACGTTTTGAAGTTGCTAATGTTGGAAATGTAATTGCAAAACTTAAAAAAGTACACGATGTAGGTTTGATGCCAATTTCTGAAGCAAGACCTTCTTTGGAGCCAATGTTGAAAAACAAGAAGAAAGCAGAGAAAATTAAAGCTAAAATGACAGGAACTTCTTTGGAAGCTATTGCAAAAGCAAATAATGCTGCAGTACAACAAGCAGTTGATGTAACTTTAGAAAACCCATCTTTACCAGGAGTTGGACCTGAGCAAAAAGTTGTTGGAGTCGCTTTTGGACTTACAGCAAATAAAGTTTCAGGAGCTATCGAAGGAAATGCAGGAGTTTATGTTGTAAAAACAAAATTGGTTTTTAAAGCACCAGCTTTGAAAAGTCATGCAGATTACATTGCTAAATTGAAATCTCAAAATGCTTCAGCTTCAGGAAGAGTAATTCCAGCTTTGAAAGCAGATGCTAAAATAGAAGATAACAGAGCGCAGTTTAATTACTAATCTCTTTCTTTATGAAATAAAAAAAATCCCGATTTATTCGGGATTTTTTTGTTTACATCAATATCATATCTTCATAAGGAATAATGGTTTCATAACCTTTTTTCTTGAAATAGGCTGTTGGATTTTCTTTAGTGATAACCAAAACAAAATCACCTCCCCAAGCACCAAGGCTTTTTATAACACCTTTGAAATCGGGAAATAAGCTTTCCTTTACCGTTTGCATTTCCAGTATATAACTCAAAATAATTTCATGTTCTTCTAACGCATTGGCAAAAGATTGCAAATTAGTGCTATTCAAAATCGAGTTTGTGATTTTGTTGACAGCCGTAATTGTTTTGCTCAGATTGCTTTTCTTCTTGTGATAGGAAGCGATGGCGCTTTTACTGCTTTGTTTTTTATTCAAATACACAAAATACAAATGCTCTGAAAAATCAGGATTAAAATCTACCGGTTCAATAACCGGCTTTTCATCGACCAATTGATAAATTATCGGGGAATTGTTTTGTGCGCAGGCAATATCATAACCACTGCCTCCAAAACTGTTTTTAAGCAGTTCAAAAGCGTCGATTTTAAGCCATTGTGCAATGTTGTTAATTAGAGTAGAGGACGTGCCTAAACCCCAGGATTTTGGAAAAGTCAGTTGGGTGGTAATAGCATAACCTTCTGCGCTATTGATGAAGTCAGGATTTAAAAGAAAAGCTTCGTGTAATATTTCTATTAAAGTGTCTTTTATGGATTCGCTTTCCAATACCGTTTTATTTGAAATTTCAGAAAAAAGAAGCACTTCCTGAAACCAAATGCTTCCGTCTTTATCATAACTGATCCAATTGATTTCTTTGTTTTTGCCCGTTTCAACAATTAAATTTTGTCCAAATTTTGTGGGTAAAGCTAGTGCTTTTGCACCATCAAGAACCAGATATTCGCCTGTAATTAATAGTTTTCCGTTGCTGTAGAATGTTTTTTTCAAGGTGTAGTTTTCAATATTATTGTCTGATACTTTCAATAAAATCAACCACGGTACTATGTGCTATGGTATTTATTTTGAAATATTTTTTGATTAAAATTCGTTCTTCGTCTGTCGCCTGAAATTGATTCATAATATTGTTCAAATGCATTTTCATGTGACCTTCCTGAATACCGGTGGTGGTTAAGGAACGCAATGCTGCAAAATTTTGAGCCAGACCCGCAACGGCAACAACCTCCATTAGTTCTCTTGCTGAAGGTTTTTCTAGCATTTCCAAAGATAATTTCACCAATGGATGCAAAGAGGTTAAACCGCCAACGGTTCCTAATGATAACGGTATTTCCATCCAGAAACTAAAGATATCATTTTCGATTTTTGCATGCGATAAACTTGAATATTGACCAGATTTTGAAGCATGAGCATGTATTCCGGCCTCGACTGCTCTAAAGTCATTGCCTGTAGCGAGTACTACGGCGTCGATTCCGTTCATGATTCCTTTATTATGAGTTACGGCTCGGTAAGGCTCTACTTCGGCGATCTGAACCGCCTGAACGAATTTTTCGGCAAATTCCAGTGGATTTTCAATATGTTTTTCGGTTAAAGCTTCAATTGGACACGAAACTTCTGCACGAACGATGCAATTTGGGACATAATTGGACAAAATGCTCATTACCACTTCAATCTGTTTTTCGTCATCGGAAAACAAATCATAAGACTGCGCTTCTTCTTTTAAGGTTTTGGCAAATTGTTCCAAACATGAATTAATAAAATTGGCGCCCATCGAATCTTTCGTTTCAAAAGTAACGTGAAGTTGGAAGTAATTCTCGATTAAGTTGGTTTTGTTTCGAAGTTCTATATCCAGAATTCCACCACCGCGTTTTTGCATGTTTTTGGTAATGCTTTCGGTTGCGGTGAAGAATTTATTTTTTGTTTCAACAAAGAATTGTTCCAGTTTTGAAAGTTCCCCTTTAAATATAAAATGAACCTGTCCAATTTTTTCGGTATTCAAAACGGTAGCTTTAAATCCGCCACGAGTGGACCAGAATTTCGCTGATTTTGCCGCAGCCGCCACCACCGAACTTTCCTCAATAGCCATCGGTATGGTTTTGTATTTTCCGTTGATCAAAAAATTCGGGGCAACACCCAATGGAATATAGAAATTGGTTATCGTGTTTTCGATAAATTCATCATGCAGTTGTTGTAATTTTTCGTCCGTATTCCAATATTTTTTCACCAAGGAAATGGCTTCTGTAGCGTCTGAAAAATATTCGTTGGCAATCCAGTTGATTTTTTCTTCTTTGGATAATTTTGAAAATCCGGCAATAGCGTTGTTCATTCCTTAATAAATTAAAATAATTTGCTGCAAAGATACGTTTTCGGGGATTCTAATGACAAAAAGATGTCGAAATGAAATGCAATAAAAACGCATTTAACACAAAAAAATGCGGTCAATTGATAAATTTTCACTAAAATTGGAAGTTTTTTCACCTACTTACTTTATGAAACATATCAAAAAAATAGCGTTTTTGTTCTTACTGGCTTCATTGTCAGTTGTTGGACAGCAAAAAATAACGGTTGAGGAGATTTTTACAGGCGCTTTTCGTACCAAAGGAATGGACGAATTGCAGTCTATGAAGAACACAAACCAATATACGGTTTTAAATTCGGACAGAGCAACAAGAAGTATGCAAATTGATTTGTATGATTTTGCCACGCTCAAAAAAATATCTACTTTAATTGACACGAAAAATCACAAAGAATTACAAGGTATCGACAGTTATACTTTTAGTGCAAACGAAAAAGTGATTTTGATTGCTAATAACAGCGAACAAATTTATCGTCATTCCTTTGTTGCCGATTACTATTTATACAATTTAGAAAGCAAGCAATTGACCAAATTGTTTGATTATAAAATACAGGAGCCTACTTTTTCTCCTGATGGAACCCAAATTGCTTTCGCCAAAGAAAACAATTTGTTCATTTATAATTTAGCATCAAAAATTACGAACCAAATTACGACAGACGGAAAGAAAAATCATGTAATTAATGGAATTACGGATTGGGTTTACGAAGAAGAATTTGCCTTTGTAAGAGCATTCGACTGGAATAAAGCCGGAGATAAATTGGCTTACATCAAATTTGATGAAAGCGCAGTACCTGAATTTTCGATGAGTATTTTTGATAAAGACTTGTATCCAACAGTTCAAACTTTTAAATATCCAAAAGCAGGGGAGAAAAACGCTATTGTATCTTTACAATTGTATGATGTAAAAGCCAATTCCACTAAAGAAATCAATTTAGGAAACTACAATGATTTTTATATTCCAAGATTAGAATGGACCAATGACACTAATATATTAAGCGTTCAGGTCATCAACAGACACCAGGACAATTTGGATTTGATTTTTGTAAATGGAACTACCGGAAATGCAAAAGTGGTTTTAAACGAAAAAGATAAGGCTTACGTTGATATTACAGATAATTTGACGTTTCTAAAAGACAACAGTTTTATTTGGACCAGCGAAAAAGACGGATTCAATCATATCTATTTGTATGATAAAAACGGAAAATTAAAAAATCAAGTGACCAAAGGAAAATGGGAAGTGACTTCTTATTATGGTTTTGATGAAAAAACGGGTAATGTCTTTTATCAATCAACAGAAAGCGGTTCCATCAATAGAAGTATATACAGAACAAGTCTTAACGGTAAAAATAAAGTGCGTTTGTCTCAATTTACCGGAACAAATAAAGCAACTTTAAGTCCGAATTTTCAATTTTATATCAACTCATTCTCCAGCGCATCAGAACCAACAAGTTATACCTTGCATGAAGCAAAAGCTGGAAAGCAAGTGCAATCCATTGTAAAAAATGACGCATTAGCAGAAAAACTGAAAGCCTACAATTTACCTCAAAAAGAATTTTTTGTTTTGAAAACTGAAAAAGGAAACGAGTTGAATGCCTGGATCATCAAGCCAAAAGATTTTGATGCTTCAAAAAAATATCCGGTTTTCATGTACCAATATTCAGGTCCGGGATCGCAACAAGTGAACAACGACTGGAATGGTTCGGATGATTATTGGTTCATGATGTTGTCGCAACAAGGTTATATTATAGCTTGCGTTGACGGTCGTGGAACGGGTTTTAAAGGAGCCGATTTCAAGAAAGTAACTCAAAAAGAATTGGGTAAATACGAACTGGAAGATCAGATTGATGCTGCGAAAATTCTTGGAAGTTATTCGTATGTAGATAAATCCAGAATTGGTATTTTTGGCTGGAGTTTTGGAGGATATATGTCTTCAAATTGTCTTTTCAAAGGGAATGATATTTTTAAAATGGCCATTGCAGTGGCACCGGTAACCAACTGGCGTTTTTATGACAGCATTTATACCGAAAGATACATGCAGACTCCTCAGGAAAATCCAAGTGGTTATGATGATAATTCACCAATTAATTATGTTGATAAATTGAAAGGAAAATTCCTTTTGATTCACGGAAGTGCGGATGATAATGTGCATGTTCAGAATTCAATGCAAATGATGGAAGCTTTAATTCAAGCCAATAAACAATTTGATTCCCAAATATATCCGGATAAAAATCACGGAATTTACGGTGGAAAAACCAGAATACAATTGTATACAAAAATGACCAACTTTATTAAAGAAAATTTATAATAGCTACAAATGAATAACAGTACTGCACCAACTCTAGAAGAAATTCAGAATTTCCAAGGGAAATATCCAAAACAATTATGGTATTTGTTTTTAGTAGAAATGTGGGAGCGTTTCTGTTTCTATGGAATGCGAGGCGTTTTGACCATTTTCATGGCGGATCAAATTCTGGGTTTGGCATTATCTGATAAGGACGCTAACTTAAAATATGGTGCGATTCAGGCATTTGTTTATGCTTTTACTTTTATCGGAGGTATTTTTGCCGATAAAATTTTGGGTTTCAAAAAGTCACTTCTTTTTGGTGCAAGCGTAATGATTCTTGGGAATTTAATTATTGCCTTTTCACCACAAGTCTATTTTTATTTAGGGATTACACTGTCGATTATCGGTACCGGTTTTTTCAAGCCGAATATTTCCTCGATGGTTGGAGAATTATACAAAGAAGGTGACAGTCGTAGAGATGCAGGCTTTGGATTGTTTTATTCAGGAATCAACATTGGAGCCTTACTTGGTGGAGCCGTTTGCGTTTATTTAGGTACGCATCCTGATTACGGATGGAGTTATGCTTTTTTATCTGCCGCAGTGGTAATGGTGTTTGGGTTGGTAACTTTTATATTGACCAAAAAATCATTGGGTCCGATTGGGGATACTCCGCTTCCACATATAGCTTCCTCGAAAAGAACTACTATGGAAATTACCGTTTATGCTTGTTCTTTACTGAGCATACCGTTGATTTTTGTGATGATAAAAAACACCGATTACACGGATTATTTCATGTATGCCATCGGACCGTTGGCGATTTTGTATTTCTTTTATGAAACCTTTAAAGTGAAAGACATAAAAGCACAGAAAAAATTAATGGCTGCCTTTGTATTTATTCTTTTTTCAGTTGTATTTTGGGCATTTTTTGAGCAAAGCGGTGGGTCATTGGCACTTTTTGCAAAAAATAATCTAAGTAATAATTTACTGTTTTTCGAAATAAATCCAAATATTGTCAACAATACTTCCAATTCATTATTTGTAATTATTTTTAGTCCGATATTAGGATTGTTATGGTTGGCTATGGCGAAGAAGAAAATTGAACCGAACACGGTTATAAAATTTGGAGTTGGGTTTTTGTTTCTGGCCGCAGCTTTCTATGTTTTCTATTACACCAGATTTTTTGCAAATGTAGAAGGAATCACTTCTTTAAATATTTTCACGTTAGCTTACCTGATCATTACATTTGGGGAACTTTGTTTGTCGCCAATCGGATTATCGATTATGACCAAATTATCTCCAAAAAGATTGTCGGGAATGATGATGGGAATGTGGTTTTTAGCGAGTGCATACGGTCAATATGCAGCGGGTTTATTAGGAGCCGGTATGTCATCACCTGATGAAAATGCTTCTTTAGTTACCAAACTGCAGGGATACACAGATGGATATTATCAATTGGCAATATATGCCTTAATTGCAGGGGTTCTGTTGATTGTAGTTTCGCCTTTGATCAAAAAATTAATGCAAGAAGTTAAATAAATAACGCGGATAATTAACTCGAAATATGTCAAATACCACAGCTGAAGCTCATTACAAATCGAATTTATTCGGACATCCCATTGGGTTGTACATATTGTTTTTTACAGAAATGTGGGAGCGATTTTCTTATTATGGAATGAGAGCATTATTGGTGTTGTACATGACGACGTCAACAATTGGCGACGATGCGAGAGGGGCAGGATTGGGATGGACAAGTCAGGAGGCATTAGCTTTATACGGATGGTACACGATGTTAGTCTATGTAATGTCAATTCCCGGAGGCATGATAGCCGATAAGCTTTTAGGTCAAAAAAAGGCTGTGTTAATAGGAGCGATAATTCTTTGTATCGGTCACGGCATTTTAGTGGTTACTGATACTTGGGCATTTTATACAGGTTTAGCATTAGTGATACTTGGTGTAGGTTTGTTAAAACCGAATATTTCCACCATGGTTGGAGGTTTATATGCCCAAGGCGATATACGAAGAGATAAAGGATTTAGTATTTTCTATATCGGAATTAATACCGGCTCGTTGCTGGCTACCATGGTTATTGGCTTTGTTGTTGTAAAATGGGGATGGCATGCTGGATTTGGTTTAGCAGGAATTGCAATGGTTTTAGGACTGTTAGTCTATATTTGGGGACAAAAATATTTAACGCATGTAGGTAATTTTGAAGTCCAAGAAGCAAATATAGAGGATGAAACTTCTTACGGTAGTCTATTTAGAGAACTCCTAAAAACTAAAACACAATTGATGATTACCGCAGGATTATGCTTATTGTCTATTTTAGGATGGTATAATTTAGGTTGGGCTTATGGTCTGTTATTTTTCTTTTTGACAATTATCGCGGCCCTGATGATGATGATTTACAAAGAGTTGTCTTCCCAACAGGATAAAGATCGTTTTGTAGTATTGTTGTTGTCTTTTATTATGGTCATCATATTTTGGGGCGCATTTGAGCAAGCAGGAGGACTGATGAATTTATATACAGATACCAAAACCGACAGAATGCTTTTAGGATGGGAAATCCCAACAGTTATGTTTTTAAGTTTAAATGCAGGTTTTATTATACTTTTCGCAACACCAGTAGCTATCTTTTGGGCGAAACGTAAGTTAAAAGGGAAAGAAGCTTCTTCAATTTTTAAAATGGCAATGGGTATTATGATCATGGGTTTTGGATTTTTATTCATGGTTTTTGCGGCTATGCAATTTGAAAAATCAGGATCATCAAGCATGATATGGTTGGCTCTGGCCTATTTATTTCATACTATCGGGGAATTATGTCTTTCTCCAGTAGCACTTTCATTTATCACAAAATTATCTCCTGTAAAATACGCGTCGTTAATGATGGGAGTGTATTTTGCAGCTTCAGGATTAGGGAATAAAGTAGCAGGAATAATCGGCGAGTCTGCCAGTAATTTAGGAGAGTACACCGTATTTTTAGGAATATTAATTTTCACCCTTCTGATCGGAACATTATTTACCTTAGCATTGAAACCATTAAAACGCCTTACTCACGGAGCAGAGGATAACGAAAAATAATATTTTAAAAATAAACACAATCAAATAATTAATTCATATGAGTCAAAATACAACAGACCAATTTTTTAAAAATACCGTTTTAGGACATCCAGCGGGATTATTCGTTTTGTTTTTCACAGAAATGTGGGAACGATTTTCATTCTACGGAATGCGGTCTTTATTAATATTATTTTTAACGGCATCTTTTGTAGACGGCGGTTGGGAATGGACTCGTGAAAACGCATCAGCTTTATTCGGTTCTTATGTGGGATTGGTTTATTTATCAACCATGTTAGGGGGGTATTTTGCAGATAAAGTTATTGGCTTCCGATGGGCCGTTGTTGTTGGTGCTGTCTTGATGACACTTGGACATGCTTCTATGGCTGTTGAAACCGAGTTTTCTATTTATTTGGGATTGGTTTTATTGGTTTTTGGAAATGGATTTTTCAAGCCAAATATGACTTCCATAATTTCAGAAATGTACAAAGACCGTCCAGAGAAAAAAGACGGAGCATATACTTTATTCTATATGGGAGTAAATGCAGGGGCATTCTTCGGAATTTTACTTTGTGGCTATTTAGGAGAAAAAGTTGGGTGGAGTTATGGTTTTGGTTTAGCCGGGATTTTTATGTTCTTCGGAATGTTACAGTTTTGGTTGTCTAAAAATATCTTTGGAGACATTGGTTTAAAACCAAGTAAAGAAAGCAAAGCCAAAGCAGAAGCTTTGGATACCGATAAAAGGAATCCTTTTACCCCTTGGCAACTTGGAATGATTGCTTTGTCTGCAACTTTAGGATTGTTATGGATTTTAAATGATCCCGCATCAAAAATATCCGGAGGGAAGATAAATGTTTTTGGTTTTCTGGGTGAAAACGGAAATTCTATTGCGATAGTTACAGCTTTGGTATTATTTATTATTTTGCTGGTGTATCGTTTCACACAATATTCCCAAATTACAAGAGAAAAATTAATTGCGGTTACCTTCTTTGCTTTTTTAACTATTTTCTTTTGGGCCATTTTTGAGCAATCACCAAACAGTTTAACCATTTTTGCGAGCGATTATACTGACAGGGTGCTGGAAGGAAACTGGAGCGTAGTGTTTTTAGTGATTAATTCTATGATTACTATTTTGCCTTTGGTTATTATCACTTGGGTATTGACATTAATGTTTAAACAAACGTTCAAGGATTATGCAATAGCAAATATTATTTTAAGTTTCAGTTTTGTTATTATCTGGACTATTGCAATTTGGATGCTAGCCAAAGATTATTACACCGCTGGATATTTGACATTATCTGATGAAACTTTGGCCTTATTAAAAATCGATAAAGTTACAACTGCATTAACAGAAGTTCCTGCGACTTGGTTCTCAACTTTGAATTCATTGTTTATAATTTCATTGGCTCCATTATTTTCTAAATGGTGGGAAAGTAAATACAATCCTTCTGCCAATTTAAAATACGGAATCGGAATGGGATTACTTGCTCTTGGAATGGCTTGTGTTGCTTTTGGTGCCAGTGGAATCGAAGCAGGTGCAAAAACAGCTTCAGTAAGCATGATTTGGTTAATATTAGTTTATCTTTTCCATACAATGGCTGAATTGTGTATCTCTCCGGTTGGATTATCTTACGTAAGTAAATTAGTTCCGGCCAGAATGATTGCCTTTATGTTTGGTGTTTGGTATTTAGCTGTAGCAATTGGTATGAAAGGTGCCGGTATGTTTGGTGAAAACATTGATAAAATAGCAAACGAGCACGGATTGAGTTATTTCTTTTGGATTTTAACAACAATTTCAATTTTGGTTGCAATATTCTCTATTTTAATGGGACCAGTAATTAAGAAATTAATGCATGGGGTTAGATAAATTTTCGGCATCATTTTTGAAAAAGAATAATTTAAAAAATAATAACTTATGAAGAAGATATTTATAACATTATTGATTGTACTTGGCTCTTTCGCAGTGGAAGCACAAGAATTGGTTTGGCAAACTGATGTGACTAAAGCTTTGGAAATTTCTAAGAAAACCAAAAAACCATTACTGTTGTTTTTCACAGGCAGTGATTGGTGTGGCTGGTGCATACGTTTGCAAAAAGAAGTGTTGAAAACACCGGAATTTGCAGCTTGGGCAAAAGACAATGTGGTTCTTGTAGAATTAGATTTTCCGAGAAGAACACCATTGACTCCTGAATTACAAAAACAAAATAATGAGTTAGTACAATTATTCGAAGTTAGAGGTTATCCAACTGTTTGGTTGGTTAATGCGGCTACGAAAGATGGCAAAACTAATTTTGAAAAACTGGGAAGCACCGGTTATGTAGCAGGTGGACCAACAGCATGGCTTAATGTTGCAAATAGTATTCTTAAGAATAAATAATTTTTAATTCAATCTGTAAAATCCCTTTTCACCGGTAGCGTGAAAAGGGATTTTCTCTTTTGTGCATGTTGCTTTCCAACAGGCTACATAGGTTTTGTAATTGGATGCATCAACAACAACCATTTTTGGCTTGAAAGTTTGAAATAATCGTTCTAAATTTATTTTTGGAGATTGTGTGATAACCAAAATATCCGGTTTGATATCGTTTGGATAAATACCCAAACTGTCCAGAATTAGGATTCTCTTGTTTTTGAATAAAGCCGTGTTTTGTGTTTTTTTGCGGTTCTTTATTTTACTGAAATTGGCAACCAAGTAAGATTTTAACGTCAGGTTTTCAGCTAATTTTTTCTTAATGCTGTCATTGCAAAAAGTTGTGATGTTTTCACCGTTTCGGTCTGTAATCAGCGTGTTTTTCTTTACATTAAAGACAATCCACTCTTCTTGGTTTTGATTGTCCCAGCGTGTTCCAAAATATGATATTTGGAAAATAATTAAGGCTACTAATGTTAAAGCCATTTTATTGAAATTCGGATTTTTAAACCAAATAATTACCGCGAATAGCAAAGTGTACAAACTTAATAACATGGGCCAATTGAAAGGAATGTCCTGAATGATAAATTGTTCAAGCGAGGCAACCCAATTGATCATTTTGTTTAAAATATAGATACTCCAGTCCATTAGTTTTAGCGGAATTTCCGGCACATAATCGAGTACTGCTAAAACCATTACTAAAATACCCAAAGCCATAATCACACTCAGAAATGGGATGATGACTAAATTGGTGACAAAAAACAAACCCGGAAATTGATGAAAATAATAAATACTTAACGGGAAAGCTCCGATTTGAGCTGCAAAGGAAACGGTCAAAATGTCCCAAAAGTATTTTGTGATTTTGTTTTTTGGATGCCAAAGATTGGATAATAAAGGTTGTAACCAAAGGATAAAAAACAAAGCGATATAACTCAATTGAAAACCAACATCAAACAAAAAGGAAGGTTGAAATAGCAAAATCAGCAAAATCGAAACTAATAAAGTATGGAAAATATTGGTACTTCTTTTTAAATGCATGCCAACAGCAACAAACGAAAACATAGTGACTGAACGTACAACGGATGGTGAAAGTCCCGCAATCACGGCAAAACTCCAAAGAGAAATTATAATAGTAACTAACCGTATTCCATTGCCAAGTTCATTCTTTGGTAAAGGTTTGAGTAAAAAAGTAATAAACAGCAATATAAAACCGACATGCAATCCTGAAACAGATAAAATGTGAATGGCTCCAGCAAATTGATAATCCCTTAAAACCTCCGGAGAAATATCTTGTTGCTGGCCTAAAATTAATGCCGCAACAACAGGTAATCCCTCCTTGCTGAAATTACTTTTTTTAAGATTGGTGATGATTTTATTTCGAATAAAATCTGAATAATACCAAATGTTTTTGTCAATTTTCGGGCTGATTTTTGTCTCGTAAATTTCAGCATATGTTTGAGCCAATATAGATTTATTCGTTAAGTATTTTCCATAATCAAACTGGTCCGGATTGTTGGGTTTTTTATGTTTGAAAATGGCGCCTTTGATTTGTAAATTGGAACCAATAAATAACTTTTCATTTCCTTTATTTTTATGAAAATTAACCAATATTTTGCCAGTGCTTGCTTTGTCATCCAATCGTTTGACAATTGCAATATAGCGGTCATTGAAAGCAGTGCTTTTCAGCTTTTCCCGTAAAACAATTTCGATTAGATGTTCTTTTTCAACATTAGAAATCTGGTGCGTATAATTGCTTTCCTGATAAGAATCAGTATGAACTACATGTGTGGTTATTCCAATGCAAAAAGATAAGAAATAGGATGTAAGTCCAAAATGAATTTTTTGTTTAAAATCTTTTTTTGAAAAAAAATAGGTCAGACAAAATCCTGAAAATGAAGTAAATAGTATCGCAAGCGCTAATTTAGGATTAGGATTTATATAAAATGAAAACAAAATGCCTAAAACAAACCAAATAGTAATTCTCGTTAAGGGAAATTCAAGTACTTTCATTGCTCTAAAGTACTAAATTTTAACAGGATATTACATGTTATTATAAAATTCTATTGGCTTGAACAAAACTTTTAGCATAGTAACCTTGCTTGGTCGAAGAAATGACCACACCTTTCGAAGTCGATGAATGAATAAATTTTATTTCATCTGATAAAACTTCTATAACCATTCCAACGTGGTTAATGACACTTCTTCCATTGGTTTTGAAGAAAATTAAATCGCCTTTTTGGATTTTGTCAGGATTGATTTTTTTACCCACTTTTGCCATTTCACTTGAAGATCGTGGTAATGTAATGTCAAATTGTTTGAAAGTTGCATACATCAATCCGGAGCAATCAAAGCCTTTTTTTGTCGTTCCGCCACTGCGATAGTTTACACCAAGATTATCTGAAGCGGAGTTAATCAATTGTTCTATAAGATGACTTTTTGTACTTTTCGAAACTTTATAATGACCACTTTTTTTGGTTTCCGTTTTTGAAGTTACGATACCTGAAGTTGACTTACAACTGGAAAAAAAAGTCAGGACAATAAGCAAGTAAAAGAGGTGTTTCAAAAGAAATGTTTTAGAGAATTTAAAATTAAAACGAAATTAAGAGATGTTTCGTATAATTAATTTCGCCGTTTTTTCACTTGCTCCGCTACCGCCTAATTTGGTTTCTAAAATTTCATATTGTTCTAAAACCTGATTTCTATGAGAAGGATCCAATAATTTTTGCAACTCGATTTTAATATTTTTCGAATTACAATCGTCCTGAATCAATTCGGTCACTACTTCTTTGTCCATAATTAAATTGACCAAAGAAATGTATTTCAAAGTGACAATTCGTTTCGCAATTTGATAAGAAACCCAACTTCCTTTATAGCAAACCACTTCTGGAACTTTAAATAAAGCGGTTTCGAGTGTTGCCGTTCCGGAAGTGACTAAAGCAGCATAAGAAATGCTCAATAAATCATAGGTTTTATTTGAGATAAAATGCACGTTTTTGTTTTTCAAAAATTGGGCATAAAACGAAAACTCCTGACTCGGAGCACCAGCAATCACAAATTGATAATCAGGAAAATCAGTCACAACGCTTAACATCACCGAAAGCATTTTGGTGATTTCCTGTTTTCGGCTTCCCGGAAGAATGGCGATAATTGGTTTTTCGTCCAGATTATTTTCTTTTCGAAAAGTGGACTCATTAATGTTCATTCGGTTCTGAATCGCATCAATTAATGGATGACCAACAAATTCCACAGGAAAATTATGTTTCTTTTCATAAAACTCTTTTTCAAAAGGCAAAATCACATACATTTTGTCGATATCGCGTTTGATATCAGTTATGCGATTTTCTTTCCAAGCCCAAATTTGAGGTGAAATATAATAGTGTGTTTTTATGCCGAGTTCTTTTGCCCATTTGGCAATTCGCATATTAAAACCTGGATAATCAATAAAAATAATCACATCAGGTTGAAAAGCAAGTATGTCTTTTTTACATATTTTAATGTTATTCAAAATTGTTTTCAAATTAAAAATAACTTCGATAAATCCCATAAAAGCCAATTCCTTGTAATGTTTCACCAGAATTCCGCCAACATTTTGCATCAAGTCGCCACCCCAAAACCGGATATCTGCGTTAGGATCTTCTTTATACAATGCTTTCATTAAATTCGAACCATGTAAATCGCCTGAAGCTTCGCCTGCTATGATGTAGTATTTCATTTTTTTAATTCAAAAATTACACAAATAAAGTAATAATGGTCAAAATAATCATGGCTAAAATTACTCCCCGAGCCATTAATTCTTTATTGATTTTTAATAAACCAAAGAAGATTATCAAGTTTAAAATCGCACCAAGGGTAATGATTTTTCCCAAATTACCTTTTGCTTTCATGACCTGAATTCCGTCCCAAAAAGTATATTCGGTGAACACTTCAATGAAAATATAACTCCCGATAACTGAAGCGACAATGCCAATTATAAATCCGTACAATAAATCGATTTTATTCATTTAAATTCCAGGTATTAAGGTGTTGTATAGTGTGATGTGCTGTTAAATCGAACTGAACCGGAACCACCGAAATGTACCCGTGTTCCAATGCCCATTCGTCAGTGTCTTCTCCTTTGTCCTGATTGACAAATTCGCCGGTCAGCCAATAATAATCTTTGCCTTGTGGTGTTTTTCGTTTGTCGAATTTCTCCATCCACATTGCTTTTGCCTGACGACAAATTTTTATTCCTTTGATTTCTTTCTCTTTCAATTTAGGAAAATTCACATTCAGAACAACCCCTTCCGACAATCCATTTTCAAGCACTTGCAAGGTAATGATTCTGATAAAAGATTTAATTGTTTCAAAATCAGCATTCCAATCAGAATCACATAGTGAAAACCCTATGGCAGGAATTCCTTCGATTCCGGCTTCGACTGCGGCACTCATAGTTCCTGAATAAATTACGTTTATAGAAGAATTAGAGCCGTGATTTACACCAGAAACACATAAATCGGGTTTTTTATGCAGGATTTCATTTACAGCTAATTTTACGCAGTCAACTGGAGTTCCTGAACAACTGTATTCTGAAATTGCTGCATTTTCAACAGAAATTTTATTAATATATAAAGTGTCGTTTATTGTAATGGCGTGACCCATGGCGCTCTGCGGTTTATCAGGAGCAACGACAACAACATTGCCAATTTCTGCCATAACTGAAATCAAGGCACGGATTCCCGGAGCCAGGATACCGTCATCGTTGGTAACCAATATTAAAGGCTTTGTTGTATTTCCAGAAGATTCTTCAGTACTGTCAGGACTAATTACATTAGTTTTCAATAGCCATTTTTTTTAAAATTAAAACAAAAATTTTGAGCTGCAAAAATAATCAATTTTACAAGGAAGACGCTATTTTTGTATCTTTAACAAAAAATTAGGCAAGCTATTAAATCTTGGCATAATTTTTTCTGTAATTTAGATTAAAAATTAATGAATGCAATATTGAATTTTATGAAAAGGAATTATAAAGTATTATTGGTCATTGTTGCCCTATCGGTAGCCTTTTGGAGTTTTATTCCAAGAGAGAAAAATGATCCTGAAAAAGACAAATTATTACTGGAATTATTGACTTTCGTTGTAGAACGAGGACATTATGATCCAGCCGCGATTGATGATAAATTTTCAAAAGGAATTTATAAGGATTATATGGAAGCTTTAGATCCATCTAAAAGATTCTTTTTGCAATCTGATATTGATGAATTTTCAAAATTCGAAACACAATTGGATGACCAAATCAAAAATAAAGATTTGTCTTTTTTTGATTTGACTTACAACCGATTAATGAAAAGAATTACGGAAAGTAAAGCTTATTATAAAATAATTCTGGAAAAACCTTTTGATTACAAGGTGGAAGAAGATTTTAATACCGATTATGAGAAGTTACCCTATTCTACTACAGTTGCCGAGTTACATGAAAGATGGAGAAAACAAATTAAATTATCCACACTTTCTTCACTAACCGATAAACTAAAATATGAGGAAGATAAAAAGAAAGGCATAATTAATAAAACTTCAAAAGAGGAAACGGCTTTTGATTCCGCTAAAAGTGAGAAAAGCGACCCAAAAACTTTCGAAGAATTAGAAAAAGAAACCAGAGAAAGTTCATTGAAATCATTGGATGAATATTTTGGATTTATTGACGATTTGAATAGAGATGACTGGTTTTCAGTATATATTAACTCGATTGCGTCGAGATTTGACCCGCATACTTCTTATTTTGCTCCGGAAGAAAAAGAGCGTTTCGATGTTAGTATGTCCGGAAAATTAGAAGGAATTGGCGCCAGACTGCAAAAGAAAAATGATTTCACTGAGATTACTGAATTGATTTCAGGAGGACCAGCTTGGAGAGGCAAAGAATTGGAACCTGGTGATATCGTCTTAAAAGTTGCACAAGGTAATAAAGAAGCAGTTGATGTTATTGGTATGCGTTTAGATGATGTGGTAAAGAAAATTAAAGGTCCAAAAGGCACAGAAGTTAGACTTACCGTTAAAAAAGCCGATGGTACGATTAAAGTAATTAGCATCATTAGAGATGAAATTGAAATCGAAGAAACTTATTTAAAATCCAGTATTGTTGAGAAAAACGGATTGAAATATGGCGTTATTTATTTGCCTAAATTCTATATCAATTTTGAAAACACTGACAGCAGAGATGCAGGAAAAGATATGGCGATTGAAGTTGAACGCTTAAAAAATGAAGGCGTAAAAGGAATTATTCTCGATGTTCGTGATGATGGTGGTGGATCTTTGAAAACAGTTGTTGATATTGCAGGTTTATTTATTGAACAAGGACCAATTGTGCAAATAAAATCGGCAGCAGGTAAAAAAGAAGTTTTGTACGATAGAGATAAAAAAGTACAATGGGATGGCCCTTTAGTTATAATGGTAAATAGTTTTTCAGCTTCAGCTTCAGAGATTTTGGCTGCAGCTATTCAGGACTATAAAAGAGGGATTATTATTGGTAGCAAACAAACTTACGGTAAAGGAACAGTTCAAAACGTGATTGATTTGAATCAATTTGTTCGTAGCAGCAGTATGGGAGATCTTGGTGCTTTGAAAACAACAACCCAAAAGTTTTATAGAATTAATGGTGGTTCGACTCAATTGGAAGGCGTGAGAAGTGATGTGGCTATGCCGGATCGATATTCTTATGTAAAAATGGGAGAGCGTGATATTGATAATGCCATGCCATGGGACAAAATTGATGCTGCGGAATATGCAACTTGGAAAAAGCAAAATAATTTTGACTTAGCCATTGCCAATAGCAATAAAAGAATGACTCAAAACAAGCAATTTCAATTGATTGATGAAAATGCAAAATGGATAAACCAGAGAAGCGAAGTGAATGTGTATAGCTTGAAATTAGATAAGTTTCTAGCGGAGCAAAATGCACTTGAAGAAACGGCTAAAAAGTACAAGTCGATTGTTGATTATCAGAATCAGTTAAAGTTTACTTCATTGCCATACGAAAGCAATGCTATGAAAACCGACGTTACTTTAAAAGAAAAAAGAGAGAGATGGCACGAAAGCTTATCTAAAGATATTTATGTGGAAGAAGCAATAAATGTACTTGATGATTTGCAATCAAAAGTGGCAGTAAAAGGGACTATTAATTTAAAGAAAAAAGAGAAATTAGTTAAATCCTAATTGGCTAAATAATATTAAGGAGTATTTTACTCATTACTGATAGCGCTTCAGAAATTCAAAAGAGTTTCTGGAGCGTTTTCAGTTTTTGGGTTATCATTATTTTGATTTGTTAGCTGTTTTAGCCTATGCTGATAAACTGAAAGTATTTACAAAATCATGAAGTTTTGTTATTCTGGACAAGTCATATTTGAAAAGCATAACAGGCTTAGCGCTTTTGTATTGATTTTGGGTTTATGATGATTTAAACAGATTATATAGTGCATTAGATATGGAGAAATATAGTCAAAAAAAAACCACCCGAAGGTGGTTTGTAATTATCTGGCTCTGTTTAATCTCTTTGCATCTTGTTCAACATCTTGTTCGAGCCTTTTTATTTTAATTTGAAGCTTGCTGATTTTGATATTTTCTTTTTCTATTTGAATGGCTGAAAGTTTTCCTTTAGATTTTTTTCTTTCAAACTTTGCCGTATTTTTCGACAAATCTTTTTGTGTTTTTTCCAGTTTGTTTTTGGTTTTTCTTAAAGATTTTTCGCGAGATTCAATTTTATTTTGTTGTTTTTCAAACTTTCTCTTTTCTTTTTCTAATCTTTTTTGGTCTTTTTCCAGATTTTTTTGATCTTTCTCTCTTTTCTCCGCTTCTTTAAGCGCTTGTTTTTCAGATTTCAGCTTGTCTTTTAATGATTTTTCGGCTTCTACTCGAGCTTGAGCCTCCATTTTTTGGTTCTCTAAATAAAGAGCCGAATTTGCTGATTTAATTGAATCCGTTGCTAAAGTTGTTTCAATAGCTGCTTCAGTTCCTATCTCCTGTGCAAAAAAAGTTTGGAAACTGGCAAGTAAAACAGCGGTAAGAATTAGTTTTATTTTCATGTTTTTTTATTTAAGGTTATTACAACCTGATATATCGTTGTTTTATATCTTTACAAATTTAGCAATTATCATACCTAAAATCATTATTATTTTTATATTAAAACAAATATGAATTATAGAAAGCCATTATTGGCACTCACTTTATTGCTTTTTTTGGTTCTTGCGATTCATTGCAGAAAAGCGAGTATTGAAAATTTAAGTGATAGTTTTTCAAGGGAAAATGAAGTTTTAAATGTGATTAACCAAGATGATCATTCTTTAAGTGATTCGACTAATTCTACTATTTCAAATGAAAATTTTGTTATTTATTTTTTGCCGACTTCTACCACAAAGCAAATTGTAGTCCATGAGAATTATATTCTTTCGTATGTTGAAAAACACGAACAAGCGGAATGGGTTGCCTATGAATTGAAAAAGAGCTACACCAGTAATAATTTCAAAAGACCTTTTTTTATAGTAGACCCGAAAGTAAAAACACAGTCAGCTGATTGGAGAAATTATAAAAAATCAGGGTATGATAAAGGGCATCTTTGTGCCGCTGCTGATATGAAATTTTCGAAAAAGGCTTTTGATGATACTTTTTACACTTCTAATATTTCTCCGCAATTACATGCTTTTAATGATGGAGTCTGGAACAGATTAGAGCAAAAAACACGTTATTGGGCTGCAAAATATGATGGTGTTTATGTAGTGACCGGTGGAGTTTTGAAGGGTGATCTGAAAACAATAGGTAAAGAGCAGGTCGCTGTTCCAAAGTATTTTTATAAAATTTTATTGGACAAGTCTAATGGTGAATATAAGATGATTGCTTTTCTTGTTCCGCATCAGGAAAGTGAAAAACCCTTATATGAATTTGTGGTTTCTGTGGATGAAGTGGAGAAAAGAACCGGAATCGACTTTTTTCCTAAACTGGACGACAATGTTGAAAATCAATTAGAGAAAACCAGCAATTATAAAGATTGGAGTTTTTAATTCGGATTGCCAGAATTTCAGTGGTGGTTTAGCCCAGATTGAAGTGGAAGTCCTTTTCCTTTTTTAAGGAAAAGATTGAAACGTAAAGCTGGAAACAGCTCCAAAATTACCACTCATTTACTTTATTAGCATCCATTTTCAGGAATATAAAAAGCAAAATCGTGAATCCCCAAAGCCCTGAACCGCCATAGGAAAAGAACGGCAGCGGCACTCCAATAGTTGGAAAAATTCCTAAAACCATCGAAACATTTACAAAAAAGTGAATGAATAAGACGCCTGCTACACAATAGCCATAGACTCGGCTGAACTTGGTTTTTTGCCTTTCGGAAAGATAAATCACTCTCAAAATCAAACCGACAAATAAAGCAATTACTGCGAACGAACCTAAAAAGCCCCATTCTTCCCCAACAGTTGTAAAGATATAATCGGTGTGTTGTTCCGGTACGAATCCGCCTTTTGTTTGGGTTCCTTCAAGGAATCCTTTTCCAAGCCAGCCTCCGGAACCTATAGCGATTTCAGATTGATTGGTGTTGTATCCGATGCCTTTCAGATCGACTTCTTTTCCTAAGAGGATATTGAAACGGTCTCTGTGGTGTTGTTTGAAAACATTGTCGAAAACATAATCCACGGAAAATACGAATCCCGAGATTAAAACTAATATTATTCCGCTTGCAATAATATTTCTATTGATTTTTCGACTTTTTAGATAGATTAGCGCAATGACTATAAAGGATATCAATATTACGTATTGCGGCTCTATCACTAAAGTCAAAACGAATAGAAAGATAGCGATAAAACCACTCCAAATATACCAGGCAGGCAATCCTTCGCGGTATAAAACAATAATAAAAATGGTGTAAATTAAAGCACTTCCGGGATCGGGTTGTGGCAGAATGAGTATAACTGGCAAAAATATAATCAGTAAGGCCTGGATTTGTTTGTTTACATCTTTTAGATTTACCTGAACATCACTTAGATATTTGGCTAAAGCCAAAGCTGTTGCCGCTTTTGCGAATTCAGAGGGTTGTAAAGTAAATCCCCCGATAGCATACCAACAGCGCTGTCCGGCAATGGTTTTTCCGAAAAAGAATAATCCGACTAAAAGGAGCAAAGCCACTCCGAATATGATACTCGAATATTTCTCATAAAACTTCCCGTCAACCGCAAGTACAATGAAGATTAAAGGAATTGTAAAGAAAATGAACATCATCTGCTTTCCGTAAGTTTGACTGAAATCAAAAAGAGAAGCGTCTTCTACGGTAGAAGATAAAGAGGAAGAATAGATGTTAAGCCAACCCAATACCACTAGAATGATATAGATAAATACGCTTATCCAATCTAAGTTGCTCGATACACTTTGGTTCTTCATTTGTAATGGGATTGCTTTAAAATTATTGGTTACTGAATTTTTAGCTGATTTAATCTTCGGCTTTTTCTTCAGAAGTGGTATCTTGGAATTTGATTACAGGTTTAATTTTTAATAAAGAATCGATACTTCTCTTGGTGTATTTTTGGTATTCACTTTGCAGACTTCCTTCTAGCATTCTTTTTTCTAAGTCAACTCTTGTAATTTTCTTTTTCAAATATTTTTCAATCATCAAACTTGTTATTGGTCCGGCCCAACGCGATCCCCAATAACCGTTTTCTACAAATACTACGATTGCAATTTTCGGGTTGTCTTTCGGCGCAAAGGCAACAAATATAGAGTGATCCTGAAGTTTTACTCTTTTTCCATTTATTTTAGTGTAATTCTCGGCCGTTCCGGTTTTCCCACAAATATCGATGCCTTCTACTCGTAAAGCACTTGCGGTTCCTAAATTATAAACATCAAACAAGCCATTAACCACAGGTTCAAAATGTTTTTTGTCAATAGTGGTCACATGTTTGGTGGTGAATTTTTTATCGATTGTTTCGCCTTCAATTTTCTTAATGATGTGAGGCGTATAATAATAGCCGCGATTGGCTACTGCTGCCATCATATTGGCTAATTGAATTGGAGTCATCAAAACTTCTCCCTGGCCAATAGCATTCGATACGATTGCGGTACTTCGCCAGCCGCCATTAGGATATATTTTTTTATAGGTTTTGGAGGAAGGTGCATTTCCTTTTCTTCCGGTAGGCAAATCGTAACCCATAAATTGACCTAACCCAAAACTTTTTAAATGGTTACTCCAAACATCAACTCCTTCAGCAGGTTTTGCATACTTGTTTATGGTTTTCATATAAACACTCGCAAAATAGGTGTTACAGGAATTATAAATTCCATTGTGTAGCTGAACTGCTCCACCTGGACAGTGACATTTCATGAATCGGCCTCTTGCATAACTAAATCCATTACGGCAATAGAAAGGAGTTTGCTCATCCACAACACCTTCCTGAAGGGCAATAAGTCCGGTTAGAATTTTAAATGGTGAACCTGGCGGATATTCCGCTAATAAACCTCTGTCGTAAAGTGGTTTGGAAACGGAATCGTTATAAAGTTTTGTATAATTCTTAGAGCGTTGTCTTCCCACTAATATGGCCGGATCATAAGAAGGAGCGGTAACGAGTGCTAATATTTCACCGGTACTTGGTTCAATGGCAACAATTCCGCCTCTTTTATTAATCATTAATTCTTCGCCATACTTTTGAAGTTCTAAATCTATGGTAAGATTAATGTCTTCGCCTTGTACAGCAATGGTGTCGAATTTTCCATTTTTATAGGAACCAATTTCCCGATTGTATTTGTCTTTTTGGATATATTTTACCCCTTTTATTCCGCGTAAAAAATCTTCATAACTTTCTTCTACCCCTTGTCTTCCTATTAAATCGCCACTATTGTAGTAAGGATTTTTCGCTACTAATTTCTCATTTACTTGGGTGATAAAACCAAAAATATTGGCTCCGAAGTTGACCTGATAATCACGAAGAGAACGTTTTTGAATATAAAAACCTTCAAATTTTCGTATTTTTTCCTGAAAAGCTGCGTATTCCATTTTATTTAACTGCGGTAAAAAAACCGAAGGTAATCTTGGACTGTAAATAGTGGCTTTAATCATTGTTTTTATGAAATCCTCTTTCGTGATATTCAATAACTTACAAAATTCTAAAGTGTCGATGTTTTTTATTTCACGAGGAATAACCATAATATCATACGATGGCTGATTTGCCACTAAAAGCTTTCCGCTACGGTCATAAATATAACCTCTCTCAGGATAATCATATTGAATTTTGATGGCGTTATTCTCTGATTTTAATTTAAAAGAATCATTGATTACCTGTAGATAAAAAAGCCTTATCAAAAGCAAAATACTTGCAATGATAATTAATGAAGGAAGCAGTAATTTTCTCATCTTCGGTTTGGCTTAAAAATATAAATTAAGACGATGCAGACTATTATTGTAAAAATAGTACTCAATAATGTTCTAAGCAAGATATCCCAAAGAAAATTCAATTGGAATACTTCCAATAAAAACAACGTCAAATGATGAATGACAACTGAAATTAAGATAAACGAAAATCGTTGCGTATTCAAAACATCATTCAGTCTTACGGTTTGGTACTCATAACTTAATCCGAATGAAAATTTAAATATATACGGTCTGTAATATGCTAATACCAAACAAGAAGCGGTATGTACGCCGCCTGAATTAGAAAACAAATCCATTATAATTCCCAAACAGAAACTGGCTAATAACAGCCCCGATTTGTTTCCATTTACAGGAAAAAGTATAATAAAAAGGATATATGGAAAAGGATTTATGTAGCCAAGAAAATCAATATTATTGAAAATAACAATCTGAGCCGCAAGCAACAATATAAAACGGGCAATATTGATTAATACAGCGCTATTCATCTTTTGTCACTTTCTCTAGATTAATAATTTCTTCGCGGTCTTTACTTTTAATAATATAAACATGACCTAAATTAGTCATGTCATTAAAAAGCCTGACATTTAAAGTGTAATAATTGGTTTCGTTATCAACATAAATTTTGTCGATAGTTCCAATGTTTATGTTTTCAGGAAAAATTACCGATTGCCCACCAGTTACGATGGTATCTCCTTTTCTAACCGAAGCCAATCTTGGGACATCTATCAACTGAACAAATCCAGTACTTTTTCCATCCCAAATTAAAGAACCAAAATGATTTGTTTTTTTAATCTTCGCATTAATCTGAGATCGTTTATTCAAAACACTGATTATGGTAGCGTAATTTTTTGAAGTTCGATCAACAATACCAACAATTCCAGTGCTGTTTACGACTCCCATGTCTGGTTTTACACCATCTTTTTCGCCACTATTTATCGTAAGATAATTTTCGTAAACGTTATAAGAGTTATGAATGACTTTAGAAACGATAATGTTAACCTTGCTAACGCCTTTCAGGCTGTCAATTTTGGGAATGACAGTCGAATCTTTAATATTGAATAAAAGGCTTTTTAATTTTGCATTTTCATTAGCTAATATTTCATTTTGAGTTTTTAAATTCAAATATTCACTAACGTTGTTTATTCTTTCATAAACACCGCCAGTTAAAAAATTAGCAGAGCTAATCACCTTGCTGCGATGAAAGGAATGGGATTGAATAGTAAGCATTAATGAAATACCCAAAAGCAGCAAAAACAGTAACTTATTACTGTTTTTAAAAATAAAATTAAAAATTTGCTGCATGAATTATGCTAATTATTTTATTAAAATGCTTTTAAATTTCACGATGTTTTTAAGTGCCATTCCGGTTCCACGAACTACAGCTCTTAATGGATCTTCGGCAATATAAACAGGTAAATCTGTTTTTTGAGAAATTCTTTTATCTAAACCTCTTAACATTGATCCTCCACCAGCAAGATAAATTCCGGTATTGTAAATATCAGCAGCTAATTCCGGTGGTGTTTGAGATAATGTTTCCATTACCGCATCTTCAATCCTTTGAATCGATTTGTCTAATGCTTTAGCGATTTCTCTATAAGAAACATCTACTTGTTTTGGTTTACCGGTCAATAAATCACGACCTTGAACTGACATGTCTTCTGGTGGTGTTTCTAAATCTTCCAAAGCGGCTCCAATAGTAATTTTTATTTTTTCTGCAGTACTTTCTCCAACATATAAATTGTGCTGGGTACGCATGTAATATATAATATCATTTGTAAAAACGTCACCCGCAATTTTCACAGATTTGTCGCAAACAATTCCTCCAAGAGCAATTACGGCAATTTCGGTAGTTCCACCACCAATATCCACAATCATGTTTCCTTTTGGTTGCATAATGTCGATACCGATACCAATCGCTGCTGCCATTGGTTCGTGAATCAAATACACTTCTTTTCCGTTTACTCTTTCACAAGATTCTTTTACGGCACGCATTTCCACTTCGGTAATACCGGAAGGAATACAAACCACCATACGAAGGGCAGGAGTGAACATTCTTTTCTTTAATGCCGGTATGCTTTTGATAAACAAGCTGATCATTTTTTCCGAAGCATCAAAATCGGCAATAACCCCATCTTTTAAAGGCCTAATGGTTTTAATGTTTTCATGTGTTTTACCCTGCATCATACTTGCTTCTTTTCCTACAGCAATTATTTTACCAGATATCCTGTCACGAGCAACTATTGATGGACTATCAATAACAACTTTGTCATTGTGAATGATTAGTGTATTAGCGGTACCAAGGTCTATCGCAATATCCTCGGTCATGAAATCAAAAAATCCCATAAGTTTTTTAAGGGTTTAATTATGTTATAAAAATTTAACGTACAAAGTTAATCAAATTAATGTTTGAAATGACGCGTTCCAGTAAATACCATTGCAACTTTATTTTCATTGCAATAATTAATACTCAATTCATCTTTTATGGAACCTCCAGGCTGAATAACAGCTGTAATTCCGGCGTTTTTTGCAATCTCCACACAATCAGGGAAAGGGAAAAATGCATCACTTGCCATCACGGCGCCATGTAAATCAAAACCAAACGTATTAGCTTTTTCAATAGCTTGCTTCAAAGCATCTACTCTTGAAGTTTGTCCTGTTCCGGAAGCGATTAATGTTTTATTTTTTGCAAAAACAATCGTATTCGATTTTGTGTTCTTACAAATTTTTGAAGCAAACAACAAATCTTCAATTTCTTGGGAAGTAGGGGCTGTTGTAGTAACGGTTTTTAGGTCTTCTTTATTGTCTGTTCTAGTATTTTTATCCTGAACTAAAATTCCGTTTAAGCAGGTTCTTACCTGTTTTTGAGGTAATTCCACTTCTTTTTGAACTAAAATAATTCTGTTTTTCTTTTCAGATAAAATAGAAATTGCAGCTGCGTCATAACTTGGAGCAATTACCACTTCACAAAATAATAGGTTTATTTCTTTTGCGGTTTCTTCATCAATATTAGCATTTGCAATCAAAACACCACCAAAAGCAGAAGTCGGGTCGCCAGCCAAAGCATCAAGATAAGCTTGTTTCATCGTGCTTCTTGTTGCAAGACCACAAGCATTATTGTGTTTCAGAATAGCAAAAGTAGGATCTTCATTTTTAAACTCTAAAATCAAATTTACTGAGGCATCCACATCTAATAAATTGTTATAAGACAATTCTTTTCCGTGCAATTTGGTAAACATCGCATCAAAATCACCAAAGAAAAATCCTTTTTGATGTGGGTTTTCGCCATATCTCAATATTTGTCCGTTGGCAATGCTTTCTTTATAATAAGTTTCGTCGGTATTAAAATAATTGAAAATCGCCGTATCGTAATGTGATGAAACATGAAAAGCTTTCGTGGCAAATAATTTTCTGTTTTCTAAGGTAGTTGAGCCATTTTGATTGGTAATCAAATCTAAAAGCATACCATATTGATTAACCGAAGCAACGATTACGGTATCTTTGAAATTTTTTGCGGCAGCGCGAATTAATGAAATCCCGCCAATATCTATTTTTTCGATAATATCAGATTCCGAAGCACCTGAAGCCACCGTTTTTTCAAAAGGATATAAATCAACAATCACTAAATCAATTTGTGGAATATTGAATTCTTCCATTTGCTGCACATCGCTTTCATTATCCTGACGGTTTAAAATACCGCCAAAGATTTTAGGGTGCAATGTTTTTACACGACCGCCAAGGATAGAAGGGTAAGAAGTTACATCTTCAACCGCAACTACAGGAATTCCTATGTTTTTGATGAAATCTTCGGTTCCGCCTGTTGAGTAAAGTGTTACATTTTGCTCGTGTAGTTTACGAACAATCGGTTCCAAACCTTCTTTTGAAAAGACTGAAATTAACGCAGATTGAATTGTTTTTGTTGTGTTCATTGTGTAGTTGTGTTTAAAGTTGCAAAAGTAGTTCTTAATGTGAAATATTCCCAATTTGAAAATAAGATAATTCAATAAATTTCAACACTATAGTTACTTACTATCCAGGAACAAATTTTTATTAGGTTTTTGAAAAAAAAATATAGAATTTTACGCAACTTATATTTTATTCTTATGGTAGTTTACCTACGTTTACTGAAAGAGAGTTTTAGTTTTGCCATGAATGCGTTACGCAATAATAAATTGCGAACCTTACTTTCGCTATTAGGCGTAACTATTGGGATTTTTTCGATTATTGCTGTGCTTGCCGCTGTAGATTCTTTGGACAGAAAAATCAAAAAAGATTTGAGCAGTTTGGATAAAAATACTATTTATTTAATGCGTTTTTCTTTTGGGCCATCAGAAATCCCGCAATGGAAAAGAGAACAATTTCCGGATGTCAAATATGATGAATATGAATATTTAAAAAACGCTTTGAACAATACGGAGCAGTTGTGTTTCCAAATGTTTACGAACAATCAATCCATAAAATTCGATGCGAAAACAGTAAGTGACGTAAGCGTGGTTCCGGCTTCGTACGAACTTATAGACATACAAGGCCTTGAGTTTGACGAGGGTCGATTTTATAATGAGTCAGAATCCAATTCAGGAACACCTGTAATTGTTTTGGGTTACGAAATTGCAAAAGGTCTTTTTGAAGATAGCGATCCCATAGGGAAGACTGTTCGTTTGTATGGACAAAAGTTGACCGTTGTGGGTATTTTAAAAAAACAGGGAGCAGGAATGTTTGGGGATAGTAATGATACTTCCGCTTTTTTGCCGGTTAATTTTATAAGACGTTTGTATGGTGATAATAATGAAATGATGACACCGGTTATTCTTATAAAACCGGAAAAAGGGATTGATATGGAGGCTTTTAAAGCCGAATTGGCTCAAAAATTAAGAAGCTATCGTGGAATGAAAACTGGCGAAATCGATAATTTTTTCATTAATGTTTTATCTGGATTTACTGATTTGATTGATGGAATTATCAGTCAAATGAATATGGTCGGATGGATTATCAGCGGTTTTTCATTGCTTGTGGGCGGTTTTGGGATTGCCAATATCATGTTTGTTTCGGTAAAAGAGCGAACCAATTTAATTGGAATTCAAAAATCATTAGGCGCCAAAAACAGATTTATCTTATTTCAATTTTTGTTTGAGGCCGTTATATTGTCTGTTTTTGGGGGAATTATTGGATTGTTTTTAGTTTGGATTATTTCAATTATTCTAACGAATGTATTGGAGTTCGAATTTGTTTTAGGAATTGGAAATGTCCTTTTAGGAACAGGTTTGGCCGCTTTAATCGGGTTAGTTTCCGGGATTTTACCTGCTATTTCCGCTTCCAGATTAGATCCTGTGGAAGCCATTAGAACGGGAATGTAATCTTTCAATAAATGAAATTTTTCCTTTAAAAAAAGCCATAAAAAAATCCCGACGAATCGGGATTTTTTATTTATCTGACAGGCTGATCTAAAATCAAATCCAGGTATAAATTTATTTTGTCTTTCAGCTCTTTTCTAGGAGTGATAAAATCGAGGAAACCATGTTCTAAAACAAATTCCGCGGTTTGGAAACCTTCCGGCAAGTCTTTTCCGGTAGTGTCTTTTACCACTCGGGGCCCTGCAAAACCAATTAAGGCGCCGGGTTCAGAAATGTTTACATCACCAAGCATTGCGTAAGATGCCGTTGTTCCTCCGGTTGTCGGATCGGTACAAAGCGAAATATATGGGATTTTTGCTTCCGCCAATTGCGCTAATTTTACAGACGTTTTTGCCAATTGCATTAATGAATAAGCGGCTTCCATCATTCTGGCTCCACCAGATTTGGATATCATCACAAAAGGAATGTTGTTTTTTATGGAATAATCAATGCCACGGGCAATTTTTTCTCCCACAACCGCTCCCATAGAACCGCCAATAAAAGCGAAATCCATGCAACAAACCACTAAATCGTTTCCTTTGGATTTTCCAACACCTGTACGAACCGCATCTTTCAATTTGGTTTTTTCCATGGCATCTCTCAAACGATCCGAATATTTTTTGGTATCCACAAAATGCAAGGGATCTTTTGATGTCATTTTGGCATCCAGTTCCTTAAATTCATTGTCGTCAAATAATATTTCGAAATATTCTTTACTTCCAATTCTAACATGAAAACCATCCTCCGGGCTAACCCAAAGGTTTCTGGCCAACTCATCTGCATCAATAATTTTTCCTGTTGGGGATTTATACCACAATCCTTTAGGAACATCTTTCTTGTCCTCTGTTGCGGTGGTAATTCCTTTTTCTGTTCTTTTAAACCAAGACATATTTTTTAGTTATAAGTTAGAGTTATGAGTAATAAGTTATGATTGTTTCGAGAACAATTAATGACTTATAACTCATAATTTACAATGTGTTTACGTTATTCAAATCTGCGAAAGCTTTTGCTAATCGGGTATTAAAAGTCAATTCGCCTTCACGAACCCATCTTCTTGGGTCATAATATTTTTTGTTAGGCAATTCAGCACCTTCCGGATTTCCAATTTGAGTTTTTAAATAGTCGATGTTTTTAACAATATAATCGCGAACACCTTCTGTGAAAGCAAACTGCAAATCGGTATCAATATTCATTTTGATTACGCCATAACCAATGGCTTCTCTGATTTCTTCTATTGTAGATCCTGAACCTCCGTGAAAAACAAAATCAACAGGATTAGGTCCTGTATTGAATTTTTGTTGCACATACTCTTGAGAATTTTTTAATATTTTCGGAGTCAATTTTACATTTCCTGGTTTGTAAACACCATGAACATTTCCGAAAGCTGCTGCAATGGTAAAACGAGGGCTTATTTTTAGCAATTCCTCATACGCATAAGCAACTTCGTCGGGCTGTGTGTATAATTTTGAACTGTCTACATCCGAGTTGTCTACACCATCTTCCTCCCCACCTGTAATTCCAAGCTCGATTTCCAAGGTCATGCCCATTTTGCTCATTCTCTTTAGATATCCTTTACAAAGTTCAATATTTTCTTCTATTGGCTCTTCCGATAAATCAATCATGTGAGAACTATAAAGTGGTTTTCCGGTTTCGGCAAAATGTTTTTCGCTGGCATCAAGTAAACCATCAATCCATGGTAATAATTTTTTTGCACAATGATCGGTATGAAGAATTACGGTTGCGCCATAAGCTTCGGCCAAAGTGTGAATGTGTTTTGCTCCGGCGATACCGCCTAAAATTGCGGCTTTCTCATTTTCATTAGACAAGCCTTTACCGGCGTTAAAGATACAACCTCCATTAGAAAACTGAATGATAACAGGGGCATTAAGTTTTGCCGCAGTTTCCATAACACCATTTACAGTGCTGGAACCCGTAACATTTATGGCAGGAAGCGCAAATCCTTTTTCTTTAGCATATCTAAAAATTTCCTGAACCTGATCTCCAGTTGCAACGCCTGGTTTTATATTGTGAGCCATTGTGTCTTTATTTAAAAGTTAGAGGATACAAAAATAATAATTTATAAAATTAGAACGGATAATTAATTCCAATATTTAAGACAGAGTGGCCAAAATTATATTCTCGGAACCATCTCTTGCCAACTTCCTCCGCGGGATTATAGGTTTTGAATCCAAAATCAAGTCTCACAACAAAAAAGTTGAAATCATATCGAAAACCAAAACCGGAGCCAATAGCACTATTTTCTAAAGATTTTAAACCAGAAAAAACCGATTTTTCATCTTCAACATTGTCAAAAACATTCCAAATATTTCCTGCATCGACAAAAACTGCCCCGTTCAGAGAACCAAAAAGATTGAATCGAAGTTCGGTACTAAGCGCAAGTTTCAGGTTGGCTTCGTTGAAATCATTGATTGCACCACTGCTTCCCGGGCCTAAGCCATAGGATGTCCAGGCTCTATTGTCATTGGAACCACCGGCAAAATAACTTCTGGAAAAAGGAATATTGTCCGAATTTCCATATGGAATTGCAATGCCAACGAAGCTTCGCATGGCGAGTATCTTTTTTCGTTTTAAATCCCAATGTCTGATAAACTCGAATTCGGTTTTTACGTATTGAGAATATTCGACATCAAAGATAGTTTTGTTGCCATTTTCATTTTTTTCCTGTTTTGAAATAACTGCAAGGAGCGATAAAAAGTTACCTGCGGATTCAACTTTGGTTTTGAAACTATAGAAATCATTATCAGTCAAATCGGTTTTTGACGTTTTAGTGTACCCGTAACTTGACGCGAAAATCAAGTTGTTTTCGGTTAATCGTCGTCTTCTTTCTTCAATACTTTTGATAGTTCTGAAATCATCGACACTATATGAACTTGGATCTGATAACACATCGTTGGTAAAACCCATAGTTCCTTCTTCTATAATTAGATTATTATTGATGGTGTCAAAATAGTCTGGATTCACGACGTAGTTATGTGCCAATGTGTTCAATACACTATAGGAAGATTGATATACATTAAAGTAATTCCCTGTATTTACATTTTTTACATATTGAATATTGAAAAGATCAAAACGGGCAGTTATGTTTCTTTTAGGATTCCAATTATAACTCATCGAACTGGTGAAATTCTCTTTGTCAAGACCGATATTCTTTTGTTTCGCATAACCAACACCCAAAATGGTAGACGGAATCATGTTTTTAGGAATGATTTTTTCGGTTTTGAAAGGGAAAAAAATTCTCGGAAAATTCAATTTCATATCGAAACCATATTCTGAGACATTAAAAAAGTTGTCATTTGGATTGGCTAAAGCTTTTGAGGAACCAATATTTCCTCTTGCGGCAATTTCTAAAGTTTCCGCACCTCTAAAAATATTCCGTATCGAGAGAGAGGTATTTCCTGAAATCCCAAAATCCTGAATGGCCGAATGTGTAAAATCCAGAGCGGCGCCCAGACTGTATTTTTTTCTTGGCGTTAGATGAATATTAGCAATGAGCGAATTTGTAATAGTATCTCTAGTGTCGATACTATACTGAATCGAAGGATAATTGAAAACCCTCAGATTGCTTAAATATCTTGAAGTTAAAGTGGTTCTGAAATCTGCAAACACACTTCCTTTAGTGATAAAAACGGCATCGGTAATGGCTCTTGGTCTGTATTTATTTTTTGCAGAACTGTATATATTAAAATTTTTATAGGTCGTACTGTCGGTGGTTTTGGCTTTAATATCAGTATAAATATTTACTTCGCTAATTTTATAAATTTTAAAAGGAACAGTATTGGTAGTGTCACCTTCTCTAAAAGAATAATCTTCAATAATTAAATCTATGTTAGCTTTATTTGCCGTGTTCAGCGTATCAATATTATAATTGATAAAGTTTTGCTGAAAATGAAAAACCCCGTTGTTTCTGAAATTTGTGGTGATTCGGCTTCTCTCGGCATCCAAATCATCTTTTTTGTATTGATTTCCTGTTTTCAGAAAGGTCAGATGTTTTTTTGTTTTGTATATCGAATCTAAAGCGGGTGTGCTAATTTTTGTATTTATTGTATCAAGAAAAAACGGATTTCCAGTTATAACTGAATATTTGATTTCTCCTTTTTTTGCACTTAATGAATCTATTCTGTAAGCTACCTTGTTGCTAAAATAACCTCTGTTGAAATAATATGATTTTAATCGAAGCGCTGATTTTTTAGTACTTTTTTCATCAATAATCACAGGAGGTTCTCCTGTTTTTTTAAGGAAATTATGAATCCCGGCATACCAAAAAGATTTGCCTAATCGATCGACTTGTTTTTTGGATAACCATTTCGCTTTTCGTTTATACTTCTCTGGGTTTTTGATGAATTTTGCTTTGTATATAGAATCTGGATTTTTTTTAGCCAGATTATATAAATTCAATCGCAATCGGTATCCAAAAATGGAACTATTGGGTTTTTGATACAATTGATCAGCAACATCGTCGTCTTTTTCTTTTTTTTCATTCACAAAAATTCTATTCTTTGTGAGAAGTTGTTTCCCGTCCGGAACTCTTTTTACAGCGTTACATGCAGAGATAATTATTCCAATTAGAATAAATAATGATATTTTTGTAGCTACGTTTCTCAAGTGTTGTGGAATATTTAATTCAAAAGTACATTATTTCTATGGTTACAAAAAACCAAATAAAACTAATAACGAGTTTACAGCAAAAAAAATATCGCCAAGCACATCAATTATTTTTCGCCGAAGGTGTAAAAGGGATTCAGGAGTTGTTGCAATCTAATTTTGAACTGGAACATTTGTATGCAACTGAAATGCTTTTTAATGAAGTTGATCCTGCGAAAAAAACGATTATCAGCGAGAGTGATTTAAAGAAAATTAGTGCTTTAGCAACAGCTAATAATTGTTTGGCTGTTTTTAAAATTCCAAAAGAAAAACCGATTACAGAAAATGGATTAATAGTTGCGCTTGATGATATTCGCGATCCTGGAAATCTGGGAACGATTATGAGATTATGCGATTGGTTTGGAATTTCACAATTAGTATGTTCCGAACAAACCGTGGATATTTATAATCCAAAAGTAGTCCAGGCGACCATGGGTTCCATAGCAAGAGTAAATGTAAATTATGTCGATTTAGAAACTTTTATTCAGAAAACCACATTGCCAGTTTTTGGGACTTTTATGGATGGAAAAAATATTTATGCAGAAGTTTTACCCAAAGAAGGAATCATTGTCATGGGTAATGAAGGCAACGGAATTTCTCAAAGTATTGAAAAATTGATAAAAAACAGATTGACCATTCCAAGATTTGGTGATTTGCAACAAACCGAAAGTTTAAACGTAGCAACGGCAACAGCTATTATTTTGAGTGAATTTAGAAGAGGAAATTAATTTCCCTTTAATGAAAGGTAAAATTAATTAAGACCGCTCTCGTTTTCATAGACTCAATATTTGAAGTCCATGGACTATTTGGGTCATTGTCCCGAATGAGTTCATCTTTTAGTCCGAATACGCCTCTGATTGATGGGGAAAACTTGAAATATTCAAAATAAAAATCAACACCAAAACCCAATTCATAATTGCTGGTCCACTGTTTCACTCTAAATCGTTGTTCCAGATTATCGTCTTTTGATTTTGAATTACTGCCTAAATTAAGTGTTGTCGAAACTCCACCAACCAGAAAAGGTCTAACATTTCCAGTTCTAAGCGAGGTAAATTTCAATAATAATGGAAAATGAATATAAGTCGACCGGACTTCTCTAGAGGCATCGAGTTCACTCACAAAATTAGGGAAGGTAAGATTTCTTTGAGTATAATATAATCCGGGCTCAAATCGTAGATTTATATATTCGTGAAGACGTAAGTCACCTACCAAACCGACATTAAATCCTGTGGTGGTTTCTACTAAAACATCTTTTTGGGTAACGCTTTTATAATCAATCTTAAAGTCATAGGAATTAAATCCCAGAAAATAACCCCAATAGACTCTGTCTTTATCAAAATTTTCGAGATTGATAAGCGGATCTTTACTAAACATACCCTTTTGAGCCTGTCCGTTTAGTGCCAATGAGAACAAAATAAAAACAAACAATTTCTTCATACTATTTTTTTGAAGCCGAATAAATGGTAGCCACACCAAATGTTTGTGGTTTTGCTACAACATCTATAAACCCAATTTTTCTCAAAATATTGTTTAACGCTTCACCATATGGAAAAACAGAGGCTGATTCCGATAAATATTGGTACGCAGAATTGTCTTTCGAAAATAATTTTCCGATTAAGGGCAGAATGTTTTCCGAGTAGAATTTATAGCCTTGTTTAAAAGGTGTTTTCTCCGGAACCGAAGTTTCCAAAATCACAAAAATCCCATTAGGTTTCAAAACACGAAGGATTTCTGATAATCCTTTTTCTAAATTTTCAAAATTACGCACACCAAAAGCAACCGTAATCGCATCGAAAGTATTGTCTTCAAAAGGCATATTTTCCGAATCGGCCAAAATCATTTCTATTTTATCAGCAAGTTTTTTGGCTTCGATTTTTTTTCTTCCTACTTCGAGCATTCCTGCTGAAATGTCTAATCCAATAATTTTTTCGGCATTGGTTTCAGTCATTAAAATTGCCAAATCGCCTGTTCCGGTTGCGATGTCAAGGATTGTTTTCGGATTTGTATCGGCTACTAATTGTAAAACTTTTTTCCGCCATTTAACATCTATTCCAAATGAAATTACTCGATTTAGACCGTCGTAGTTTCCTGAAATCGTGTCGAACATTTGTGCAACTTGTTCTTTTTTTCCTAGGGATGAATTTTTATATGGCGTAATTTTTTCTGACATCTGATTTAATTTGCACAAATATAAACAAAGTATAAATTAGTTTGTGTGTTATAATTCATGAGTTTGAAATGCATGCTAATTATTCATTTGAAAACCCTTCATATCCCTAAATTTAGCGTGGCATCCCTAAATTTAGGGATATGAAAAATCACTATAAATGGGGATTGTATGCCTCGTTTTTATTGTAGAATTTTACAATGTTAAAAACTAATAAATATGGTTATTATGTTATCAAGAGCTAAAACTGAATTTAAATGGGTGCTGTTAGCACTGTTTTTTTCATTTATTCTTGTTAATATTTTTAATAGCAACTTTTTTTCGAGTGATGCTGGGAATATGGTAACGCAAACCCCCTTGGGGTTAAATTTGGTTTTGGAAATTTTGGTTTTTTTTGTCTTTAGTACCTTTGTGGTATTTGGTATTAAAGGTTTTTTTGAGATGTATTCTCAAAAAAGTGCCAATGTTATCATCTTCATTTCTGGAGTAATTTTAGCAACGGTAATTTTTATTTTAAGTTATCAGATTTTGTTTCAAGATTAGGCCATTTCTTCTTATATTGTCTTTTATTAGTTTTAAACATCCTGAATTTTCAGGATGTTTTTTTTATAACTATTTCCTAATGTAAGTCTGGTAACTAAAATCAAATTGGTGTTTTTCATCTTTTGGATGAAATTCCTCTGATACTAAATCCCATTCTCCTATATTGATTTCAGGAAAAAAGGCATCTGCTTCAAAAGTATCATGAACGCGGGTAAGTTCTATTTTGTCAGCAAAAGGGAGACTAATGTTATAAATTTCGCCACCGCCAATGATGAAAACAGCTTCGGTTTTTGGGCAAATTTCAATAGCTGATTCCATGCTGTTTACAACGGTACATCCTTCGGGTTGATAATCTTCTTGCCGAGAAATAACAATATGGGTTCGATTGGGTAAAGGTTTTGGGAAACTCTCAAAGGTTTTTCTTCCCATTATGATATGATGGCCCGAAGTAAGTTGTTTGAAACGCTTGAAATCATCCGGCAAATGCCAAACCAATTCATTGTTTTTTCCAAGCGCGTTGTTTTCGGCTGCGGCCGCAATTAGTATTATCATTTTTTATTTAATTCCGAGGATTTGGAATACATTTTTTTTTTTTTAAATAAGAAAGTAGAAGCAAGGATTTATAAGGTGCTTTTCTCGAAAACCTGTTTTTCTAACTCCTTAATTTTTATTTCTTGTTTAATGACAAGTTTGTCTATTTGACTTCTTTCCCAGTTTTTATTCATAAAACGATCCGTGATATACACCTTTATGAAATGAAGAATAAAAAAGAAAAACCAAGCTGTAGAAGCCCAAAGAAACCAATTGTTTGGTTCTCCAACTTCAATTAATTTATTAGCAATAAACATAAATAAACTCCCAACTAAAAATAAGACAAAATGAAAATAAAGCATTTTTTTTTGCTTTATACGTCTTCTGGCATATTCATATATTTCGTGAGGTGTATTTTCCATAAAGTTTTTAATTTAGCTAAAGATAGGAAAATTGTTTTAAAAATGTTAAAACAATGGTTTTAAAACAATAACATTATTTTTTGTTAAACTAAACCGCTACAGTTCCTTTAATGTGAGCATGTGGTTCATAACCTTCTAATGTGAAATCATCAAAAGTGAAATCGAAAATGTTTTTTACTGCAGGATTTAAAATCATTTTTGGTAATGATTTAGGCGCACGAGATAGCTGTAATTCTAATTGTTCAAAATGGTTGTTGTAGATATGCGCATCCCCAAAAGTATGAATGAATTCGCCCACTTGCAAATCGCAAACTTGTGCAATCATCATTGTAAACAACGCATAGGAGGCAATGTTAAAGGGAACGCCCAGGAAAATATCAGCACTTCGCTGGTATAATTGGCAGGATAATTTTCCGTCTGCAACATAAAACTGAAAGAAAGCGTGACAAGGAGGCAAAGCGGCTTTCCCGTTGGCCACATTTTCTGAAAATGATTTTGTGGTATCAGGCAAAACACTTGGATTCCATGCCGAAACCAACATTCTGCGGCTGTTAGGGTTGTTTTTTAAGGTGTCGATTAATTCGGTAATCTGGTCAATTTCCTCCCCGTTCCAATTTCTCCATTGGTAACCGTAAACAGGACCTAAATCGCCTTTATCATCTGCCCAAGCATCCCAAATTTTAACGCCATTTTCATTTAAATAAGCAATATTAGTGTCGCCTTTTAAGAACCAAAGCAATTCGTAAACAATAGATTTTAAATGCAGCTTTTTAGTGGTTACCATCGGAAAACCGTCATTCAAATCAAAACGCATCTGGTAGCCAAAAACGCTTTTTGTTCCTGTTCCTGTCCGGTCTCCTTTTTGAACGCCGCTGTCTAAAACGTGTTTAACTAAATCTAAATATTGCTTCATTTATGATAATTCGTAAATTTAATAATTCGGTTTTTTGTTAAAATGATTAAACAAGTAACCTAATTAACGAATAAACCCTACGGTTCTCTTTTTGATATTTCGTCTCTAATTTTGGCGGCTTTTTCGTAATCTTCATGCTCCACTGCAGCATCAAGAAGCTCCATCAATTCTGACATGCTGTTTTTGGTGTAGGTTTCTCCGGATTGATTGGTTTCTTCCATCCCGAAAGTTTCAGGATTAGAAAGCACGTCATCAATTTCCTGAGAACCTTTATCGATTTCTAACGGATTCGCTTTTAAAAAGATTCCGGCTTTGTCAAGGATATTTTTATAGGTGAATATAGGCGCGTTAAATCGTAAGGCCAAAGCAATCGCATCCGAAGTTCGGGCGTCGATAATTTCTTCAATTTTATCTCTTTCGCAAATAATACTGGAGTAAAAAACACCATCAACCAGTTTGTGGATAATGACTTGTTTGACTACGATATCAAAACGATCGGCGAAATTTTTGAACAAATCGTGCGTCAAGGGACGAGGCGGCTTTATTTCTTTTTCTAAAGCAATAGCAATAGATTGCGCCTCAAAAGCACCAATGACAATGGGTAATTTTCTGTCGCCATCGACCTCATTCAAAATCAGCGCATAAGCACCATTTTGAGTTTGACTGTACGAAATTCCTTTTATGGTTAATTTTACTAAGCTCATAGTTGCAAAAGTACAAAGTATGTATACAAGGTACAAAACTTTATCGATAAATGTTAAAAAAAAACGCTGTCCAATTCGATTGAATTGGACAGCGTTATATATTTAATTAAAAAGGACTAAGAATTGCTAGCCTTAAATGCTTTTAATTTCTCAATTAATTTAGGAACAATTTCAAAAGCATCGCCAACCACACCATAATCAGCCACCTTAAAGAAAGGTGCTTCAGGATCTGTATTGATAACTACTTTTACTTTCGAAGAGTTGATTCCGGCAATGTGCTGAATCGCTCCGGAGATTCCCACAGCAATATATAAATTTGCCGCAACTGGTTTTCCGGTTTGTCCAACGTGTTCTCCGTGAGGTCTCCATCCTAAATCTGAAACTGGTTTTGAACAAGCAGTCGCTGCTCCAAGAACAGAAGCTAATTCTTCGATCATTGCCCAATTTTCAGGTCCTTTCATTCCACGTCCTGCTGATACCACGATATCAGCATCGGCAATCGTTACTTTTCCTGATGCTTTTTCTACTGATTCCACTTTTACGCCAAAATCATTCTCTCCAATAGTTGGATTGAAATCTTCCTGAGTTAAAGTTGATCCGTTTTCAAAAACACCGTAAGAGTTTTTAGCTAAGCTTAATACTTTTACTTCAGTTGAAATTTCAGTAATGTTGAAGGCTTTGTTCGAAAAAGCATTTCTTTTTACCTGAAAAGGAGATGTGCTCACCGGCAATCCAACTACATTTGAAGCAAAACCTGCCTCAAGTGCCACGGCTACTAATGGAGCCAAGTATAAACTGTCAGTAGTAGAAGACAGTAAAACTAATTTCACGTTTTCTTTTTGAGCCGCTTGTTTGATTACATCAGCGTATGCTTTTGCCGTAAAACCGGATAATTTATCGTTGTTTACTTTTAGAACTTTATCGACACCGTATTTTGATAAATCAGAAGCATCTCCTGCATTTACAGTTACCGCTGTAACGGTTGTTCCTAATGATTCTGCTACTTTTTTTGCATAAGAAGCCAATTCGAAAGCTACTTTCTTGAATTTTCCTTCTGCTGATTCTGCATATATTAATATAGACATGATTTTTTTTAATTTAAAGATTGAAAAATTTAATAATTTAAAGATTTGAAATCCGGATTAAATTACTTTCGCTTCGGTGTGTAATAAATTGATTAACTCGTCCAGATTGTCAGCGCTAATTAATTTCACTGCTGATTTTGGAGCTGGTTTTTCAAATTTCACCGCTTTAGTTTCTGAATTAGCAGCTATTGGCTCAAGAATCGTCAAGACTTTAGTTCTTGCCGTCATAATTCCTCTCATGTTTGGAATTCTCAAATCTTTTTCTTCCACCAATCCTTTTTGACCACCAATAATTAATGGTAAAGTTGTGCTAACGGTTTCTTTTCCACCATCGATTTCTCTTGCTGCTTTTGCAGCAGTTCCATCAACGGTCAGGCTAACGCAAGAATTAAGGAAGTTGTATCCTAAAAGTCCGGCTAACATTCCCGGAACCATTCCACCATTGTAATCCAATGATTCTTTTCCGGCAATGATTAAATCATAACCGCCTGTTTTGATTACTTCGGCCAATTGTTGCGCCACAAAATAACCATCCGTTGGTGTGGCATTGATACGAATTGCTTCGTTAGCGCCAATAGCCAAAGCTTTTCTCAAAGTTGGTTCAGTGTCTGGGCCTCCAACATTCACAACAGTAACCGTCGCGCCTTGTTGCTCTTGAAACCAAATCGCTCTGGTTAAACCAAACTCGTCATTAGGATTAATTACAAACTGTACACCATTGGTATCAAATTGGGAATCACCATTGGTAAAATTAATTTTTGAAGTAGTATCAGGAACGTGACTGATGCAAACTAATATTTTCATTTTTGTATAATTTAAAGGTAAATTTTCAGGGCACTAAATTAGTAATTTATTTTTACAAAAAAAGCTATGCATGCATAATATATTTTATTTTTCACGACATTTTTAGCCCGGATAGCAGCGGCATCCTTCCTGTGGCTTCTTTTGCCACAGGAAGATATAGCGGATTCCGAAGCTTCGGGAGGAACAGCTTCTTATTATTTTAAACCAATTTATGCTTTTAAGTGATTTAAAATAATTATTTTTGCTTTTCAAAATACAGAGATACATAAAAAGATATGAGAACGATACAATTTAGAGAGGCAATTTGCGAAGCGATGAGTGAAGAAATGCGTCGTGATGAGTCCGTATATTTAATGGGTGAAGAAGTGGCGGAATACAACGGTGCTTACAAAGCTTCTAAAGGAATGCTGGACGAATTCGGACCAAAAAGAGTCATTGACACGCCAATCGCAGAACTTGGTTTTGCAGGAATTGCTGTTGGTTCTGCCATGAACGGCTGCCGACCAATTGTAGAGTATATGACATTCAACTTTTCTTTGGTTGGAATCGATCAAATTATCAATAACGCAGCAAAAATGCGTCAAATGTCAGCGGGGCAATTCCCGATGCCAATGGTTTTTAGAGGCCCAACGGCTTCTGCGGGACAATTGGGAGCAACACACTCGCAAGCTTTCGAAAACTGGTTTGCTAACACACCTGGTTTGAAAGTGGTGGTGCCATCAACAGTTTACGATGCAAAAGGATTGTTGAAAGCGGCTATCCGTGATAATGACCCTGTTATTTTCATGGAATCAGAACAAATGTATGGTGATAAAGGAGAAGTTCCGGAGGGAGATTATATCATTCCGCTTGGAGTTGCCGATATCAAGCGTGCAGGAACTGATGTGACGATTGTTTCTTTTGGTAAAATTATCAAAGAAGCACATCACGCAGCGGAAGAATTAGCCAAAGAAGGAATTTCCTGTGAAATTATTGATTTGAGAACCGTTCGTCCAATGGATTATGAAACGATTTTGACTTCAGTAAGAAAAACAAACAGATTGGTAGTTCTTGAGGAAGCCTGGCCTTTTGCCAGTGTAGCTTCTGAAATTACGTATGTCGTTCAGGAACGCGCTTTTGATTTCCTGGATGCACCAATTCAAAGAATTACTACTGCTGACACGCCAGCGCCTTATTCGCCAACTTTATTGAAAGAGTGGTTGCCTAACGCAAATGATGTCATCAAAGCGGTTAAAAAAGTGATGTATAAAAAATAGATTTGTCTGATTAACGGAGAAATTCAACAATCGATAAATCAAACAATCTAATTACTATATTTGAAACTTCATCATAAACTTAAATTTGATGAAGTTTTTTTTTTGACTTATGAAAAAGAAAATATTTTTAGGATTACTATTGATGCTGACCAATTTTATTTTGGCACAAACCAAAGTGAGCGGTATTGTTGTAGACAATGAAAACAATCCTGTTCCGTTCGCAAATGTCATCTTTAAAGGCTCGCAAGAAGGAATTGTGACCAATGAAGACGGCCGTTTCTATATTGAATCCCAAAAAACATATACGGCAATAATTGTTTCTTTTGCTGGTTTTGAAACCAAAGAAGTTCCTCTGCCCAAAGCGGTTAATTACGATTTTACGGTTAAAATAAGTGACGGGGAAAAACTGAAAGAAGTTGTTATTTTTGCAGGGAAAACCTCTAAAAAGAGCAATCCTGCGTTGGATATTTTGAGAAAAATCTGGGAAAGAAAACGCAAAAATGGTTTGAAGATGTTCAATCAATACCAAATGGAGAAGTATGAAAAAGTGGAATTTGACATCAATACCATCGATAGTGCTTACATGAAAAGTAAGCTTTTCAAAGGGATGGAATTCATTTTCAAACAGGTTGATACTTCAGAAGTCACCGGAAAAACTTATTTACCCATTTTCATCAATGAAGCGCTTTCCAATGTATATGGAGACAACGTAAAAGGGAAAGTCAAAGAGATTTTGAAAGCTAATAAAAATTCTGGTTTTAATTCCAATCAACAAATCATTGCTTTTGTAAAAGACCTTTATAATGAATACGATATTTATGATAACTATCTTAAATTCTACGATAAAAGTTTTACCAGTCCATTGTCCAAAACAGGAATTGATGTCTATAATTATGTGCTGAGAGACAGTTCATTCATAGATAAAAAATGGTGTTATAATATTGTTTTTTATCCAAGACGTAAAAACGAACTGACTTTCAAAGGGGATTTTTGGGTAAATGACACCACGTTTGCTATCAAAAATATTAATATGGCAGTGACTAAAAGTGCCAATATCAACTGGGTAAAAGACATTTATATAGAACAGGAATTTGAGGTATTGAATGATTCGGTTTTTCTGCTAAAAAGAGATTATATGATGTCCGATTTTGCTTTTAACAAAAAAGAAAAATCAAGAGGATTATATGGAAAGAGAACCACTCTTTTTCAAAATCATCAGTTTAATATCAAAAGACCGGATAATTTCTACAAAGCGGAAGTTAATAATCAGGATGCTACTGTTTACGAACGTTCAAAAGAATTTTGGGAAGAAAACCGATTTGAAGCGCTGAACAAAGACGAGGCTGGCGTTTATAAAATGCTGGACACGTTGCAAACCAATAAAAAGTTCAGGCAGATTTTCGACTTAGTGACTATTTTAGGAAGTGGCTACATTCCAAAAGGACATTTTGATTATGGACCGATATTTTCAACCATTGGATACAATGAGGTCGAAGGGCTCCGATTGCGTACCGGAGGAAGAACTTATTTTGGAATGAATGACCTTTGGCGTGTGCAAGGGTATACTGCTTATGGATTTAAAGATGATAAATTCAAATACGGATTTTCGGGAAAATGGCTGATTGACCTAAAAAGCAGAATCATGATTTCCGGAGGAAATCGAAGAGATATCGAACAAATTGGCGCAGC
>NZ_DATDPV010000031.1:0-27415 GCF_035292545.1 Flavobacterium sp. | reverse complement strand
GGTAAGGAGTAAAACATGTTGGTATGTTTCCCTTTTGTAAACCTGTATTCGCCAGCAATATTTGATATCACATCTCGCGAACCTGCAAATCCAGCGCGTATCGTATTGGTCATTCCTGCTTTTTGTAACTGCTCTTTTACTATAAATTCGGTAAATGGCATGTTGCTTAGTTGGTCTATAATACGACCCAACAATAAATAATTGGTTTGGTTGTATCTAAATTTTTCTCCTGGCTTGAAATCAATTGGTAAGGTTTTTACTTTCGCCCACGAAGCTTCTTCGCTTTCAGGAACTAATATGCTGGTTTCCTCGTCAACTATATCCGGAATTCCAGAGGTATGAGACAATAATTGCTGTATGGTTACGGTTTTCCAAGTATCCGGTAAATCATTCAGATAGGAAGAAACGGGTGCTGACAGGTTTAGTTTTCCCGCTTCAACCAATTGCATTATGGCTACTCCGGTAAAAGCTTTGGTAATGGAGTTGATGATGAAGACAGTGTTCTCTGTTACCGGAATTGAATTTTGAAGATCAGCCAATCCGTAATTTCCGAGTTTTACAATTTTACCATTTTGTACCACGGCCAATTGCAAACCGGGAATATTCTTTTTTTGCATTTCATTTTTTAGAAAAAGGTCAATTTTGTCAGTTTGTGCCTGAATGGAACAGCTGAACATCATTCCTGTTACGGCAAATAGTAATTTTTTTAAAGAGATTTTCATATTGGTTTATTGGTTTGATTGATGATTCAGTTTCTGAATTTGTATTACAGACGAACGTGTAATAAAATTGTTACAGGTTTTTTTAAATTTAAATTTAGATGCAGACAATGTGAAAAATGGTGTTTTTTTGGAAGTTGACCAAAACTGAGATTATCTTAAAATTAGTGTTGGCCGTTCGGTTTTATATTTATTGGAATATCTAATTCAAATTTTACGTCTTTATAATACAATAATTTATGCTCTGATTTATTTCCAAATAGAGTAGTTCTTTTTCCACTTTCAATCATAAAATTGCCTGGAATATTTAACTTCTGAATAAATTCAAAAGGATGTAAACAACTAAATCTAAAAAGAGGAAAAAGATTAACGGTGCTTTTTTTTAATTGTAAAATAAGTGATGTTTCCGATTTCTTCCTTTTCGAATTTTTATATACATCAACTTTAATTGTTTTATTTAAACTGTCATTGTCAATTGTGGTATATTCAAATTCATATTCATAAAATTTTTTATCATAATTGATACTATTTGAATCCACATATCTAAATTCAAAAAAAACTTCCTCTCTGGATTTTGACCCTATAACTTCGAAATTATGTTTAATCATTTTTTTTATATCATACAGTGATGCAATTTTTTTTGATTCTGAATTTCCACTTACGGATAAAAAGTAGTTTTCATCTTTTGAATTTGAATAAACTATGCTTTCGCGATTGTAGTCTTTCATTTTACTATTATATTTTGCAAGCAAATCAAATTCAAACTTTTGAGCATGAAGAAATGAACTAAAAAGGATAACTACTAAATATATTGTTTTCTTCATTTTGTTGTTTTTTTCGGTTCCGCCAAACTGACCGCTAACTTGCCTATTTGAGTAATGTTTTTAATTAAAACAATCTCCTGTAAACTAAAAGTTCTAAATTACAGTTTTAGTTTTCTCGCTAATATATAAGATTTTTCATTAAATGTCAAAACAAAATAAAATGTCATTGAAGACATAAAACAAAAAACAACATCCGTTAAACTTCTCACAAATTCAAATTCATGATTCAGACCATTTCTTTTTTTGTATTTTTGACAAGCAATAAAAAGGTATGACAGAAGAACTGGTAGTTTTAGTAAATGAAAACGATGAGCAAATTGGCTTAATGCCCAAACTCGAAGCCCACGAAAAAGCGATTTTGCATCGTGCATTTTCCGTTTTTGTTTTGAACGAAAAAAATGAAATCATGCTCCAGCAACGGGCGCATCAAAAATACCATTCGCCCTTATTGTGGACCAACACGTGTTGCAGCCATCAACGGGAAGGGGAAACGAACATTCAAGCGGGAGACCGCCGACTGTTTGAAGAAATGGGTTTTAGAACCGAGCTTAAAGAATTGTTCCATTTTATCTATAAAGCGCCTTTCGATAACGGATTAACCGAACATGAACTGGATCACGTAATGATTGGTTATTTTAATGAAAATCCAACCATTAATCCTGATGAAGTCGAAGATTGGAAATGGATGAAAATTGAAGATGTAAAAGATGATATGATTGCCCATCCTGCCATTTATACCGTTTGGTTCAAAATAATTTTCGACGAGTTTTATCACTATTTAGAAGCGCATAAGATTTGAGATTACAGCAATCTTAAATCTTAAATCAAATTCCTAAATCACTATGAAAGTAACGATAAGCAGAAAAGCCCATTTTAACGCCGCCCATCGATTGTATCGAAAAGATTGGTCTTTTGAAAAAAATGATTCCATTTTTGGGAAATGTAACAACCCGAATTTTCATGGTCACAATTATGAATTGACTGTTAGTGTGACAGGCGCTATCAATTCTGATACGGGTTATGTAATGGATATTAAAGATTTAAGTGATATTATCCTGGAAGAAGTGGAACATAAATTCGATCATAAAAACCTGAATTTAGATGTTCCTGAATTTGAAAATCTAAATCCAACTGCCGAAAATATTGTTGTTGTGATTTGGAATAAAATCAGAAACAGAATAAAACCAGAGTTTGATTTGGAGGTTGTTTTGTATGAAACACCGAGAAATTTTGTAACTTATAAAGGCGAATAATGGCGATAAAAGTAGGTGATACAATCCCGAATTTTACGGCGAAAGATACCAAAGGAAACGATTTTGACAGCCAGAATTTAGTAGGTCAAAAACCGCTTGTCATTTATTTTTATCCAAAAGACAACACGCCCGGATGCACCGCTCAAGCCTGTAGTTTTCGGGATCAATACGAAGATTTCAAAGATATGGGAGCCGAAGTTATAGGGATAAGCAGTGATAGCACTGCTTCTCATCAAAAATTTGCCAACCAATACCAATTGCCTTTCATCCTTTTGTCTGATCCTGACAAAAAAATCAGGCATCTTTTTGGGGTTCCAACTGATTTGTTGGGATTACTTCCTGGAAGGGTGACTTATGTGGCTGACAAGAATGGAATGGTTACGATGATTTTTGACAGTATGAAGGCCGTTAATCATATTCCGAAAGCGCTCGAAGCGATTAAAAAATTAAGATGAAAATGAGTTTCAACATATATCCTTTGCAATTCTACCCTATTTTTAAAGAAAGAATTTGGGGTGGAGAAAAACTGAAAACGATTCTCAACAAACCCATTACTTCCAAAATAACAGGAGAAAGCTGGGAATTGTCTACTGTGGAAGGTGATGTGAGTATTGTTGCAAACGGAACTTTAAAAGGAAAATCACTTTTGGAACTCATCGATACCTTCCCGGAAGAAATTTTAGGTTTGGGGGTTTATAAAAAATTCGGAAAACAGTTTCCCTTGCTTTTCAAATATCTGGACGCTAAAGAAGATTTATCTATCCAAGTGCATCCCAACGATGTCTTGGCTCAAAAACGCCACCACTCTTTCGGAAAAACCGAAATGTGGTTTATTATGCAGGCGGATGAAAATGCCAAAATAATTGTTGGTTTCAAAGAAAAATCCAATGCAGCCGAATATTTGCATCATCTGAAAAATAAGACACTGGTTTCAATCCTTAATGAAAAGGAAGTGAAAACAGGAGATGTTTTCTTTCTGGAAACGGGAACGATCCACGCGATTGGTGCCGGAATCGTTTTGGCAGAAATCCAGCAAACCTCGGATATTACGTATCGGGTATATGATTGGGATAGGGTTGATGCTGAAGGGAATTCAAGAGAGCTCCATCTTGATTTGGCTTTGGATGCGATTAATTATGATATTGCAGCCTCTCAAAAGACCTATTCTAAAGTAGCCAACCAGCCTAATGAAATGGTGAACTGCCCATATTTTACAACGAATTATTTACCATTAGAAGGCAGAATAGCTGTCCAAAAAAACAGAAACTCCTTTACGGTTTATATGTGTGTAGAAGGGGCTTTTGAATTGGAATTTAATGATTCAACTTATAATTATAAAAAAGGCGATACCATATTAATTCCAGCCGCAATGAACACATTCATTCTGAGCGGAACAGGGTCTCTTTTAGAAATTTATATTTCATAGTCGGTAATAGAAAGATTATATGTACTTTTGCAAACGCAAATTAAAATTAAAAATAAAATGGCAAACGTTAAGAATTTAAAAAAAGACATCAACTACGTTTTAGGAGATATTATTGAAGCAGTTTACTTATTTGAAATGTCAACTACTGGAAAACCAACTGAAGCAACTAATGCTTTAATTGATGAGGCTATCGGAAGTTTTGATACTTTGATCACAAAAGTGAACGCTAAGAAAGTAGAAAACAAAAAAGCACACTTCAAACAAATCAATGTTGAATTGGAACAAACTGCTAATCAATTGATTGCTAAAATCAATGAATTGTAGTTAAAAAATAATAAAAAAAAGTGCAAATTTGTTTTGGAAAATTGAAATTCAGGATTATATTTGCACCCGTATTGAGACGCCAGCGTAGCTCAGTTGGCTAGAGCAGCTGATTTGTAATCAGCAGGTCGTGGGTTCGAGTCCCTCCGCCGGCTCAATCGAAAACCATCCTTTTTAGGATGGTTTTTTTATTTATGCCCAATACCAGTTTATGAAAATACCAATGTGATGGCTATTTTCCTTTCGGTTTATTCAAAAAAAAAGTCCTGAAATTATCAGGACTTTTTTGGTTTTGAATCTTACTATTCTTGTTTTTTTCTGTCTGCCACATATTTGGTCAGCATCACTCCATATTTGGATTTTGCGACCTTTGGTGACATCGATTTCTGAATGGTGTCAAGATATTTAGTTGTAGCATCATTTATCTCTGATAAGGCAATATAAGGCGCCACTTCATAGTCTTTATTGGTTATGGCAAAATTGATGGCGTACAAGTATTTTCTTTTTTTGATGGCATCATATTTAACATCGTTCTCTGACAATAAATTCATCTGATTGTTTTTAAACGCTTTTAGCCTTTCCTCAGTAAGGGTTAGCTGTTGGTCAGTGAATCTGGAATTTATTTTTTTATAAGCATCATATAATTCCTGGTTTTTTGAACCTGTTATTTTTGCTTTCGCATAAAAAAACGCTAAATCAGTATCTATATTTATTTTACCGGGCTCGGCAAAAAACATTAAACTGTTGTCCATGGTATTACTGGTACCTCTGTCTAAAAATAAGTATAACATTTCCGGAGATTTGAGGTCTAAATTGCTTTCAAAAGCTGAATTACCATCAACTTTAATGCTGTCTAATGTCACTAAAGCAGTGTCTTCTAATTTTTTGATATATAAAGTACCTTTTTTTAGCCCTTTTATATTCCCGGTAATCTGTAAATTTTTATCTGATTTTTTTTCGCTGCAGGCAACAATCAGGAATAAAGAAAATAAAGCTAGTATTGAATTTTTCATAGGTAGATAATATTTGTTTTTTTAAGGAATAGTTTAAATGTCATGAGGAACATCTTCTTTCGTCTGGATGTCTCTTCCATCATGGCTATTTCATGAATTTTTATTTTCGGCAAAATAATAAAAAAATCCCCAATCTGAAGCACAAATTGAGGATTTTTAAATGTTTATTTTTACAGTTTACCCTTTTAACCAGGCTTCTTTAATCTTGCTTTTGCTGGCATCAGTAGCTTGAAGTCCTTCTGCTTCAACATAAGTAAGTTTTACTTTTCCTTTTAAAGCCTGTTCTTTTCCGTCACGTTTTATTTTTACGGTAATAGCATCGTTCTCTTTCCAAGTCTGACTTCCCATGATTAACTCATAAATGTTGTCTAAATTGTAGTTTTTGTCATTTATGGCAGTAACAATATCGCCGCCTTTCAGACCTAGAGTTTTCATAAAATCGTTCAATTCGATTTCAGGAATAATAACAATTTCTTTAGTGTCCGGGTTTATTGTAATATAAGGTGTCTGGCCATCTAGGAAGACGTTTCCGGGTACTTTCTTCTTAGCTTTTGTAAGACCCACTTTTGCAAAGTATTTATCGTAAGGAATTGGCGTTTCTCCTGAAACATAAGTCGCCAGAAATGCGCCTACTTCCGGATAGGTCAGCTCAGTGATTTTGGCAAAAAGTTCTTTATCATCAAATGGTTTTGTTGGGCCATAAACAATAGATAATTTTTGCATTAAATCAAGAATGCCTCTTTGTCCGTTGCTGCTTTCTCTAATTTGAATGTCAAGGCACATTGCGATTAAGGCTCCTTTTTCATATACATTCAGATATTGGTCTTTGTATGGTTTGGTTAATACATTGGCACTCATTTTTGTAAATGACATGGAGTCGTTCATTGTAGAAGCATTTGCAATTTTACCTGATATTCTTGCATAAAAATCGTCTTCTGAAATCAAACCTTGGTTCACTTGGAATAAATTGGCGAAATATTCGGTCACTCCCTCATACATCCATAAATGCTCTGACATTTTTGGAGCATTGTAATCGAAATAATGGATTTCTTTGGAATGAATGGCCAATGGCGAAACGATATGGAAAAATTCGTGAGAAACAACGTCTTTCAACTGTTCTGCCAATTGGTCTTTTGGCATCATTTCCGGCATCACAACTGTTGTTGCTGTCGGATGTTCCAATGCTCCAAAACCATGCGCATCGTTCCCTTTTACATCTGTTAAATACAAAAGAACCGTATATTTTTTAGTTGCATTGAATTTTCCTAAAAAGTTTTTTTGCGCCGTTATCATGGTTTTCATTTCCGGTGTAATACTTTCTGCTGTGAAAATGCCATTTGGAGAATAAACGCTGATTAGAATTTCCATTCCGTCTACAATGAAAGTAGTGTAATCTGGTTTGGAATACATGATTGGATTCTCCACTAATTCTGCATAACGACTGGTTGTAAAAATATCTTTTGTGGCACTTGTATCAGTGTCAACCATCGAGGTGGCTCCAAAAAGAGTGGCCGGGTGCGAAATGGTTACTTGATAAGGAATGGTGTTTTTGTCTGTAAAATAACCCACAAAACCATGGGTATTCAACATGAAATTTTTCCCTTCTTCAATATTTGTTCCTGCCGGAGAGAAAATATCGTGCGTGGATTCTACATCATAAGTGTCATTTACCCAATAAGTAATTTTTGATACCGTTTTTGCATTGCTAATAACCCAGGAATTGTCATCAGATTTTGTAACTGAAAGTGGATTTCCTTTGGCATCAAAAGCATTCAGGTTTTCTATAAATTTCCCGTAATCATCTACAGAATAGGTTCCCGGAATAATTTTAGGAATATGATACGTCACCTGATCGGTTGTGAATTTTGGTGTAGTAACTGTTACCATTACTTTGTCGTCTTTTACCACATTCAAATCAATGGCGACCTGAACTATTTCTTTTGTTGCAGAAGCGGCGGAAGAACCGGTAATTTTGCAGCTCCAAAGTACGGATGCAAATGCAAACGCAAAAATTATTTTTTTCATAAATTTTTATTGTTTTCTTAAATAAGTCATTAAAAGTATAAAAATGTTACTGCTTAGAATGATTTTATTATTGATAAATGGTTTTTAATGGGAAATTAAATGGCACTGACCTGTTTTATAAATGTATTTAAAATAAAAAACTCCCGAATTTCAGGAGTTCATTTATTAATCTAATTTGTTTTTTATATAGTATTTACCATCTAAATCTTCATCAAAATCATCAATTTTTAGAGGTTTTGGTTTTGGTTTACCGGCATTTGCTTTCTTTTTCCATAATTCAAATTTATCAGCCGTCAACTTCTTCTTCATGATTTCAAGAATATCTTTCTCGGCCAATCCAAACTCTTTTTTGATGATTTCAAAAGGATTTCTTTCTTCTAAAGCCAATGAGACCAATTTTTCGGTTTGGCTCCAATTTAATTCTATTTGTTTATTCTTTTTCATTACTTGAAAATAAATTCAGGAAGGTTTTAATAGGTTATAATTTCAATATCAATATTAATAAAAAAAACAATTACTTTTTCAGTAGTAATACTATTTTTTTAAGCAATTTCATTTTTCTCAAAATAATTCCTTTTTTGAAATGGTATTTTTAATAAATTCGGCAATTTGTTGTTTTCTTCATGCTTCATGTGCGTGTCTACGCCATAAATTATTTCTTCAGTCGGGAATGTCATAAAAGTGCCAAATAAGCGATCCCAAACCGAGAAAATATTTCCGTAATTACTATCCGTATAGGGTAAAACATAATGATGATGGACCTTGTGCATGTCTGGTGAAACTATAAAATAGCTTAATAAAGTGTCGATTTTTTTTGGTAAAGCAATATTGGCATGATTGAATTGCGTAGCCACAACCGATAAAGTCTGATATAAAAAAACCATCCACATCGGACTTCCGACAAGGAGTATGCCGAATGTCGTAAAAACAAACCGAATCACACTTTCGCCAGGATGGTGCCTATTGGCAGAAGTGGTATCAATCCAGGTATCGGTATGATGAATAAGATGGAAACGCCACATCCATTTGGTTTTGTGCTGAACCCAATGTACAAAATAAGCACCGATTAAATCCAATAACAATAAGCCAATTAAAGCATAAAGCCAAATCGGAATTTCAGGCAGCCAATGTAGCATTCCAAAATTATTTTCAACGGTCCAGTCTGCGGTTTTTAATAAAATAAAAGCCAGACAAAAATTTACGATTATGGTAGTAAGCGTAAAAAAGATATTGATGCCTGCATGCTGCCACTTATTATATTTGAATTGAAATAAAGGATAAGCATTTTCAATTAACCAAAACAGCGTGATTCCGGAAACTAAAATTAAACTTCTGTGGGAAGATGGAATTGTTGAAAAATAATCGATTATAGCCGTCATTACAAAATAATATTTTTATAAAAATACTAAATTATTTAATAACTCGAAAAGTTAAATTAATTCTCGGATTGGTTGGTTTAGCCGTTTTGGGAATCTGATGTTTCCAAAACTGTTGTGTTGTTCCTTCCATCAACAGTAAACTTCCGTGCTCGAGTATTAGTTTCATTTTTTCATTTTTATCCAAATTATGTTGCAGATGAAAAGCGCGTTCTGCTCCAAAACTCACAGAAGCAATTGCAGGATTTATCCCTAATTCCTTTTCATTGTCCGCATGCAAACCGTTACTGTCTTTCCCATCCCGATATAAATTGAGTAAAACGGTCGTAAAAGTTGTTTGGCAAACGGTTTCAATTTGGAATTTTATTTTTTGCAAAAGAATATTCCATGGATGTGGCTGCATTGTAATATTCGAATAGGAATACGATTTTCCATCATTTCCATACAAAGCGGTCAATCGCGGCTGCGGATGTGTCTTGCCAAAAAGCGTAATGTTGTCCTGTTGCCAAGGTGTAGTTTCCAATAATTCCATGAATATTTTATCGGCTTCTTCCGTGTCAAAAAAGTTAGGATAATAACTGATTGTCGCATCGGGTAAATCAAAAACTATTTTGTCTGATGGGAAAAAGGATTTCATATTGCAAAAATAAAGAGAAAAACGAAAGCAGTCATTACTATATTTTTTGAATTCAAAAGTGATTATTTCAATGAATAAAAAAAGTATACTTATATGCCCAAATGATTAAAACGATTTGCAAAGGCAATCGGAGTAATAAAATCCATTTTGGAATGCCTAAACTAGCATCCATATTTGAATACATAAATAAATTTGCGGGAAAAACAGCAACCAATACCATGATTATCCCTAAAGCAGCATATCCGCTGAACATTGGAATGCACAAAAGAACGCCAAAAATTATTTCAGTTAAACCGCTAATTTTGTTTAGTAATTTGGGATTCGGAAAATAGGTAGGAATGATTTTAATATAAATGTGTGGTACTCTGAAATGGTTTATACCCGCCAAAATATAAAGCGAGGCCATTACATACAAATGCCAGGGTAAATTCATATTGCAGCTTTTAATTAGAAATGAATGCTAATTTTAGCTAATTTATGTATTAATATTTTAAGTTTTAATGTTTCTGTTGAAAAATATCAATTTTAGCGGGCTGTATTTTTCTTGAAATTGATATTCATAATTATAATCGCCAAAATAATCAGGACAATTCCAAGCCATTGGGTAAAAACAACTTTTTCATTTAAAATAATGAAAGCCATGGTTACGGAAACGGGTAATTCCAGCGACGCTACAATACTTCCCAACCCAATTCCGGTATGCGGAAAGCCAGCATTCATTAACATCGGAGGGATTATGGTTCCGAAAATAGCCAGAAGAATTCCCCATTTATAGAAAATATCAAAATTAAAAGGGGTGTTTTGCGTTGCTATCGCAAAGATAAATACCACCACGGCACCCCCTAAAAGCATGTATAAACTGCGTTGTGCCGAAGAAATTTCGATTGCCACACGGCTGGAAGCAAACATCGTTGTGGTAAAGGAAGCTGCAGCCAGCAGTCCTAAAACTATCCCACGCCAATCCAATTCCGTTTCATTTTGAATCAGGTTTGTTGCTAAAACGGTTCCGACCAGAACTATAAAAACCGCAATAATTTTAATATTTGAAGGTCTTTTTTTCTCCAGTATCATTTCCAGTAAAACACCCATCCAAACGGTTTGCATTAACAATACAATCCCAATTGAAACCGGAATATAAATAACCGCTAAATAATAAAATATACTGGTTAATCCTGTTGAAGTACCCGCAAGCATTAGTTGCTTAATATTGTTTGCGGAAGCTTTAACTACTGCTGTTCCTTTCTTTGCTTTTTGAAAAGCATTGATTAAAAGGATTGCTAAAATTCCTAAAATAAACTGAGAGGTAATTACTTCAGCCGGAGTAAATGGTTTTCCTGAAATTCCGATGTCGCTATAGGCCAATTTCACAAAAGTGGCCAGCATTCCATAGCTTGTTGCACCTAATCCTACTAAGACAACTCCTTTTAACACTCTATTTCCAAACATTTTTTCAATTTTAAAAAGCCGGCAAAGATAGGATTTAGTTGTGAGTTATGAACGGTGACTTATAATTTTTTCGGAAAAGACAGTTCAAAGCTTTATTTTGCATTCCAATTTAAATGTAATCCAATTTTGTTTTGTTTTATAGACGGGTAGCTCCACTCCTGCAATTGATTTCATGTTGTGACTCGTGAAAAATTAAAGGTATTTTCTTCCTTTTTTTGAAACTTTAACCGCTTTTATATTTCCTCTTTTAATTTTGAGGACCACTTTGGGTTCCAGATGGTTTTGTACTACCAAATTTGATGAATGTCTTCTTGGTGCATATACTTTTCTGGCTGCCATCACATGATGGGTTGGCGTTTTGTGATAATAAATTTGATGTGGTGCAGATTGGGTAACAAATATAGCGTGACGAAAAGGTTTCCAAGGTTTCCAGCCTTTTGGATAAAGTTCCCATTGATACGGGGAAACCCAAACAGTATAATCAGGATCATAGATGAAACGAACGCATGGCCATAACCAAACATTTACCAAAATTCTTTCGAGCAAAATTTCAGGAACATTTGGACCGCCTTTCGATTTGTCTATAATTTCCTTAATGTCAAATGGTTCAACAATGGTATTAGCGGCATACAACTGCTTATCGCCCTCAATCTGAAGAATCGCTTCAGCGACACCAATTTTTTCTATGCCAACTGTTGCAATGTCTTGTTTTTCTTTTTCATTTAAATAAGTGCTTAAAACAATAACATGGGTATTTTTTTTATGAATATCCAAAACGGTAATATAATCGATCTTGTTGTCGTTATTAAGGTCAAGATTGTTGACGTTATTGTCTTTTTGATTAAGCAATTTTTCGAATTCTTCCAAAGATTTCGATTTTTTGAACATTGCCAAAGCGCCTTCTAAACTAAAGTTTTCTCCAATAAATTCCGGTTTATCACTTTTTTGTCCAAAAACTGAAGTTATTCCAAGAATAACAAGCAGTACAGCAGTTATTTTTTTCATAATCTTTGAAGTTATGGTTAAGATTTTATGAAAAGACTTGGTTCAATAAAGATACAAAAAAACCCGCAAACGTTAGCTTGCAGGTTTGTCTTAATTCTATAATTAACGTTTATTTTATCATTTCAAAACTTCTCTTTACAAAAGCGGTTAATTCTTCGCCTTTTAATAGGTTTTGCGATAATTTCGCCAGGTCTAACGCTTGTTTTACCAAACTTTCCTGTGCTGATTTATCTTTTGTGTTCAAAATGCTTGTTGCTAATTCAGAATTTGTGTTCACCACTAAATTATACATTTCAGGCATGTTGCCCATTCCAAACATTCCGCCACCACCAGACTGACTCATTTCTTTCATTCTTCGCATGAATTCCGGTTGCGTGATGATAAAAGGTGCCGCCTGACTGTCCATGGCTTCCAGTTGAACTGAGTATTTTTGTTTTGGCACTAAAGTTTCTAAAACCGTTTTCAAATTTTCTTGCTCTTCGTCAGATAATTTTGAAATCGTTTCTTCTTCTTTTTTGATTAAATTATCAATATGATCCGAATCGACTCTGACGAAAGTCACGTTTTGATTATCACCTTCTAATTTTTGAATTAAATGCGAAATAATCGGAGAGTCCAATAATAATACTTCATATCCTTTGTCTTTCGCAATTTCAATATAACTGTGTTGCGCGTCTTTGTTAGAAGCATACAACACTACTAATTTTCCGCTCTTATCGGTTTGATTTGCAGCTAAAGTTTCTTTTAATTCTTCTAAAGTGAAGTATTTGTCGTCTACCGTTGGGTATAATACAAATGCACCTGCTTTTTCATAGAATTTGTCTTCCGAAAGCATTCCGTATTCCAAAACGATTTTGATATCATTCCATTTTTTCTCAAAATCCTCGCGGTTTTCTGTGAACAATGATTTCAGTTTATCGGCCACTTTACGGGTAATGTAATTCGAAATTTTCTTCACCGCTGCATCTGCCTGTAAACCGGAACGGGAGACATTCAAAGGAATATCCGGTGAATCAATCACTCCTTTTAACATGGTCAAAAATTCCGGAACAATTCCTTCTACATTATCGGTTACATAAACCTGATTTTGGTATAATTGAATTTTGTCTTTCTGAATCTGTAAATCAGAACCTAATTTTGGAAAATATAAAATACCAGTCAGGTTGAACGGGTAATCTACATTTAAATGAATATGGAATAATGGATCTTCAAATTGCATTGGATACAACTCACGGTAGAAATTTTTATAATCCTCTTCCGACAATTCCGTTGGTTGTTTGGTCCAAGCCGGATTTGGGTTGTTGATGATGTTGTCTACTTCTACTTCTGTAAAAATTTCGTCTTTGTTTTCAGATTCAACAAATTCGCCCTTTTTTTGTTCAATTTTTTCAGTTCTAGTTCCGAATTTAATTGGAATAGGCATAAACTTGTTATACTTACTCAATAATTCCTTGATTTTATATTCTTCCAAAAATTCTAATGAATCCTCAGCGATATGCAAAATTATTTCGGTTCCGCGAGTGGTTTTGTCCGAAGGCTCCAAAGTGAATTCAGGACTTCCGTCACAGATCCAGTGTGCAGCAGGTTCGTCTTTATATGATTTGGTGATAATTTCCACCTTTGAAGCCACCATGAAAGCAGAATAAAAACCCAATCCAAAATGACCGATAATTCCGGAATCTTTGGCAGAATCTTTGTATTTTTCTAAAAACTCTTCGGCACCTGAAAAAGCGACCTGATTGATGTATTTTTCCACTTCATCGGCAGTCATTCCCAATCCCTGATCGATTATGTGAAGTTTCTTGCCATCTTTATCGATTTTCACTTCAATAATTGGGTTGCCATATTCTACTTTGGCTTCACCAATACTTGTCAGATGCTTTAATTTTAGTGTTGCATCCGTCCCATTCGAAATCAATTCACGCAAAAAGATTTCGTGATCGCTGTATAAGAATTTCTTGATTAAAGGGAAGATATTTTCTACCGAAACATTAATTTTTCCAGTTGTCATATTTTGAATTTTAAGGTTTTACATTAGACTAAATAGGCTTTCAAATAGAATACCAAATAATGGGTAAATGACAAATTGTCGTAAGTGAGAATTTTGCAACAAAAAAAAGTAATTTTACAACAATTTAGATTTCATTGCATTGTATATTTGTGTATTATAAATCTAAAATGCATCATACGATGAGAAAAATAATTTTATTAAGCACATTAGCAATTTTGCTTTTTGCATGTAAATCAAAATCGGTAACAGAAACAAGCTTAGACAGACAAGCACAGGTTGGCATGAAAGGCAACTGGGTAATCAGTTCTGTTACATATCCAGGTTCAGAATATATCAAAGTAAATTCTTTTCAACTTGCAGATTCAAAATGTTTTGAAGGAAGTACCTGGAAGTTCATTTCAAACAACAACAAAGGTGAAATGGCTTTGACAAAAGTAGGATGTCCTGCATTTAGTTCGCCAATTACCTGGTTTGTAAACAGAGAAAGCCAGTTTGTATTGAAAGTGCTTAACGCTGGTGAAAAAGCAAAAAAAGTAAGAGACGGATACATACTTAAGGTAGCAAACCAATCAGAATCTTCTTTCCAATTGATTGATAAAATTGATGTAGGAGGAACAATGACTAATGTGGTTTATCAATTTCAAAAAGTTAACTAATTAAAAATATAGATATGAAAAAGATTACAATAGCTGCATTGGCTTTAATTATGACAATGGGTTCCGTTTTTACAAGTTGTGAAGCGGTAAAAAATACGAATAAAACACAAAGAGGTGCTGCAATAGGTGCTGTTGGTGGAGCAGTAATAGGAGGAATTCTTGGAAACAACCTTGGAAAAGGCGGGAATGGTGCTTTAGGTGCTGTTTTAGGCGGTGTTGTAGGTGGAGTTGCCGGTGGCGTTATCGGAAACAAAATGGACAAACAAGCCAGAGAAATCGACAATGCGCTTCCAGGAGCTGATGTGGTTCGTGCAGGAGAAGGTATCAAATTGGTTTTGAATGAAAATGCAGTACGATTCAATACTGACAAATCAACTTTGACTACTACAGCAAAAGCAAATTTAGATAAGTTGGTTCCTGTTTTCAAAGAATATCCAGATACCAATATCATGATTTATGGTTATACTGATATCACAGGTACACCGGAACATAATTTAAAACTTTCTGGTGAAAGAGCCGCTTCGGTTAGAAAATATTTAATAAGCAAAGGATTAGTTTCAAGCCGTTTCAGTGTAACTGGTTTAGGTATTGCTGACCCAATTGCATCAAATGAAACTGTTGATGGAAGAAGCCAAAACCGTCGTGTTGAGTTTGCTATTACTGCAAATGAGAAAATGATTGAAGAAGCTAAAAAAGAATCAGGAAACTAGAAATCCATTGATTTTGAACATACTAAAAACCGTCGTAATCCGACGGTTTTTTTGTACATAAAATTTAATTTTCAACGAATTAATTTGCTGAAGAAACTATCTTTGCAAACTCAAATTTTCATTTCAGACCAATGCTTCAAGTTCAAAATATCTCATTCGGTTATACCGAAAAAGCCGTTATCCAGAATATCAATTTCACTGTAAATAAAGGACAGAATATCGCTGTAATTGGCGAAAGCGGCTGCGGAAAAAGTACGCTTTTAAAGTTGATTTATGGCTTGTATGATTTAGATGAAGGACATGTTTTTTGGAACGAAACTGAAGTTTTAGGTCCGAAGTTCCATTTGGTTCCCGGAATGCCGTTTATCAAATATTTGTCGCAGGATTTCGATTTGATGCCTTACATAACCGTAGAAGAAAATGTGGGTAAGTTTCTGTCTAATACCAATCCCGAGCTGAAAAAACAGCGTACTCAGGAATTATTGGAAATTGTAGAAATGACCGAATATGCGAATGTTAAAGCGAAGTTTCTAAGCGGAGGTCAACAGCAACGTGTCGCTTTAGCACGTGTTTTGGCTTTAGAACCTGAGATTTTATTGCTTGACGAACCGTTTAGCCATATTGATAATTTCAGAAAAAACGCCCTCCGCCGAAATTTGTTTGCCTATTTAAAATCCAAAGAAATCACTGTTATGGTTGCGACCCATGACAGTGCCGATGCGCTGTCCTTTGCCGATGAAACTTTGGTTTTATACGATGGAAAATTGATGCAAAAATCACCTTCTTCTAATTTATATAACAATCCGTTAAATAAATATGTCGCTTCCCTTTTTGGAGAAGTGAATGAACTGCAATTGTCACAACTGACTTTTACAGAAGGGGAAGACGAAACCATTTTGTTGTATCCGCATCAACTCAAAGTAGTAGATAATGGTTTGCTCCAAGTGGTGGTTAAGCAATCCTATTTTAAAGGAAGTCATTATCTGATCAAGGCAGTTTTTGACCGCAGGGTGATTTTCTTCGAACATGATTCGGAATTGGATCTGAATCAGGAAGTAACTTTGATGATCGCCTAAAATAAAAAACCCCGAAATATATAAATTCGGGGTTTTTCGTTATTATCTGGTATCTGATTAATTTTTCAGATATTTCTCCAAGAACTGGTCTTGTTCCCAAAGCAAATGCAGAATATTTTCTTTAGCTGCATAGCCGTGGCTTTCTTTTGGTAAAATTACCATTCTTGCAGGTGCGCCCAATCCTTTCAAGGCTTGGAAATAACGTTCAGTTTGCAATGTAAAAGTCCCCGGATTATTATCGGCTTCTCCGTGAACTAACAATAAAGGCGTCTTCATTTTGTCGGCATTCATAAAAGGAGACATCGTGTTGTAAACTCCAGGAGTTTCCCAATAGTTGCGTTGTTCGCTTTGAAATCCAAAAGGAGTCAGGGTTCTGTTATATGCCCCGCTTCGTGCAATTCCACAGGCAAAAAGGTTGGAGTGTGTCAATAAATTGGCGGTCATAAACGCACCGTACGAATGTCCGCCAACAGCCACTTTTTTTCTGTTGATGTAACCCAAAGCATCTACCGCATTAATTGCTGCTTCTGCATTGTCGACCAATTGCGTGATGAAATTGTCATTAGGTTCCGTAGTTCCTTCCCCGATAATCGGAAACGAAGCATCGTCTAAAACTACGTAGCCTTTGGTTACCCAATATACGAATGAACCATAATTTGGAAACGTAAATTCATTTGGGTTTTGGCTGCTTTGTCCCGCAGAATTCTTGTCTTTGTATTCCGCCGGATAAGCCCAAATTAATAAAGGCAGTTTTTCTTTTTTCACTTTATCATAACCCGCCGGTAAATACAAAGTTCCGGATAATTCGACTCCGTCTTTTCGCTTGTATTTAATCACTTCTTTACTCACATTTTTGATGCTTTCAAAAGGATTTTTGAAGGTCGTAATCGGCGTCAGTTTGTTTTTTTGTCTGATGTTTCTAAAGAAGTAGTTTGGATAATCATTTTTAGATTGGATTTGTACCAAAACCTCTCCTTTTTTGAAATCTTCTATCGATAATAAATCCTCTTTTTTATCCTTGTAGGTTGAAGTATAAATACGAGTGGTTTTCAACGTTTTTAAACTGAATTCATCTATAAAAGGAAATTGTCCGTCTTTCGTAAAACCGTCACCCATTAAATAGGCCTTGTCATTTTCTATGGCCAAAACGCGTTTCCCATATTGATTTTTGATGGTTTCAAAATTTCCCGGATCCGCATAAATATCTTGTGAATTCCTATCTGAAATTACTCTTGGCGCTTCATTTGGATTGGATGGATTTATTAAATAGGTTTTGGTATTTCGAGTATCATACCAGTCATCTGAAGCAATGGCAACATTGTCATTTCCCCAAATAATTCCTCCGTAACGTTGTTGTGTTTTCAATAAAGAAGTTGGCTCTGCAGAAAATGGTGCATTCCAAAGAAAAACTTCGTCTCTGAAAGCCACTTTATTCGCTTGGTTTCCTTCGTCAAGAGCTACAACATATGCTAACGTTGCCGGTTTGTCTGTTCTCCAGCCCATGCTTCTTTTTCCTTTTCTTACCGATGAAAATCCTTTTGGCATAATTTCGTTCAATGGCACTTCATTGACTACTTTAATTTCGGTTCCATTTGAATCGTAAACGGTTGTTTTTTGAGGAAAACGACTCAAAGGAACTATATAGGAAAATGGTTTTTCGATGGTGGTCAGCATCAGAAAATTACCATCAGGAGAAAAACTTTCACCCGCATAACGATTGGCATTTTTGAATAAAGTTGCGGTTCCGTTGATGTTCACTTTATATAACTCTGAAGTGATGATATTTTCAAAATTGGTTTCGTCGGTTTTGTTTTTCAACAAATCCTGATAGGTTCTGTTTTGTGATTTTGAACCATCGGCATTCGAAATAATCGGACCTAAAGGCAAATCTTTTTTAGCATCCAATAAAGCAGGTCTGTTTTTTGGCAACATTTTCACTAAAATAGTAGTGTTGTCATTGAACCAGCTGAACGGGTTTCCAAGATTGGCGTTTACGGTTGCTTCTGTCAATTTTGTGGCTTTTGCCGAAACGATATCTAAAACCCAAAGTTCTACTCCGGAATTGGTAGTGTGAGAAAACAGGATTTTCTTCTCGTTTGGCGACCATGACAAATTACTGATACGTGGATTTACTGGTAAGCCAGCCACTTGTACTTCGTTTTTGTCTTTTATTTTTCGTAATTTGATGTTGTTGATATAGGTAACGGTGCTCGAAATATTCGTAATCGGATTGATTCGTAAACCACCCAAACGCAATTCTTCCTGATTTAAATCGTCCAGGGTTTTATAAGTATTTCGGTAGGTCAAAAGCATGTACTCTTTTTTGGTATCCATAGACACCGAAGGCGCTCTTTCGTAATCAGCCAAATCCGAAATTGATTTGGACGGTTTTTGATACGTTAGGTTTTCTTGTGCAAAAGTGGTTAAACCCAGGCATAGAAATAGGAGTGTGGTAACTTTTAATTTCATAGTTTGAACTAATTTAAATTAATGAAAGGATGATTGTTATGATAGGTCTAAAGTAGTTCAATCTTGTTACATCTGAAAATAAATATTTCTTTTAAACGATTAGCCTAGCCCAGATTACTTCACCGAATTTTTATTTTATTTGGAGTTCAGTGAATTTCATTTGTAACGGATAGCTGGAAACAGCTCCTGAAATTTATAAATGTCGAATTGCTAAAAAATCGCAAGATTGCATTGTATATTTTTTAGTATGCTTAAATTTACATTCTTATTTTTAATAAAATAACAATATATGTATCATTCAAAAATAACAGGATTGGGCTATTATGTTCCTGATAATGTGGTCACCAACGAGGATTTATCGAAAATTATTGACACGAGCGACGAGTGGATTCAGGAGCGAACTGGAATTAAAGAAAGAAGGCACATTATCCGCGGAGAAGATACCACGACAACGATGGGCGTGAAAGCCGCCACAATTGCAATTGAGCGTTCAGGTGTTGCGAGGGAAGATATTGATTTTGTGGTTTTTGCCACTTTGAGTCCGGATTTTTATTTTCCGGGACCCGGGGTTTTGGTGCAGCGTGATTTGGGTTTGAGAACCGTTGGTGCTTTAGATGTTCGAAATCAATGTTCTGGCTTTATTTATGCTTTGTCAGTTGCCGATCAATACATAAAAACCGGAATGTATAAAAATATTCTGGTGATTGGTTCCGAAGTACAGTCAACCGGACTGGATATGACCAATCGCGGACGCGGGGTTTCGGTGATTTTTGGTGATGGAGCGGGAGCAGCCGTTTTGAGCAGGGAAGAAGATTTGACCAAAGGAATTCTTTCTACACATTTGCATGCAGAGGGAGAACATGCCGAAGAACTCATTGTAAAAGCACCAGGAATGGGCGGACGCTGGGTTACTGATATTTTGGCAGATTATGATGAATATGACGAAAGTTATTTTCCGCATATGAATGGACAATTTGTATTCAAGAATGCTGTGGTTCGTTTTGCTGAAGTTATTAATGAAGGCTTGGAAGCCAATAATTTAAAGACATCTGATATTGATATGCTGATTCCGCATCAGGCAAATTTGAGAATTTCGCAATTCATCCAAAAGAAATTCAATTTGACCGATGATCAGGTTTTTAATAATATTCAAAAATTCGGCAATACGACAGCGGCCTCTATTCCGATTGCACTGACAGAAGCTTGGGAACAAGGTAAAATTAAAGAAGGAGATACGGTGGTTTTGGCTGCTTTTGGTAGTGGATTTACTTGGGGAAGTGCCATTATTAAGTGGTAAAAACATCCTTTATTAGTGCTAAATAGAAACTTTTTTATATCAAAAAACCCGGAGTTGGCATACTCCGGGTTTTTCTTTTTGCAACCAATTATTAAAACTATTTTTTTAGAACATTCCGCCACCGCCTTGTTTGGTGTTGTCTTCTCTTTGTTTGCGTTGTAATGCTTTGTTTTTTCCAGCACCGAATCTATAGTTTAGGCTAACAAAAATAGATTGGCTTTCCCATTTGAATTGTCCGTTTTGCGGATAAGGATGCTCCCCTTCAAAACCAAATTTCATCGTATCGAATATATCATTGGCTCTGATGCTCAAAGTTGCTTTATTTTTTAGGAAACTGTAACGGGCACCTGCGTCAATTTTATACATATCCTTACTGGCGAATTGTAATCCGTCAACACCACCTCGGAAAAACCCAAATAAAAGGAAACTTAATTTTTTTGTTGCTTTGAAGTTGTTGTTGATTCTTCCGTTAAAAGCATTAGCGGTTACTTTTTTATTGACCAAATCAAATTCATTGGTGTCTGTATTTAGCACAGAAATCAATCCTTGCTGTTTGATACTGGAGAAATCAATGGCCGGCTGAATATCCCACCAAGAGTTGATTTTATAATTTGTCGATATTTCAAAACCAAAAGCGGTGTTGTTATCAAAATTATCAAAACTCATGATTTGATTTCCCGGACTGTCTGGATTTGGATATAAAACCCTATTGATTTCATTATTGATGATTCTATAAAAAACACCGGTTGTCAAAGATCCTTTTTCGAATGTACGGGTAAAGTTCAGTTCCATCGAATTGGTAAATTGCGGATCCAATTGCGGATTTCCGATCGAAATTAATCTTGGGGTACTGAATTCTCTAATTGGAGAGGTTTGCTCAAGACTTGGCCTGTCTACACGACGGCTGTAACTCAATTGAAAATTATTTTTTTCGCTTAAAGCGTAAGTAAAATATGCTGATGGATAAAGGGTTATATAATCATCTTTATAGGCCGAAGCGCCATTTAAAATTGCATTTACTTTATAACTTTCGAATCTTGAACCCAATTGGTAACTGAATTTTTTAAATTTTTGTCCAAAAGTAACGTAAGCCGAATAAATATCTAAATCATAAGTATAATTAGCATCAGTTGTATTAGTTCCGTTGGTTTTATAATCATTATCAGTTCTTACAATACGTGATTCTGCACCTAATTCTAAAGTTGATTTTTCGTTTAATGGATTTACGTAATCTAAATTCAAAGTAGTATTTGATCGGTTTGTGATGCTATTATCCTGATATGGATCCAAAGTCGTGTTTCCGGATGGATTAAAAAAAGCATCTTGCGTATCTTCAAATTCACTGTAATTGGTCTCGAAATCTAAAGTGTGACCTTCTTTTTTGAATAAGTGTTTGTAAGCCAGATTGTAAGCTCCATTGGTGTTGTCATTCATATACTTATCATTTGAAGCAAAATTATTTGATGAATTTGCAAACTCATTTGTAGTATTTACGAAACCGTCTCCGGAAAAATAGTTTTGATTGGTATAGGCTGAAATCGTATTGTGATCATTGATATAATAATCCATTCCGATTTTAAACAAATGGGTTTTATTGGTGTTTTTCATATCGAAAAGCTGACTAGAATTGTCATCTTCGCGGCTTACAAATCCTTCATTTAATTGATCACCAAAATTATTACCGTAAGTTCCAAAAAAGTTGACTTTCCCAGAACGGTAATTCATGTCAATGGAGCTGTTGAATTTTGGAGTTTTGGCAAAAGTAGCTCCGGAATTGATACTTGCATTAAAACCATCATTTGCATTTTTATGCAATACAATATTGATAATTCCAGACATTCCTTCCGGATTGTATTTCGCTGATGGATTGGTAATCAACTCAATTTTTTTGATAGAAGTCGATGGAATCTGTTTTAATAATTGTGCGGCATCCATATTAGTTGGTCTTCCGTCAACAAGAATTCTTACGTTTTCGTTACCGCGCAATGATATTTTTCCGTCCTGGTCAACATTTACCGAAGGGATATTGCCCATAATATCCGAGGCTGTTGCTCCGGCAGTCGTTAAATCTTTACCCACATTGATTACTTTCCGGTCAATTTTTTGCTCAACAGTAGATCTTTCGCTTACAATTTCCACACCATCCAGTTGAATGGCATCTTCTTCTAAAAAAATAGTGTTTAAATTGACATTTTTATTATCTGTTGTTAAGGAAACCGTTTTTGTTATGGTTTTGTAACCCATAAACTGTATTTCAACAGTATAGTTTTTTAAAGTCAAATTTTTGATTAAAAAAGTTCCTTTGTCCGAAGTAATATCGCCCGTAATTACTTTGTTATCTTCTTTTATAACGATATTTACATAAGAAAGCGGTTCGCTGGTTTTCTTGTCCACAACCTTTCCGGAAATACTTCCGGGATTTTCCAGAAGTGCTGGTTTGACCGAATTTTGCGCTTGCATCGAAAAGACAGTTCCGAATAAGCAGAGTAAAATTAATTTGAAATTCATGAGTGATTTTATTTGATTGAAAATTTGATTGATGGTGCAAATGTATTTCTTTATTTCGTTAGCTTGTATTGCATAGTACTATTTTAAATAAATTTTAACATTTTTAACAAGTCACAACTATTAAAAGTTACCCAATAGACTATAGAATGCGTAAAATGTTACAGCTATTTTTGAAAAAAAAATGTAATTATTATTTTAAAGAAGCAAATGCCATAATATGAGGTTTAAATTATCTTGTTTTCCAATTTTCAAATTGCGGCAATATGACTATCTTTGCCCCCTTAAAATCACATAAAATGACATTATCTCAGATTCTTACGCCTTCTATTGAAAAAGCTGTCCAGGCTTTATTTGACATTGCCATTGACAAAGTTGAATTTCAAGCGACCCGCAAGGAATTTGAAGGTGATATCACGATGGTCATTTTTCCGTTATTGAAAGTGATTAAAAGCAGTCCGGTAGAATTAGGAAACAAAATCGGTACCTATTTGGTAGAAAACACGGCTGAGGTAGATAGCTTTAATGTTGTTTCCGGATTTTTAAACATTGTTATTTCAGATCAATATTATTTGAATTTTTTCAATGAAATCAAAGACGAAGCAAAATTTGGTTTCGTTACGCCAAATCCCGAAGACAAAGCGGTAATGGTAGAATATTCTTCACCAAATACCAACAAACCGTTGCATTTGGGTCACGTGCGTAATAATCTTTTAGGTTATTCCGTTGCCGAAATCATCAAAGCATCCGGTAAAAAAGTATACAAAACCCAAATCATCAACGATAGAGGAATTCATATCTGTAAGTCGATGTTGGCCTGGCAGAAATTCGGAAATGGAACAACTCCAGCAAGTACGGGTTTAAAAGGAGACAAATTGGTTGGAAATTATTACGTGGCATTTGATAAAGCCTACAAAGAAGAAATCGCCCAATTAATGAGCGAAGGAAAAACCGAAGACGAAGCCAAAAAACAAGCGCCAATTATAATAGAAGCCCAAGAAATGCTTTTGAAGTGGGAAGCTGGGGATGCAGAAGTAATCGAACTCTGGAAAACCATGAACCAGTGGGTTTATGATGGTTTTGGAGTCACTTATAAAAATCTTGGCGTTGATTTCGATTGTTATTATTATGAAAGCAATACCTATTTATTAGGAAAAGATGTGGTTCAAATCGGTTTGGAGAAAGGGATTTTCGAAAAAGATCCGGATGGTTCCGTTTGGATCGATTTAACCGAGGATGGTTTAGACCGAAAAATCGTATTGCGTTCTGATGGAACAGCCGTTTATATGACACAGGATATTGGAACCGCCATTCAGCGTGTCAAAGATTATCCGGATGTGGGCGGAATGGTTTACACGGTTGGAAATGAGCAAGATTATCATTTCAAAGTATTGTTCCTGATCTTGAAAAAATTGGGTTTCGAATGGTCTAAAAACCTATTCCATTTGTCTTACGGAATGGTCGATTTGCCTTCCGGAAAAATGAAAAGCCGCGAAGGAACCGTAGTCGATGCCGATGATTTAATGAATGAAATGACCGAAACGGCCCAGAAAATTGCTGAAGATTTAGGAAAATTGGAAGGGTATTCCGGCGAAGAAAAAACAAAACTCTACAACACCATTGGTATGGGTGCGTTGAAATATTATATTTTAAAAGTGGATCCCAAAAAACGAATCCTTTTCAACCCGGAAGAATCAGTAGATTTTGCAGGAAATACGGGGCCTTTTATCCAATATACGTATGCAAGAATCCAATCGATTTTGCGTAAAGCGAATTTTGATTATACTGCAAAAACAGAAATGACAGAATTACACGAAAAAGAAAAAGAATTGCTAAAACAATTGGAAGTCTATCCGGAAGTAATTCAAAACGCGGCGCACAATCACAGCCCGGCATTGATTGCAAATTACACCTATGATTTGGTTAGAGAATACAACTCATTCTATCAAAGCGTATTTATTTTAGGGGAAGAAAATGTAACGAAGAAAATATTCAGAGTGCAATTGTCTAAAAAAGTAGCAGAAACAATCGCATCAGCATTTCAATTATTAGGAATTCACGTCCCGGAAAGAATGTAGTTTGAAGAGATTAAGTGGCTTCCTATCGACTTAATGTCTTTTTAAGAAATTATTTAAATTAAAATATTTAAATTTGTTTAACACTGATTAACAACAATTTAATATTTTATATTATGAAAAATATTTCGTTTTATTCCGTTTTAGTAATTTTTTTATTATTGAGTACTGTTTCCTCCTGTGATTCGGACAATAATTCTTCTTCATCACAACCTGTGGTAGATGTAACGCCAATAGTTAATGCAATGATGCAAGGCACTTGGCGGGTCACCTTTTATGAAGATCATACCCAGAATGAGACCGATCATTTTACCGGATATAATTTTACTTTTGGCAGTGGAAATGTTTTAACTGCAACCAATGGGACTATTACTAATACAGGAACCTGGAGCGTTACCAATAATATTAGTAACGATGATAGTCCTGATGATAAAGTCGATTTTAATATTTACTTTGCATCTCCTCCATTTTTTGAGGATATCACTGATGATTGGGATATTATTTCCAGAACAGCTACTAAAATTGAACTCGTAGATGTTAGTGGCGGAAGCGAAAATACAGATTATCTCACATTTGAAAAAAATTAGATAGAAATATTTTAATAAAAAAACCAGTCTATTATAGACTGGTTTTTTTATTAAAATATTCAGTATGGCTTCAAAATAAAATTCTAAAATCGATACATCAATAAATTATAAATAGCATTGTGTCGCATTTTAATTCTCAGATATCAGAATTCCTTAAAAAATGGGATTGTTTTAAAAACTCACTTTTAAACTTAAATTAGGGGTTCGCTCCAAAGAATAATTATTGACACTTTCGATTGAATTATTGGTAGTGCTAATTCGATAATAACGATTTAGAACATTTTTTTTGTTTAAAACGTTCAAAACAGAAATCCCCATTTGAAGTTTTGTTTTTGAATTCAAATTCCAATTATGCGATACTGAAAAATTGAGTTGAAAATAATCGTCCAAGCGTTCATTATTTGGTTTGTTATAGTTAATTTTTGGGTTAGTGGGATTGTCTAAATTAACTTCGTCATTCAAAGGCGTTGTGATAGGTTTGCCAGAAAGCCATTTGCTGCCCAGGGCTATTTTTAGGTTGTGCCATTCATAAATCCCTGCCCAAGTGACAGTATGTTCAATTTCAAAATTATTAGGGAATCTCTCAGTTTGATACTCTTTGAATGCATATTTATTATCGTTAAAATTATAACTCATCCAAGTGTAAAAATGATTGAAATTTTTCTGAATTAAAAATTCGGATCCTAAAACCGTATAATCTCCATTTGTTTTCAGGAACTCTAATTGATTTTGAAAAGCTTGACTACTGCTGGTAATTCCGGTTACTTTTTTGTAAAAATTATCTAAAGTAATGAGCCAATTTTTGTTTGTATAAGTAAAACCAAATGATACCTGCTGGCTTTTTTGAATAGGAACAGTTCCATCATTGGCCAGAGTCCAACGTCTTTTTTCAACCCCTAAAAAATCTTGCTGTAAATCAATGATTTGCGAAGCATTCTGGCTTTTTATTTCGGCTAATATTTCGGCTTTCAAAGTATTTGTGAGCGCATAATTGAACTGAATTCTTGGTTCAACGATAAATTTATTGAATTTTTCAAGATAATTTATTCGAATTCCGGTTTTTAAAAAAGTCTTGTTTTCTTTCGAATGATATTGCGTTTCCAAAATTAAAGCATGGCTTCGAAGCACTTCTTTAATTTTCCTGTAAAAAGAGGGCGTATTGATTTTATCGGTATTCAAAATACCAATTTCATTAAACTGATAGCCATTATTAAAACTAAAAACGGAGTTTATTTCATGCTGATTTTCTAATCTAAAACCAGTGTCCAAAACACTATTTTGCTGGTCTGTAACCTGGTTGCTCTCAATAGACTGATTGTTTGAATCTAAATTGTAATATGAACCGTAAAAAATTAATTGACTCGAATTACGGTTGTCCCAATTGGTTTTCCAATTAAGATTTCCACCGTAATTTTGCTGACTTAGATTGCTGCTTTTAGAAATTGGAATGGTCTCTATTATCGTGTTTTGGGAAAATTTTAGTCGATTATTAATACCAATAAAATCAATGATTATTTCGTTTTTTGTTCCGATTTTTTTTTGATACTGTGCCGTGAAATCATAAAAATAAAAGTCTTCATCTGAATTGTAATCAACTACTTGATTGTCATTCAAATTGGTCACAATTGTGTTCTGAAAAATTTTAGTATAGTATTTTTTGTAAGTTGGAGATGAGACAAAATCAGTAAAAGAACGTCTTGCAGAAATTTCAAATGAGCCTGTCGAAGAAGTTTTTACTTTGGTATAAAATTCCATACTAATCATATTAGCGCCAATGCTTGTGTTTGAATCTTTGATTTCTTTGGTATGAGAAGAAATATCAACAACACTCGAAACACTTTCTCCATAAAAAGCTGAACTTCCATTTTTATAAATTTTGATCGTATGCGCCAGAGAAGGATTAAAAGCAGATATCAACCCGAAAAAGTGTCCAGTTTGAAACATCCTGATTCCATTCCAAAGAAATAAATTTTGATCGTGAGTC
>NZ_DATDPV010000030.1:0-3547 GCF_035292545.1 Flavobacterium sp. | reverse complement strand
CAAACAGGTGGAGTAGAAGACTTAACAAACATTACTATTACACATTATGTGCTGGATGCTGAAGGAAACCAATTAAGTATTTATGAAGAAAAACACACCAATGGTGATGTAAAACTAAAACAAGAGGAAACCGCCATTTATGGTAGCGACCGATTGGGTGTGGTTGATTATTCAATTTCAAGATTACTGTATACTGCAATTCCACCAGTATATCAACGTACCAATGTGTATGAACACCAATTGGGTAAAAAGATTTATGAAATTGAAAACCATTTAGGTAACGTAATAACAACAGTTACCGATTGGAAAACGGCAGTGGATGATGGTGTGTATGATTTAACCATAGGCACACAAACAAGCACAGTTGCCGATGGTGCGGTTGATTATTTTGAGCCAATCATAGTAAGCGCTACAGACTATTATCCATTTGGAATGCCAATGCCCGGGCGAAGTTTCACATCTTCAACAGGCTACCGTTATGGTTTTGGGGGACAGGAAATGGACAACGAAATAAGTGGACAGGGAAATATGTATACTGCTGAGTATTGGGAATATGATGCAAGGTTAGGTAGACGTTGGAATACAGACCCAATAATTAAAGATTGGGAAAGTCCTTATTCTTGTTTTTCTAATAATCCAATTTATTTCAATGACCCAAGTGGAGCAGATAAAGAGCCACCTAGTTCAGGTGATGAAAATACTTGTGAAAAGTATTCCTCCATTGTACCACGTCTAAACTGAATATCATTGCTGATTAAATTTACGCAAAATATAAATGCTAAAAAATGATAATCACAAAAGAGAACGATACCGAAAAATTTGCAATGATTGAGCGCTGGCAACAGAGCAAACAAACTATTTCACAATTTTGTGTAGAAGAAAATATAGCCACCCATGTTTTTTATTATTGGCACGCTAAATACAGAAAACAAAACAATAAACCAGGAGCGTTTATAAAAATAGCGCCTCCAGTAATTTCTCACACGAAACCAAATTATTGCACAATCCATTTTACAAACGGTATTCGTTTAGTTTTTAACGAACAACCCAACGCAAGTTTTATAAAACAACTGCTATAAAAAATGTTGTTTCATTATCAAATAAAAGACTATTACGTTTATTCGGAGAGTACCGATATGCGTAGTGGTATCGATTCTTTAAGCGGACTTGTAAGAAATCAATTGCAGAAAAATCCCCTGAATGGTGATTTATTTATTTTTGTAAATAAACGCAAAACTCAATTGAAATTACTGCATTGGCAAGGGGATGGCTATGCAGTATTTTACAAACGATTAGAAAAAGGCACTTACGAGTTGCCCACTTTAAACTCAAATTTATCATGTGAAATTAATTCCGAACAATTACTTTTTATGTTGCAAGGAGTTGCGCTAAAAACAGTCCAGAAACGCATACGCTATACACATTTCAATGTTAGTAAATAGTAGAAACATATTCAATATTGTCAATGCTTGCAGCGTATATTTGAGCTGTGATTGAAACGCTAAATAAACTGTCAAAAGATGAACTTATTATAGAGGTTGTTAATCAAAAAGCAGAGAACGAAAATCTAAAGCATCAAATAAAACTTTTTCAAAAGATGGTGTTTGGTTCAAAGCAAGAACAGCACAACGCCATTGAAAACCCTTCACAAACAGCTTTAGAATTTACCGAAAAAGTAGATTTAGATTTACCTCAAGATATAGAAGCGGAAAAAGCAAGCTATCATCGCAAAGCCAAAAACACAAAACGAACAGATTATTCAAAGTTGGATATACCCGCTGATTTAGAGCGTGTAGTTACTATAATTGAACCATTAGATAAAACAGATGGTATGGTGAAAATTGGTGAAGAAGTAACAGAGCTGCTTGCTATAACGCCACAAAAATTTTATGTAAAACAAATTGTCCGCCCAAAATATGCACGAGAAAATAAAGAAGGTGTTGTTATAGCAGCACTTCCATCTCGTCCAGTACAAGGAGGTTTGGTTGATGTAAGTTTATTGACGATGTTATTGCTTGATAAGTACGTTGATCATATGCCAATCTATCGTCAGCAAAAAAAATACGAGCGTTTAGGTATAAAATTAAGCGAATCAACTTTAGGTAATTGGGTCGCAGAATCAATAAAACTATTAGAATATCTGCATATTGAATTAGTAGAACGAGTCAAAAAAAGCAAGTATCTGCAAGCAGACGAAACGCCAATAAAAGTATTGGATAAAGATAAAAAAGGAACTACACATCGTGGATACTACTGGGTATACCATGATGTTGAGAATGGGTTGGTTTTGTATGAATACGACCCAAGCAGAGGACAAGGCGCACCAGGTAAATTTTTAATGGATTATGAAGGTTATTTACAAACCGATGGTTATGCGGTGTATGATGTGTTGCCCAACAAAAAAATAAAATTAGCAGGCTGTATGGCACATGCGCGGAGATATTTTTTTGATGCGCAACAAAATGACAATGCAAAAGCCACATGGATGTTGGATAAACTACAAGAATTATATGCCGTTGAAGATGAAGCAAGGCAATCAAAATATAATCATGAAGAGCGCTTTATTAGCAGACAACAAAAAAGTGTACCATTACTAACTGAAATAAAAAATTGGTTAAACGAAAATCAATTGCAAGTAACTCCGAAAAGCCCAATAGGTAAAGCAATATCATATATGAATGTGCGGTGGCATAAACTAATTTTATTTGCAAGTGATGGGCTCTTAGAAATAGATAACAACCTTGTTGAAAATGCAATTAGACCAATCGCGTTAGGACGGAAAAATTGGTTATTTGCAGGTTCGCATGAAGCAGCAGCAAGAGCTGGAATTATTTACAGCTTTGTCACTTGTTGCAAAAAAAATAATATTGATCCTTATAAATGGTTAGAAGAAACACTAACCAAATTACCCGACACTAAAAAATCTGAACTCCATAAACTATTACCCCTTAAAGCGCAAGACGTGGTATAGTGGAGGGATACTTAACAAATCAATATTGATGAGCATTTGGCAATGATATGTGGCGTAAAAAATTGGAATTTTAATTTTTGTTTGCTTCCAATGGTTCGAAATTGTCGACTAATCGAATAAAAATAATTGTTAATTTTTGGGGTAAAGGAAGTAGTTTGAGGTGTTTAAAAGTATTTTATTTCTGTATTTGAATTTTTTTATTTCAACTTTTAAAAAAAAAATATATTTCTGTTTCAAGAATGTTTCGCTTTTATTTGTTTTCACGAATTTGCCTTAATGCCAAAGATGATAACATTGGATTTCCTTGTTTATCAAAAAACTCAAGCCTCAAGTCAAGAAACAATCTCAATTTCATAGAGCCAAGCATAGCATTAAATTCTTCCACAGTTATTTGTTTAATGGATCCGTCATCTTGCTTAATATTTACCTGCCCTACGTTCATACAAAAAAGTCTTTGAATATTGCTAATTTACAGAAATGATTTTATTGTATTGATTTTTTTTCAAAACAACGAGTGATAGTTAGGTTACGAGAAGGCTGGGAAGGCCTGTCTAATTATATGGGATTAATGCAAAT
>NZ_DATDPV010000029.1:0-15995 GCF_035292545.1 Flavobacterium sp. | reverse complement strand
TTCGGCATCAGAAATTGTTGCAGGTGCCTTACAGGATTTAGACCGGGCTGTAATCGTGGGCAGCAGAAGTTTTGGAAAAGGGCTGGTGCAAAGACCAATTGATTTGAGTTACGGAACGCAGATAAAAATCACTATTTCCAGATATTACACACCTTCCGGACGTTGTATCCAGGCATTAGATTATACACACAAAGATAAAGACGGGAAAGCGATTCGTAAAGCTTCTGAAAGTTATAACGCTTTCAAAACCCGAAAAGGAAGAACGGTTTATGATGGCGGCGGTATTCTTCCGGATGTGGAATTGGCGGAAACAAAACTCAGCACCATTACGGAAGCAGTTGTGAAAAACGACGGGATTTTTAATTTCGTGACCGATTATTATTATAAAAACCCAAATTTAGGAACTGCCATTCCAACGCTTACTGATGCGGATTTTGCAGCCTTTAAACAATTCCTGAAAAAAGAAAATTTTTCTTTTGATACCGAAACGGAACTGGCATTGAAAAAAACTTTGGCAGCAGCCAAAAAAGAAAAAATTGACGCTGCAATTGCTGCAGAATACCAACAATTATTAGCTTCGTTGCAGAAAAGCGAAGAAAATTTGTTAAATCAAAACCAGAAAGAGATTAAAAATCTAATTTTGGACGAGATAATCAAACGCTATCAATACAAAGAAGGATTGTATTTGTATTACACGAAAAACAATTCTGAAATCAAAAAAGCGGTGGTTATTTTAAATAATCAGACGGAATACAACACATTATTAAAAATATAATCATGCGTTTATTAAAATTTTTGCCTTTACTGTTTTTCGGTTTTCTTCAAGCACAGGAAGAAGTGGTACAATCCGTTTATTTTGAATTTGACAAATACACTCTTGACGAAAAACAGGCTGCTGGTGTAATTGATTATATCCGTAAAACCGATTCCACACGAATAGAATCAATACAGATTTTTGGCTATTGTGATGACCGTGGAAAAGAAGCCTATAACTTCAAATTATCAAACAACAGAGCCAATACCATTAAGGAAAAATTGATGGAAAACGGAATCAAAAACAAGATTATTGTTACCATCGAAGGAAAAGGCCGCATTTTGATTGATGACGATTTGGTGGAAAACCTGCCCGAAGTCCGCTCGAAAAACCGCCGTGTCGATGTGGTTATCAACCTGAAAAAACTGCCGGAGATAGACATTCCCGGTTTCTTTACGTCAATCCAGAAAAAACATGTGGTCGGCGATCATATTTATCTTGAAAACCTTTTGTTCGAAAGAGGAAGCAGCAAACTCACGTTTAAAGCAAAAACGCAATTGGACAAACTGGCTTATATGCTTCAAAAATACAAAGCCCTTCAGTTTGAAATTCAAGGCCATGTTTGCTGTACGCCTCCAAATCAAAGAGAAGCAATAGACCGCGACACTAAAAAAAGGCAATTGTCTAAAAACAGGGCACAGTCTGTGTATAAATATTTAACTTTTAAGAAAATTGTCAAAACCCGAATGACTTTCAAAGGTTATGGAAATACGGTTCCGTTAGGAAAAGGTTCGGAATATGACAGAAGAGTGGAACTTGTAATTACATCAATATAATTATTCTCTTTTCATTTCAATATGTGGAATGTCGTCTTCTAAGTACATTTCGCTGGTTTTAATAAAACCGTGACTTTCATAGAATGTCTGCAAATACATTTGTGCCGAAATGGTGATTTTGCTTTCGCCAAAAAAATGCGCTATTCCCGCAATGGCCTCCCGCATCATATCGTGTCCCCATTTTCTGTCCCTGTAATCCGGATCAATGACTACGCGCCCGATCGAGGCATTATCAAAATAATCCCCGGCTTTAAAAAGTCTGGAATAAGCCACAATTTTCCCTTCAAATTCGCCTAAAAGATGCAACGCCAGCAGGTCTTTGCCGTCAATGTCCTGATAAACGCAATTTTGTTCCACTACAAAGACTTCGCTTCGTAATCCAAGCAATTGATATAGTTCGGCTACCGATAGCGTCTCAAAACGCTTTATTTTCCATTTTATGAACATTGGCTTTGTGTTATTTATTTTTCAAAAACTTTACTGATTTAATAATGGCCTCCAATTCGAACATCAGGTCACGTTTTTCTTTTGATGAGGCATAACAAAACCCTTCCAAAACCAACATTCTGTTGTTGGCTAAATCCTCTATGGAATAATTGATGAATGGGCCTGACATAAAATCATTTTCCAATTCCCAGGTGCCTTTGGTTTCGTAGGTTACTTTTCCGGCAATTTTGGTATTTGATAAATAGGGTGCATAGGCATCTTCGGTAATCATTCTGGTGTTTGGAACAGTTCCGTGAATGTATAAATTCCCGATAGAGTCCCGCATTTTTATAATATTGTTGATAACGCTCGAATTGGGATGTATTTCGATAGCGTTTATGGGAACCTGATAAATCAAAATGCTCGTGTTTCCGCTGGTGATTTCTTTCTTTAGCCAAATGAATTTGTCTTTTTCCATGACATATTTATACCCTTTAGGGATATTCAGGGAAATATTAAATTCTTTGATTATTCTCTGATTATCAATTAAAAACGTGTCAATCAAGCGTTGATTTTCGGCTATTTCGGTTTGCCTTATTCGCTGAATGATTTCGGGCGCATGTTTTTCGAGGTTGTCTAAAATTTCTATTACGGTTCTTCCGGAAATATGAACTACATTTTGTGGTGTTGCAAATTCATTTTCTATGATTTCAAAGTGGTTTTTATCCTCTTTTTTTATGACAATAATATTTCTGGCATTTGTCATATAGCCTTCAAGCAGTTTAACCGGATATTGATTTATTGTGAAAAGCGGTTCTTCCTGAGGCAATCCAATTACCGGAGCCGCAAACTTGTTTCTGATGCTGTCGCCAATTTCTCCGTTCCACAACTGATCGTCGATAATCACAGAAATAGAATTGATTTTTCCCGAAGTTTTTCCGGAAAATTTTTCGTCCTTTTCTTTACAGGAAATAAAAAAAAAGAAAAGTGACAGTAATAGAAAATGGGCCTTATTCATCATTTTTATTTTAATGAATTAAAGCCCAAATTTAGGTAAAGATTTTTTTATTATCCGTTTATTTTGAGTTTCATTCCCGGTTTAAGATTCTCCCCGTTAATTCCATTCCATTTTTTGATGTCTGAAATGCTCACCCCTGGATATTTTTTGGCAATGCTATAAAGTGAATCTCCTTTTCGAACAAAATAATGCTCCTGATTTTTTTTGGAAACTGCTGCTAATTTGTCTTTTTTAGTGGTTTTTTCTGCAACGATTTCTTTTGGGGTAATAATTTCTTTTTTAGATACGACCAACGTGCTTCCCAACTGGATATTGCTGTCGGTAAGATGATTCCATTCTTTAATTTCGGCAACAGTTGCGTTGTGTTTTCTGGCAATTGTACTTAGATTATCTCCTTTTTGAACAGTATAAAATTCAGTGGATTTTGTTGTTATTTCTGTCTTATCAACATTCTTAACACCCTCTTCTTTAGTTTCTTTTGCTTCATTTGAAACAATAGTTTCAACAGTTGTTTTTTCTGTTTTTATTTCCGGTTTAATTTCTTTTCTAACTTTAGAAACTACTTTTTCGTTAGTAATGATTTTCAGGCTTTTCCCAAAAGCAACATTGCTACTTTTAAGTTTGTTCCACTTTTTAATATCAGCAACAGAAACGTCATATTTAGCGGCAATTTCACCCAGATTGTCTCCTTTTTTAACTTTATAAGATTTCGTGGTTTTTACAAACGAAACCACTTTTACTTCTTTAAAAGTATTCTCCGTTCTGCTGTCTTTTGTTTCAACAGAAACGACATTATCCGTATTGGTTACCACAGGATTTTTTTCTGCATTTTCGCCATCTTTAACTCCTAAAGCTATATTTTCATTGGTGTGAATCTTTAAACTCCTGCCTAATGGAACATTATTGCTTTTAAGTTTATTCCATTTTCTGATGTCAGACATCGCAACACCATATTTTCCGGCAATTTCACTCAGGTTGTCCCCGCGTTTCACTTTGTGGTATTTCGTTCTTGAAACGACTTTACTTTCAGAATAATTACTCGAAGTATCACGAACAGCAATCGCTCTTTCATAAGTTCGTTCTCTTTTGTTATCCTCATGTTGGACATACGCGTAAATTTTATCTTCGTTTGAAGTATAAATTGCCACTTTATCATTCGGTAATCTCAAGAAATTATTTTGGCCCGAAATAAAAGGAATAACATCTCTTTTGTAAGATGGATTCAACATCTGTAATTGTGATATGGGAATACACAACAAATCAGAAATATGTTTGAAAGAAATCTGTTGTTTTACCATAATCGTATCCGTTTGAAAATGCTTAATAATGGCACGATTGGGTACAATTCCGTGTTCTTTATGGTATTCATAAATATACATCGTAGCTAAAAACGCCGGAACATAACCTTGGGTTTCTCTTGGAAGATTTTTTCTGATATTCCAATAATTTTGCTGACCTCCAGAACGTCTGATGGCTTTTGCCACATTTCCCGGACCGGAATTATAAGAGGCTAAAACCAAATCCCAATCGCCGAATATTTTATACATATTCAACATATATAATGCAGCCGCATCACTCGATTTTAAAGGATCGCTTCTTTCATCAACATAAGTATTGATATCAAGATTGTATTGTTTTCCGGTTTGATACATAAACTGCCAAAGTCCTGTTGCGCCCATTTTTGAAACCGCTTTTGGATTCAGCGCCGACTCTACAACAGCCAGGTATTTAATCTCTAACGGAACATTTTGCCTCGCCATCGCCTCTTCGAACATTGGGAAATAATATTCTGAAATGGCCATTAACCGTTCAAACGATCTTTTTCTGTTTTTTAGAAATGATTTGATGATGTTTTCAAGACCCTGATTGTATTCTATATTAAATGGTGACTTGGCATCCATTATCGCAAGTCTTTCTTTTAATAATTCGGTAGACAATTCATAATCTACTTTTTGATCAATATTGATGTTTTTTATATCAACCGAAAGGTCATTATAAATATCCAGGCTGGTCAGTTCTTTCATCCAAAGACTGTCCACGCAAGACGCAATATTGTCATGAACGAAGGAGGATTTTATAGAATCTAAATAGGCATTTTGGGTTTCTGCTTTTAGATTTCGAATGCTATTTTGGGCAAAAGTATTTAGTGATAAAAACAAAAGCAATGCTAGTGTGGTATTTCGTATATTCATAATTAATAGGTCAAAATGCTATAATTCAATTCATTGGGGGTATTACAAACATAATCAGTAATAACTTAAAAAATGAAAAAAAATTGTTAATTGTGATTTTTTAATCTAAAATTGCGGCAATTCCAGGTAACGTTTTTCCTTCTAACATTTCTAACATCGCACCTCCACCGGTAGAAACATAACTCATTTTTGACTCCAGTCCGAATTGTTTCACTGCTGCAACTGAGTCGCCACCACCAACAAGTGAAAAAGCACCGTTTGCAGTAGATTCAGCGATAAAATTCCCTAAACTGATGGTTCCGTTAGCAAATTTCGGCATTTCGAAAACACCTAATGGTCCGTTCCAAAGGATGGTTTTCGATTCCATGATAACTTTTTTGATGGCTTCCAATGATTTTGGTCCGGCATCCAATCCTTGCCAACCGTCCGGAATTTTAGTGACATCTACAATTTGTGTTTCGGCATCATTAGAGAATGCATTGGCTGCAACCACATCAACAGGAATGTGAATTTGAACGCCTTTTTCTTTGGCTAATTTTAATATTTCTAAAGCCAGTTCCATTTTGTCGTCTTCACAAATAGAATTTCCGATTTTTCCGCCCAAAGCTTTGACGAATGTAAAAGTCATTCCGCCGCCAATAATCATATGGTCGATTTTATCCAGAATATTTTCGATAACCGTAATTTTGGAAGACACTTTTGAGCCTCCAAGAACTGCAGTTACGGGTTTTTCGCTGTTTTTTAATACTTTGTTTAAACTTTCGATTTCTTTGGCCAATAGAATTCCGAAGCATTTATTTTCCGGAAAAAACTGGGCAATAATCGTTGTGGAGGCGTGGGCTCTGTGGGCTGTTCCAAAAGCATCGTTTACATAAATATCGCCTAACGAAGCCAATTCTTTTGCAAAAGCAACATCGCCGGCTTCTTCTTCTGAATGAAAACGAAGGTTTTCTAACAATAAAACTTGTCCCGGTTGAAGGTTTTTTGCAGCACTTTTAGCCACATCGCCAACACAATCCGAAGCAAAAAGCACTTCGGTTCCAAGAATGTCAGATGCGGTTTTCAAAATATGTTTCAATGAAAATTGGTCTTCTTTACCTTTTGGTCTTCCCAAATGAGACATCAGGATTACACTTCCGCCGTCGCCAAGAATCTTGTCGATGGTTGGTTTTGCGGCTTCAATTCTTGTAGCATCAGTTACCTTAAAATTTTCGTCTAACGGAACATTAAAATCTACTCTGATTAATGCTTTTTTATTTTTGAAATTGAAGTCTTGAAGTGTTTTCATTGGATAATTATTTTGGTGATTGACTATTTTATGAATTACAAATATAACATTTTTTATTTTTTGGAGGAAAATTCGATAAAACCCAATACACTTCTCCTCTAGCCCCGATTGCAGCGGCATCCTTTTTTATAATCGCTTTTTTCGTTTATAAAAAAGATAAAGCGGAAAGCGGGAAAATGATTTGTAAAAAAGCCAGAGCCTTTTGCTTCAAATTATAAAACTTAACAACTTTCTGTTATCTTTGCTTTATGCTATTTTCCCAAATTTTAGGTCAGGATTACATTAAAAGCCATTTGATTAACAGTGCGACTTCGGGCAGAATTCCTCATGCACAACTCTTTGTTGGCCCAGAAGGAAGTGGTACTCTGGCTTTGGCCATTGCTTATGCGCAATATATTTTGTGCAACAATTCAGGTCCTGAGAATGCTGGTGGAAACGAAGCGTGCAACCTAAAATTTAATTCGGTTTCGCATCCGGATTTGCATTTTATTTATCCGACGGTGACTACAGAAGACGTAAGAACAAAACCCAAAAGCCTTGATTTTATTGCCGATTGGCGTCAATTTCTTGCCGAAAATCCTTATGGCGGTTTATTCGATTGGTACCAGATATTGGGTGTTCAGAACAAACAGGGTGAAATTCGTGTCGAAGATGCGCAGGAGATTTTGAAAGCCCTGGCATTGAAATCCTACGAAGGCGGTTATAAAATCATGATTATCTGGATGGCGGACAAAATAAATATTGCTGCTTCCAATAAATTGTTGAAACTGCTGGAAGAACCTTCGGATAAAACGTTGTTTATTCTGATTACCGAAAATGAAGAAGATATTATCCAGACCATTCGTTCGCGTTGCCAGGTGTTGCATTTTAATGCGTTACCCGAAAAAGTGATTGCCGAAGCCTTGGTTTCACGTGAAAATGTAGAACCAAAAACAGCGGTGAAATTAGCCCATCAGGCACAGGGGAATTTCAACAAAGCCTTGCATTTATTGCACGAAGATAGTGAAGAGTTGCCTTTTGAAGAATGGTTTGTGCTGTGGGTTCGGGCCGCTTTTAGAGCCAAAGGAAATGCGGCTGCCATTCAGGATTTAATTCTGTGGAGTGAACAAATTGCCGGTTTGGGCAGGGAAACACAAAAAAAATTCTTGCATTTTTGCATCGATATGTTTCGTCAGGCGTTGCTTTTGAACTATCAATCGCCCGGTTTGGTTTATATGGAACCGAAAGTGGAGAAATTTAAACTCGAAAATTTTGCGCCATTTGTTAATGGTAACAATATAAATGATATTTTTATGGAACTTTCGGATGCGGTGTATCATATTGAACGCAACGGAAATGCTAAGATTATTTTGACTGATTTATCCATAAAATTGACCCGTTTAATACATAAAAAATAAAAATATGAACAATGTTGCCTCCATTTTAGTTTTAGTTTTTTTAGCCATTTCCTTTTTGCAATCGGGTCACGATAAATTATTTCACTGGAAAGACAATGTAGATTGGTTGAAAGGCCATTTTTCGAAAACCATTTTGAAAGATGTCGTACCTTTAGCTTTATTCAATATTTTAATATTGGAATTAATTGCCGGTATTTTATGTGCCGTTGGTTGTATTGAACTGATGGTAAACGGTGGAAGAACCTTTGGTTTTTATGGCGCTGTCTTTTCTTGTATTGCACTTATTATGTTGCTTTTTGGCCAGCGATTGGCTAAGGATTATGATGGTGCAAGAACAATTGTGATTTATTTTATTCCGGCGGTTATGGTTGTTTTTTGGTTGAGTTAAACAAATCCATAAGAAAATTATAATCATGAAAAATAATCAGTAAGTAACAATTATGGGTAAAGATAAAAAATCTGATGAGCTGATTATTGCCAACAAAGAACTTGCCTTTCAGAATGAAGAGAAAGAAAAAAGGGCGGCTGAATTAATCATTGCCAATAAAGAACTTGCTTTTCAGAATGAAGAGAAAGAAAAACGGGCAGCTGAATTAATCATTGCCAATAAAGAACTTGCCTTTCAGAATATAGAGAAAGAAAAAAGGGCGGCCGAATTAATCATTGCCAACAAAGAACTGGCTCGTCAAAATAAATTCAAAGAAAAAAGGGCGTCGGAATTAATCATTGCCAACGTAGAACTTGCTCTTCAAAATAAAGTCAAAGAAAAACGGGCAGCAGAGCTCATCATTGCCAATAAAGAACTTGCCTTTCAAAACATAGAGAAAGAAAAAAGAGCGTCTGAATTAATCATTGCCAACAAAGAACTTGCTTTTCAGAATAAAGAAAAAGAAAAAAGAGCCGCTGAGCTCATCATTGCCAATAAAGAACTTGCCTTTCAGAATAAGGAAAAAGAAAAACGAGCCGCTGAGTTAATCATTGCCAATAAGGAACTTGCCTTTCAGAATAAAGAAAAAGAGAAAAGAGCAGCTGAATTAATCATTGCCAACAAAGAACTTATCTTTCAAAATAAAGAAAAAGAGAAACGGGCCGCTGAGCTAATCATTGCCAACAAAGAACTTGCCTTTCAGAATATAGAAAAAGAAAAACGAGCCGCTGAATTAATCATTGCCAACAAAGAACTGGCCTTTCAGAATAAAGAGAAGGAGAAGCGGGCAGCTGAATTAATCATTGCCAATAAAGAACTTGTTTTTCAAAATAAAGAAAAAGAAAAACGAGCAGCAGAGTTAATAAGCCTTAACAAAGAACTTGCTGATTACAAATATGCTTTAGATCAATCCTCCATCGTAGCGATTACTGACCCAAAAGAAGTTATTAAACATGTAAATGATAACTTCTTTAGAATTTCAAAATACAGCCGAGAGGAATTAATCGGTCATGACAAACGCATTATTAATTCTGGATTTCATCCAAAAGAATACATACTAAGTCTATGGACAACCCTTGCTGACGGAAAGGTTTGGAGAGGTGAACTTAAAAACAAAGCCAAAGACGGAACCATTTACTGGGTAGATACCACCATTATCCCTTTTCTGGATGAAGAGGAAAAACCCTATCAATATGCCGCTATTCAATTCGACATTACTGAACTTAAAAAAACAGAACAAAAATTAAAAGAGCAATTGGTGCTGTTAAAGTATCAAAACAAGCAGCTTAATGATTTCAATTACATTATTTCTCACAATTTAAGAGGGCCATTGGTGAGCATTGCCATGCTGGTAGATTATATTGAAAACAGCAAGGACGAAGTAGAACAAAAGGAATTATTCAAGAAAATAAAACCCGTGCTTAATACGATAAGCGAAACCTTCGACGAATTAGTGGAATCCCTTCAGGTAAAATATGATCTCAAAATAAAATCAGACAAAATAATTGTTAAAGACAGCATCAAAAAAACGCTTTCAATATTGGGATACGAAATCAGTTCCGGTGAAGCAGCTATTGAGATAGATATTAACGACGCTCCAGTCATTAATTTTCCAGGAAAATATCTCAATAGCATATTATTCAATTTAATCAGCAACTCTTTAAAATACAAATCCCCCGACAGAAAGCCGGTTATTAAAATTAAAACCAAGAAAATAAAAGACCGAATACTATTATCTGTTACAGATAATGGTTTAGGCATTGATTTAAATATGCACAAAAACAATCTTTTCAAAATCAGAAAAGTATTTCATAAACATCCTGACGCCAAAGGGTTTGGTCTGTTTATGACAAAAACCCAGGTGGAAGCCATGGGCGGGAAAATTTGGGCAGAGAGCACACCTAATGTAGGCGCTACCTTTTTTGTTGAATTTATAAACCAAAATACATGAAGCTTGTTAAAACTATTGCAATCATTGATGATGATGATATATTTGTCTATATAACCAAGAAAGCTGTGGAGCAAACTAATATTGTTCAGCAAATTAAAGTTTTCGGCAATGGTAAAGATGCTATAGATTTTTTTAAAGAAAATGTTGATAATCCTGACTTATTGCCCGAAATTATTCTTCTTGACTTATCCATGCCCATAATGGACGGATGGCAGTTTTTGGATGAATACTCTAAAATCAAATACAAAATTGGAAAGAAAATTATAATTTATATTGTGACGTCCTCCATATCTCCCGATGATATGAGAAGAGCAAAAAAGATCGATGCTGTTTCTGACTTCATAATTAAACCCATTACCAAGGACAAGCTTATAGAAATTATAAAAAAATTATAGGTTACGCTTTTTTGAAATGGTTTAATTAAATTTCTTAAAATGTTGAATTTATTTTGGGTTTTTAATCTTTATTTCGTAGTATTGACGTTATATTAATAATAACTTCAGACATAATTGCATTAAGGGCTCAATTCTATCATTTTGGTTTATTTAAAATCCGAATTTATAGTAGTGTTCCGGCCCGAGGTGTTTATTACATAGAAAATTATCCGTTTATAATGGCTGCATCGGTTCAATAATTTTTTGCCGCCTGATTAAACATATTTTGGCCTTGGTTTGAAATACTTCGCAAATTTTTAATGATGATAAAACTCCCTTTCAAAGTATGGTCGCTTATTACAGCCGGGCTATTGCTTTTGGGTGTTTTTACATGGCTTCTGTTTGCTGATTATTTATTCCCCACCATTTCTGATAATTTTACTTACCAAGCAAATATTCTCAGCTACGATAATTTTTATGATGCGCGTAAAAATGATTTCAGCGGAGATATACTTACAAAAACAAAATATGGTTACAGCGTAGAGAAGAAAGACAACAATGTGCTCACTATTCGCAATTTTTTTGACGTGAGTAAACCTAGTGGCAATCCTATTTTTTCCGTCGAGCGGTTTTACGGAATTGACCAAATTACCGGCAAACATGTCTACGGATTTGGTTCTAAAAATCGGGATGGCTATCTTTTCGCACCAGAAAATGCAGGAAACGAATTTACCTACTGGCACATTAATTACGATGCGCCTGCCCACATGAAACTTCGCGGAAAAGAAAAAATTGAAGGCCTTATTGTTTACCGCTACGAATGCGATTACAAAGCAGACCAGACCTCAAATTTAAAAATCCTGCCGGGTGTTCCCGAAGATCGCGGTGTCGAAATGGACATCAATCTTAAGCTATGGATTGAGCCTACAACCGGGTATCTTATAAAATATGAAGACCGTACCACAGGCTGGTTTTATGATATGAAAACAAAAAAACGAATCCATCCATGGAACCGTTTTCATAATCAGTTTGAAGAAACCAGCATCAGCAATCAAGTACAGGTCGCCATGCTTGCCAAAGACTTTAAAAATTGGCAAAACTGGTATTTTCCGCTAAGCATTTTGTTTTTGATTTTAATCATCCTTTCTATAGGCTACCGTTCCGATAGAAAAAGCGCCTGGCGATCCTATTTTGCGACTGGTTTGATTTTATTCACAGGATTAACTTCTTCCATTTTTTTGTACAATTTTCTTAAAAAAAATGACGCCATAAGATTGGAAACCATTTTTAACCGCGATTGCGAATCCATCCGAATCAGTGTTCAACGCGAGCTGGAACGAAGTGTAGAAGTGCTGAATTCCATTAAAGCAAACTACGTTAGTCATAGGGAACTAACCAGAGCACAATTTCGGATTGCTGTTAATCATTCCCTGAAAAACACAAAAAACATCCAAGCGGTTGCCTGGATACCCTATGTTCCGCTATCAAATCGCAATGCTGCTGAAAGGCAAGCTCGGAAAGATGGAATTGCCGATTTTAAGTTTACTGAATTGCAAAATGAACAAATTGTCTCTGCTGGTAAAAGAGCCGTTTATTACCCAATATATTATATTGAGCCCTATGAATCGAACAAAATAGCGCTGGGATTTGATTTTGCCAGCAGTCCCGAACGAAAAGCTGCATTAGAAAAAGCCGCATCTATTGAAGAGCCTGTCGTTACTGAGCCCCTCATAATGGTTCAGCAAATAGAGGAAAAAAATAATAAATCATTTCTAATAATGATTCCGTTATACGAGGATGAATTGGGTCTAAGCAAAAATCATATTGTTCATTCCTACCTATCGGAAGGAATTAATATATTTGAACTGATGCAGGAAGCTATTTCACGGGTAAGCCTTAGCAATAATGTTTCAGTTACAGTGATTGATCTTGAAACAAAAAAAGGGGAAATTCTTTTTTCCAACAGCCGAAAGAAAAACACCTCTCAGTTTGAGAAAAAAAGCAGCCTACAGGTTGCAAATGGCCTTTGGGAACTACAATTTCAATCTACTCCAATATTAAACCGTCTGGAATCATCCTGGTTCACAATCATACTGCCAATAGTGGTGGCGCTGCTGGCTTTTATTCTTGGCATATTTGTTTTCAGTATGCTTACTAATGAAAGCAAAAAACTCCGAAGCATTAATATTCAATTGAAAAATGAAATTTCAGAACGTAAAAAAGCAGAAGAAAAACTGAATGAACACATGCATGTACTAGAGTCCCAAAACATACAGCTTTCTGATTTCTGCTATATTATTTCGCATAATTTAAGAGGACCATTAGTTAACATCTCCATGTTGATTGATTATATTGAAAGTAGCGGCGATGAATTGGAGAAAAAAGAAATGTTTGATAAAATAAAACCTGTAGTCAATACTATAAATGAAACCTTCAACGAATTAGTAGAGTCTCTTCAGGTAAAATTTGACCTTGAAATAAAATCCGAAAACAATTTTGTTAAAGATTCCATCGAAAAAGCGCTTGAAACATTAGAATTCGAAATTAATTCCAGCAAAGCAACTATTGAAATAAATATCATTGACGCTCCTATTATTAATTTTCCAGCAGTATATCTGAATAGCATACTGTTCAATTTAATCAGCAATTCTTTAAAATATAAATCGCCCGACAGAACGCCAATCATTACAATAAAAACCGAGAAAATCAATAATAGCATCGTGTTATCTGTTACTGACAATGGATTGGGGATTGACTTAAAAATGCATAAAAACAATCTTTTCAAAATCAGAAAAGTGTTTCACAAGCACCCTGATGCCAGAGGATTCGGCTTGTTTATGACAAAAACCCAAATTGACGCTATGGGCGGAAAAATATGGGCTGAGAGTATCCCAAATGTAGGCTCTACCTTTTTTGTTGAATTTATAAACCAAAATACATGAACCCTATAAAAAATCTTATGATTATCGACGACGACGATGTTTTTGTTTTCTTAACAAAGAAAACGATTGCTCAGGTCAATGTTGTTGAGAACATTAAAGTTTTCGATAATGGATTGGATTCCATAAATTATATCAAAGAAAATTGGGAAAATGCTGACTTGTTGCCCGAAGTTATTTTTCTCGATTTATCCATGCCCATAATGGATGGATGGCAATTTTTAGACGAATACATTTTGCTCGAACCAAAAATTGAAAAGGAAATTATTATTTATGTGATTTCGTCTTCCATATCTCCCGAGGATCTGAAAAAAGCAAAAAGCATCAATGTAGTTACCGACTTCATTGTTAAGCCTATAACCAAGGAAAAACTTATGGAAGTTATAAAATAATTGTAAATTTTTTAACTTCTCAAAACATTAATTGGTGAAATTCGCATTCAAAGTCGCTTTAAACATTTTCAATTCATCCCAAGTAAATTGATTACCGTGTTTTTCTTTCAATCCGTTTAGACTTTCTTCGGTATATCCTTTGAAAGCTTCGGCCAATGCTTCAATTTTGTCTTTTGGTAATAGATCCGAAATACTAATGGTTCCTGATTCAATGAGTTTGGCAAAATGACTGCCGATGGTTTGTGGTGTTAATTTTCTAATAGAAGCAATTTCCTTGATGGTGTTTTTTTGCTGCCACAATTCATAGGTTTCCTGAACGGTTGATTTTTTTGGTTCTTTGGCCTTTGAAGTCTTTTTCGAAGAATATCTTTCCAAATCCGCTTCGTCTTCTATCAGTGTAACATTTACGCTTTTGAATTCGGCTTGAATGGCTTCAAGTTTAATTATTTTATAGGTTTTAATTGCTGCCGAGTTCAGATTTTCTTTTGAAATCGTTTTGCCCTCAGCCACTGTTTCTATCAATAATTTTGCTTTCATCAATTGAAGTACCGCTTTTATTTGCATTTCTTCTAAAACCGAAAGTTCTTCAAAAAAGGCTTTCGCTTTTTTGGTTCGTTTCACTTCTTCTAATTTCCACAGAATTTCATAAACCAATTCATCCATTGGCGTTAGAAAATAAACGTAAGCGGCATTTATCCGTTCTGAAATATGATGAATATCAAAAGCCTCATCGGCAAAAAGTTTATCGAGTTGCGACATGAATTTTCTGGAAGGTTCCAAAAGTGACTGCATCACAGCAGATTGTTTTTTCGCCCAAGCGGCATGTTTTGATTTTTCGGATTTCTCAGCATCCTGATTGTAACTGAATTGGTGATTGCGCCATTCTTGCGTCAAATCATTCCACTCAAAACTGTTTTTCAGATAGTTACGGATAAAACTTTTGGTTTCCTGTTGCAACGAATTTTCCAATAGTTCTTCGCTGGCTTTGTTCAATGCGTAATCCATCACATCCTGATCATTCGAAATCCCATTCATACGCAACGGAGAAAGTAAAATTAAGCCTTCTAACGAGCGCAAACGCGAAAGCGCCACATATGCCTGTCCGGGAAGAAAAACTTGCGAAACATCGAGCGCCGCTTTGTCAAAAGTTAAACCCTGACTTTTATGAACCGTAATAGCCCATGCTAATTTAATCGGATAATGCACAAAAGTTCCCAGAACCTCCTCTTCTATTTCTTTAGTCATTTCATCGACTTTGTATCGAATGTTTTGCCACTCGTATTTTTCGACTTCAATAGTTTTGTTTTCTTCGGGAAAATGAACGAGAATTTCCTGACTCGATAATGATTTGATAATACCCATTTTTCCGTTGAAATAATGCTTTTCAAAAGACAAATCGTTTTTCACAAACATCACCTGTGCTCCTACTTTCAATTGTAGATTTTCATCAACCGGAAATATTTTATCGGGAAAATCACCCACAATTTCGGGTTTGTATTTTACTAATTTCTCTTCTAAATCCTGAAGTGCCTGTGCGTTCATCCCATCAGCTTTGGCATTATGGGTCGTTAAGGTGATATAACCTTTGTTCGCTTTTAAATCGAAATCCGGTTTTACAAACTCATTCAGCATCCTGATATCTTCCTGAGAAATTTGGTTGTTGCGTAAATTATTTAAAACAGAAATAAATCGATCATCCGTTTGACGAAAAATCTTTGACAATTCAATATAAAGCGGTGGATTTTGCTGAATGACATGCGAATGAAAAAAGAATTTTCCTTTGTAATATTTTCGTAAAGTTTCCCATTCCTCGTTTCGTATAACCGGAGGTAATTGTAATAAATCCCCTATAAACAATACTTGAACTCCACCAAAAGGAGTGCTTTTTTTACGGACACTTTGCATCATGAAATCGATGGCATCCAATAAATCAGCGCGAAGCATACTCACTTCATCAATAATCAGCAATTCCATATTTCGAATCACTGACTTTTTCAAGCC
>NZ_DATDPV010000028.1:0-7810 GCF_035292545.1 Flavobacterium sp. | reverse complement strand
GGTGGAGAACATGAGAAAATTTGGCGAACTCATTGGAATGGCATTTCAAATCAAAGACGATTTATTCGATTATACCGATGAGGCTATTGGAAAACCAACAGGAATTGATATCAAAGAGCAGAAAATGACCTTGCCATTAATTCATGTTTTGAATAATTGTACTACAAAAGAGAAGAACTGGGTCATCAATTCCATCAAAAATCATAATAAAGATAAGAAACGCGTGAAAGAAGTGATTGCTTTTGTAAAAGATCATAACGGACTTTCTTATGCCGAACAAAAAATGGTTCAATTTCAACAAGAAGCACTTTTGCTTTTAGAGAATTATCCAGACTCCGACTTTAAAGAAGCCCTAATCTTGATGGTCAATTATGTGATTGAAAGGAAAAAATAATTTTTTTTCAAAAATATTTATATTTATAGAACATTGGATTCACTGACTTTGTCTGTTTTTAAATTCCCAAATTAAAAAATAGTCTTAGTGTAATACAACCTTTTTACAATCATTCTCGTCTATGCTAATAGAAGTCTGTTTGTAGATTTCCGAAAACTTTAAACTTTAAATTGGTCTCTAAAAACTAACATGAAAGTAATCGACTTACATCAACTGCAAAAAGAAATCATTGCGCTGGCATTAGAAAATAATCGTCAGGCTCAGCAAAAGATTTACGCACAGTTTGCGCCAAAAATGTTGAGCGTTTGTCGGCAATATATCAAAGACCTGCATCAAGCCGAAGATATAATGATTACCGCTTTTATGAAAGTGTTTACAAACCTGAAAAATTTTGAGCACAAAGGGAGTTTCGAAGGTTGGATTAGAAGAATCATGATAAATGAATGCATTTCATGGATCAGAGTTCAAAAAAAAGTTAGTTTTCTGGAAGATGAATATTATCAGGAAGGAAGTTTTAATAACATCGAAAGCAATTTTAATGTTGATGATATTCAGTTTCTTATTGATGATTTACCGGATGGATACAGAATGATTTTCAATTTGTATGCGATTGAAGGTTTTAAACATAAAGAAATTGCAATCCTTTTAGGAATTAACGAAGGAACATCAAAATCGCAATTATCTCACGCAAGAAAGATGCTGCAAGGACAAATTAGTAAGCTGAAGAATTATGAAAATGGAACTAAATAATATAGAAAAACAAGTTAAAGAAAAGTTGAATAGCCGCACTATTCAGCCTTCGAATCAAGCTTGGGACAGGTTGGATGCAATGCTTACGGTTGCTGAAAATGAGAAATCCAAACGCAATTACAATTGGTTATATATTGCTGCCAGTTTTTTGGGATTTATATTAATCGGGACAATTTTTCTCAGTCAAAACGAGGGAATAAGCGATGTTGAGAAATCAGTAGTTATTGAAAATAAAGTAACAAATGAATCCTTGAAAACTTCAATTGTTGAAAAGGCTTCTGTAATAACTCCAATGCAAACGATTCCTGAAAGTGCTATTGTTTCCGAATCAAACAAAACGGTCCTAAAAACTGAAACAGCAAAAACCAAAAAAGAAGCAAGTATTTATGCATTAAGCAACAATCAAAATCAAAAAGAGAATGCAATCATCAATCAAAAAACTGAACAAAAAATCAGTTTACCAAAATCAAATGACGGTGATGTTGACCAACTATTAGCAACCGTTGACAAAACTTCAGAAACGGAAAATCCGATTAAAAAAACAACCATAAAAGTTGATGTTAACAATCTGCTTTCGCAAGTGGATGGAGAATTAGAATTGTCATTTAGAGAAAAGGTAATCAAATCGGCAAACAAAAATTATAAAACTGTCAAAGTGGCTTTGGCAAACAGAAACCAGGAATAAAATCATTAATCACATTTAAAATTAACAATCATGAGAAATTTAACCATTTACTTAACACTATTTCTATGTCTATTTTTTAATAAAATGGCAGCGCAGGAAACTTTTGAAGACAGAATTAAAACTATTGCTTCTAAAATAGAACAAATTACAAAGGAAGAAAAAGCAGCATTAAAAGTAGAAGTAGAGTCGGTAAACTCCCAATTGCAGTCAGGTTCCATCACGAACGAACAAGCCGATGAAAAGAAAATTCAACTGGCTGAAAAAAGAGCGAAAAATATAGAAAAAAGAGTGGGTTCAGCGGAAGAAGAATTGAAATTGGTCGTGCAGGAAAAAGTGGATGGAAAAATAAAAGAGCAGGATTCAACCAAAAGATATTCATTTGGATTTCCGGGGATGAAAATAAAAGACCGTCATAAAGATACTATTCAAGGGGAAAAAAGAACAACTAGCCAATTTGTCTTTGCTGCGGGTTTCAATAATTTAATTACCAATAAACAAGTCGCTCATTCAGATTTTAGATATTTCGGGTCGCATTTCTATGAGTGGGGACTTACCTATAACACCAGAATTTTGAAAAACAACAATCTTTTGCACGCCAAATATGGATTGTCAGTGATGTACAATAATCTTCGACCTACTGAAAATCGTACTTTTGTTGTCGATGGAAATCAAACGAATTTGGAAGTTAGTTCAATTGATTTGGATGATTCTCGTTTCAGAAATGTTTATTTGGTAGCACCGGTTCATTTAGAATTTGATTTTTCTAAAAACAAAACGGTAAATGATAAAACTGTTTTTCAATCGCATAAAGGATTCCGTATGGGATTTGGAGGATATGCCGGAATCAATGTGAAATCTAAACAAATATTGAAATTCGAGGATACGGATGGAAATGATGTAAAAGTAAGAGCAAGAGGCGATTTCAATACTACGGATTTCATATACGGCGTGAGTTCTTATATCGGTTACAAAGAAACTAGTTTATACGTGAAATATGATCTAAATCCATTGTTTACTGATAATGCAGTCAAACAGAATAATATTTCATTAGGTATTCGATTTGATTTAAATTAAAATTTTTTGTTAGTTATTTATTAAGAAAGTGTTTCGAAAGAAGCACTTTTTTAATTTGTAAAAATTCGTCATATTCGTGTTTAAACTTTTGTAACTTTGACCCTTTGTAACTTTGACCCTGTAAAATAATTGATTTCAAAAGCCACCATAGATATCGTTTTCGAAACTGCTCGAGTAGAGGAGGTTATTGGCGATTTTGTACAATTGAAACGGGCAGGAACCAATTTCAAAGGATTAAGTCCGTTTTCTGACGAGCGTTCTCCCTCGTTTATGGTTTCTCCGGTAAAACAAATCTGGAAAGATTTCAGTTCCGGAAAAGGAGGAAATGCAATTACGTTCCTGATGGAACACGAACATTTCACTTATCCTGAAGCGATTCGTTATCTGGCCAGGAAATACAATATAGAAATTGAGGAAACTGTTCAATCAGATGAAGAGAAGGCCATTACAGATGTGCGGGAAAGTATGTTTCTCGTTTCGGAATTCGCTAAAAAATACTTCCACGATACACTTTTAAATTCCGAAGAAGGAAAGGCCATTGGATATTCCTATTTCAAAGAAAGAGGATTCACCAATGAAACCATCAAAAAATTTGAATTAGGGTATTCTCCAGAAGCCTGGGATGCTTTTACCAAAGAAGCTTTAGGAAAAGGATATAAGCTGGAGTTTCTGGAAAGTACGGGTTTAACCATTCCAAGAGAAGACAGGCCGTTTGACCGTTTCAAAAGCCGTGTGATGTTTCCGATACAAAGCATGTCGGGACGTGTACTTGGTTTTGGCGGACGGATTTTAACTAATGATAAAAAAGCAGCCAAATATCTCAATTCACCCGAAAGTGATATTTACCATAAAAGCAAGGTCTTGTATGGTATTTTTCAAGCCAAACAAGCCATTGCCAAACAAAATAATTGTTATTTAGTTGAAGGTTATACCGATGTGATTCAGTTTCATCAATCAGGAATCGAAAACGTGGTCGCTTCTTCCGGAACTGCATTGACACCGGATCAAATCCGATTAATCAACCGATTGACAAAAAACATTACGGTACTTTTTGATGGTGATGCCGCCGGACTTCGCGCTTCCATTCGAGGAATTGATTTAATTCTGGAAGAAGGAATGAATGTCAAAGTTTGTACGTTTCCCGATGGAGAAGATCCCGATAGTTTTGCTAAGAAAACGTCTTACGAAGATTTAGTTTTATATCTCGAAAATAACTCAAAGGATTTTATTCAGTTCAAAGCCTCGCTTTTGATGAATGATGCAAAGAATGATCCTGTAAAAAAAGCCGATTTGATTCGGGATATGGTTACGAGTATTTCTAAAATACCGGATCGCATTCAACGCGAAGTTTATATTCAGGAATGTGCCCGAATTATGGATATTTCCGAACAGGTTTTGTTGAGTACTTTGGCACAATTGGTCCAAAAGGACATTACCGAAACCGGAAAGAAAATCAAACAAGAGCAAAAAGCTTTTGAAGTTGTAAAAAACGAAAATCCGGCTGCGGCAGAAGAGATTGATATTCTGTATCAATTGGAACGAAAAATCATCGAAATACTGCTATTGTATGGCAATAAAACAGAAGAGTTTGAAGATGTGCTTTTAAAAACCAATGAGGAAGGAGAGGTCGAAACGGTAACGGAGAAAAAAGAATATCCTGTTTATCAAAGATTGTATCTGAGCTTGCAGGAAGACGAGGTAGAATTAGCCAATCCTTTATTCAAAGATGTTTATAATAATTTGATTGATTATTTTCATCAAAACGAGAATTTTAATATTGAACAGTATCTGATGCAATTGCCTCCCGAATTTGCTCAGGAAGTTACTGATATTTTGATGGAAGACGAAAAATTAAGTTTGCACGATTGGGAAGGGCAGAATATATTTGTAAAACAAAAGAATCAAACAATAAGTCAATACGTTTCCGAAACGATTCTTACTTTACGTTGGTATTTAGTCGACAGGATTATAGAAGAACTAAAAGGTTCTATATCATCCGAACCTGAATCGGACAACACAGAACCTCTCTCTATGGCAATGGATTATTATAAGTTGATTAATTCTTTCTCAAATAAATTAGGAAGAGTAATGTCGCGTTATAATTAAACGATTTCTAACGTTTTTGCTTTATTTACTAAATCTACTAAGTTTGTAACGTTTAATTTAGTCAACAATCTTAATTTATAAGTACTGATGGTTTTTTCGTTGAGGTTAAGAATTTTAGAAATTTCATTATTCTTTTTCCCATCGCTTAAATAGCGCAGTACTTCAATTTCACGGTTAGACAATTTTCGATACAAGCGTTCGCTTTTGTTTTGTTTGGCTATCAGAGCCAAATTTTTCTTAACAGCTTCGCTAAGCACAACCGTTCCTTGGTGCACTTTTACAATCGTATTACCTAAAGTTTCCAGTTTTTCACTTTTGTGGACAAATCCGGAAACACCTGATTTTATAGCATTAGGAGCATAAATCTGTTCAGAAAGACTAGTAAAAAGAATGACCTTAGTTTTAGGATGATTTTTTATTATAGATTTTACATCATAAATACTGGACAGGCCTTCTAATTCTAAATCGAGTACTAAGACGTCAATTTTCTTGTTTTTAAGTACTTCTTCAATCATGGAAAAATTACCCACATTAGAAACAATACTAATGTCAGCATGATCTTTAAAGTAAGATTTTACCCCAAAATGTACAACAGGATAATTATCTGCTAGACAAACATTTATCATAATTTATATTTTTAAAGATTACATTTCGAAATGGGATATGTAAAGTTAGTGAAAAAATGCAAATGTATGTAAAATAATGTTAAATAATTATTTAATTTCTTCAGGGATAAAACAAACCGGAATCGGATTCATTTTATGCTGATTAATGGTATTCAAACGTTTGTAAATTTCAAAAACAATTCTTTCTCTTCCTGAAAAATCGACAACGGCTTTTCCTTTTTCACTTTCTGTCATGGCCCATTCCAGTTCATCATAACTGGCTCCAAGCTGGTCCTCATCACTTCTGTCATCCCCAAAAAGGCCATCCGTCGGAGCAGCCTCTAATATAGAATTTGAAATTTTCAAATAATCACCAAGCGCATAAACATCCGATTTCATCAAATCGCCAATCGGATTCAAATCAACGCCGCCATCACCATATTTAGTATAAAAACCAACCCCAAAATCCTCAACTTTGTTGCCGGTTCCAACCACTAAATAGCCGTGAATCCCTGCAAAATAGTATAAAGTCGTCATTCGTAAACGCGCGCGCGTATTGGCAAGAGATAAGTTCAATTTGGATAAATCTGCCGTTACAGGAACCTGATTCTTAAAAGTTTCAAAAACCGAAGTCAAATCTGCCTCCACATTTGTCACGTTTCCAAATCTTTTTTTGAGTTGCTCAATGTGTTCCCGACCACGATTCACCTGACTTGGCGCCTGATGAATAGGTAATTCCACACACAAGGTCGGCAAACCCGTTTGCGCACAAAATGTTGAGGTTACTGCCGAATCGACTCCGCCAGAAATTCCTATGACAAAACCATTCACTTTTGCGTCTATCGCATAATCGCGTAACCAGTTAACAATGTGATTATTAACTTTGTAAACTTGAATTGTACTTTTTTTAGGCATATTTTCTGAAAATTTAAAAAACCGCAATGTATATTTGCAAAAATAATAATTATTAGGAGCTATTTCCTGCTGTTCGCTATATCTTTTTCTTTTTAAAGAAAAAAGAAAAAGGATGCCGCTGCCATCAGGGCTAAAAACAAAATCATATAGATGAAAAAATATCTTTTACCTTTTGCCTTATGTCTTTTATTTGCTTCTTGCGACAAAAAAAATAAAACAGAAAAAGAAATCGAAAATATTCCATTAGAAATAAAAGTGGTGCGTTTCGACAAGATTTTTTTTGAAACACCAGTAAGTGAATTGCCAAAAATCAAAAAACAATTTCCGATTTTATTTCCGGAAGAAGTTCAGGATAGTGTTTGGATCAATAAAATGAAAAATCCGCTTTGGCGAGAATTGTATACTGAAGTCCAAAAAAAATATAGCAATTTCGAACCCGAAACACAGGAAATCGAAGATTTATTCCGACACATCAAATTCTACTTTCCAAAAACCAAAACGCCAAAAGTAATCACGCTGATTAATGAAATGGATTACAATACTAAAGCCGTTTATGCTGATAGTCTGGTTCTGATTTCTTTGGAGTTGTATTTAGGAAAAGAACACAAATTCTATGAGTTTCCGGAATATCTGAAACAAAATTTCGGAAAAAACCAAATGATGCCGGATATTGTTTCCAGTTTTGCAATCAGAAAAATTCCACCGCCAATGGATAAAACCCTGCTTTCGCAAATGGTTTATGCAGGGAAGGAACTCTATCTAAAAGATGTTTTATTGCCGGAACATACCGATGCCGATAAAATAGGCTACACACCCGAACAAATCAAATGGTGTCAGGAAAATGAAGGTTACATGTGGCGTTATTTTATCGAGGAAAAATTATTATACAATGCAGATTCCAAATTGCCAAATCGTTTTATAAATGTGGCGCCTTTTTCTAAATTTTATCTGGAAATCGACAATGAATCACCAGGACGCGTTGGAACTTGGGTAGGATGGCAAATTGTCCGTTCGTTCATGAAAAACAATGAAGTATCTTTGCCGCAATTATTGCAAATGGATGCCACAGAAATATTTAATAAATCAAAATACAAGCCCCAGAAATAATGAGTAAAACAATCACTTCCGAAATAAAATTCCTTGTGGAATTAGACGAAAATAAAGTTCCCGAAAAATTAAGCTGGACGGCACAAGACGGTGGAATTGAAGCCGAAGAAGCCAAAGCTATTATGCTTTCCATTTGGGACAGTAAAGCAAAAGAGACCATGCGTATCGATTTGT
>NZ_DATDPV010000027.1:0-7445 GCF_035292545.1 Flavobacterium sp. | reverse complement strand
GGTAATCGTCTGATTTTGATCGATACCGGAATGGGCAACAAGCAATCGGAGAAGTTTTTTGGCTATTATTCGCTTTGGGGAACGCATTCGATGGACCAGTCATTGGCAAAATACGGTTTTCATCGCGATGATATTACCGATGTTTTTATGACCCATTTGCATTTTGACCATTGTGGCGGAAGTGTACAATGGAACAAAGAACGAACCGGTTATGAGCCCGCATTTAAAAACGCCAAATTCTGGAGCAATGACCTTCATTGGGAATGGGCCACAAAACCTAATGCCCGCGAAAAAGCTTCCTTTCTTTCCGAAAATATTTTACCGATGCAGGAAAGCGGCCAATTGAATTTTATCAAAAGACCTGAAGGGGATTTCTTAGAAAAATCGGAATTGGGTTTTGGCATATTCTTTGCAGATGGTCATACCGAGAAACAAATGATTCCACACATTCAATATCAGGATAAAACGATTGTTTTTTGCGCCGATTTATTGGCAACCGCCGGACATATTCCCATTCCGTATGTGATGGGTTACGACACGCGCCCGCTTTTGACATTGGATGAAAAAACAAAATTCATGAATGCCGCTGCGGACAATAATTACTACTTATTTCTGGAACATGATGCACACAATGAAATCATCACGGTCGAAAAAACAGAAAAAGGCGTTCGGCTGAAAGACCGATATAGTTGCGATGACATCCTAAAATAAAGTTAATTGTTATTTTATTTGTAACATTCTTAAAGTATTTTTGACTTATTATCTAAAATTAAAACCAATTATAAAATGAAAGTAATAAAACTAACCCATTTATCGCTAATTGCCGCTTTAGCGTTAACACTTTCTGCAAATGCACAAAGTGCTGATAAATCCGTTACTAAAAAAGGAAAACTTAGCGAAATTCAATTAAAAAGATGGAGTCATCTTGATTTAGTGAAAGATAGTATTCCAGGAATGAGTGTTGATAAAGCTTATGCCGAATTATTGAAAAATAAAAAAGGCGTAAATGTAATTGTTGGGATTGTAGATTCTGGTGTTGATATTGAACACGAAGATTTAAAATCAGTAGTTTGGATTAACAAAAAAGAAATAGCCGGAAACGGAATCGATGATGACAAAAACGGTTACATCGACGATATTCACGGTTGGAATTTTCTTGGGGATATTACCAAAGAAAATTTAGAATACGAAAGAATTCTAATGAACAAAAACCTTGTAGATGAGACCACTTATCTAGCTGCTAAAGCTATCAACGATAAAAAAATAGCGGACGGTACAAGAGGTAAAGCCCAAATGGAACAAATGACAATCGGAATTGCAAAAGCCGATGCCGTACTTGTAAAACATTTAGCGAAACCGGTTTATACTATTGAAGATCTAAATGCTATAGCTTCTCAAGATCAGGAAATAGTTCAAAGCAAGGCCATCATGCAACAAATGCTTTCTTATGGATTACCTGTTGAAGACCTGAAAAAAGAAATCAAAAAAGAACTTGACGGGTTTACAACTGTGATGAGTGGTGATAATTTGAAAACCAATTACAGAAAAGTGGTTGGTGACAATCCTAACGACATCAAAGACACCAAATACGGGAACAACAACGTTATGGGTCCGGACAAAAAAGGGATTCTTCACGGAACACACGTTGCCGGAATCGTTGCTCAAGTTAGAAACAACAATATTGGTGGCGACGGAGTTGCGAACAACGTTCAAATTTTGACAGTTCGTGCGGTGCCGGACGGGGATGAATATGACAAAGATATCGCTCTTGGAATTCGTTACGCTGTAGATAATGGTGCAAAAGTAATCAACGGAAGTTTTGGGAAAAGCTTTTCTCCACAAAAACAATGGGTTTATGATGCGATTAAATATGCTGAAAAGAAAGACGTTTTAATCGTTCACGCAGCTGGAAATGATTCAAAAGACATTGATGTTGAAAACAACTATCCAAATGATTCTGATGATAAAAAGACAGAGTTTGCTGATAACTTAATCACTATCGGAGCTTTGAATTTTGAATACGGAACCAATGTCGTTGCCGATTTCTCTAACATTGGAAAAATCAATGTGGATGTTTTTGCACCTGGTGTAAAAATTTACGCAACAACTCCGGATAACGCATACCAATACTTACAAGGAACTTCAATGGCAGCACCAAATGCAGCCGGTGTCGCAGCTTTGATTCGTTCTTATTATCCAAAATTGTCAGCTAAACAAGTAAAACATATTTTGATGGATTCAGGTACAGCAATCACTTCTGATGTAGTTTTTGGTGGAAATCCGGATGACAAACGTTCATTTGTTTCTTTATCAAAATCAGGAAAAATTGTAAATGCTTACAACGCTTTAGTAATGGCTGAAAAAATGTCTAAAAATACCAAAGGCACAAAAGCAAAAAGAAAAAAAGCAAAAAGATAATTTATCTTAAATAACATACATAAGCTTGTTGAAATTTAATATATTTCGGCAAGCTTATTTTATTTATAACACTTTTATATCATTATCAAAATGAAAAAAATCCTTTTACTAGCCATGCTTTCCTTAAGTTTTGGAAATGTATTGGCCCAAAAGTCAACTTATTGGCAACAAAAAGCGGATTACAAAATGGAAGTTGCCATGGATGTAAAAACCTACCAATACAAAGGAAAACAAGAATTGGTCTACACCAATAATTCTCCCGATACGCTGAGAAAAGTATTCTATCATTTGTTTCTAAATGCCTTCCAGCCCGGAAGCGAAATGGATATGCGTCTGAGAAACATCAAAGATCCTGACGGAAGAATGGTCAACAAAATAAAAGTTGGCGAAAAAGAAATAAAAGAAAGCAGAATTAAAAACTTAAAACCGAATGAAATTGGATTTCTGAGAGTCAGTAATTTCAAACAAGATGGTGTTGCCGCTACTGCAAAAGAGGTAGAAACAATTCTGGAAGTGACATTGGCCAAGCCTATTTTACCTGGAGAAAAAACCACTTTTACGTTGGATTTTGACGGGCAGGTTCCGGTTCATATCCGTCGTTCGGGAAGAAATAATGCCGAAGGAGTTGCCTTGTCAATGGCACAATGGTATCCGAAATTAGCCGAATTCGATTTCGAAGGCTGGCATGCAGATCCTTATATCGCAAGAGAGTTTCATGGGGTTTGGGGAAATTTTGATGTAAAAATTACCATCGACAAAAATTATATTTTAGGTGGCTCAGGATATTTACAAAATAAAAACGAAATTGGTCACGGCTATCAGGATGCAGGCGTTGTTGTAAAACACCCTAAAAAAACCAAAAACCTGACCTGGCATTTTATTGCACCGAATGTGCATGATTTTACCTGGGCAGCCGATAAAAATTACCTTCATGATGTGGTACAGGTTCCGAATGGAGCAACCTTGCATTTCCTTTATAAAAATAATCCGAAAATTATTGAAAACTGGAAAAATGTGCAATCTAAAACCGTGCAATTGATGCAGTTTTATAATAAAACCGTCGGGAAATATCCTTACGAACAATATTCTGTAATTCAGGGTGGCGATGGCGGAATGGAATATGCGATGTGTACTTTGATTCTTGGCGAAGGAACCTTTGAAGGATTACTGGGCGTTATTGCACACGAAATGGCGCATTCCTGGTTTCAGCATATTTTGGCTTCCAACGAAAGTAAACACGGTTGGATGGACGAAGGTTTCACCTCTTTCCTAGAAGATTTAGGCCTGAATGAAATTGCCGAGAAGAAAGCCGAAAACCCATTTACAGGTTCTTATGGCGGTTATTTTTCTATGGTGAATTCAGGTAAAGAATTACCACAAACTACCCATGCGGATCGTTTTGACGAAAACAGGGTCTACAGCATTTCATCTTACAGCAAAGGCGAAATATTCCTGACGCAATTGATTTATTTGATTGGGAAAGAGAATTTGATGAAAACATTAAAAAGATACTTTAACGATTTCAAATTCAAACATCCAACGCCAAACGACATCAAGAGAACCGCAGAACGCGTTTCCGGAGCTGAATTAGACTGGTATTTGACTGACTGGACCAAAACTACCAATACCATCGATTACAGCATTAAAGAAGTCGCTGCAAACGGAAACAATACAACCGTTATTTTAGAAAGAATCGGAAGAATGCCGATGCCAATGGATATTGTGGTCGAATATACCGACGGAACAAAAGAAGGTTTTTATATTCCGTTGCGCATGATGAGTTTTGTAAAAGAAAATCCATTTCCCGGCATGAAAAGAACCGTTTTGAATGACTGGGCATGGGGAAATCCTACTTATGAATTTATGCTTATTAAAAATAAAGCTTCCATAAAGAAAATCACCATTGACCCAAGCGGTTTGATGGCCGATATCAAAAAGGAGAATAATCTTTATGAAGTAAAGTAATATGAAAAGCCCTCTGAGAGGGCTTTTTTATTAATATAAATTTGAACAATTGATTAGCATTAAAGTTCTAAATTAGTCCTAAGCCTAACGCAAGAGAAATAATTATTAACATTATGGCAATTGTAATTTGCAGAAATTTTAAGGTTACTTTTTTCAAAAGTTTGTTGCCAATATAGGCTCCGATAATTGCAGATAAAGTGGCAGAAACCACTAAAGTTAAATTGTCCGTGAGTCCGGATTTTGAGAATCGTGTGGCATAAATACTTAATCGTGTAAAGTCAACAAGGGTAGAAACCACTACTGCGGTTGCTATAAATGCTTCTTTTGAAAGTCCGGCTTTAATTAAAAATGCAGTTCTTAGAGCGCCTTGATTTCCCGAAAGCCCGCCAAAAAAACCGCTTAAAGCCCCGCCAATGGGTAACTTCTCCCTTCCAAATTGTAGTTTGTTAAAATAGGGAATCAAGTCAATGCTGGCAAAAATGATTAACAAAATTGAAATTATAAACTTTACGGGGTAAACTTCAAACGTTTTTCCAAACATTTCATACGTGAAAAGTGGTTTTAAATCGGGTATGTTCAATAGCAGCCACGAACCTAAAATTGCGAAAAGCACTGCCGGAATTCCGAAACGCAGCAAAACCGTTTTGTCAGCATTTCTTCCGACTAAAATAATTTTAAAAAAGTTATTAAAAAAATGCACGATTCCGGTCAAACCAATCGCCACCTCAACCGGAAAGAAAATCATGAATACCGGTGTAAGAATTGTCCCTAAACCAAAACCTGAGAAAAAGGTCAAAATTGATACAATAAAAGCAATTATAGAGATGACAATTATTTCCATTTATTTTTTTAATTAATATGGGGAAATCATTCGGGAAAATCCGGAAACCAGCATTGCAAATCTATAATTTTAAAATCATTTTCATTGGACGTCTGAGTTAAATAATCTGTATGATATGGTGAATTAAATGCTCATCATAGTCTGTTCACAAAGTTAATAAAAACAGTAATCTTTGAAAAAAACCTGTCTGTTGAAGCTTTGATTATAGTGCCAATCTAAATCCAAAAACGGGAAGTTCTCCCTGCATGAAATCTAAATCTTCTGCTCTTTTAAACCCCAGACTTTCATACATTTTCCAAGCGGTCTGCATGGTCATTGTAGTATGAATAACCATTTGTTTGCGCTTTTTACCTTTAGCTTTTCTGATGCATTCGTTGGTTAAAAGCTTGCCAATTCCTTGACCTCTTATCGAAGGATCTACAGCCAATAATCTAAATCCTGAAGTGTTAAGTTCTTGGGTAGCCGTTCCGCCGGAGCCGTAATACTGCATATCGCCAAAATAAACGACGCCTCCTGCTATTTTACCATCAGAAGCAACAGCCACCAAGATTTCTGTTTCCGGTTTATGGGTTAACTCGCCAACATTGGCAAGCATTTTATAATAATTGGGCTGTTCTGATTCTTTTGGAAATCCTTCGAGTTGGGAATAGACTTCAACCATTAATTTACCGATTTCCTCAAATTCATCAGGTTTTGCGTTTCTTACCGTGTATTCTTGTTTACTCATGATTTTAGGTTTCGTTTAGAATGATTTACAGATAAAAATCTTGGCAATGCAAAATAGATGAAGTGTCTATTGTAAATTGTTTTTGTTAAACATTTCCTTTTAATTCATATTCAATTTCATCATCTTGCAAGTCTGCAATTTTAATAAAGTTAAGTCTTTCAAGAAGTTGTATTGCTTTGATGTTTTGTTTGGTTGTAATTGCCCAAACACGTTTTAGCCTGATTTTATTTAGTCCGAAGTCTATAGCTAATTGCATTGCTTGTGTCATAAAACCCAGTCCTCTAAATTGGGGTAATAAGACGCAGCCAAGTTCTCCATTTCCTTTGTCAAGGCCGCGATAATAGCCACAGGTCCCGATGATCTTATTGGTTGCTTTATCTACAATGCCCCAATGAATTGAATTACCGTCATTATAGTCCTTGTTGATTTTATCCTGCATTGCTGCCGCCTGTTCTAATGTCGTTGCCTGAATTGAATCGTAAAATGAAATTGCAATAAGGTCTTTAATGTCTGAAGGCAAAATTTGTCGCAATGAAATTTTATCGCCGGAAATATTTGGAAAAATATGGTATGGAGGTAATTTCATTTGGTCAGTTAAATGGTCTTTGAATGCTTAGTGATTAACGTATCTTGGCTTTCAAGCATTGGCAGGAAACATCACAAATATAAATGAAATTAGAGTTAACCGCGTTTTTTCGAAGGGAAAACAACTGAAGCCAATGATACAAAAAGCTGTTTTACGTTTTAATTGTCATTTTTAATTTCATTGCAATTTGAATTCAGTGTAAGCTTATCACTTTATTTCTTCAGTAAGCAACATTTCGGCACAAACAATCAGCCAATCTTTGCAATAACCCGATGTGAAAAAGAATGAAATTGAATTAGGTTCTTTTCTAATCTCATTTCTAATATTGTCATAGGAATTAGCTAACATTAACGTTGGATTATCCTTTAAATATTCATCCAGTTGGTTTAAAATAGAATCAGTATCATTTCTGGTTGTTATTTCATTAACAAGATTAAATGAAGAGATATCAGGAAGACTTTGAAAAATGACTCCATTAAATTTTAGTTCAGATAAAGCGTATGTATCCAAATGCCATTGTTTGACTACAATGGTTGTCTTTTTTATATCATTTTCGACCAGGATTTTTTCAATAATTCCGTCAAAACCTTCAGCCCCAATCAGATTTACATTATTAGATTTCATGTGATGTGATTTCGACGTTCAAAAATTGTATATAACTTGCCTCTAAAAGAATGTTTCTAACCAAAACCCTCCCAAGTCACTTCATGTTTCTTTTCGGTTATTAATAATTATTTTAAATTCACTTGCCAGGAAAGTCCATATTTGTCGGCAACCCATCCGAATTTTGTACTAAATCCATAATTGTCAATAGGCATCAATGCATTCCCTCCTTCCAGCAGTTTGTTGTAAAGGATGTTAATTTCTTCTTCGCTATCACAGTTCACATAAATAGAAACAGCCGGTGT
>NZ_DATDPV010000026.1:0-12438 GCF_035292545.1 Flavobacterium sp. | reverse complement strand
AAACCACCGTTGTAAACCAGGGTTTATAAAAATCCCTATTGGGATTTCTTAAATTTTATCCACTACCACTTACTAATCTTGCAATTTTTCTTGATAGTGGATAAACTGTTAATATCCCCCAATTATGTATTTCAAATTCTGTTTCATATTCAACAAGTGTTTTTGCTTCTGCTTCATTTTTTGCTATGGCAAAAGCTGAACAGGTTGTATAGTCTGGGTAGAATTCTGTCCAAACAAACAGTCTTAATTCTGACATGATGTACTCCTTAAAGATTGAATGAAACCTGTTCTTGAGTTAGCTTCATTTCTTTTGCAGCAAGGGAGGCAAGCTCTAATTTCTCTTGCGGAGAAAGAGCTTTAAGCTCTGTTTGGAATTTAACAAGAGTTTGTCCAGGAAGCAATCCAAAGAATTGTTTCAAGACAACAGCTTCGCTTTTTCGTGTACCTTCCATGATTCACCTCTTTTTGATTGGTTCGTAGGGGTTGAAAGATAAGTAGGTATAACCTACTTCTTTGTTTTCGGTGGCTAAACGTCTTAACTCAGATAAAAAAATATCTCTGCCCCACTTGTATTCAAAACTTGCAAGAAAACGCCATCTTCCATAACGTTTCATGTAAATTTTGTATGGTTCAATCTTCTTCATATTTAATCTCCCTTGAAAACTGTTCGTCTTTTGCTAAATCATTTAGAACAGAAAATTCACGAAATAACCATTTTAAATCATCATCGGATAATTGATTTATCCATGCTGACTTTGTAAGCGTGGTTATGTTAACCATTTCGTCGATGAATTCGGCCAATGGATTCATGATACTCTCCTAAAGATAAAGGGTAAAAAGCCATCTTACTATGACTTTATGGTTACGTTCGTACTTTCTACAAAATTCTGTGTATATTTTATAAGCAGTCTTGCAATCAAAAACTTGGTAAATTTCGGGTGTAAAAATATTAAAGGAGTTTATATCCAGCCAAAATTCAGTATTTTTAACCGTATTTTCAATAATGATCGTGTGCATTTGAATTTCTCCATTTGTTGTAGCTATATAACGACGAAAGTTACTAAATGTTTCGTCAAGATGCAAGAAAAACTTTAATTATTTTTAGTTGTATGATACAACTAACTGTTATGGTTACACTTCATATTTTTAAAACTGTACTGCATAACAGAATATTTTAAAGAAGTATTGACAAATGGACGATAATTTTATATATTGGTTTTGTTAACAAAATATCCATCCCTCCCCACTTCTCCTAAGCGCCAACTTACATAAGTAAGTTGGCGTTGTGGAGAAAAAACTTAGGAGCTTATAAGGTTAAGATATATTGTATGATCTATATTTTTCGTGGAAAAGACGGAAAGATTAAATCCCCTTTTGATAATTTAAGGGGGATTTTTTCAGTAAGGGTGGGAAAAAGGACATTTAAAACACGAAAACAAATAAAGAAATATGTATTAAAAATACGAAAAGAAAAAAGTAAAAAAATAAAATTTGATGTAGATGAAATGAAATATGAAACACAACTTACAAGATTACAAGGTTTGGGTTATCATCACAAATTTAATACTAAAGTATCATGGTTTGAAATAGGTACAGCAGAAACATTTATAAAAATGTTCAAAGACTTTTATAATTTTGTAAGAAATAATTATAAAAAAGAACTTAAAAAAGCTTTATCGGTAAAATTTGGTGTGACTCTTACAGATAGTGAAACAAATGAAGCTGTATCAGAATTTACAAATTTTCAATTGATTGTTTTTAAAGATTTAGTTTTAGAAGATTTATTTGGAAACGTACAGGAATTGATTGACAGAATCTTAGAGCTTTCACAAAGATATAATGTAGTAAATCTCAGTATTGCAATTCTAACAATCATGTTTCTTGTAGGAGGAAAGTTATGAAAGAATATGAAATGAAAACCTGTTACTCTTGTTATTTTTATAAAGTTTGTTCTGTACCTTTTGTCGTAAAGAATGCAGTAACAAATGCAGTTGTTGATATTGAGTTGAATACAGCTTCCTGGCAAAAAGTATTTGAGGCTATTGGTGATTCATGTAGGGAATATAGAAAAAAATCAAATGGAGAATGAAAAATGAGTAAAAAAATTTGATATAAGAGATACAAGGATAACAGTACAAATTTATTGCTGTCCAAAATGTCATGCTCCAAATAGATTAAAAACTGGAGAATGTTGGAATTGTGGAGCTGAACCTAAATATTATGAACTGTTTCATTTTTTAATGGGATATGAATATTTTAATCGTGGTAATTTAGGAAAAGAAGAATGAATTATTTTACACTCGATATGGAGTGGAATCCTGAAACCGCACAATTTCAATGTGCGGTTTTATATTCTCCGAAACATAGTCATATTGAAAAAAAATCAGTTCTTAATCTTATTGAAAATGGTATTTTTAAAATTGAAGAGAAAGAAAATATAATTTTTGCTCATTATGGCGGTGCAAGTGATTTTCTTTTTCTTCTTAGAGAGTTGGTAGGAAAAAAAAGTGTATACATTCTTGAAAAAGAATTTTACGAAGTTGGTGGAAAGATAATTTCTTTTTCTATTATATATAAAGGTAAAAAATTTCAATTTAGAGACAGCTATGCAATACTTTATGATGGTCTTGATAAATTAGCACAGTCTTTTATAGGACAGAAAAAAATTTATGATAGCTCAAAACTTGAGACAAAACAAGAACAATTAAAACAATGTTTTAATGATGCAAAAATGTTATGGGAAATAATTGAAAGTTTTATGAATGAATTAAATCTTGAATATCTTCCACTCACATATTCAAGTCTTGCTTTTTCTGATATGAAAAAACGTTGTGATTTTAGTAAACTTATAATTCAAACTAAAGAAGATTATGAACATTTTTTACCATGGTTTTCAGGTGGTCATGTTGATGTTTATAAAAGATATTCAAAATCAGTATTTCAATATGACATTAAGTCTTCTTATCCTTTTTCACAATATAATTATGGATGTCCTATTGGTAATTTCAAAATGGTTTCTAAACGAAAACAAGGTAAGGCTGGATTATATACAATTTCTTGTAATAGTAAATTATATAATCCTTTTTTGTGGTATAAATATAATTCTAAGCTTTATTTTGTTAATGGTCAATGTTGGTTTTATGTAACTGACATTGAGCTTGACAAACTGGAAGAGTTAAATATTGAATACAAAATCCTGGGTGGTTTTGAGTGGAATTTGGATAAAGATTTTTTTAAGGATTTTGTTTCATATTGGTTTAATTATAAAGAACGCGGTGGAGCAAGACGGTTAATTGGTAAATATATGTTAAACGGTGGAGGATATGGAAAATGGGCGATAAAAAGAAATAGAGATAAGATTGTTTTTGGTAATGAAGCTGAAAGATTTTTTAGTCCAGACTTTAATATAGGAGTAAAAAAAGAATGGGTAGATTTTAGTTATAGTCAAATTCATATTGCAAGCCGTATAACAGCGGGTGGCAGGATTTTATTATTTGAAGCACAAGAAGCATTTAAACATGAACAATTATGTTATTCTGATACGGATTCTGTTCATGTTCATGATTATGCAATTAGAGAAGAACAAAAATTTTTAGGTGGATTAAATTTTGAAAATTCTTACAATAGAGGATATTGGCTTGGAAATAAATTTTATGGTCTTGCTTCTGATAGTGAGTTTAAATGTATTCTAAAAGGATTTCCTGAAAAATTCTATGAAGAAAATTTTAAACAAGCATTAAAAGGTAATTTAACTTTTAAATATTCTAAACAAAAGTTATTAAAATTTCGTTCAGCTTTAAGTCGTAGTTCTGATTTTGTTGCAATTAGAGAATTTTTAAGAGAAGTAAAATCACTTGAAATAAAAAGAAAACTTGATTCAAACGGAATTACAACACAACCATATTTTGTAACTTCAAATGGAGAATTGAAATGAATACTTTTTCAATTATTTTTGTTGTTTGTGGAAATTGTTCATATCCACTTAGCCTGACTGTAAGAAGACATCATCCCAATTATGAAGACAGCTTAAAAGGTACTCATGGTAATCTTGCAGACTGGAAATGTCAAAAATGTGGTTGGGAAATAAGCAATACAACACTTTTGCCTGATTGTCGTATTGTTGAAATTGAGCATGATACTTTTGAACGTTCTATTATCGAAACATATCCCAAAATTTACAAAAAAGGAAATGACGTATGAATGATCTTCAATTTTTTATCTTATCCGGTTTGATTATCTTTTGGATGGGTACTGAATGGAAAATCTATCTATCTGAGAGAAATCATCGCAGATGGTTGCGTAACACTATAAATTCATTTCTCGAATATCTACATAAACAACGATTTTTCGAGAAAAACCCTCTTTAACTTCAAAGGTGAAATATGAAACGCAATGACAAAAGTAACATTGAAGAAAAATTTCCGAAAAATCCTGAAAATTTGAAAAAAACTGTTCAGGAAAAGCCTATTCGGAAAACTTCTACAAAAAAGAGTGACACTCTTGTTTATGATGAAGAAAATTCTGTTTGGAAAGTTCCTGAAAAGTTGACCGGTTTTCAACGTCCGGTTGTTATGAAGTTGGAAAAAATAGGGGATTTTATTGAAGGTCTTTACGAGGGTTTACAACCGGTTGAATATAAGAAAACCGGTGGAGTTGGTGCTATCATGCTTCTGCGTCAACGTGACAATTCTCTTAAAGCAATCAATGCCGGATATGACGTACAAAGATTCTTGCATGAATCTGGTTTTGGTGAATTTCTTGGAGAGTACATCAAAATTGAATTGGAGAATTTTGTTGACACAAGCGGTGGAGCATTAGCTCCAATGAAGCAATATGCTTATTACTACAATCAGGAACTTATTCCAAAATTGAAGGCCGGAAGAAATTTTACCATGTCGCAACTTCCAACGTCAAAATTTTCTTCGGAGAGATTGATTTCTTCTGTTTCAGAAGTTCCAAAAGAAAAATGGGAAGATGAAAATAATTCTTGATTTTTGAGAATTGTTTTCTTATATTTCTTTTGTTGCTTAACGTCTCAAATGTAAGCGCACAGAATTTGGCCAAATTCTTTCTGTGCGCTTTTTATTTATTTTTTTGGAGAAAAAATGATTTTTGACTTTACAAATATAGGAAAAGGAAAAGAAATTGCTTTTAAATTTGTTGATTCTCTTCCTTTAAAAAGTTTGGAAACAATTCATCCAATTGTTTCCGAACTTTTGGATTACATCGAACAAAAGATTGGAGAAAAATGTCATGGCAAAGTGGAAAAATCCAGATGAACTTGAGACTTTTATTGATAATTTGGAAAAAAGCAATAAAGTTTTGAGTGATGAAGTAACACAGCTTAAAAAAGAATTAAAAAAATTGCAAGCTATGAAGAAAAGTGATTTCGAACAATGGTTTTATGGAGAAAAAAATGAAAACGACGAAGATGAAAAAGAGTGAAGTAAGTGTTTCGGAAAATGGAAACATTGAAATTGATGGATCAGATGATCCTAATCCATATCCGGAGGATATTCTTGAAAAAGCTGAAAATGCTGTTCTTTCTGATCTTCCTGACAAAAAGAGAAAAAAATATCAGAGAGATTATGGGGATAGACCGGAAAATCTAAGAAAACCGGTTTCACAAATGAGTTCTAAAGAAAAAGTTGAACTGAAGAAATGGGAAATTTCTCAGCTTACTGGTGAATCAGAGGAAAAAAAAGACGCAGTATATACAGAGGAAGATTTATTTAATATGGGGTCAATCATTCTTCCTTTTTTTGCTGCTCGAATGCCGGTTTATAAACAAGTATCTGAAGATGAATTTCAAAAATTTGGGAAAATTTTTACTCCACTTGCCAATAAATATGCGAGTCCTTACGGTCAATGGAAGGATGAATTTAATGGCTTACTTTTTGTATTTTCTTTTGTAATGTCACGTGTAAATTTTGAAATCGGAAAAGGTGAAAATGCACAATGAAATTACTCTTATTGTTGGGAAGCTTGGTTGTGGGAAAACCACACTTGCGAGAAAAGCAGTACAAAATTTTGAAAAAAATATTCTTGTTATTACCAATTTTGGACAGGACTTTTTGGGATTACCTATTTGTGAAAATTTATCCGGTATCATTGAGTATGATATTGCTGTCTTTGTTAATGATGATTCTACAACTAACGAAATAGCCATACGTTACTCTTACGAACGTGGTAATGGACTTCTTATAGTAGACGAAGCCCATCTGTATCAAGATTCCGAACAGTTAAAAAAAGTCATTCGTTATTCTCGTCATAAAAATCTTGATATTATTCTTATAAGTCATTCTTTCTTTGATTTTGCACGTTTGAACAGACAGCTTATACATAATGTTATTGTTTTCCAAATGACTGAACCGTATGAGCTTTCTTATGTCGAAAGAATAAACTCTGAAGTTAATCCAAGAAATTTACAAAATTATGAGTTTATTGTCGTACAAGGACAAATTCCAAAATGGTTATCAAAAAAAGACTTGACTTTTAAAGAAAAAATATGTAAGTTAAAATTGAAATAAGGAGGTTTAAAATGCCACGAGCACATAAGGGACATAAAGCTAAAAAATGGGGAAAAATTGGTGCTCCAAAAAGTGCAAAGAGAAAAAGATTTCTTGCACGAGTACGGAGAAAAAGACGTTCACATTAAAATGGAGTAATCACAAATGTTTAAATTCCCACCTATCAGTACTGTTGTTTGGACAGTTCTGATTGTAGTCCTTGCAGACGTTCTTGGAATTACCGACATGGTAAAGGGTTTTGTTGGTGGTATCATTCCGAAGCGTTAATGGAGGAAGAAAATGATAAAAGATTTTCTCAAATTGATTGTTGGCGCACTTGCGCCGTTTGCTTATGACTCGTTGAAACAAAAGTATCCGAATTATCCTTTGACAAAAGATAATTTTACATCACAAGCTATTTGGCTTGTAGATGCTTTTGTACCAACAAGTTTTAGTGTCAAGGATGCCAAATATTTTATTGGTGTACTAAATAATGCCGGCATTCCAGTCACTCTTGTAATTGAACAAAAACAAAAAGAGGTTAAGTAAAATGCCTGGAAAATTTATTGACTCTGTTTTAATGAATTCTGGAGGAAAAAGTATCAAAATTCTTCCTGGAATGTATGGAAGTTTAAACTTCAGGTTTAGTGGAGCTCAGTCTGGAGCTACTGCACCAACTCCTACAGAATTGGGATTTTTGAACATTTATTATCGTAACAAAATTCGTTCACGTATTCGTTTTACTGAGCTTGGAGTTTACAACGACAAAAAGTATGGAGCACGTGAATTGGTGCAAAGTGCTGGAGATACACAAGCATTTTCGTTTAATTTCAAGCTTCCTTTTCAACATGCAGACGACCATGAAAATATTTTTTATACAGGAATGGAGGGTGAAATGCGTATTGAGTGGGTTCCAGATTCCGCACTTGCAGCAAGGGTTTCTGCGGCTTCTTTTTTACATGTGACCGGTTCTGAACGTCTTGGAAAAATGAAATACCTGTTTTCATGGGGTAGAACAGAAATTGCAATGGTTGCTGGTCGTACTACACCTGAGAGAATTCTTCCTTATAATATCATGTCACTTTTTATTGAATATGACACGGATATTGATGCTATCGATCTTTCCGTCGATGGTAAAGCAAAACTCGAATCAGCCGAGCTCGTAGAGGTTTTGAATGACGACTTGCTTCGCAATAGAATTGAGACTTATTCAGCCTCGGGTTATGCGGAGGTTGATATGGTTGAAGCAAAGTCAGTTCTTGAAACCCTTAATTCAGATGTTTCTTTGATTTTGAACGGTTCAGCAGCAGATACAATTTCTTGCTTCTGGACATACGCAGATTATCAAGATTCTGCGAATCAGGTTGCTGAGACTGTTTACGCACAAGAAAAAGAAAGAATTCTTACCACGAAAGTATCATCTGGAGGAATTGGTGCTATTAAGGTTGCATCAAAACTCATTCTTTAATATGGCACTTCAGGAAACAACACTTAAAAATGGCGGAAGTTTCGGAACATTTTCGCGTGGTGGTGTGGAATTAACTCCTAAAACCGGTGGAATAGCACCAACTGATATTCCAACTCCCGTTGAAAATGTTCCGGATACTTCTGTTAAAACTGGTACGGTAAAGACTGAGCCGGAACAAAGTCCTAATGTACTACCAACAGGAAATTGTCAACTTTGTGGACTTGTGCAAGATTGGATAAAGAAAAATCCCATGCTTGCACTTCTGGCAGGTTTTCTTATTGTGAAAATACTTTTAAAGTAGGTGAATTATCATGCCTTTTCCTGTAGTACTTGCAGCAGCTAAAGCCGGTGTGCTTTCTTCTCAATTGAAAGAATTGAAATCAATGGGAGAAAAAATTTTAGGAAAATTGACCGGTTGTAGAGTTAAACCTAAAGGTACTCCACATGATGAAGTCAGGAAAAAACTTCCGAAGTTGTGGTATCAATATGGAGCTGTTGATGCAAGTTCAAATTGGATACCAGGAAGTCCGAAAGAAAATGGAGCCACATTTGAAACATCAAGTGGAGCATGGCTTGATTCCGTAGCAACACAAAATATGATAATTTCAGGTTCTGATAGGGATAAACTTGAGGCTACTGCAAGAAAAGAATGTGAAACACTTACACATGATACCAGTCTTTTTACTGAGTATCGTAATCCTGATCAATATCGTGGAATTGTTCGGTTGAAAGATGGATGGTTATATGATGCAAATTTGTATGGGTTGCAAGGTGGTTCAATGAATTCGCCTGTTTCATATCCGAATATTGATCGAAAAAAAATTCCTGAAGAAATTTCATCTACGACCGGTCAAACTCGTGAAAATGAAAATAAGTCTATTGGTGCGGGTTTTAATCCCCTTGCTTTGATTGCATTACTTCCTTTTGTTTTGGGTAAAAAATAAATGCCAACAATTTGGAGTAAAAATAAGGATTCAAGCAGCACACTTTCTGCTCTTTCATTGGAGGAAGGTATTTATACTTTTGTCTTTGAGAATACTATATTGACAAAATATACTATTCTGGCAGCGGCACAAAAGTATAAAGACAATGGTCTTGTAGAAAATCTCAAAGGCAAGAAAATTGAAGTAATAGGAGTAAGGGAAACACAAAAACAATTTGAAATTGATATTGAAGTTACTAAAGGGGAGGGAAGTCCAACTGAAGCGGGGTTCGTAAGTGTTTCTCTGCTTTTGGGAGCGTTGGGAATTGTAGCAATTTGGTTTTTAATAGAAGTCCGTAAAACTTTTACTCCTAAAACAATTATTCCGCTTGCTGCTGTAGCTATTGGCGGACTTGTAATTGCATCAAAGTTTTTTAAATGACAACAATTTTTCTCATACTAATAGCCTTCCTTTTGAATCGTGTTCGAAGGGGAGGCTTTTTTACTCTTACAGATAGAGGTGAAACAATCAAACAGAAATGGGGACATTTAACGTCTATTGCAAGTATAAAATGGGGAATTCCAGAAAATGTAATCATTGCAACAATCGGTATTGAATCAGATGGTAATCCGAATTTGGTAGGCAATTTAAAGGAAATCGGGTTGATGCAATTACTTCCCGAAACATTTTCAGATTACGAACGTAGAAATAATGTGACAATATTCAATCCATTTAACCCTGCAAACAATATTGATGCAGGAAGTTGGTATCTTTCAGAAGTTCAAAAAAACTTTCCTTTGGAGAAATGGTATGAGAAAATACAGGCTTACAACGTGGGGATTGCAGGGTATCGTAAAGGTAGACGTAATCCTGATTACATTAATCGTCTTCGTTTGTTTGTCAATTTTTAGCTGCGGAGAAAATGAAATGTCAATAGAAGTACCAAGTACAATCTTTGTTGAAAATGTCTATTTGAATACAGGTTTCCCGGACAGAAAAATAGAAGTCGGAGAGGCAAAATACATACAGGTTTTAAATTCTGTTATTCCTGGAGCCACATTTTCGAGTTTGGTAACAGCAAGATTGGTATCCGGACTTGGTAACGTCACACCAACTTTTTCAGGAAGTGATCTTGTAACATGGAATCGTTGGCATGATATTCTTCCGTTGTACCCCAAGTCAGTAATTGAACTGCCAAACGGAGTAAAAAATATTTATCTGAGTGCTCAAGGACAATTTCCTACGGCTACCACAAATATCGGAAATATGTCAATGGTTTATGACCGTGCAAGAAGCACTCCTTTAATGGTTTTACTAACTGGAGAAATAAAGTACAATAACAATTTCAATTCATGGGTTTTCGTTCATGGTTTTCAAGGACTTCTTACAACAACTTTGAGTCAGGTACAAATTGATTTTACTCACTCCATGCAACAACTTCATTCAATAAACGTTTTTATTGAAGCTGCTGTAAATCCTGTTCGGTTAAGAGTCCAAAAACAATTTCAAGCGTTTGAAGATTTAACTACTTATGAAGAAACAATCGTTGATGAAAATCCCATTGCATCTTTTCCATTTTCAATTACTTATGATGTAGATGCTGGTTATTCAACCGTAACACGTGTTGTTATTGACGGTGGTGGAGCACTTGAGGGTGGTTCAAATAGATGTTATGTTCAAGCTGTTTACAAAGAATGAGAAAATTTCTAATAAAACATTTAATGGAGTTTATGATCATGAATGTTGTATTGTCATTTGCCATTGCAATTTTAGTTCTTTACATTTTTCCGGTAAGAGATGCCATTTATGCACAATTTACTCCAACATACAGTCCTTTTAAAAACGAGCTTAATTACATCACTCAGAATTTTAAAGGTAGAGGAGTTAGACTTTTTCAACAAAGTCAAACTTCCGGACTTGAACCATTAAGTATTTATGACAATCTTGGTAATAAAAAAATACAATTTTGGGCTTACGACTATGGGGATAATGTACCAGGAACCAGTATCGTTCTAAATAGATCGCAATATGATGAAAATGAAGTAATAAAATGGTCACAAAATGATACGTTGTTGTATAATACAGGACTTGATATAACAATTAACGATACATTAGGTTATGACTTAATTTTGTTATATTCATTTGGAATTCCAGGAAGTGGAAACCCGATTGGTGACGTATTGAGATTTAGCTCGAATTCGCAATGTAACTTCGGAACTGGAATAGGAACGCCGAGGGGAAACGATTCACAATTTCGAGTAGTTACCGATTCAAGTTGGGGTGGTATCCATAGTTATGCACCAAACAGTTTTGCCTACAAAGCAACGAATGAATCAGCAAAAGGTTTATATACATTCTCAAGCGGTTTTTGGGATGCACAAGTTTATGAAAGTTCATTGGATGCAGGTGCAAGAAATTGGGCTAATTGGAAAAAAGGTACTTTCAATTGGCGCATGGGACAAAATTCTACTGGCAGACTTGTGCTTTATGGCGGAACTAATGCTACAGCTACAAGTCCTGGAAACGTTAGACTTGTGTTTGATACTCTTTCTACAGCCATAGGTCTCGGGTTTGATAACGATACAGAGTCATTTGCAGACGGATCAAATTTATTTGCCAAGAAATCCCTGAATAAAGGAAATGGGGAAGTAAATATCGAGCTTTTCGATAAAACGTCTGCTGCTGCGGGAGTAGGAGGAAAAATAAAATTCTCAGGCTGGAAAACCGGTACCGGTTCTGCCGCAACTTTTGCAGAAGTGGAAGGAATAAAAAGCAATAATACAGCAGGAAACGAAAACGGTGACTTTTCAATAAGAACAAATTTAAATGGCACAGGTTTGAGAGAAGCCCTAAGAATAACAGCAGATAAAAATATTTTACTAAATGGCGGAAGGTACTTTGTTACTCCGAGTGTAAATCTTACAGAAGGTGTTGCTACAACCATTTTCACCCTGGATATGGGTGTGGCACAACCATCGGTGTCCGGAGGTCAAATTTATTGGACAATTTGGTGTAACGACGGTGATGCACCTGCCGTAACACAGGGTGAACATCATGAAACACGGTTTATTTCCGTATATAGTGCCGATGTTATAAACGTAGTCCAATCATCTTTAACATCATTACAACATTTGGATGCAGGTACATTAACTACCACCGAATCCTTTGTTCAGGTGGACAATACAGTACAGTTTAAATTAAATTCCACCAGTTCATTAACACAAACTGTATTGAAAGCACAGGCTGTTATTTTTATAAATTATGGTAGTGGTATAAAATGAAATTTAAAGAAGCCGATGAATCAGACGTGTGGGAAGATAGTGACGATCCCAACGATATTCCTTTTGATGATAATTGGAATGATGAATCTGAAATTTTACCGGATGAAAATCATCCTGTAGTTTAAAACCCTGGTTTACAACGGTGGTTTCTAAAACCAGTCCGTCACTGAACCAGGGTTTTTTATTTTCCCCGGGCTATAACACATTATAATATGTGACCTATTATGAAATATGTGACGTACAGACTTATGTTGACA
>NZ_DATDPV010000025.1:0-26972 GCF_035292545.1 Flavobacterium sp. | reverse complement strand
AAATGGCACCTGAAGCACCCACCGCCGGAGTCATATAAGCACTAATAAAACTGGTAAAACCTTCTTGAGAAAGAATTTCCTGCCATCTGGAATCGAATTTCCCTTCGCTCAAAACCTGCATGATTTCTACTTTAGACATTCCATTGGCAATTAGCGTATCCAATCCATCATGGAAGAAATAATAATTGGAAGCAATATGAATCAATGCTGCCCCTAATCCACAGGAAATATAGAAAAACAGAAATTTCTTGGTACCCCAAATTTGCTCTAAGGCTGTTCCAAAGGAGAATAACGCAAACATATTAAAGAAAATATGCATGAAATTTCCATGCATAAACATATGCGAAATTGGTTGCCAAAATTTGAAATCAGGATTTTCAGGATAATAAAGTGACAAAAACTTATAGGCTACATCGCCAACAACTTGTGTCCCTATAAAAAAAATAATATTGATAATGATTAATTGCTTAACCGTTTCGGTTATGTCTCTCATATTGCGAATTTTTTATCTAAATCTTCCACACGCATCGTGATGAAAGTGGGTTTTTGAAAAGGGGAAACATTAGGCTCTTTGCAGGCAAAAAGTCCGTTTACCAAATTTTCCTGCTCTTTTTCTGTTAAATAGCTTCCGGTTTTTACCGCTAAACTTTTGGCCATGGATTTGGCTATACTGTCATTCTGACTGAAACTGCTCTCCGGAATTCCGTCTTGTAAATCACGTAACAATTGCTCCAATACGATTGAAACTTCACTTTCTGTCACATTGATTGGCAAACCCGAAATGACCACATGATTGTCATTTGTTTCTTCAAAAACAAAACCGGTATTGGCCAATGAAATTTGTAATTCTCCAATTAATTCCATTTCGCCTGATGAAAAATACAAGTTCAACGGAAACAACAATTGCTGGCTTGAGGCCTGATGCACAGTCATATTGGTCAGAAATTGTTCGTACAAAACACGCTGGTGGGCGCGCTGTTGATCCACTATAACTATTCCGGATTTTATTGGATTTACAATGTATTTTTTATGAATTTGATACGTTCTGTTGACCGTTTGCTCAATTTCATTTTCATTAAATAAAGAACCGGTAACTTCTTCGCTTTCAAACTCAATATCATTAATATCAGTAATCGTTTCGGTATCCTGCTTTAATCCAACGTACAAACTTTCCCAACTGGAAGTGTTTTCCGTTTTTCGATAGGTGGTGAAATGTCTGTTAGGTTTGTCATCCGAAAACGGATTGAAGCTTCCATCGACCTGAATCATAGGTGTCGAAGCTTCTTTATTTTGATAATCATAAGGCGTATCTAAATTCGAATCCCTGTCAAAATCCAAAACGGGTGCGACATTAAATTGTCCTAAACTGTGTTTGATGGAGGAACGTAAAATCGCATACAAAGCATGTTCATCATCAAATTTAATTTCAGTTTTCGTTGGATGAATATTGATATCGATGGTATTGGGCGGTACCTGCAAATACAGAAAATAACTTGGCTGCGCACCGTCTTTCAACAATCCTTCGTAAGCCGCCATGATGGCATGATGCAAATAACCGCTTTTGATAAAGCGATCATTGACAAAGAAAAACTGTTCTCCGCGATTTTTTTTGGCAAATTCAGGCTTGCTTACAAATCCATGAATGGTAACAATTTCGGTTTCTTCCTGAACGGGAACCAGTTTTTCATTGGTTTTGCCGGCAAAAATATTGACGATTCTTTGTCTGAAATTAGATTGTGGTAAATTGAACATTTCACTTCCATTATGGTAGAACGTAAAATGAATATTAGGGTGTGCTAAAGCCACGCGTTGAAATTCATCCACAATATGACGATGTTCAACAATATCCGATTTCAGGAAATTGCGTCGCGCCGGAATATTAAAAAATAAATTTTTGACCGAAAAAGAAGTTCCTTTAGGCAAAACCGCCACATCTTGAGAAACAAATTTACTGCCTTCAATCACGATGTGTGTTCCCAGTTCTTCCTGGTCCTGTTTGGTTTTCATTTCCACATGGGCAATCGCTGCGATAGAAGCCAAAGCTTCCCCTCGAAACCCTTTCGTATGCAAAGAGAATAAATCTTCCGCCTGACGGATCTTGGAAGTAGCATGGCGCTCGAAGCACAAACGTGCATCGGTAACGGTCATTCCTAAACCATTATCAATTACCTGAACGAGTGATTTTCCGGCATCTTTTATGATTAATTTGATATCGGTCGCTTTTGCATCAACAGCATTCTCCATCAATTCTTTTACCACAGAAGCAGGCCGTTGAACGACTTCTCCAGCGGCAATTTGATTCGCAACGTGATCAGGAAGTAATTGAATTATACTCGACATTAAAAAAATTTCTGTTTTTGGGTTTGTAGTTAATGCCCTAATCCCAATATTTATTGGAAATGTGAAGGGTAACAATATTTGGGATTAAAACCAAAGATTACAAATTTAGCGAATTTCTGTTGGGTTTTATAATTTAGTTAATCATAAAAAATAAAAAACCTATACTATTTACTGAACAGTATAGGCTTTGTATGTATTCATTTTGTTTTTACTCTTCCAGTTCTAATGGCAAATTTTCAATTTGCAACAAACCCGCAGTCAATAATTGTTGGTTTTGGAATTGGTAATTCAACGAAGCCTGTTCTCTTAAATACGCCATTTTAATAGCGGCAATAGCAGCTTCTGTCCCTTTATTTCCATGAATTCCTCCACTTCTGTCAATCGATTGCTGTTCGGTATTGTCGGTCAGCAAACAATAAATTACCGGAACATCAGACTGAACATTCAAATCTTTGATGCCTTGGGTTACGCCTTCGCAAACAAATTCGAAATGCATGGTTTCCCCTTTAATCACACAGCCGATAGCAATAACAACATCCACATTTTGTGTTTCAATCATTTTTTTGGCTCCGTAAACCAGTTCAAAACTTCCCGGTACACTCCAACGAACTATATTTTCAGGGTTGGTACCACAATCTAATAGCGCCGTTTCGGCACCAAAAAATAATCCTTCAGTGATTTTATCGTTCCATTCAGAAACAACAATCCCAAACCGAAAATTTTTCGCGTTTGGGATTGTGTTTTTATCGTAATTGGATAAATTTTTATTTGCAGTTGCCATAATCAATTTAGGATTTATGAATTAAGATTTAGATTTGTATCAAAGATATAAAAAACCTAAATCAAAAATCCAGCATCTAAAATTTTTATTGTGCCAATCCGATTAATGCGTCAATATTAGCCGCTTCCGGTGTAGCTTCGTATTTTTCTTTTATCTCAGTAAAATATTTCAAAGCATCTGTTTTGTTTCCTGTAGTTAAAGCAGTTTGACCAGCTTTTAACAAGAAACGTGGTGTTGTGAAGTCATTTTTATTAGCCTCAGCAGCTTTAATATAATATTCCAAAGCTTCTTTTGGTTGATTTTTTTGAGAGTACGCATCACCTATAGCTCCTTTTGCCAAAGCACTAAGAACCATATCTTTTGAACTGAATTTCTCCAAATAAGTAATTGCTTCTGTATATTTCCCAGTGTTCAAATAAGCCATTCCAGCATAGTAATTGGCTAAATTTCCGGCATCTGTTCCAGAATATTTGTCCGCAATATCAACGAAACCGAATTTCCCTTCAGAACCTTTTAATGCTAAATTATATAGAGAATCACTTTTAGTTCCATCAGTAGCCTTTTGGAAATTTTGTTGTGCTATAAACATTTCGTTAGCAGCCTCATCTTGTTTAGGCTCTACGATAAATTTTTGATACAATACATATCCTACAGTTACCAAGGCAACTGCAGCCACTACACCAAAAATATATTTTTGATTTTTAGCAACCCAATTTTCCGTTTTAGAAGCAGTTTCATCCAAAGAATTAAAAACGCCTGCTGTTGCACTGTCTTTTTCATCAACATTTACATTTTCAATAAAATCACCGTCGAATTTTTCTTCTTTTTCTTTTGGAGTTTTATAACCTCTTTTATTATACGTTGCCATTTATTTTAATTTAGTGAATCGCAAAAATAAAATTTTTATTCAAATCTAAATCCCTTTTTATCGAAATTTTTCAATAATTTGCACACACTTTGAAAAAACCTCCTTAAAATTTAAAAGTTCTCACTATCAGTAAGCCTTGCAGATGTATTTAAAAAAAATTTCTTTATTCAATTATAAAAATTTTTCGGAAGCAAATTTCGAGTTTGACAGCAAAATTAATTGTTTTGTAGGCAAAAACGGAATTGGCAAGACCAATGTACTTGATGCTATCTATCATTTATCGTATGGAAAAAGCTATTTCAATCCCTTGGCGGTGCAAAATATCAAACATGGCGAAGAATTTTTTGTGATTGATGGCGAATTTGAAAAAAACGGAAGAAATGAACAAATTGTCTGCAGTTTAAAAAAAGGTCAAAAGAAAATTCTGAAACGCAACGGAAAGCAATATGACAAGTTTTCGGATCATATCGGGTTTATTCCGTTGGTGATTATTTCGCCGGGCGACCGCGATTTGATTGTCGAAGGAAGCGAAACCAGACGGAAATTCATCGACAGCGTAATTTCGCAATTGGATTCGAATTACCTGCAACAACTCATTCAATACCAGAAAATCCTCAACCAGCGCAATGCTTTGCTAAAGTATTTTGCCCTGAACCACGTTTTCGATAAAGACACGTTATCTATATATAATGAGCAGCTGAATGGTTTAGGACAAACCATTTTTGAAAAAAGGAAAAAATTTCTGGATGATTTCATTCCGATTTTCAACAAACACCATCAGGCCATTACCGGTTCGGAAGAAACCGTGCAATTGGTGTATGAAAGCCAATTATTCGAGAAAGATCTTTTGACACTTCTACAGGAAAACATCAATAAAGACAGGGCCTTGCATTATACCAGCGTCGGTATCCACAAAGACGATTTGTCTTTTGAAATTGACCATTATCCCATTAAAAAGTTTGGTTCTCAGGGACAGCAAAAATCATTTTTAATAGCCTTGAAATTGGCGCAGTTTGAATTTGTAAAAAAACAATCCGGACAGAAACCCATTTTATTATTTGATGATATTTTTGACAAATTGGACGAAACCCGTGTCGAAAAAATCATTGAAATGGTAAATAATGATAATTTCGGACAATTATTTATTTCTGACACGCATCCCGAACGAACCGAAACCATTGTAAAATCGACCCATCAGAGTTATAGAATATTTAACTTATAGTATGGTTGAAATTTGTAAATTAGCCTAAATTTTAAAATCATAAAATGAAATCACATATCTTATCCTTGCTTTTTATTAGTTTCCTATTCACATCTTGCAACGGACAAACCACAAAAAATTACGAAACCATTCCTCCGGCAGCTTTTGCTGAAGAAATAAAAGCAACTCCAAATGCACAAATTCTTGATGTCCGAACTCCGGGAGAATACACCTCGGGACATATTGAAAATGCGGATAACATAAACTGGAATAGCGATAGCTTTGTATCAAAAACGGATAAATACGATAAATCGAAACCTGTTTTTGTCTATTGTATGAGCGGCGGAAGAAGCAAACAATCAGCAAATAAATTGCAGGAATTAGGGTTTAAGACTATTTACGAATTGCAAGGTGGAATTCTAAAATGGAATGCTGCCGGGTTTGCCAAACCAAATGATAAAATCATTGGACTGTCTGCCCAGGAATATGCAGCATTATTGAATTCTGATAAAAAAGTACTGATTAATTTTTATGCTCCTTGGTGTGCGCCCTGCAAAAAAATGGAGCCTTACGTTTTGCAAATGCAAAAAGAGTTATCTGATAAAGTAACCATCATCCGGTTGAATGCTGATGAAAATAAAACCATTCTTGCTGAATTAAAAATCGATGAACTGCCTACCTTATTATTATATGAAAATAACGAAGTAAAATGGAGACATTCCGGGTTCATCAGTAAAGAAGATTTGGCCAAACAATTGCAATAATTCCTTATGCTTTCAAAAGAAACTTTACAATTCCTAGAAGATTTAAAAGCCAATAACAATCGTGATTGGTTTTTGACCAATAAAAAACGCTACGAGCTTTTCAAGAAAGACTATCATCAGTTGATTGCGGATTTTCTGGCAGTAATGAAGCCACTGGATGCTTCACTTGAAATGCTCGAAATCAAAAATTGTACGTTTCGTATCAACCGTGATATTCGATTTTCTAAAGACAAATCACCTTATAAATCGCATTTAGGTATTTGGATGAACACCAATCCTGGTAACGGAAATGGCCCTGGCTATTACATTCATATCGAAAAAGGAGCCAGTTTTATTGCTGGTGGATTTTATTCGCCTGAAGCTGCCGATTTAAAAAAAATACGCAAAGAAATTGCTTTCTTTTATGAGGATTTGGAGGAAATTGTAAATGATAAGAATTTCAAAAAACATTTTAACGACTTAGATCGAACGGAATCCAATTCATTAAAAAACGCACCCAAAGGTTTCGAAAAAGACCACCCTGCCATCGAATTCCTGAAGTTGAAAAGTTTTACAGTCTCGAAAAAAATAGCAGATGCAGCATTAATTGACCCTGATTTTGTCAAAACCAGCGCAGAAAAACTCATTGCTTTGAAACCATTGCTTGAATTTTTAAATCGTGGATTGTCGGCCGATTAATTCTGAATTATAAATTATAAATTTAAAATGGTTTGAAGTACTTTTGCTTTTCATCATTTTTATGAATTGCACATGGAAATTCTTTCTAATTTTTCTCTTAAAAACTACAATACTTTTGGCATTGAAGCCAAAGCCAAAAAATTCGTCAATGTTCATTCTGTCGAAGAACTAAAAGCTATTTTACAACAGAACCCAACCGAAAAAAAGTTCATTCTCGGTGGCGGAAGTAATATGCTCCTCACGCAAGATATTGATGCCTTGGTAATTCATGTCGATTTGAAAGGAAAAAAAATCCTAAAAGAAGACGATGATTTTGTTTGGGTGCAATCGCAGGCAGGCGAAAACTGGCATGAATTTGTGCTTTGGACAATAGACCAAAATTTTGGTGGATTAGAGAACATGTCACTCATCCCTGGAAATGTAGGCACCACGCCTATTCAAAACATTGGTGCTTACGGAACGGAAATCAAAGACACTTTTGTTTCCTGCGAAGCGACGAGGATTGACAATTTGGAAACGAAAACATTTACAAAAGATGAATGTCGTTTTGGATACCGAGAAAGTATTTTCAAACATGAGGCAAAAGACCAATATGTCATCACTTCTGTGGTTTTTAAACTAACGAAACGCAACCATAAAATCAATACTTCCTACGGAGATATCACCGCTGAATTAGCCAAAAATAATATTGCTACTCCCACTTTAAAAGACGTGAGTAATGCTGTCATTGCTATTCGCCAAAGTAAATTGCCTGATCCGAAAATATTAGGAAACAGCGGCAGTTTTTTTAAAAATCCTATTCTTCAGAAGTCCGATTTCGAAAAAATACATCAGCAATTTCCAGAGATGAAGTTTTATGAAATTTCAGAAACCGAGGTAAAAGTTCCTGCAGGCTGGTTAATTGAACAAGCCGGTTTCAAAGGCAAACGCTTTGGCGATGCCGGAATCCATAAAAATCAAGCCTTGGTTTTGGTGAATTACGGGAATGCGACAGGTCAGGAAATTTTGAATGTTTCAAAAGATATTCAGGAAACGATTTTTAAAACTTTTGGTATTCATATTGAAGCTGAAGTGAATGTGATTTAGATTTTTAATAAATAATTCCTACTCGAGATGTACATACCCGAAATTTATAAAAACGAAAATCCTGAAGCAATAAACGATTTTCTTCAGAAAAACAGTTTCGGAATTCTAGTCAATCAAGTCGATGGAAAATTGTGGGCTACGCATATTCCGTTAGAATTAGATATCAACGAGAACGGAAAACAGGTTCTTTACGGACATATTTCCAAAGAAAATCCGCAATGGAACAGTTTCGCTTCCGACAGTAAAATTCTAGCCATTTTTTCCGGACCAAACAGTTATATATCGCCTTCGTGGTACGACCATGAAAATGTTCCAACTTGGAATTATACAGCAGTCCATATTTATGGAACCATTAAAATCATTGAAGGCGAAGCGCTTTTATTGTCTTTAAAAAAATTAGTGGATAAACATGAAGCGCATTCAGAAAATCCAATAAAAATTGAAGATTTATCGGAGAGAACCATGTTACAAACACGTGGAATTGTCGCTTTTGAAATTGAAATCGACGAAATTCAGGCGGTGCATAAATTATCTCAAAATCGCGACGATAAAAACTACCACAATATCATTTCGGAATTAGAGAAAACGGGAGAAAGCAATTCTATTGCCATTGCAAAAGAAATGTCAAAATGCCGAAAGTAATTGGTTTTTAACAATGGATAATTGGTAATTGATAATTACCTTTGCGAACATTCTAAAAAGAAGACACGCTTATATGTTGACCATTATTTTTTACACGTTTATCGCTATAGTTGCCATTCAACTTTTTTATTATGGATTCGTTTTCGGGAAATTTGCTTTCTCTAAGGCGCAAAAAAGCACGCCAAAAAGAATTCCAATTTCTGTAATTGTATGCGCCAAAAATGAAGAAGAAAATGTAACAAAATTCATTCCGCTTTTAGCAGAACAAAATTATCCGGATTTCGAAATTATCTTAATTGACGATGCTTCAAGTGATGGTACTTTAGACATTTTTGAAGCTTTCGAAAAACAATATTCCAACATTCGATTGGTAAAAGTGGCTAACAATGAAGCCTTTTGGGGTAACAAAAAATTCGCATTGACCTTAGGAATTAAAGCCGCAAAAAAAGACTATTTGCTCTTTACCGATGCCGATTGTTATCCGACTTCGAAAGACTGGATCACTTTGATGAGTTCCCAATTTACCATGCACAGAACCATCGTTTTAGGGTATGGCGCTTACGAAAAAATTGCAGGTTCTTTCCTGAATAAAATCATCCGTTTCGAAACCATGCTTACTGCGGTTCAGTATTTTTCTTGGGCAAAAATGGGCCATCCTTATATGGGTGTCGGACGAAATTTAGCCTATAAAAAAGACGAATTTTTTAATGTAAATGGGTTTATCGATCACATGAAAATCCGTTCCGGGGACGATGATTTGTTTATCAATCAGGCAGCAAACGGAAAAAACACTGCCGTTTGTTATACTCCTGAAAGTTTCACCTATTCTAAACCAAAAACTTCCTTCAAAGACTGGTTTACCCAAAAAAGAAGACATGTTGCCACGGCTACTTTTTATAAATCTTTTGACAGAACCCAATTGGCGCTCTTTTTTCTTTCGCAAATCTTATTTGTGTTGTTACCGATAGTTTTACTGGCTTTTCAATACCAATGGATTATTGTTTTAAGCTTAATCGGATTTCGGTATTTGTTCACTTGGATTACATTGGGTTACTCCGCCGGGAAATTAAAAGAAAAAGATGTCATGTATTGGTTTCCAATTATTGAAATTATACTTATATTCACACAATTGAATATCTTTATGACCAACCTTTTTTCAAAACCCGTACATTGGAAATAAAAAAATATATAGAAAAAGCTAAAATTGGCGACCAGATTGCCTTTACTTTTCTATTGGATTTTTATTGGAATGAAGTCTATGGTTTTATGCTCAAACGCACCGAAAACGAAACGGATGCCGAGGATATAACCATTGAAACGTTCTCTAAAGCTTTTGACAAAATAGCCACTTACAATCCCGAATTTCAATTCAATACCTGGCTGATTGCAATTGCAAAAAATGTTCATATCGATTTGCTCCGCAAGAAGAAATCCTCACTATTTATTGACATTACCGACGAAGAAGACCATCAGGCCTATAATATTGCCGACACTACTCCTTCGGCAGAAGACAAACTGATTACCGAACAAAATTTGTCTCAACTATTACAATTTATCAAAGAATTGAAACCGCATTATCAGGAAGTCATTCAATTGCGCTATTTCCAGGAATTAAGTTATCAGGAAATTGCGAATCAGTTAGACGAACCTTTGAATAATGTAAAAATCAAACTGCTTCGCGCCAAAAAATTACTGGCTGAAATTATTGAGAATAAACGATAATTTGGCGGTTTTACAAAACAGCTAATCAACTCAGATACTGCGTATTACAAAATTCTTATTTTAAATGTTAAAATAATTATAAAATATTTTGTGTTTTATATATTAAAACGCATAATATTTACGTTGTATGTTAAAATACCCTTTAATAAAAACAACACACGCTTATGATCTGACCGCTACTTAACCAATAAAACCATAAATTATGTCTAAAGTTAGTATTTACGAAAACGGTTGGATCAATCTTGTTTTCGAAGGAAAAAACAAAGAATACGGTGCCTATCAATTACGCCAGGAAGAATTCGGAACTACAATTACGGCTTTCTTTTGCGGATTGTTTTTCATTGCATCCATTTCAGGATTAGGAATGCTTTTATCCTCTTTTGGCAATCCGCCGGTTATTGTAAAACCTGACAATGTCGATACTATAGTACATGTTACGAAATTCGACAGTCCTAAAAATGATGAGCCGAAAAAAGCTGCGGCACCTTTAAAAAAAGAAGAACCTAAAAAAGATATCACTAAAAAAGATTTAATAGATCCAATAATTACAAAAAACACAGAACCCATAGATGAAGTAAATACAAATAAAGAAACTAAAACTAATCCAAACCCTTTAGACGCTGGTTCAACTAACGGCACAAGCACAATCCCTACAACCCCTGGCTCGGGAACTGCCGCGACTCTACCTAGTGATATTGGAACTGCTATTGTTACAACTGTTGCATTAGACAAACTTCCTGAGTTTCCGGGTGGATTGGGTAAATTCTATACTTATGTGGGAAATAATTTTGAAAAACCGGAGCTTGAAGTCGAAAAAACCGTTAGCGTTATTGTGTCTTTCGTAATTGAAAGAGATGGAAGCATGACTGATATTCAGGTAAAAAGAGATCCCGGATATGGTTTGGGCAAGGAAGCTATTCGGGTTTTAAAATCATTGAAAACAAAATGGTCTCCCGGAATGATTGATGGAAAAGCGGTACGCACTTCTTATAACTTACCAATTGTCGTGAAAATGGAGTAACCTTTATCGCATAATATAATTATAGAAATTTCGGATAATTTAGGCTTAAAAAAGAAAAGTTGCTTACAACTAATTCTTAAGCTTAAATTATCCTTTTTAAAAACTATTTTATCAGACAGGTTGCTTTCGTTTTAAAGCTGCATCAAATGGAGCAGCTTTTCTATGGTCAATGGCTTCAAAATAAAACCATGAACATATTTACATTTATTGGCTCTCTTAATATCTTCAGGATCCAATGAAGAACTTAACATGTATATTTTACACTTTTCATGGAGTAATTTAGGACTATTTTCAAATTTCTTCAAAAACCCAAAACCATCTACCATCGGCATCCGAATATCCAGAAATATTATTTCAGGAATCTCCTCTGGGTTATCTACATTTGAGTTAAGGTAATCAATTCCTCCTAAAGCGGAATCTATGGTTATTACATCTTCTGCAAACTTTGACAGTTGGATCACTTTCCCTGCTATCAGCCTATCGAAATGAGAATCATCAATTACCATTACTTTTTCATACATCATAGTAGGTTCGTTTATTTCAAGATTAAAAATCAATAGAGAATATGGGGCGATATCCTGAATATTTTTTTATTCTTTTGTATTCTTAATTACTTTTATTACCACTTCGTCAAGATTGCTGGCAAGTATATTAATACCTTCGATAAGCTCTTTATTGGAGGGGTCATCGGGTTTATTGAAATTAAACAGTTGAGAAAGTCCTAATATAGATGCAATCGGACCTCTAATTTCATGGGATTGTATCTGTATCATATTTGCCATAGCATTATCGCGTGATTTTATCCTTTTTATAAAATAACGAATCAATATAAAAATAAAAGTACAAAGGAGTAAAATTCCAGAAAGATAGAGCATCCTATCGTTCGCTGCTCCTAATTGGTTAATTTCATATTCTTTATTTTTTATAATGATGTCTTTATTTTTTAATTCAATGTCCCGTTTGGTTTCCAGATTAGAAAGTTCAATTTTAGATTGTTGGGAAAAAATAGAGTCCCGAAGTGCTGTACTGCTTTTTAATGTTTCAAATGCCATTTTATAATTCCCGGATAGCCGATAAGCATCAGTAAGCCCCTGACTAAACTCGATTTGCGGAGCCGAAAAACCTATCTCGTCACAAATATCAACTGCTTTTTCAAGATAATTGATAGCCAGCTTCAGTTTTTGTGATGCCTCTTTTGAAGAACTTATTTTTGCTTTGGGAGCATTTTGCTCCATTTCAAGATAAGTTGCCCCCAGATTCCCATAGTTTATTGCTATGCTATTTTTAAAGCCTAATTCTTTACTTATTTTTAAAGCCTCGGAATGGTAGCGTATCGCTTTAGGATATTCTTTAAGTTTAACATAAACATTTCCAATATTAGCCAAATTAATCTGGATAGAATTGCGGATACCAAGATCTCGATTAATCTTCAAAGCTTTAAAAAGATAATCTAAAGCTTTTTGATACTTATTTTCGTCCTGAAGCACCCGTGAAATATTTCCCAAAGCCCGCGCAATATCTCTTTGGTTTCCGGAATTATTGTAAATCGATAAGGCTTTCGAATAGTACTGTTGTGTTTTTGAATATTTTTTTTGTTCGTAATAAATATGCCCGATGTTTTCTAAAATAATGGCAGAGGCATTATCGTCTTTAAATTCTTCATAAATTTTTAAGGCCTGAAAAGCTGTTTTCAACGCTTGGGGATGATTGCCCTGACTAAGATGGATTAAACTTAAGTTTCCATAGACGGATGCCGTACTCTTTTTTTCTTTTAGTTTATCATACAACGTAAGTGCTTTTTCGTTGAGTGCAATGGCTTTTACGTATTCGGCTTTAGCATTATAATTAATTGCCAGCATAGCGTTTGACGTGGCGATACCTTCTTGAAATCCTATTCGTTCTGCTAATGCCAAAGCTTTATTTGCATATTCGATACCCACATTTGGATTTAGATAGACATAAGCAAATGAAATATCATTAAAAAGGTTAATCTTCGTCGAATCTGCATGTTTATTTCGCACTTCAAGCAACAAAGAATCAATATGCTGCTGCTGAGGCTTTGCCTGCCCGTATAAGAAGAATGGCAGAAATACCAGAAGAAGTAAACAGCTAATTCTCATAAGGTTTTGATATTAGATTAAAATCAAAAGTTGAATAATGATCAATATTTCATGAATTTTAAAATGTTCAATACATTATATTGAATTACCATTGTTTTTCAATGGGATAAAAATCATTAAATCACATTTCTTCTAAAAACTATAACGATTCAGACAAATATATTCATTTTTTTTTTTAGAAAAAACCAATCCTTAATTTATTAGAGGTATTACCTTAAAACAATAAAAAAAGCTGCCCCAACAATGCGACAGCCTTTATAATATGAAAAAACAAATTATTTTTTTGTAACTCTTACAGCAATTCTTCTGTTTTGTGCTTTGCCTTCTTCGGTATCATTAGACGCAACAGGAAATTGTTCGCCATATCCTTCTGCCTCCAATCGATTTGCGGCAATACCCATTTTTACCATTTCATTCATTACCGATTTTGCTCGGTCATCAGAAAGTTTTAAATTAAAAGCAGGATCTCCCACATTATCGGTATAGCCACCAATTTTTAGTTCAACTTTAGGATAGGCTTTAAGAATTTCAACAATATTTTTTAATTGTTCTTGGGATTCCGGACGCAAAGTAGCTTTTCCTGTATCAAACAACAAGCGATCAAAATTGAACCAAGTCGTTTTATCTACTATTTTGGATTCATCCATCAGCCAGGTATTCAATTTATTTTCGATACCAAATTCAGGAGCATTTAACTCGACTCCATTTGGCAATTTAAATTTAAAAAAATTACCTAAAGCTGATTTTGTTTCATCTACTAATTCTCCGGTTTCTGATGCTAATGTGTCTGCCGTTTCAGTTACGACGGTTGTATCCACATCGTCTTTATCACAACTTCTGCTGAAAAAGTATAACGCTAAAAGCCCTACTCCCAATAATAACAATGGGACCAACCATTTTCCGGAGGAACTTTCTGATCTATTTATTTCACGAACTGCGCGTTTAACATCTCTATCAAGATCCCTTTCAGAACTTAAATTCAATCCTAAAGGTGCTGCGGAAAGAATACTGTCTTTTTGAGAGGACAACATACTCGTCAAACCAGATAATGTTGTTCCGGATTTTCCAAAATAACTCAACAATATAGGAGCTATCATTCCTAATAAAGAAGCAACCGAAGACACTTTAATTCCTGATTTTCTCGCTATCACATCTGTAATATCCGATTGCTTGTTTCCAAACAACAAACCTAATAATTTAGACCCGGAACTTAAAACAGAAGAACTTCCGGCATCTGACAATAATGAGGCAGGATTTGATAAAATAGCTTCCGCATTCGAAACATTATCACCTATTAAATTCATTACGCTGCCCATCACACCTGAATTGTTTGATTTATGAATCAATCCACTTAATAGTGTTGGTATTGAAGCTGAAATTGCTTTAGAAATACCACTTTCAGATTCGTCTAACATATTGCTAGCTTTCGAAATAACATCCGGGGTAATAAACCCTTTTAAAATGTCTACTAAATTTGCTGCCATGATTTCACCTTTTTAAATTACACTCAAATTTAACAATATTTTAATTAATTACCTCATTTTCAGCTAATTAAATAGATACGCGTTTTCAATATTCTTTGTTTTTTAATTAAACGTAAATTTGATATAATTTTATCCAAAGTTTTAGCGACTACATTTCAAGCGAATTTTAGTACAGATGGCCCATCTGGTTAATAAAATCCTAAAAAAGGGAATCAAAACCGATCCAACCCAAATCTTCAATCAACTTTCCTTATATTTGTGCTTTGAAAATTGTTACTATGGAAACTGTTTTAGATAATGCACTACCGATAGGAAAACCAAAATGGTTGAAAGTAAAATTGCCTATTGGTCAAAAATACACGGAACTTCGCGGTTTAGTCGATAAATATAGCCTTAATACCATTTGTACTTCGGGAAGTTGCCCGAATATGGGTGAATGTTGGGGCGAAGGCACGGCAACGTTTATGATTTTAGGGAATATCTGCACGCGTTCGTGTGGTTTTTGCGGTGTTAAAACCGGAAGACCGGAAACCGTGGATTGGGACGAACCTGAAAAAGTAGCGCGTTCCATCAAAATCATGAACATCAAACATGCTGTAGTAACAAGCGTCGACAGAGACGATTTGAAAGATGGCGGTTCGATTATCTGGATTGAAACCGTAAAAGCCATCCGAAGAATGAACCCAAACACAACTCTAGAGACTTTAATTCCTGATTTTCAAGGTATCGAAAGAAATATTGACCGAATCGTAGAAGCCAATCCCGAAGTAGTTTCACATAACGTGGAAACCGTTCGCAGATTGACTCGTGAAGTCCGTATTCAGGCAAAATATGACAGAAGCCTTGAAGTCTTGAGATATTTAAAAGAAAAAGGCATCAACAGAACAAAGTCTGGAATTATGCTTGGCCTTGGTGAAAAAGAAGAAGAAGTTTTTCAAACAATGCGAGATTTGCGTGAAGCCAATGTTGATATTGTAACCATTGGTCAATACTTGCAGCCAAGTAAAAAACATTTGCCTGTAAAGGAGTTTATAACACCCGATCAGTTTGCAATATATGAGAAATTTGGTTTGGAATTGGGTTTCCGTCATGTAGAAAGCGGGCCATTAGTTCGTTCTTCCTACAAAGCACAAAAACACATTCTTTAAAAAATTGGTTTTTAAGTTTAAGGTTGAATATGGACCTATCTTAAACTTTAAACTTTGAACTTTAAATTTGATACAAAAAAATTGAAAATAAAAATTGCAATAAATGGTTTTGGCAGAATTGGACGAAATTTATTCCGATTGCTTTTAAACCATCCCAATATTGAAGTGGTTGCCATTAACGATATCGCCGACAAACAAACGATGGCGCATTTGGTAAAATACGATAGTATTCACGGGGTTTTACCTTTTGTTGTTTCTCACGATGCCAATGGAATCCTTGTTGATGGAAAATCTTATTTGTTTTTTAATGAAAAACATATCAATACTTTAGATTGGAAATCCCTGAACATTGATGTTGTGGTAGAAGCAACAGGAAAATATAAAACTTTCGAGGAAATCAATGCGCATATTTTGGCTGGAGCCAAAAAAGTAATTCTTTCGGCACCTTCAGAAACGGATTCTATAAAAACGGTGGTTTTGGGCGTGAACGAACACATGCTTGACGGAACAGAAACCATTATATCGAATGCGAGTTGCACCACTAACAATGCAGCACCAATGATGAAAGTTATTGATGATCTTTGTGGCATTCAACAGGCTTACATTACAACGGTCCACTCCTACACCACAGATCAAAGTCTACATGATCAGCCGCATAAAGATTTGCGACGGGCACGTGGCGCTTCCCAATCAATTGTTCCAACAACGACTGGCGCAGCCAAAGCTTTAACCAAAATTTTTCCTGAATTGGACAAAAAAATTGGCGGATGCGGTATTCGCGTTCCGGTTCCGGACGGTTCTTTGACTGACATTACTTTCAACGTAAAAAGAGAGGTTTCAATTGAAGAAATAAATGCTGCTTTCAAAACGGCTTCTCAAACTAATTTGAAAGGTATTCTGGATTATACCGAAGATCCGATTGTTTCAGTAGATATTATCGGTAACCGAAATTCATGCGTTTTTGACGCCCAATTGACTTCTGTCATTGATAAAATGGTAAAAGTGGTGGGTTGGTATGATAATGAAATTGGGTACTCTTCCCGAATTATTGACCTAATTATTTTAACCTATAAGAAATAATTGGTTATATTTATGGTTTTATAAAATATCATAAAGATTTAAATGAAGTCATTTCTATTGTTTTTTATTTTATTTGGGTCACTTTCAAATCCTCAAAAGAAAAATTTTATTGAGGAAATAGATAGTGTTGGTTATTATTTGGGGCTGGCCAAATTTAACGTTAAAACTAATGATTACAAAAGCGCGCTCAGCAATACACAAAAATCGATTGATTACGCGAATGTTCATGAAAATATTTCATCAAGAGCAAATGCCTTCTCTTCTCTGGGTTCGATTTATTTTGAATTAAAAAAATATGATGATGCTATTGCTAATTTTAAAAGAAGCATTTCGTTATTTAAAACTTTAAAACCTTCTTCAGACGCAGCATTTTCTCTTTATAGTTTGGGTTTATGTTACATGACAAAAGGAGATTATTCTAATGCCGAAATCAATTTTGACAAAGCACAAACAATTTATTCGGCCCTCAACATTCCAGAAGCCATAGAATTATTAAACCTTCAAAAAGCAATTGTTTATAAAGCAAAAGGAAAAGACAAATTGGCTTCCACTATTTTCAGTTCTATAATTTCAAAACCGGACAATGAAAATCCTGATAAAATAAAGGCAGAAGCTTTGTATCAAATTGGAACAATTGAATTGAAAAATAACAGAAATAATTTAGCACTCAATTATCTTAATCGAGCCTTAGAATTGAATTCGAAGACCTACGATATCGATTTAAAATCAAAAATATACAAAGCGCTGAGTCTGGTTTATGAAAAAATTTACGATATCCCGAATTCTCTTTTTTATCTGAAAAAACATTTAACATTAAAAGACAGCATAGCTACACTCAATAAAGAAAAACTAGAAGATGGGGATTATGCCAGATTTAAAGAAAACGAACGATTAAAGACCATTGCACAAATTGATAAAGAAACCAAACAACAGGAAAAGGCAAGTAAATTTGCTAAATTAATCAGTATTCTTGCTATTGCTTTAATTTCTATTTTATCCCTATTAAGTTTGTCTTTATATAAAAATAATATCATTAGAAATCAATCTAATTTATTATTAAAAGAAAAAAACAAAGAATTGCAAATCGCTAAAGATGATGCAGAATTGGCATCCAAATCAAGGGCCGAATTTTTATCAACTGTCAGTCATGAATTGCGCACACCACTACATGCAATTAATGGAATTACCCATTTATTACTGGAAGAAAAACCGAAAAAATCACAGCTTAATTATTTGGCTTCGTTACAGTTTTCCGGAAACTATTTATTGACCTTTATCAATGAAATATTAGAAATCAACAGAATTGAGTCAAGTACGGTTGAGGCAGAAAACATCAATTTCAACCTGAAAGTTTTACTCAAAAACATTCAAAAATCATTAAAAGAATTAGCTCACAACAACAACAACAGATACATTTTAGAAATTGACGATGCAATTCCCGATAATTTAATCGGAGACCCTACAAAATTGTCTCAGATTTTCATGAATTTGATCAATAATGCATTGAAGTTTACAAAAAATGGGGAGGTAAAAGTTATTGCAAAACTCAATTCATCAAACAATGAATCGGCATCCGTTTATTTTGAGGTTTTGGATACCGGAATCGGAATTCCAGAAGACAAATTGGAAACTGTTTTCGATAGTTTTTCACAAGGTTCCATTGAAATCAATAGAAAATATGGCGGAACGGGTCTTGGCCTGAATATCGTAAAAAAATTAATAGATATTCTTGGCGGAAAAATAAAATTAGAAAGTAAAGTAGATCATGGATCCACTTTTTCTTTCGATCTGAATTTTAAATTAGGAGTTGAAATGCCTGTTGCAGTAAACAAGCAATATGACGAGTCTATATTAGCGAATAAAAAAATACTTTTGGTTGAGGACAATAAAATCAATCAAATGATTACCAAAAAAATGCTTGAAAACAAGAAAATAATTTGTGAAATTATTGACAACGGTGAAGATGCCATTGATAGTGTCCGAAAAAACAATTATGATTTGATTTTAATGGATGTTCATCTCCCTGGAATCAATGGTACAATCGCTTCAGAAACCATACGAACTTTCAACAATCATACCCCAATTATTGCACTCACAGCCATTTCATTGGATGAAAACAGGGAAATGCTTTTATCCTATGGAATGGATGATGTGATTACCAAACCTTTTGATCCAAATCATTTCTATAAGGTCATTGCCCAAAATATTTAGAAATTTTTAATATTTCAAAATCAATTCTTTGATAAGATTTCTTACCTGTGGTTCTGCTTTTTCAGCGGCTTTCAACACTTCGGCATGGCTAACTTCTTCAATATTTTCCTCATCACCCATATCGGTAATAACGGATAATCCGAAACATTCCATTTCCATGTGACGTGCTACAATTACTTCAGGAACAGTTGACATTCCTACGCAATCGCCACCCACATTTTTCACCATTCGATATTCTGCCAATGTTTCAAAAGTAGGTCCTTGTAAACCTAAATAAACACCGTCTTTAACTTCGATATTTAAATTTTTAGCCAATTCTTTAGCTTTAATAATCATGCTTTTAGAATAGGGTTCGCTCATGTTCACAAATCGTGGTCCAAAACGTTCATCATTTTTCCCTCGCAAAGGATGCTCAGGCATCATATTGATGTGGTCTTTGATGATTACAATATCGCCTACCTTATAATTAGGGTTCACCCCTCCGGAAGCATTCGAAACAATAACTTTTTTAACGCCTATATATTTCATTACACGCACCGGAAAAGTAACTTCTTTCATGTTATAGCCTTCGTAGAAATGAAAGCGTCCCTGCATGGCTACTACTTTTTTATCTCCGATACTTCCAAAAACCAAAGCGCCTTTGTGACCTTCCACAGTCGAAACCGGAAAATTTGGAATTTCGTTATAAGGCAACGAAAATTCTATTTGAATATCATCCGTAAAACTACCCAATCCTGAACCTAAAATAACGCCGTATTCCGGAGTGAAATTGGTTTTTTCTTTAATATAATTAACGGTTTCTTGTACTTGTTCCCACATAATTTATAATGTTTTTATCAAAATTTTCTCCCGAAGTTTCGGGACCGGAAAGAAACGAACTTTTTATTGGTAAATAAAAAAGCTGCTCACTCGGAATACTGCCTTTCAATCTCACGAAATCTTTTTCGGTTGTAATGACAATCTTGTTTTGTGATTTATTTTTAATATCTAAAATGTCTTTTTCTGTAAAATGATGGTGATCCGGAAAAGTCAGACATACATCATTTGTCTTCTGCAAATATGCAAAAAAGGGTTCAGGTTTTGCAATTCCTGCCAAAAGTAATTTATCAACAGTTTGAATCTCGCTTACTTTTATGGTTTGATTTTCAGAATAAATGAAATCATCATAATCGATGAACGTAAAATACAATTCCTGATTGATATTTAGGTTTAATTTGATTCTGATTTTATTTTGTTCGTCAAGCGAAAGATCTGATGGACATTTAGTCACAATAATCACGTTGGCTCTTTGTGCGCCACTTTTACTTTCGCGTAAATTTCCGGTTGGAAGCATAAAATCATCTGTATATAAATCACCGTAGGAAGTAAGCAAAATATAGAAACCTGCTTTTACTTTTCGATGCTGAAAAGCGTCATCCAACAAAATAATTTCTGGTTTTTCCGATTGGGAAAGTAATTGTTCAATACCGTTTTTTCGATTGGCATCAACGGCAACTTGTATGTTTTTGAATTTTTGATAAAACTGAAAAGGCTCATCGCCAAGAATCTTTGCATTAGAAGTTGAATCAGCCAAAATAAATCCTTCCGATTGTCTTTTATATCCACGACTCAAAGTGGCAATTTTATATTTATCGGAAAGCAAACGAATCAAATACTCAATCTGCGGTGTTTTTCCGGTGCCGCCAACGCTCAGATTTCCGACGGCAATAATGGGTAAATCAAAAGTATAGGATTTTAAAATCCCTTTATCAAAAAGAAAATTCCGAATACTCGTAATCAAGCCGTATAAAATGGCAAAAGGAAACAGTATTTTTCTTAGTAAATTCATTTTACGAAAGTATAATATTTTATCTTTGAATTAAAATTTTGTTTCTTTTGTTTAAAGTTTAAAGTTACCACACAACTTTAAACTTTAAACAAAAGAAACTTTAAACTAGAAAGATGAAAATAGCAGAAATCCTTTCCGTACTCGAAGAAATGGCGCCACTCGCCTATGCTGAAGATTTTGACAATGTAGGTTTATTAGTTGGGGACCAAAACTGGGAAGCGACAGGCGTTTTAGTTTGTCACGATGCATTGGAAAATGTAATTGAGGAAGCGATTTCGAAAAAATGTAATTTGGTGGTTTGTTTTCATCCCATTTTATTTTCTGGTTTAAAAAAAATAACGGGCAAAAACTATGTGGAGCGCTCCATAATTAAAGCCATAAAAAACGACATTGCTATATATGCCGTCCATACCGCTTTAGACAATCATCTGGAAGGCGTGAATAAAATATTTTGCAATGCTTTGGGTTTAATTAATACCAAAATTCTGATTCCAAAGCAAAACTTCATTCGAAAATTAGTAACCTATACCATTCCCGAAAATGCCGAAAAATTAAGAAATGCCTTATTTGATGCCGGCGCAGGAAATATTGGAAATTATGAAAATTGCAGTTTCAACTCAAAAGGCATCGGAACCTATATGGGCAACGAATACAGCAACCCTGAAATTGGAGAACGATTTGAGTTCGTAGAAGGCGATGAAATCAAAATCGAAGTGATTTTTGAAAAATATTTGGAAGCTAAAATCCTAAAAGCACTTTTCAGTCACCATGTATATGAAGAAATAGCTTATGAAATTTATGATTTGCAAAACAAACATCAAAATATTGGTTTGGGAATGATTGGTGAATTAAAAATTCCAATGAAAGAAAAGGATTTTCTAATTTTTGTAAAAGAGAAAATGCAATCTGATGGTATTCGTCATTCAAATTTCACAGGAAAAAAAATAATAAAAGTTGCGGTTCTTGGTGGCTCTGGAAGTTATGCGATAAAAAATGCCATTGCAGCCGGAGCAAATGCATTTTTAACGGCCGATTTAAAGTATCACCAATTTTATGAAGCCGAAAACGCACTTCTTTTGGCAGATATTGGACATTTTGAAAGCGAACGGTATACAAAAAATTATATTGTTGATTATCTTCGGAAAAAAATCCTTAATTTTGCCATCATTTTATCTGAAGAGAATACAAATCCAGTTAAGTACTTATAAAATATGGCGAATACGAAAGAACTAAGTGTAGAAGACAAGTTAAGAGCATTATACGATTTACAATTAATCGATACTAGAATTGACGAAATCAGAAATGTTAGAGGCGAACTTCCTTTAGAAGTGGAAGATTTAGAAGATGAAGTAGCTGGTTTAAGCACTCGTTTAGACAAGTTGAAAAATGATTTGGAAAGTATTGAAGAAGTTATCAAGACTAAGAAAAACGCCATTGACGAACACAAAGAGTCAATCAAAAAATACACAAAACAACAAGAAACAGTTCGTAACAACAGAGAATTCAACTCTTTAACCAAAGAAGTTGAGTTTCAGGAATTGGAAATTCAGTTGGCCGAAAAGCAAATTAAAGAGATGAAAGCTTCTATCGAACATAAGAAAGATGTAATCGCTCAGTCAAAAGAAAGATTAGAAACTAAGTCTAGTCATTTGAAGCATAAAAAATTAGAATTAGACGCTATCATGTCTGAAACTGCAAAAGAAGAAGCTTTTTTATCAGAAAAATCAGCTGAGTACCAAGCATTAATCGAAGAACGATTATTGGCGGCTTATACCAGAATCAGAACAAGCGTCCGTAATGGTTTAGCAGTAGTTTCTATCGAAAGAGGAGCGTCAGCAGGTTCATTCTTTACTATTCCACCACAAACACAAGTGGAAATAGCTTCAAGAAAGAAAATTATCATAGATGAGCATTCCGGAAGAATATTAGTCGACAGTTCACTTGCCGACGAAGAAAAAGAAAAAATGGAACTCTTGTTTTCTAAATTTTAATTATATTTAAGCCTCCAATTGGAGGCTTTTTTATTATGAAAAAATTATCCTATTTTTTGTTCACCAAATCCATTGGATTATATATAAATGTTTTGAGTTTTGTATTTCCTAAGGAAGCATCGCGACTGGCGTATGCTTTTTTTAGCGAGCCAAGAATAGGCAAATTATCCAAAAAAAATCTCCCAGAAATTCTACAGGATACACAAACAGAAACTTTTCAGCAAGGTGAACATTCTTTTCAAACCTACACCTGGAAAGGAAATGACACTATTATTCTATTGGTTCATGGCTGGGAAAGCAACGCTTCCCGCTGGGAAAACATGTTGCCTTACCTAAAAAAATCAGGAAGCACGATCATTGCCATCGACGGCCCGGCGCATGGCTTATCCAGCGGCAAAGAATTCAGTATTCCCAAATATGCGGAATTTATTGATCTTGCCGTCCAAAAATTTAAGCCACAATACCTCATTGGGCATTCAATTGGCGGAAAAGCTTGTTTGTATTACCAATCTTCTTATCAAAATACTACGGTCCAAAAAATTGTAATCCTTGGATCACCAAGCGATTTTAAAATAATCCTACATAATTATATTGCATTATTAAGTTTAAATACTAAAATTTCAAAAGCTTTAGAAGACCACTATCTTAACTATTTCAAACTCAAAATTGAAGATTTTTCCGGCAGATTATTTGCCGCCAAAATTGATGTCAAAGGATTAATCGCACACGATATTAATGACACGGTAGTTCTCTTCGAAGAAGGAAAAAAAATTGCAAGTAACTGGAAAAATGCTGTTTTTATAGAAACCAAAGGATTGGGCCACAGTATGCATGATGATGAATTGTATAAAAAAGTAGCGCATTTTTTATTTGAAGCAGAATAATTATAGGCTATTTTTTAATAACTTTTTTAACATATACCTTTTCCCCTTCAACAAGTTTTACAATATAAAATCCATTCGGAAAACTCGAAAGATTAATAGTATTTTCCCCCGGGATTCCAAAGTATGTATTTAACAATTGTCCAATGCCTGAATAAATTTCAATTTTTGGATTCAAAAACTGATTGTTTATCAATACTTGCATTTTATCTTGAACCGGATTTGGATAAATCACAAATTGATTTGAATCAAAATCATCTATACTCAATGTATAATCATTAAATATTTTAATGATAGCATTTTGCATATTCGGTAATGGCCCAATATTTCCAAGGACATTTGATCCTTGAGGGATGCCTGTTTGTTTCAGAATATATCTCATTTGGGGAGAGGTCAAATAATTTCCTGATAATTCGTGATAATAAGATTGTAAAACCACACTGCATGAAGCTACTATAGAAGCCGCTGAACTTGTTCCAGCAAAATTAGTATACCCTTGATTAAAATCACCTCCTATTGTTACTAAATCGCCATAACCACATGTTCTAACGTTTTGACCCCATCCTTGCACATCTACTCTTGTTCCATAAGTACTGTAATTAATTCTATCGTGGGTAGTACTTGCTTTTCCAGCTCCAACTATTATAGCTCCGCTATCCCCTCTGTTTCGGTAAGGCGCATAAGGAACTGAGTCTAAATTTTCTGAGCCATTACCGGCTGCGGCAACCACTACTATCCCCGCATCAGTAGCGGCTTTGGTTAAACTCCAAATAGGAAAATCGTATTCCGCTGCACAAAAATTACCTTGTGCTCCATAAGTTTGCATCTCGTAAAGCACAACATCTCCAGCAACAGAATTTTGAATTGCTGCTGACACTGCAATCACTCTATCGTAACCTATTTGTTGCCATTCTGGAAAAACAATAAGCTCACTTGCTCCATTTGCCATACCGGAAATACCATAAGCACCCTTGTCAGCATACATAATCCCAATAGCAGCCGTTCCGTGTTCAGTATAACTTAATGAGGCAGAAGAAGATACTGTCATTCCCGGAAAAACAGAAACATTTCTACCAACAAGTTCTTCATGGTTATTGTTAAAACCATATTCTATATCTCTAATTCGTATTCCAGAACCGTTAAAACCGAGATTCCATGCATACTTCATATTTACTCCGGGATTGGCATTAATATAGGTTTGACTCGGTTCGAAATTAGCGGTAGCTGGCGCAATATCATTTGGAGGTTGTATAGGGCTTGAAGCCATTAAACTAGCATACTCCACTCCTTTTAGCGTTTTCAACTGTTCCGCTAATGTTAATAATCTTTCTCGTGTTGGATTCTCAATGGAAACTTTAAATATATTGCTCAATTTTCTAACAGAAACATCACTTCCTGAAATAGCAATGGCACTATTTGCCAAAAAATCTAATTTTTCATCAGAGATAGAAATGCCTTTCGATAAATTTATTTTATATTCTTTTTGAATTTTATCATATTCAGAAATCTGAGATAAAACAATCGTGTCATACGATTTTGAAGTTGTGAAATCAAACGACAAATCAAAAGCTATATAGAGATTAAAAGCCCCGATTTCCTGTTGAGCGTATGCTGAACACATAAAAGAAAAAAATCCAATTAGAACAAACATACCTTTTTTTCCAAGCATCGTGTTAGATTTAATTAAAATAATTGTACGTAAAGTAATGTTATTTTTTCTATATATAAAAATCGAATCTAAATAAAAACAGTTTATTATTTACAAAATGATTATTTTTGCAGAATGGAAGAAAATCTAAAACGTCTCAATAAATTCATCGGGGAAACCGGTTACTGCTCCCGTCGTGAAGCCGACAAATTGATTGAAGAAGGTCGCGTTACCATCAACGGAATCGTTCCGGAAATGGGAACCAAAGTAACGCCTGACGATGTGGTTCGCATAGACGGAAAACTAATCGTGGAGAAAAACGAAAAACCGGTTTACCTGGCTTTCAACAAACCCGTTGGTATTGAATGCACCACAAATTTAGACGTCCGCAATAATATTGTAGATTACATCAACTATCCAAAACGTATTTTTCCGATAGGACGATTGGACAAAGCCAGCGAAGGCTTAATTTTTATGACCAACGATGGTGATATTGTCAATAAAATCCTCCGGGCCAGGAACAATCACGAAAAAGAATATACCGTTACGGTAAACAAACCCATAACTGACAGATTCATAGAAAGAATGGGAAATGGTGTACCGATTTTAGACACGGTTACCCGAAAATGCAAAGTGGAACAAATCAGTAAATACACTTTCAAAATTATTCTGACGCAAGGATTAAACCGACAAATCCGTAGAATGTGTGAATATTTAGGTTCCGAAGTTACTGCTTTAAAACGTATTCGAATCATCAATATCTCACTAGACATACCTGTTGGAAGATACCGCGATTTGACAGATGATGAAATCAAAGAATTAAACCAGTTAATCGAGCCTTCCAGCAAAACGGAAGAAGCCAGTTTACCGAAAAACGAACCGGCAAAAAGAAGAACGGAATTCATCAAAAAAGAAGACCCGAGATTTAAGAAAAGAGGCGATTATTAATTACTGGATTTTTTTTCGCTTCGCTTTAACAATTTGTTCATCAATTAAAACGGCCTCGTAGATTTTTTGTTTTAAAAAAGCAACATCAATTTCTTTTATAGCAGTGAATGTTTGTTTTGATGTGAATTTTGTAGTTTCAAAAGTTTCATCGGATAATAATTCCCCTTTACAAAAACCAATGGCAACTCCTTTTTCTACTTTCCCCCAAGGAATGGAAGCTGGCCAGATATAACAAATCCGGGAATGACGATAATAAAAAGGAACGTTGTAAGCCAATTTTTCTTTACAATCTGGAATGCAATCCAAAATAATTTTACGAAGAAAAAGAACGATTTCTAATTCTTCTTCAGGTAAATAATCCAGAAATTCATCTGTCGTTTTAAATTCTAGTCCTTGTGTATTTCCCATAAATTAAAAAAAGCCTATTTAATTAAAAATAGGCTCGGATATTACATGTTTCTCAATCGTTTCTGTTCTCTAGCCAATAAGGTATTTTTTAATAACATAGCAATCGTCATCGGACCAACACC
>NZ_DATDPV010000024.1:0-43940 GCF_035292545.1 Flavobacterium sp. | reverse complement strand
ATTTTTGACCTTGAAACCAAACCAGTTCCATTTGTCCGGTAGTATCCACAAAAGTGGCCACCAATCGTTTTTTACCCTTTGCCGGTTCAATGGTTTTGATGTTGATGATTTTCCCGATTAACTGAACTTCGGCCGCATTATTCTGCAACTCATTGATTTTGTAATATCGGGTTCGGTCAATGTAACGGTTGGGATAAAAATTGATTAAATCCTTGTATTTATGAATGCCTAACTCTTTTCGCAACAATTCGCCCCGATTGGGACCAACGCCTTTTAGGTATTCGATAGGAGTTAAAAGAAGGTTTTGCTGCATACTGCGAAGATAGATTTTAATTGGGAAATTTGAAAATGATGTAACAAAATGAGTATTTTTGACAAATAAATACTGTTATTAAGAAATGATATGTAATATTTAGCGGAAATTTTTAACAGCTTGGAGAATTCAATAGCATCATTTAAATATGGAAATAAAGTACAATAGAAAATCTACAAGAAAAGAATTAATTATAGGCATTCTATTTCTGGCAGTTGGATTAGCACCAATCTTATTCGACGAACGAATATCATTGATTCCTTTGGGAGGTGGCCTAGCTTATATCATAAATAGTTTATATAATTTAAAAACAAATTATGTTACAGTAAAAGAAGGCTATCTAAAAAAAAAATTTGGTGGGAAAATTTATCTGAATAACTTAATCGAAGTTAAAAAATTTGCTGGTGATTATATTCTCAAAACAAAGCAGACACAAATAACTATAGACACTAATCTTGTTGATAAAGAATCTTTAAAAGAGCTGGATGAATTTATAGCTAATTTAAATGTCATGAAAGTATAAAACGTCTGGCTAATAGTACTTCATATAATTATGATTTTTAAGCTTAGCTTAACTTTTTTGAAATTAGTGCTTAATAATGGATAGGCAGATTTTCACCACTATCTCAAAAAATGATTCCATTAATATCGGAATCAATGGAATTAGATAAAAAAAACACCTTCAAAACTAAAACTTGTAAAATTCCATTCAAACGCAATATCTTTGAAAATCAAAATAGCATAAAAAATGACAACCCATCTCGCGCTCCTTCGTGGCATCAATGTTTCCGGACACAATATGATAAAAATGGAGGCTTTGAAAACGACTTTACAAAACATTGGATTTGAAAATGTTCAAACCTATATACAATCCGGAAATGTATTTGTAGATACTCCTGAGGAGAATCCTGCCAAAGTTGGTTTTATGATAAAACAGGAAATTTACAAGGTTTTTGGACATGATGTGCCCATTGTGGTTATTGGCAAGAACGATTTAGAAGCTTGTTTTAAGAATAATGCATTTTTAAAAGAGAAAGACGTCGATTTAAAAAAAATATACGTGGCTTTTATTTCTACCATTTTGAAAAGTGACAGTATTAATGAGTTGAAAATTAGCCAGTTCAAACCCGATGTTGCAGCTGTAGATGAGAGCAGGATTTACATTAAGTATGATGTAGGTGCAGGAAAAACTAGGCTGGATCAAAAGTATATCGAGAAAAAACTGAATGTAACCGCTACGATTCGGAACTGGAATACCGTGACACAGTTGCTGAAAATGTATGAGGAGAAATAGAAAAATTCTTTACTATAAAAAAAAATGCTTCAAAATCAATAGACTTTGAAGCATTTTTTTATTGTTTTTCTACCAAATCACAATACCAAAATCCATAATCAAAAGCATCTGTGGCATTGGTATCACAGGCGGTATTTGAACTTTCCTCTTTTGGTCTTTCGTATTTTCGATACACGATTTCACCAATCTCAAAATCAATCGGTTTGGAGAATAATGGTCCATCGAATGTAAACGTATGAAATTCTCCGTTTTCTCCGCAAACATCCACATTTTCGGGTAAATCGTTGATGAAATCCTCATCGATAATTCGACCTACAAAACTTTGATCTAAATACCGTTCGTTTACGCAAGTAACAATCGTTTTAAATCCTAAACCGATAAACTCTTTTATAAGTTCATGGGTTGGAATTTTCCATAACGGGAAAACGGCTTCCAATTGTATTTCGGCTAATTTATCTTCACGGTATTTTCGTAAATCTTCCAGAAAAATATCACCAAAAATAGAATGGGTAACACCTTTTGATTTTAGTTTTTCCAAAGTTTCCCGCATCACGTTTTCATAGGCTTCCATCGTGGGCATTTCGGGAATTTCCATTTTTAATAAGGGCAATCCTATGCTTTCAGCTTGTTGTTCCAATAATGCTACCCGAACGCCATGCATCGAAATACGTTGAAACTGTTGGTTTACGCTCGTAAGCAAACACGCAATTTCAAAGTCATTATTTTGTAAAACTTTATATAAGGCTAGTGCAGAATCTTTGCCGCTGCTCCAGTTAAAAAGGGCTTTCTTTTTCAAGATTTTTAAATTTGGCAGTAAACTTACAAAAAATGCGAAGAATAGTTTTGCAAACCTTTGTAACTTTGAGGTTCTGATATTTTAAAAATGAAACGATATTCTCTTTTATTACTTTTACTTTCGACACTTTCTTTTTCACAACAAACCCAATCGGTTGATTTCAAATCGGTTTTTGGAAAAATAGCTATAAATCCAATTACGAAAACTGTTTCAGGTCAAATCAATTATGATTTTGAAGTATTGTTTTCAATTGACACTATTAAAATCGATGCGCAGCGAATGACTTTTTCAACTGTGAAAATCAATAATAAAGAAGTACAATTTAAAAATTCAGGAAAACAATTGCTGCTTTTTGAAGGTTTTGAAAAAGGCAAAAACACGTTGACTTTTGAATATGAGGCGACTCCGAAACAAGCTATGTATTTTATTGGATCTGTCGAAACCGATAATCTCCAAATTTGGACGCAAGGCCAAGGAAAATATACCAGTCATTGGTTTCCGAGCTTTGATGATGTGAATGAGAAAGTGGTTTTTAATCTGGATATAACTTTCGATGCCTTTTATCAGGTGATTTCGAATGGTATTTTAAACAAAAAAGAAAAGGTTAATAATGAAATAACGTGGTCTTATCAGATGAAAAAGCCAATGAGCAGTTATCTTTTGATGCTTGCCATTGGAAAATTCGAAGAACAAAAACTGACTTCAAAAACCGGAATTCCATTGTATTTGTATATTGAGAAAGAAGATGAAGCGAAGTTTGAACCAACGTATCGCTATTCAAAAGAAATTTTTGATTTTTTCGAAAAAGAAATAGGAGTGAAGTACCCTTGGGAAGTCTACAAGCAAATTCCGGTTCGGGACTTTTTGTATGCCGGAATGGAAAACACATCAGCAACACTTTTTTCCAGAGATTTTGTGGTGGATAATATTGGTTTTAATGATAGGAATTATGTGAATGTCAACGCACATGAATTGGCGCATCAATGGTTTGGTGATTTGGTTACTGCCGAAAGCGGCAAACATCATTGGCTGCAGGAAGGTTTTGCCACTTATTATGCTTTATTGGCTGAAAAGAAAGTTTTTGGGGATGATTATTTTTATTATAAATTATATCAAACGGCTCAACAACTCAAGGAAGCAGAGTCTCACGACACGATTCCTGTCCTGAATGAAAAAGCAAGTTCTCTGACTTTTTACCAAAAAGGCGCTTGGGCATTGCATGTTTTGCGAGAAGGAGTCGGAGAGAAAATATTTAAAAAAGCAGTGAAGAATTATTTAAAAAAACATGCTTTTCAGAATGTAAATACACAAGATTTTTTTAATGAAATCAAAAAATTATCTAAATATGATTTGAATAATTTTAGTAAAGCATGGCTTGAACAATCAGGGTTTGACAGTCAGAAAGCGAATCAGTTACTTTATAAAAATGAAGCCATAAAAGTATTGGTAGAAATTAAAAAACTTCGGGACAAACCATTCAAAGACAAAAAAGAAATTTTCGAAAGAACCATGCAGTCGAATGCTTTTTATCCTATAAAAGAGGAAATTATATTTCAATTAGAAAATCTATCTTTTGAGGAAAAATCGAGTTTATTGCGATTAGCTATGCGAACAAACACCATTCAGGTGCGTCAGGCTATAGCTAAGACGATGCCTAAAATCCCTTTAAATTTTAAATCGGAATATGAAACTTTATTTAACGATGAATCATATATTACACGAGAAATTGTGTTGAATACTTTCTGGTCCCAATTTCCGGAGGAACAAAAGCAATTACTCGATAAATCTAAAAGTTGGATTGGTTTTAATGATAAAAATTTACGTATGCTTTGGCTAACTTTAGCACTTGGAACGAAAGATTATCAAGCAGGAAATAAAGTCAAATTCTACGAAGAATTGTTAGAATATTGTTCGCCAAAGCATGAAAGTTCGATTCGACAAAATGCACTTGAAAACCTTTTATTTATTAATAAAAACGATCAGAATGTGTTGCAATATTTAGTCAATGCCACTACAAATCACAAATGGCAGTTCACCAAATTTGCAAGAGAAAAAATCAGGCTTCTTTTGAAAAATAAAAACCATAAGACTTATTTTGAAGAGTTATTATCCAAACTTTCAGAAAATGAAAAAGTTCAGCTTCGGAAATTATTAAGTGAGAAATAATTTGTTAATTTTATCACGCAACCTTTTTGATTAAATTGCATCTGGTTAATAACCAACTAAAAACAAAGACCTTATGACTAAATTTAAATCGTTTTTCGTTCTATTTTTGACTTCTTTATTGATTGTTAGTTGCAATCCAAGTGATGACAACAACAATTCAAATGGCAACTTTTCAGACAACTTCGGTAATGCCACTTCAAAAGACTTTCTGGGTCAGGTTGTCGATGAAGACAACAACCCAATTCAAAACGTGGCTGTTAAGATTGGAAGTTCCACCGCTCAAACCGATGTTAATGGCGTTTTCATTATTAATGATGCTAATGTTTATGAGAAATTTGCTTATATCACGGCAAAAAAATCAGGTTTTATTGATGGTTCAAGAGCCGTGGTTCCTTCCAGCGGAACAAATACAGTAAAAATCATGATGCTTTCTGGAAATATAGTGGCTACGGTTGCTTCTGGAGCGGCAAGCGAAGTGGCTTTGCCAAACGCTATCAAAGTAGTTTTTGATGGTAATTTCAAAACCGAAACCGGAAGCGCTTATTCCGGAAATGTAAGTGTTATCATGCATCATTTAGATCCGACAGATCCTAATATTGCGGATAAAATGCCAGGAATGTTATTTGCAGAGAATGCTGATGGCGCTGCAAAAGTGTTAGAAACTTTCGGAATGATGAATGTGGAATTAAGAGGAAGTGGCGGAGAAAAATTACAAATTTCTAATACGGCACAAATCGAAATGCCAATAACAGCAACACAATTAGCCACAGCTCCATCAACAATTCCACTTTGGCATTTTGACGAAACGCTTGGGTATTGGAAAGAAGAAGGAAGTGCAACCAAACAAGGGAATAAATATGTGGGCACCGTATCACATTTTTCTTGGTGGAATTGTGATGCCCAATTTCCAACCGTTACTTTATGTGTAACGCTTGTAAATAGTAATGGAAATCCAATATCCAATGTTGGGGTTGGAATTATTAGAAATGGAAACAGTTATCCTGTAATGGGAATGACAAACAGTGACGGTCAAGTTTGCGGTTTAGTTCCAGCAAATGAAACATTAACCATGAATATCTATGATAATTGTGGAAATATAATTAACACCTCATCTATTGGTCCATTGTCGGCTAACACTACTTTACCGAATATTGTGGTGACCAGTGGAACAGTACAATCTACAACGGTTCAGGGAAGTTTGCTGAAATGTGATAATTCTAATGTAACCAATGGCTATGTATTGCTTGATTATGGCAACCAAACACTTTTTTCAACTGTTACCAATGGGAATTTTAGTTTTAATACTTTGGTTTGCAGTTCAACCAACAATAGTTTCACTTTAGAGGGGTATGATTATGATAATCTTCAAACTACAGGGGTAATTAATTACACATTTACAACGCCGACTACTAACGTTGGAAATTTGACAGTTTGTAATGCTGTTACAGAGTTTATTTCATATCAAATAGATAACAATCCTGTTGTGTATGTCATAGCAGGTATTACGGCAAATTCCGGTAGTGCTGGAACTACAAATGGACTTTCTATTTCTGGTTATAATTCCAATCAGCAAGGATTATATATTTGGGGAAATACAAATATTCCAGGAATTTATACAACGGCTGAATTTTCAATAGAAGGAAGTGATATTGGGTATATATCTGTCCAATCAACAAATGCCGTTTCTTTTAATTTGAGTAATTTTGGTTCAGTAGGTCAATATATAGATATGACTTTTAATGGAACCTATATTGATAGTAATACAAGTGTTTCACATACCATCACTGGAACCGTGCACGTACTGCGAGACAATTAATCCTAAATCTATAATATTAAAAAGAAAAACCTTCTCATTAAGAAGGTTTTTCTTTTTAATCTAAAATCAATAATTTACCACAACTGCCCAACTTCATTTTTAATGTAAGCCAAAGCGACATTACTTGGGGATTGTTTTTCCATTAAATCACTCAAAATGACTTCTCGCAATTTATCAGCGCTATCCACGCGCTCGCTCATATTGGCTTTTCTTATCATTTGGATTGTAGCATTTTTTGCCGAAACAATAATAGTCCAGCACTCATCGGACATATAGATTTGCTGTGTCAAATTGTGTTCGAATTCCTGTTCTATTTGTGCGACTACAAAGTTTTCATAATCGTTTTTATCTTCAGAAATTGGTTTTATACGAATCAATAATTTGGCAGGATTGATACGTTCCAAATACAAAGCCAAGCGTTCGTATGCTTGTAAACGCAAAGGCAAAGCATTTTTTTGTGCTTCTTTGTTTATTAAATAACGACGTCTTCCTTCTTCGTTTTTAGTATGTAAATCGAAAAAAAAGTAGGCAACAACACCAGTAATAATTGCCGGTAAAGTATAACTTAATAATTCTATGATTTTTGTAGTTTCCATTTTTTGTTTTTAAAAATTATAAGATTTTAAGATTGAGCTATGTTTGCCAAATCAAAAAACAAATAAACGAATAAACAAATAAACTTAAACAGTACATTTGATAAAATTTTCAAAAAAATGGATACCTCAATTCTAATTTTACTGTGTATAGCTGCTTTTGCTGCGGGTTTTGTTGATGCAATTGTTGGTGGAGGGGGTTTAATCCAAACGCCGATGGGATTGATATTATTACCCAATTTACCGGTCGCCACTGTCATCGGCACATTGAAAATTCCATCATTCAGCGGAACCCTTTTTGCGGCTATTCAATACATGAAAAAAGTTGAAATGAATTGGAAGTTATTGCTGATTATGATGGTATTGGCCGTTCCATCGGCTTTCGCGGGTTCTACTTTATTGACTTATGTAAGCAATGATTTTATGAAACCGTTGCTGCTTGTGGTCCTCTCGCTTTTGGTTATTTATACTTATGCAAAGAAAAATTTTGGGCAGCACACGGATAAATCACATTCCCCAAAACAACAATTACTTTATGCCGTATTAATTAGTTTTTTCATAGGATTCTATGATGGATTTATTGGTCCCGGAACAGGCAGTTTTTTGGTTTTGGCATTTATCACGTTGTTGGGTTTTGATTTTCTTCATGCTTCCGCCAATGCTAAAATGGTCAATCTGGCAACAAATTTTGGTTCCATCTGTTTGTTTATTATCAAAGGAAAAATCATTTGGATGGTTGCCATTCCAATGGCTATTTGCAATGCCATTGGTGGATTTATAGGAGCAAAATTAGCTATTAATCGCGGTAACAAATTCATTCGGATTTTCTTTTTAATAGTTATAATTGGAACTTTAATCCGTTTTGGATATGATGTTTTTATAGGAAAATAAATCAATTATCAATTCCTGAAAATGAAGTCTTTTCGCTACCAAATTCTTCATTCTAAATCGCTATTTTTGCATAACAAAATTGAAAAATAAAAATGCAAAAATACATCAGCCAACTTAACGAAGCCCAACGCGAACCCGTTCTCCAAAAAGACGGACCCATGATTATCATTGCGGGTGCCGGTTCCGGTAAAACCCGTGTGCTGACCATTAGAATTGCCTATCTGATGAGTTTGGGTGTTGATGCTTTTAGTATTTTGTCACTGACATTTACCAACAAGGCGGCACGTGAAATGAAAAAACGTATCTCCGATATTGTTGGAGCCAGCGAAGCCAAAAATCTTTGGATGGGAACTTTCCACTCCGTTTTTGCCAGGATTCTGCGTTCTGAAGCTGAGAAATTAGGGTATCCATCCAATTTTACGATTTATGACAGCCAAGACAGTCTCCGAGCGATTTCGGGAATTATAAAAGAAATGCAACTGGATAGAGATGTCTATAAACCCAAACAGGTTTTAAGTCGAATATCTTCTTATAAAAACAGTCTGATTACCGTAAAAGCCTATATGAACAATCCTGAATTACAGGAATCCGATGCGATGGCCAAAAAACCACGGATGGGCGAAATTTATCAGAATTATGTTGATCGTTGTTTTAAATCCGGAGCGATGGATTTTGATGATTTGTTATTAAAAACCAATGAGTTACTAACTCGTTTTCCTGAAGTTTTGGCAAAATACCAAGACCGTTTTCGTTATATTTTAGTAGATGAGTACCAAGATACCAACCATTCTCAATATTTGATTGTTCGTGCGTTGTCGGATCGTTTTCAGAATATTTGTGTCGTTGGTGATGATGCACAGAGTATTTATGCGTTTCGTGGTGCGAATATCAATAACATTTTGAATTTTCAAAAAGATTACGATGGCGTAAAAACCTTTCGTCTGGAACAAAATTACCGTTCTACCAAAAATATCGTTGAAGCAGCGAATTCAATCATCGAAAAAAACAAAACAAAACTGGACAAAATTGTTTGGACAGCCAATGATGATGGGCCAAAAATAAAAGTACATCGCAGTTTAACCGATGGGGAGGAAGGCCGATTTGTAGCCGGTACCATTTGGGAGCAAAAAATGCAGCACCAAATGATGAATGGCGATTTTGCTATTTTGTACCGTACCAATGCACAATCGCGTGCCATGGAAGATGCGCTCCGAAAACGCGATATTCCGTATAGAATTTACGGTGGTTTATCTTTCTATCAACGAAAAGAAATCAAAGATGTATTGTGCTATTTGCGCTTGGTAATTAATCCAAAAGATGAAGAAGCTTTGATGCGCGTAATCAATTATCCGGCACGAGGTATCGGAAACACTACGGTCGAAAAATTGGTCATAGCTGCCAATCATTACAAGCGTTCCGTTTTTGAAGTGATGCAAAACATCGATAGAATTGATTTAAAATTAAATTCTGGAACGAAACAAAAATTGCAAGATTTTGTAACGATGATTCAGAGTTTTCAAGTGATAAATGAAAATCAGGATGCCTTTTATATTACCGATCATGTGACTAAAAAAACAGGATTGATTCAGGAATTTAAAAAAGATGCTACTCCGGAAGGAATGGCAGTTGTACAAAATATAGAAGAGTTGTTAAACGGAATCAAGGATTTCACCGAAGGGCAAAAAGAAGTGGATGGCGCTCGTGGTGCACTGTCCGAATTTATGGAAGATGTAGCGCTGGCAACCGATTTAGATAAAGATACTTCCGATGAAGATCGTGTGGCTTTAATGACGATTCACTTGGCAAAGGGATTAGAATTCCCTCAGGTTTTTGTGGTTGGAATGGAAGAAGATTTGTTTCCAAGTGCCATGAGTATGAGTACGAGAAGCGAACTCGAAGAAGAACGCCGTTTGTTTTATGTTGCCTTAACCCGTGCCGAAAAACAAGCGTATCTGACTTATGCACAATCGCGTTACCGCTGGGGAAAATTAACGGATAGTGAGCCTTCTCGTTTTATTGAAGAAATTGACGGGAAATATTTAGAATACCTTACCCCGGCAGAAAATAATTATAGATATAAGCCCATGATTGATAGCGATATCTTTGATGATATTGATAAATCGAAATTGCGATTGGCAAAACCTACTACAGGAACGCCACCAAAAAAGTACGGGGAAGAGCCAACAGCAATGGTTAGGAAGTTAAAACCAATGACATCTAATGCACCATCAGGAGCAGCTAATTTATTTGATAATAAATTGACTGTTGGAAATATCGTAATGCATGAACGTTTCGGTAGAGGTGAAGTCATCAATTTAGAAGGTGTTGGTGCCGACAAAAAAGCAGAAATCAAGTTTGAAGTCGGAGGCATCAAGAAATTATTGTTACGATTTGCGAAGCTGGATATAGTTTCGTAAATTGATTAATATCAAAATAAAATTATCATGGCTCAATTCATTAAAATATACGAAGACAAACCTAGCGAATCGGCCATTGCCAAAGTTGTAAAGGTTTTAAAAGAAGGCGGCTTAGTCATTTATCCAACCGATACCGTTTATGGTTTGGGTTGTGATATTACCAATACAAAAGCATTGGAACGCATTGCAAAAATTAAAGGAGTGAAGTTAGAAAAAGCTAATTTTTCTTTTGTTTGCCATGATTTGAGCAATATCTCCGATTATGTGAAACAAATTGACACTTCGACTTTCAAATTATTAAAAAGAGCATTGCCTGGGCCTTATACATTTATTTTACCCGGAAATAATACCCTTCCGAAAGAATTCAAAAAGAAGACTACAGTCGGAATTCGGGTTCCCGATAACTCCATTGCCTTAGAAATAGTCCGTCAATTGGGAAATCCAATTGTATCTACATCTATCCATGATGATGATGCCGTTTTGGAATATTCTACGGATCCGGAATTGATTTTCGAGAAATGGCAAAACCTGGTAGATTTAGTTATTGATGGGGGTTACGGTGATAACCATGCTTCTACGATTATCGATTTATCCAACGGAGAACCAGTGGTAATTAGGGAAGGAAAAGGAAGTTTGGATATTCTTTAATTTTAAAAATATAATAATATAAAAAAAAACGTCCCGATATTTCGAGACGTTTTTTTCATTTATGAAATCTTAAAACTGTTTATTGTTTCTTCATTTCTTTCTCAATCATTTCATAGAATTGATCGATTTTTGGTAATATCACAATACGTGTTCTTCTATTGACAGCTCTGTTTCCTGCGGAATTATTTTGTACTAACGGAATAAATTCACTTCTTCCTGCGGCAATTAATTGTGCCGGATTCACTTTTAAATCCCTGGTTAAAACACGAATAATAGCCGTAGAACGTTTCACACTTAAATCCCAATTATCAAGCAAAACAGCATTTCCGGTAAAAGGAACATTATCAGTATGACCTTCAACCATACATTCAAAGTCAGGCTTGCTGTTAATTACTTTGGCCACTTTTCCTAAAACTTCTTTGGCTCTGTCGCTTACATTATAACTTCCGCTTTTGAATAATAATTTATCGGAAATGGAGATGAAAACAACCCCTTTCTCTACATTTATTTCAATGTCCGGATCAGAAATACCAACAGCACCTTTTAAACTGGTTACTAAAGCAAGTGTAACGCTGTCTTTTTTAGTTAACGCATCTTGCATTCTGGTAATTTTCAAGTCTTTTTCTTTAATGGATTCCAAAGCTTTTTCAATATTTTCAGCACCTTTAGTAGATAAAGTGGTCATGTTGCCCATATTATTGATTAAGTCAGAATTGTTTTTCTTCAAAAAATCCATTTGGCTGGAAATTGCCTCTTTTTCAGTCAAACACGTATTTAATTTCACTGTGCAAGTATTCAACAAATCCTGAATTTCTTTGTTTTTACTTTCTAAAGCAGCGATTTTCTTTTTTGTACCACATGAAGTTGTTAGCAAAGCAACTAGTGATAGCGCTAAAATGATTTTTCTCATAAAAATGATTGTTTTTGTTTTTATAAAATTAAGGTTTAATTCGATTAACAGTTAAATTTTCGCTCTTAAACTATTGTTAAAAAAGGCTTTGAAAAACCCTGTCATTATTGATATAATAGCTATAAACGATACTTTTTAACTTGTAGTATTTTTTTGATTGTATTTTTTCTCTTTTTTTATAATTTTCAGAAAAAAGTTGGTAAAAAGAAAAATGAGCTTTTAAAATTGCCGTAAAATGAGAAAATTTTCCCTGAAGAAGAAACCGAATCCCAGCAATTCCATCTAAAATCATCCGAACAAATAGGACTTTTAATAAAGATTGTCCGGGAACATTCTTAGTTAACATCAATAACGAATTTCTAAAATTCAAAAAGGTTTTTCTAGGATTACTTTCATTCAAAGTGGCGCCGCCTACGTGATAAACTGTTGATTTTCCGTTGTATTTTATGATATGATTTTTATTGAAAGCACGCCAACACAAATCAATTTCTTCCTGATGGGCAAAAAACTCACCATCAAATCCATTTAAATCCTTGTAAACCGAATTTCTTATAAAAAAACAGGCACCGGATGCCCAAAAAATTTCACAATCATCATCATATTGTCCGTTATCTTTTTCCAAAGTATCAAAAATGCGTCCACGACAAAAAGGATAACCATATTCGTCAATATATCCGCCTGCTGCACCAGCATATTCAAAATATTTCTTGTTTTTGAAATCCAATATTTTAGGTTGAATAATTGCTGTTTGAGGTTCATTTTCGAAAGTTTCCAATATGGGTTTTAACCAGTTTTCGGTCACTTCAATATCCGAATTGACTAAGGCATAATACTCTTCTTTAACGAATTTTAAAGCTTCATTATACCCTTTGGCAAAACCAAAATTGCTTTCATTTATTATAATTTCAACCGTTGGATAATTTTCTTTTACAAAAGCAACTGAACGGTCTGTCGAAGTATTATCGGCGACATAAATAGTCGCTTCCGGAGAATATTTCACAATGGATGGCAGAAACTGTTCTAACAACTTCACCCCGTTCCAATTCAAAATTACGACAGCTATTTTATTCATAATTAAAGTTGATAATTAGGTAATTCCTGCAAAAACTTGTAGAGTTCCTGTTCATAATCCATTTGACAAAAGTAATGATTATGTCCGTTAGTCACCATCAAATATTGGGCATTCAAAGTCATGTTATAACGTGCAATCTGATCAAAAGTGTCCTGAGAGATTTTAATTTCGGGTGCTTTGCATTCTACTAAAATAAAAATACTTCCGTCAGGATTGAAAACAACAATATCATAACGTTTTTTTAGATCGTTGATTTTTAGCAGTTTCTCAATATTAATGTATGATTTTGGATATTTTTTTTCCTGCAAAAGAAACTGAACCACATGCTGGCGAACCCATTCTTCGGGAGTAAGAATGACAAATTTTTTACGAATTTCATCGAAGATAGCTACTTTATTTTCGTTATTTTTGAAGCGAAACGAATAAGAAGGGAAATTCAGTTGTTGCATAAAGCAAAAGTATTAAATAAGTTTAAAGTTTAAGGTTTAAAATTTTTGAAGATTGAATGATGAACAACGAATGTTGAATTTTGAAATAAAAAGATGGACGAAGTAGTAAAAATTGTAAACGATATAAAAAGCGGAAACATCAAACCAATCTATTTTTTGATGGGCGAAGAACCGTATTATATTGATAAGTTATCGGATTATATCGAAAAAAATGTCCTTACGGAAGAAGAGAAAGGATTTAATCAAACTGTTCTTTACGGACGGGATGTTTCGATTGAAGATATAATTTCTACGGCAAAGCGTTATCCGATGATGGCCGAGCGTCAGGTCGTGATTGTAAAGGAAGCGCAGGATTTGACGAAAACCATCGATAAATTAGAAAGTTATGCCGAAAATCCGATGCCCTCTACGGTTTTGGTTATCTGTTATAAATACAAAACATTAGACAAACGTAAAAAAGTAACTAAGAATATTGCGAAATCTGGCGTAGTTTACGAAAGTAAAAAATTGTATGAAAACCAGGTTGGCGATTGGATTAAGCGTGTCTTATCAGGTAAAAATTATACTATCGACCCAAAAGCATCAGCGATGTTAGTGGAATTTTTGGGAACCGATTTGAGTAAAATAAATAATGAACTCGAGAAATTACAAATTATTTTACCACAGGGAAGTGCAATCACAGCCAAACATATTGAAGAGAATATCGGTTTTAGCAAAGACTTTAATGTATTCGAATTGCGAAAAGCGATTGGCGAACATAACCAATTGAAAGCGTATCAGATTGCCCAATATTTTTCCGATAATCCAAAGGACAATCCAATGGTAGTGACCACAAGTTTGGTTTTTAGTTTTTTTATTCAATTGTTGAAATACCACGGATTGAAAGATCGAAACCCGAAAAATGTAGCGGCTGTTTTGGGTGTTAATCCGTTTTTCTTAAAAGATTACGATGTGGCTTTGAAGAATTATCCGATGAAAAAAGTCAGTCAGATAGTCGCGACTTTACGTGATATTGATGTGAAGAGTAAGGGTGTTGGTGCAAATGCTATGTCACAACATGATTTATTGAAAGAAATGTTGGTAAAGGTTTTTAATTAATCATTTAAAAATCAATATTTAAAATTCAGGAATATTCACGATATTTGCACTCCCGAAACTTCGGGATTAAAAAACATAAAAGATGACAGTTTATGGGAATGAATAAAAATACTATTTTAGGTTGGGCCACATTAATAATGATACTAATGGGGTTGTTGCTTATTAGTTTAGGTGCTTTTAAATATGATGATACCGCCGGTTGGGGTTTTGCGGCAGTAGGAGTGGGATTCTTGGCAAATGCATGGGTTTTCAGTTCACTTAAAGGGCGTCTTTAGAAATTAACAATCAGTAAAAAATACAAATCAACGAATAAACAATAATAAAAAATGGCAGACGATAAAAAGGTAATATTCTCAATGTCAAAATTGAGTAAAACGTATTCAAGCAGTAATAAACAAGTATTGAAAGATATTTATTTGAGTTTCTTTTACGGAGCGAAAATTGGTATTTTGGGTTTAAACGGTTCCGGAAAATCTTCTCTTTTAAGAATTATCGCCGGAGCGGATAAAAATTATCAGGGTGATGTAGTTTTTGCACCTGGTTACACGGTCGGTTATTTGGAACAGGAACCTATTTTGGATGATAGCAAAACCGTTATCGAGATTGTAAAAGAAGGCGTTGCAGAAACGATGGCAGTTTTGGATGAATTCAATAAAATCAACGATATGTTTGGTTTGCCCGAAGTCTATGAAGATGCGGACAAAATGCAACAATTGATGGACCGCCAAGCGGATTTACAAGATAAAATTGATGCACTTGGAGCTTGGGAAATCGATACCAAACTAGAAATTGCGATGGATGCCTTGAGAACTCCTGAAGGCGATACTCCAATTAAAAATTTATCAGGTGGAGAACGCCGTCGTGTAGCATTATGTCGTTTGTTATTGCAACAACCGGATGTTTTGCTTTTGGATGAGCCTACGAATCACCTGGATGCGGAAAGTGTACTTTGGTTAGAACAACATTTAGCACAATATGCCGGAACGGTTATCGCGGTAACTCACGACCGTTATTTCCTTGATAATGTTGCAGGCTGGATTTTAGAACTTGATAGAGGTGAAGGTATTCCTTGGAAAGGGAATTATACTTCTTGGTTGGAACAAAAATCAGGACGTATGGCATCCGAAGAAAAAGTAGCTTCTAAACGAAGAAAAACGTTGGAACGCGAGTTGGATTGGGTTCGTCAAGGTGCGAAAGGGCGTCAGACCAAACAAAAAGCACGTTTGCAAAACTATGACAAGCTTTTGAACGAAGACCAGAAACAATTGGATGAAAATCTGGAAATCTATATTCCAAATGGGCCTCGTTTAGGAACCAATGTAATTGAAGCCAAAAATGTTTCTAAAGCATTTGGAGATAAATTATTATACGACAATTTGAATTTTAATTTGCCACAAGCTGGAATTGTTGGAATTATCGGACCCAATGGTGCTGGTAAATCAACTATTTTCAAGATGATTATGGGTGAAGAGAAGTCAGATTCGGGAGAATTCTTAATTGGAGACACCGTTAAAATCGCTTATGTAGATCAATCGCATTCCAATATTAATCCTGATAAATCAATCTGGGAAAATTTTTGTGATGGTCAGGAATTGATTATGATGGGCGGAAGACAAGTGAATTCAAGAGCTTATTTAAGCCGATTTAACTTTGGCGGAAGCGATCAAAACAAGAAAGTTTCTATGCTTTCCGGTGGTGAACGAAACCGTTTGCATCTTGCGATGACTTTGAAAGAAGAAGGAAACGTATTGTTATTAGATGAGCCAACAAATGATTTGGACATTAATACGCTTCGTGCTTTGGAAGAAGGACTTGAAAATTTTGCAGGTTGTGCCGTAGTGATTTCTCACGACAGATGGTTTCTGGACAGAATTTGTACCCACATTTTAGCTTTCGAAGGAAATTCTGAAGTCTATTATTTTGAAGGTGGATTCTCTGATTATGAAGAAAACAAGAAAAAACGTTTGGGTGGTGATTTAACTCCAAAACGACTTAAATATAGAAAATTGATTAGAAGTTAAATAAAAACTAGAGGCTGAAAAGCCTCTTTTTTTTGGTGTATAATGAAGCCAAATCAGATGATATTTTTTATATATTTTATTAGAAATCAATTATTTATTTCTCTTAAAAATAATAAAAAACTTAACCGATTTATTCAAAAGGTTTCAATACATTAGTATTCTCAAAAATTTTCATTTTTAAAATGTTTCAAAAACTAATATTTTCATTTATTTTGTTTGCTTTTCAGTTTGGTTTTGCCCAATCAGAAAAGGTTACTGATAAAGATGTTAAGTTACTGCTCTATAAGTCAGGAGATTATTTAACAGATTTAGAATGTGGTAATTCTTTAAATTTAGCGAAAAAAGCACTCAGCGCAGCCCTTATAATTGAAGACATTCAGTTAGTTGCTCGTGCCTACAATCTGATAGGACTCAATTTCGAGGAATTCTCTGACTATAAAAAAGCCATTCATTTTTATTATAAAGGATTGGAATATGCGAATTTGTCTTCAAATGACACTTTAAAATATGGATTAAACAATAATTTAGGAAACGTTTATTGCTATCGAAAGGTCAACTTTAAAGAAGGAATTAAGCATTATGAAAAAGGATTAAAATATGCTTATAAAATTAATGATGAACTTAAAATCACATATGCAAAGCTAAATATAGCAAGCGCTTATTTTGCTATTGGGGATTATAAAAAGGGTTTTCCATATTTAAAATCAACTGAAAAAATAATTAATGAAGCTGGTGGATTAGAAGCGAAATTATTCATGAATTCGTTATTTGGTTCTTATTATTCACATATCAATGAAAATCAAAAAGCAGAAGCCTCTTTTAATGAAGCGTTGCGTTTATGTGGCGAAAATAAAGAAGCATTTGTGGAAAATCACACATTGGATGTATATAATGATTTTTCAAAGTATTATTTTAAAAATGAAGATTATAAAAATGCCTATCTATATTTAGATAAATTTAATCAACTAAAAAACAAAATTGTCAACGACAAACGGACAATTGGAGCCAAAATAACAGGAACTCAAGTTGAATTAGATGAATATAAGAATCAAATTGACAAAATTGAATCGGAGAGATATATTCAAAAACTAAATATAAAACAGTCTAAGATTGTTGTGACCCTGTTTATCGTCGTATTTCTGGTTTTATTACTTTTATCATTTACGTTATATAAAAATAATAGATTCAAAAAGAAAGTCAATTACGAATTAACCATTGCAAATCAGGAGCTCATGATTGCTAAAGAAAAAGCAGAAGAAGCTTCTAAACTAAAAACCCAGTTTGTATCCACAATTAGCCACGAATTAAGAACGCCGTTGTATGGAGTTGTTGGGATTACCAATATGATTTTAGATGAACACAAAGAATTAATAAATAGTCCGTATATAAACTCACTTAAATTTTCGGCAAAATATTTACTTTCACTTGTTAATGATATCCTGCAAATTAATAAAATTGAAGAGAATAAAATTATTTTAGAAAGCCTGACTTTTAATATTGCCGATGAAATTAATACTGTTTTAAGCTCATTACAATTTATAGCAAATAAGAATAAAAACAAAATCAAATGCGAAATTGACACTGCAATTCCAGAATCTTTAATAGGCGATAAACTTCGACTTTCACAAATATTGATGAATTTGGTAAGTAATGCATTGAAGTTCACCAAAAAAGGGAAAGTTATTGTTACTGTAGATTTGGTTAGAGTTGATGGTAAAATGAATTATATCAAATTTAAGGTACAAGATAACGGAATCGGAATTGCAAAAGATGATCAGGACAGAATTTTCGAAAAATTTGTTCAAATAGAACGAAAAGAAGATGACTACCAGGGCACAGGTCTTGGATTATCTATCGTTCAAAGGTTAATTGAATTATTTGGAAGCGAAATTTTTCTTGAAAGCAGAGAAGGCGTGGGCACTACTTTTACATTCACAATAGGTTTTGAAGCGGATTCTATAAAATCCAATAAAATCATCAGTGATTTTGAAGTGGATTTAACTTCAAGCCAAATTTTCAAGGTTTTGGTTGTCGAGGACAATAAAATCAATCAAATGGTTACCAAAAAAATATTAGAAGGTAATAACTTCAAATGTCAGGTTGTCGATGATGGTTTGATTGCTTTAAAATTATTAAAAAAGGAGACCTTTGATGTTATTTTAATGGATCTTAATATGCCCATTATCAATGGTTTCGACACTTCAAGAAAAATCAGGGAAATAGGAGTAACGACACCTATCGTTGCCCTAACTGCTTTTGCCAAAGAAGAAGTGATAGAAGAAGTAATTGCGTCGGGCATGAACGATATTATTATCAAACCCTTTGAGCCTGTAAAATTGTTTCAAGTTATTATAAATCAAATTAATAAAATAAAAAAATCAGATTAATAACTGTATTTTTTTTGATTTTAAAATTCAAATTGAAACCTAATAAAAACTTTCAATATTTGATTATTTTATAGCAATAGGTTTAATTTTTTTTCCTTTTCCGCTTATTTTTTTGCCAATAATAACGTGGAGAATGCCATCTTTATAGTTTGCCTCTATTTTGTTTTCATCTATATAATCCGGAAGGAAAAAAGATCTGTAAAAAGATTGATAATGAAACTCTTTTTTAAGGTAATTTCCTTTTTTTCTTGACTCTTCTTTTTCTTCTTCTTTTTCAGAAGAGATAATAATCATATTATTGTCGATTTCAACCTTTAGATCTTCTTTTTTCATTCCTGGAACGGCCATTTCAATTTCTAATTTTTTATCCGATTCTTTTAAGTTCACTGAAGGTAAATTAGCTCCTACATGAGCAAAATTTTTGTCAGCCCAATCAAAAATATCTTTCGAAAAAAAATCCTCCATAAGTGTGTTTACAGGAGACAATAAACCGTTTATTTTTAGAAGTGATTCCATAATAGTATGTATTAAATGATTCTTAAACAGATGCAATCAAATATAATGATAATTCTTCATTTATGAAATGCAAATAACAAATATATAACATTTAAATATCTGATATTTAGTGTTTTGTATGGATTATTTTTTAAACATGAAATAAAAAAACATGTCTAATATCTTATAAAAGCAATAAATTATTTTAAGTATTTATTATTTAAATTTACAGAAAACTGACAAATCTTTATTTCTGAGTAAATAGTAAAAACCGTAAAATCATTTGAACCCAATTGCTGAGTTCAAATGATTTTATGGTTTATCCTGAAATTCAAGATATATAAATAAGGGTGTTTATTTTATAGCTATCGTTTTTGGCGCTTTTTTCTTAGCACCTTCTTTTTTTGCAACTGTAACATGAAGAATACCATCTTTATAGTTAGCCTCAATTTTGTTTTCATCTATGGTATCAGGAAGTCCAAATGTTCTGCAAAATGATTGATAACTAAACTCTTTTCTAACGTAATTTTCTTTTTTGTTTGATTCATCTTTTCTTTCCTCTTTTTCAGACGAAATAATAAGCATGTCATTATCGATTTCAACTTTGAAATCCTCTTTTTTCATACCTGGAGCTGCCAAATCAATTTCTAATTTAGTATCCGTTTCTCTTAAATTAACTGAAGGTAAATTACTGCCTAGGGTAGCAAAATTTCTTTCAGTCCAATCAAAAATATCTCTAGACAAAACATCATCAAAAAAGGTATTCACTGACGGAGTTAACCCTAAACTGTTCACTGACGGTAACAAACCGCCTCTTTTAACTAATGATTCCATAATTTTTTTGTATTAAATGGTTTATAAATAATAATATCAAATTTAATGAAATTATTCAGTTTTAAATCATAAATAATACGCAAATCGTTGAATGTAAGTAACTTAACGACTAAGTACGTTTTTTAACAAATGCTAAAAGTTATTTCTTACATGTAAAAAATGGAATCTGTAATCCAATTAGTACCAGCGTTTTTTATTTTGTTTTGAAGCGTCAGATTTTCTGGATTTGTGTGCGCCACCGCTTCGATTTGAATTCTTTGGAGTACCGGAAGGAGCCGTTTCAGGAGCACCGGAATGCCAAGGATATGGATGCTCGGAAACTGTTTTTACATCTACTTTTATCAGTTTTTGAATGTCTTTCCAATATTGATGTTCGTCCTTACTGCAAAAAGAAATCGCAATTCCACCATTTCCGGCACGACCTGTACGACCAATTCGGTGAACATACGTTTCAGGAATATTGGGTAAATCAAAATTGATTACAAATGGTAATTGATCAATATCAATACCACGTGCTGCAATATCGGTAGCTACCAGAACGCCAACTTCTTTATTTTTGAAAGCATCTAAAACACGTTGTCTTGCATTTTGTGATTTGTCACCGTGAATGGCTTCAGCTGCAATATCGTGTTTTCGCAATGCTTTTACAACATTGTCTGCTCCGTGTTTTGTTCTTGAAAACACCAAAACATCAGATAGATTTTGGTTTTTTATCAAATGGTATAATAAATTTCTCTTCTCTGTTTTTTCAACAAAATATACGTGTTGCTCCACATTTTCAGCTGTTGATGAAACTGGGGAAACAGTTACTGTTGCAGGATCTTTAAGGAACATTTCGGCCAATTCCCGAATAGCGATTGGCATGGTTGCAGAAAAGAATAAGGTTTGTCTGTTTTTTGGCGTAAGCTTTACAATTTTCTTAACGTCATTAACAAATCCCATGTCAAGCATCTGGTCTGCTTCGTCAAGAACCAATACATGTAAATGGTCTAAATCGATAAAGCCTTGTTTGTGCAAATCCAATAATCTTCCTGGAGTTGCCACTAAAATGTCAACGCCTTTTCTAAGTGTTTCCACTTGCGGCACTTGAGAAACGCCACCAAAAATAGTAAGCTGTGTCAAATTGGTGTACTTACCGTAAGTATCGAAACTTTGTCCGATTTGAACAGCCAATTCTCTTGTAGGGGTAATTACTAAAGCACGAATTTGTTTGGCTTTTTTTGTTGAACCAACGATTCTGTGCAATTGGTGTATGATTGGGATAGCAAATGCGCCTGTTTTTCCTGTTCCTGTTTGTGCGCAGCCGATTAAATCTCTTCCTGCCAAAACGATAGGAATGGCTTGTTCTTGAATGGGAGTTGCGCTAATATAGCCTTCTTCAAATACGGCTTTTTGTATACTTTTGGAAAGTGATAAATCTTCGAATAACATAAATTATGAATTAAGTATCTTGTAATAGGTACAAAATATTTTTGCAAAGATAGGTTATTTGTAGATTTGTTAAATTGTTAATTCGGTTATCGGTGATATGAATGTTTTCAAATGCAGCAAATAACCGAATTGACAAATCAAGAATGTAGGTTCGCTTTCATGAAGTCAGTTACCAGATAACCAATTAATTTTCCAATTAAATGATTGTTTTTATCTTCACTCAAGTCGGGAGCACCCTCGCAAATGTGTATATAACTTACGTTTTGATTTTGACTGAAATAATACACAAATTGGCGTAATTCTTCGACAGAAAATCCACTCATGGTCATGGCGCTGCTGGCGATATTAGGGATGGCATCAAGATCTATTTCAATTCCATAAAAATCATCTTTGATAAATTCGAAAGCCTGAACCATTTCTTGTTCAAAGTTCTTTTGCTTTCTGATATTGATTTCGTCATAGGTATTAAATTGAACCCGGTCATCAATTTTTTTCAAAGTGTCCAATACGCTTTTAGAAGTGTAATTTTCGTGTAATCCAAAAATGAAATATTTTTTCAGAAAACCTTCTTCATATGCATAGGAGAATCCATTGCCGCTGTGTCGTCCTTCAAGGATTCTAAAGTCAGAATGAGCGTCAAAATTAATGGCATTGATAGGTTTTCCTTTTGCAAGAGCAGTTCCTTTTATATTTCCATAAGAATTGTTGTGTCCACCACCAATAATAATTGGCGTTTTTCCAGCTTTTACAATATTAAAAATGATATGGGAAACCTCTTTGTCTATTTGTTCAACCAGCTGACTCAGTTTTTTCCGGTCATTATTATCGTTAAAATCTAAATTTTCAACAGCAGCCATTTCTTCAACAACATCGAGATGACCTAAAACGAGCAATTGACTTCCTTTACAGAATCGATTGTGCTGAATATTTGCGATACTTTTGATAGCACTTTCCCAAGCTGAAGCTGCTCCGGGTCTTCCGAAATTTGCTCTAACCCCGATGTCTTCAGGGATTCCAAACAAGACGTATTTAGATTCACAACTTTTCAGAAATGAAATTATATCTGCATCTTTCGGAACAGTCATCATTTTTTCCCCAAATTTTATTTCACCACATCTGTAGTTTGTAACTTTTGCAAGGTCATTGATAGTAAATGGGATTAATTTTTCCATGAAAAATTCTTTCTCCAAAAATAATATAATTATATAAACTTACGTTATAACAAAGAATAATTATTATTTTAGTAAAAAATTAAACCATATGGAAAATCAAAAAAGTAATTCAAGTCTAAAAGCAATCATTATTGTATTAGCACTTCTTTTAGCAGGAAGTTTAGTATACATTTATAAAGCGACTTCTGATGCTAACACAACTCAAGAAATGTTGGATACAACAAAAATTGAGAAAGCAACTGTAATGAAGGATTTGGAAGCATTGAAATCTACTTATGATGCTGCAATTGCAGAAAATACATCAATGTCGGATGAGTTAATTGCCGAAAGAGAAAAGGTGGTTATTCTTATGGCCGATTTACAAAAATCGAAAGGTGATGCCGCTTCGATGAGAAAATACAAAACACAATATTTTTCTTTAGAGACTAAAATGAAAAATTTAGTGGAAGAAAATGAAGTGCTTAAAAAACAAAATGTGACTTTAACGACAGAAAGAGACAGTACTGTTGTTGTTTTAGGTGAAGCAAAAAAATACAATGAGGTTTTAGTTGGACAAAATGAAGAATTGGCCAAAACAGTTGAAAAAGGTTCTAAATTGAGTATTTTGAATTTAAAAACTTCTGCTTATAAAATAAGAAGTTCAGGAAAACAAATTGAAACTGAAAAAGCAGGTCGTGCTGATGTACTAAAAATTAGCTTTACGATTGCCGAAAACTCCATTGCAAAATCTGGTGATAAAACCTATTATGTTCAGGTTATTGACAGTAAAAATAATGTTTTAGGAGATAAAAAAACTGAAACTTTTGGCGATAAATCATTAACATATAGTTTTACGACTAATGTTCAATATGAAAATAAAACGGTACAAGTTTCACAAGATTTACCAGGAAAAGATTTTGAAAAAGGAACTTACTTTGTAAATATTTTTGATAAAAGCGAATTGGTTTCAAAAACAAGCTTTACCCTAAAATAGTACTTTTTTAGAAGTTGATTTAAACTAAATATTTTTAATAAAAAAGGATTCGCCAAAAACGAATCCTTTTTTGTTTTATAAAATTTTAATGTTGCTGTTTATGAAATAACTTCACCTTCAATCATAACAGCATCAATCAGATTGCTACCAAAAGCATAAGGCAATTGATAAAACGAAGTAATTGGTTTGGTAATAATGATATTGGCTTTTTTACCTACTGTAATGCTTCCATGGGTTTCAGAAAGTCCCATTGCATAAGCTCCGTTAATTGTTGCAGCATTGATAGCTTCTTCGGGAGTCATTTTCATTTTGATACAAGCGGTTGCAACCACAAAATTCATATTTCCGGATGGAGTAGAACCAGGGTTAAAATCGGTCGCTAAAGCCAATGGCAATCCGGCCGAAATCATTTCACGTGCAGGAGTGTATGGAATACTCAAAAAATAGGAGCAGGAAGGCAACGCTACGGGCATGGTTCCGGTATTTTTTAAAACCTCAATATCTTCAGGGTTCATAACCTCAAGATGATCTACCGATAATGCCTTATGTTTTACACAAGCCTGAATACCACCAATCGCATTGAATTGATTGACGTGGACTTTTGGAATTAAGCCAAAACGTAAGCCAGCTTCCATAATACGTTCGGTTTCTGCGACAGAAAAATAGCCTGTTTCGCAAAAAGCATCGATATATTGCGCTAAATTCTCTTTGGCAATTTTTGGTAACATTTCATTGATTATCAAATCGATATAACCCTCGTGATTGTCTTTGTATTCTAAAGGAAAAGCATGGGCGCCAAGAAAAGTAGCTTTGATGGCAATTGGATAATTCGAGGCTAATTTTTTTATTACACGAAGCATTTTCAATTCTCCTTCTACAGAAAGTCCGTAACCCGATTTAATTTCGACTGCTCCGGTTCCTAATTTCATGACTTCCTCCAATCGCACTTTTGATTGATTGTAGATTTCCTCTTCGGAAGTTTCGTTTAGTTTTTTGGCTGAATTTAAAATACCACCACCGCGATTGGCAATTTCTTCATAAGACAAACCATTTATTCTATCCACAAATTCTTGTTCCCGATTTCCGGCATAAACAATATGGGTGTGGCTGTCGCACCAGGTTGGGAGTACCATTTTTCCGGCGGCATCAATAATTGTATCAGTATTTATTTTTGGACAATTTTCCATTGAACCAAAATCGGCAATGATATTATTTTCGATTACTAAATAAGCATTTTTTATGGTTGGAAGCAGCGCCATTTCGGCACCTGAAACTTTAGAAATTGAAGTTTCACGAACTTGAAGGAGTTCTTTTATGTTGGTAATTAATGTTTTCATGTGATGATTTTTTGTAAAAATAGTTTGAAAAATAGAATAATTCTTAAATTTAGACAAAATTAGACTTTGTGAGAAAAATTAAATATAAAAAAGGCAGAAAAGTTCAACCTTCAACTCTTGAATATACAGGGATTCACAAGGACAAACGCACAGAAATGCAATTATTTGTCTATGATGATTTCAATTTAACGGAATTCGAAAATTTCCGGGTTAATGAGGTTTGCAAACATATTGATTTAAAAAAAATAAATTGGTTAAACGTTCATGGTTTAAACGATATTGAAGTGATAAAATCAATAGGAGCTTATTTAAAAATCGATAATTTTATTCTCGGAGATATTTTAAATACTACAAGAAGAACAAAATTAGATGAGCTTCATGATATTTTGTTTTTTAATATCAAATCACTTTTACCTGCGGAAAATTCGGATAATATTTCTGTTGAGCATATCAGTTTTTTGATAAAAGACGGGATTTTAGTTTCTTTTCAGGAAAAAAGAAGTGACTTTTTTACTCATATTCGGGAACGCATCCGCACGCATTCCGGAATTGTGAGAACCAAAAAAGCCGATTACTTATTGTATTTATTGCTTGATGCCGTGATGGAAAATTTCTACATCACTATTGAAGCGGAAGAAGATAAAGTAGAGGAATTAATAAGCCTTTCAAAAGTGAGTACCAATCCAATGATTTTAGAACAAATTGAAAAACATCGTGGGAATTATAATTTCTTAAGGCGTTCTATTATACCTCTGCGCGATTCCTTATATTCTATTAAAAGCATTAAAGATGATGATGTTTTTAACGCAATCGCACCTGAAAACTTTAGTTTCTTTGCTCGTTTGCACCAAAAAAGCCTGGAACTTCTGGATCAAATTGATGACGATATGGTTACATTGGAAAGTGCTTCCAGTTTCTTTTTTTCATCTCAAAACCATAAAATGAATGAGGTCATGAAAACACTTACCATTGTTTCCTCTATATTTATTCCATTGACTTTTATTGTTGGAATTTATGGGATGAACTTTGATAATATGCCAGAACTACGAAATCCCAATGGTTATTTCATTGTACTGGGCGTGATGCTTTTTATTGTAATCGGAATGGTCTTTTATTTCAAAAAACGACGGTGGTTTTGATATAAAATGATTTTTTTAATTTAATTCAGCAAAAGTATCCCCTTGTTTAATATCTCCTGATTTGAAACCACGATTAAACCAATACATTCTTTGTTCAGAAGTCCCGTGAGTGAATGAATCCGGAACAACCTGTCCTTGTGTTTTTGATTGAATGGCATCATCTCCTACAGCATTTGCAGCGCTCAAGGCTTCCTCGATATCACCTGGCTCTAACATTGCATTTTGCTTCTCGTTATAGTGAGTCCAAAGTCCGGCGTAAAAATCCGCTTGTAATTCAACAGCAACCGAAAGTTTATTGCCCTCTTTTTGGCTCATGCTTTGTTGTAATTCACGTACTTTTGATGATGTACCCAATAAAGTCTGTACGTGATGCCCAATTTCGTGAGCGATAACATAAGCAATGGCAAAATCACCGCCTTCAGCTCCAAATCGGCTTTTTAATTGCTCAAAAAAGACCAAATCCATATACACTTTTTGGTCTTCAGGGCAATAAAAAGGTCCGGAAGCAGAAGATGCTCCGCCACATGCAGTTTCTACTGAATTGCGGAATAATACTAAATTAGGTTTTTTGTAAGTCAAACCGTTTTCTTGAAATATTTTAGACCAAACATCCTCAGTATCGGCCAGAATAGTGGCTACAAATCTACCCATTTCTTCATCTTCGGCACTTAATGGTACGCTTGAGGTTTCGGTTTGTTGTTGCAACTGTTCCTGTATTCCATTGAGTAATTCAGAAGAATCTCCTCCCATGAACATATTGATTAGTAAAATAATTATCCCGATTGCTCCTCCTCCAAGCGCTATTTTACCGCCGGGGCTTGATCTGCGGTCTTCCATATTGCTACTTTCTCTTCGTCCTAACCATTTCATACTTTATACTTTTTAAATAAATTTACTGATTTTTTTTTCAATTTATGAAAAAAAATTAAAATTTCAGCCATTTATGAATTGTATTAATAATAGTTTCCTGAACTATAGGTTTTGTTATATAGTCATCCATGCCTGCTTCAATGCATTTTTCTTTTTCGCCTACTATTGTTCCTGCTGTTAGGGCTATAATTGGTGTTTTTTTATAGCCTTTTAGTTTTCGTATTTCTTTGGTTGCTTCGTATCCGTTCATTAAGGGCATTTGCACATCCATAAAGATTAAGTTAGACAACATTTTTTTGGATAATTCAACAGCTTCAATTCCATTATTGCATTCATGTATAATTGCTTTTGGAATATTTTTTTTGATAATAGTTTTTGCCAAAAGCATATTAATTTTGTTGTCTTCTACAATTATGATTACTGGCTCTTTTGTGTCATAATTGATGTTTTCTACGGGTAGAAACACATCACTGTTTTCAATATCAATCTCGCTGTCTTCAGTTTTGAATTGAACATCAAAATAAAATGTACTTCCTTTATTCAGTTCACTTTTGAGTTCTAATTTACTGTTCATCAATCCTAATAATTTGTTTGAAATTGTAAGACCAAGTCCCGTACCACCAAATATTCTTGTTGTGGAATTATCTTCCTGAGAAAAGGCATCGAAAATTTTGGCCTGGCTTTCCGGTTTAATTCCTATTCCTGTATCTCTTACCGAAAAGCGGAGTTTACTTTGGTTATTTTCTAATTTTGAAAGAAGTTCTATTTTTAATTCAATTTCACCAACTGTCGTGAATTTTATTGCATTTCCTAATAAATTGATAATCACTTGTCTCAAACGGAAAGAATCAGCCCAAATATATTTTTGAATATTTGGATCTATGGTAAGGATCATTTTTATGTTTTTCTGATGGGCCTCATATTTGATTAAATCGATTACCTGATTACAAATTTGTCTAATGTCTATTTTTTTTATTTCGAGATCTAATTTTCCAGATTCAATTTTTGAGAAATCAAGAATGTCATTAATAATTTCCATTAAGGTATTTGCCGACTGATTCACCGTTTTCATGTATTGAATTTGAGTATTATCAAGCATGGTTTTCATCAATAAATCGGTAAAACCAATGATTCCGTTTAGAGGCGTTCTGATTTCATGACTCATATTCGCTAAAAATTCAGACTTGGCCCTATTGGCTGCTTCGGCATATTCACGTGCTTTTATGGCTCCTTCTGCTAATTTTTTCTCCGTTATATCGACTAATATTCCTTCGATAAATGCAATTCCTTGGTCTTTTACTATTGCACCGCCAAACTCTTCTATCCAAACAATTTCACCTGTTTTTTTGATGATTCGATAGGTCAGATGGAAATGTTCAGATTCTGCTAGATTTTTTTTAGACTCAGAAATGACTTTTTCTGCATCTTCAGGATGAATTAAATCGGAATAGACAATTCTTTTTTCTAAGAAATCAGCTTTTGAATAACCGGTTAAAGTTTCTATTTCATCATTAATATATATTTTTGTCCAATTCTCATCATATTCAGAAAGATACACCGCTCCCGGAATATTATTAACCAGAAGTTTGAACTTTTCTTCACTTTCGTTGATGATGGCTTCATTAATATTTCGTTCAATTGCTAAAGCTATATTGTTAATAAGTGACTGTAATATTGACACTTCGTCCTCTAACCAGATTCTTTCTCTTGTTGAATCATCAAAAACTATAAATCCATAAAAATTAGCTTTAATAAAAATCGGCAATCCCAAAATTGATTTAACTCCCAATGAAGTGAGCTTGTCTCTTATAATTGGATTATCAATTTTGGTAATCAACTTTTTGTATGGTTTTTTTGCTAATAGCTTTTCCAGCGCATCCTGGATTTGACTGTGAGGAATATTTTGTAAATTTTGGTTTGGTTCCACTAAAGAGAGTGATTCTTTCAGCCATCTGTATTTTTGACTTACAACATTTAATTTCGGATTATTTTCAAAAAAGGATATCTTATCCACTTGTATCACTTTCCCGATGGAGTGAAGTGTTTTTTCAAAAATTTCGGAAGTATTTTTGCTAACCAGAATTTTTTCTGTGTTATCATTTATAACGGATAGAATTTCATTTTTGTAGGCAAGAACTTGCTCAGCTTCTTTTCTTTTGTGTGCTTCGATGGCAAGCGCAATAATATCGGCAATGGATTTTACAAAATTAATATCTTCCTCATCCCAATCATTGGTTTTATTTGTAGTTTCAAAACAAATGATTCCCTTTAAAATCCCATTGAGATATATGGGAGAATCGAGTAAGGATTTGATATTGCGTTCCGGAAAATAAGCGGCGCAAAATTCACTAATTTCTTTTTTTGTATTAACATCAGGAGCAACAATCTGATTTTCTTTTTCTATTGCTTCAAAATAGATTGGAAAGTTTGTTCGTTTAAAAACTAACCCATTAGAATGCTTATTTTTATCTAATTCATATAAATTAAAGCATTTGATTTGATCATAATGATAATCCCAAAAACTAACCCTATTAATTCCGGTTCCTCTCGCAGCATTTTCTGTTATAAGTTTAATGCTTTCTTGCAGATTTTCAATATTTAAGTAGTTTATCGTATTGAGTTTATTGATAACCGCATTGTATTTTGTTATTTTTTGTTGTCGTTTTAACTCTTTAAGCTCAATGTTTTTTATAAAAGTAATGTCTCTTGCAATTACGGAATATCCGGTTATCCTGCGTTTTTCGTCTCTATTGATTGATACTTTTTGTGAAATCCAGATTTCATTACCATTTTTTTTAATGATAGGAAACTCTAAAATCGGAAAAGCATTCATCTCTAATGTTGGTTTCGCATAAAAATCGGCAACTTTTTCTAAATGATCCTTTCTTATAAAATCATTAAACTTTGTTTTATAAATCTCTTCCAGGCTATATCCTGTAATTTTTTCAGTATTCTGATTTATAAAAACATAATTCCCGTATTTGTCTATTTCATATATAATATCAGTAGCTGATTCAACTAGGTTTTCATATAATTTTTGAATATGGATTTGCTCTGTTACATCCTGGCCATTACTGATAAATAAATCTTCAGAATATTTTTGATCGGTCCATTGAATGTATTTGTAATTTTCATTTTTGCATTTCAATTTTTTGAGATATACTTTATTATCCACAAAATTATGATGGTATTCCTCTCCGATTAGTTCTTGATCTTCGGTCAATTTCCAAAAATTCAAGCCCATAACTTCATCCGTTTTATATCCTAAAATAGTTGTTATTGTTTCGCTGCAAAAAGACAATTCCCCTTTTTTGTTTGTAGCAATAATTAAAGAGTTGCCTTTGTTTACAATATTATTTGCAAACAAAAATTTATCTTTTGTATTTAAAATGGCAATATGTCTGGCATGGTTAATAATGGCTGTTAATATGCAGGCATTAAATAAGATGACGGTATAATTTTTAGGAATTACATTATAAATAAACATGTAAATGAAAAATAAAATTATAAATCCCATAAATCCCCAATACAATCGCATCGGTCTAAAAACATTATAAGAGAAGAAAAATATAATCAAGAACTCGGTTAACATGATGAATTCGAATTCAGTATAAATAAATTTATACATCGTATAAGCTAAGTAGAGAAGGAAAATAAAAATAAATAGGTATTGTAAATTATTTTTAATGAACTTTATTTTATCGCTGGCAAAATAGAGAAGCACCAAAATTAGCCCTAAACTTAGATTTAAGTATAAATCACTCTGATTTCGAATTTTGAAAAGTTCAGTTATGATTTCCAGAATTGGAATAGCTATTCCAAGAAACAAGAGATAAAGACGATATTCTTCGATATCAGATTGAGCATCAGAATAATGCTTTACAAATTCTTTATTGTAACTTGAGGTTTTACTAAATATGACTAGAAAAAAAGCAGTCAGGAATCCAAGAATAATAAATATAAACCACCATTCATAATAAAAAGGGGTTTCTATCTCAAAAGAATATGTGTTTTCTGTATTAAGATCTCGCCCGAAATTATCAACCAATTTTATTCTGAATTTATATTTCCCATGGTCGAGATTTGCATAGGTGACTTCTTTTTGGGTCGTAGGATTTGACCATTTAATATCTACCCCTTCAAGTTTATAGGAATATAAAGCAGTTTTGCCCGATTGGCGATTAATGATATTATATTCAAAAGTTAATTGATTTTCATTATTATTGAATACATGATTTTCATTAGGTACGTTAAACCATTTGTTATCAGATGTTTCTGTTTTCCAGTTTTTATTTTGATGGAATAATTTAATATTGCTTATAACAATTTTTGGAGTTTTTTCATCCAGACGTGTGTAACTGGGTAGATATTTATACAAACCTTTTACGGTTCCAAGGAGAATATCTCCTTTGTCATCTAAAAACTGAGCTCTCATATTGGTTTCCAATCCTCTGAAACCATTTTTTGAGTTGTAATTTTTTATAGAAATGATTCGTCCTTTTTCATTTACTTGAAGTTTATCAATTCCTAAATTGGTTCCAATCAGCAGATTCCCAAATTTATCATTGATAAAAGTATAAATCAATGTCGATGTTAAACCATCTTTTTTGCCGTATTTTAAAATTTCATTGTTTTTGGTAAGAACATAAATGTTATTACTCCCGCAAAACCATCGATTCCCGAAATTATCTTTTGTAGAAATTGAAATAACATCAGAAATAATTTTTTTTGATAAAGAAAACTTATTTGGTGTCTTTTCAGTTAGAATATACAAACCGTTAATAGTACCAACATGCCACGTATTGTCACTTAAAGCATCGATTGTATTTATTGTAATGGCAAAAGTTTCATCGTTATTTATTGATATACTTTTTTGAAATTTAAAATTCTCATCAAAAATTAATAAGCCATCGTTTTGAGTTCCTAAGAAATACCTGTTTTGTTTGTCCTGAATTAATGCAACAATAGCACCTTTTCCGGAATAATTAGGTCTTAAATCATGATTGATTATTTTGTTGTTTTTTATGACAGACAAACCATTCGGGTTATCAAAGGTAATATTGCCGGAATTGTTTTTTATGATAGTTCTTGCTCCGTGATTATTGATAAAAGTTTTTTTCAGAATATATTTGCCATCAATATTCTCTTTAAACTCAAAGACGCCCTGTCGAAGCATGCCAACATACAATCTATCCTTTTCGCTGTAAATAGAAAAAATATAAGGAGAGGCTAATTCTTTGGTGTTACTGTAGTTGAAAAACTGTTGTCTCCCTGTTTTATATAAGCCATTTCCTAAAGTTCCAATGTATAATTCCATGGATTTGTCCTGATAAAAGCAAGAAATATTATCGCCATCAAAACCATTTGTACTATTGATAAACAAGATGGAGTCACCACTTAATTGACAAATACCACTTTTGTCGTTGCTTCCCAGCCAAATCCTTCCGCTTTTGCCAACAAATAACTGTTTGATAGAGAAGTTTTTGCCGCTTGGAAGTTTGATTTTTTTTAGAAACTCGGGTTTGCTATTTTTAAATTTATATACATTCCCATCATAGGTGCCTAATATGATTTCATTTTTAGAATTGGTATTCAAGCAAACATAATTTTTAAAAATATCAGGAAATATCCGTTTTATTTGGTTATTCTGAGCTTTAAACAATCCGTTATTTGCAGAGATAATTAAATTTGAATTTTCATCTAAAGCCGCGCCGTTTACAATATGATAAGTTTTATTGTTAGGTGTAATTTTTTCTAAAGAACCATCATTTTTTATAAGGATTATTTCCTGTTCGGTAATGCAATAGATTCCTTTTTTACTTTTTAAGAGTTTATAAACCGTATTTGATGATATAATCGGACCTCCAGGATTAATGCTTTTTCGAAATGTAGCCCCATCATAAATATAAATGCCATTATACCTCGTGGCAATTATTAAATTTTTATTTAAACCTTCGACAATATCAGTCACAAAGATGCCTTCTAAACCTTTACTTTGATCAATGGTTTCAAAATTATTTCCGTCATATCGAACTAATCCGGCTCCATCAGTTCCAATCCAAATTAAATCACGGCTATCTTGAGTAATACAATTTATGACAGACGAAGGTAATCCAGATTCTTGATTAATAGACTGAAAATCATAGACTTGGCTTGTCGCTATGAGGTGAAGGAAAAAAAATAAAAACACTAATTTGTTTCGTAATAACATTCAACAACAAATTATTTAGGTTATAAGAAGATATCTGTATAAATTTAAGAAATTATGGAATAAGAATGTTGATTTTATGGTTAATTTTTTAAAATTTAAAATATTTTATAACCATTTAAGAAATTTACGGATAGTCTTTAATTTGTTATTATAAGGAGCATATCTCATGGGTAAATCCAGCCAGTTTGCTTTTTTTACAATGGCTTTTTTATGTGAAAAAAGATTAAAGCTCATTTTACCGTGGTAGGCACCAATTCCGGAATAACCAACGCCTCCAAAAGGCAGTCTTTTATTCGAAAATTGTATTACCGTGTCATTTACACAACCACCGCCAAAAGAGAATTCTTGAATTACTTTTTCTGCAAAACGTTTGTTTTCTGTAAAAACATATAATGCTAAAGGCTTTTCATATTTTGAGATTATGTTTTTTAAATCCAGATCATTATCATAGGAAAGTATCGGCAAAATTGGTCCGAAAATTTCATCCTGCATAACCAAACTATCTAAACTAGGCTCATCAATTAGGGTAGGAGCGATGTAACAATTTGCTGCATTGGTTTGCCCGCCATAAACGATTGTGCATCCAACTAATAAATCACATTGTCGCTGCCAATTTTTATCGTTTACAATTCGACAGAAATCTGGCGAATTTTCAGGATTTTCGCCATAAGCTTCTGTAATTTCTTCTTTTAAATACGCAATAAATCGGGCTTTCATTTTGGTTTGAACCAAGATATAGTCGGGAGCAATACATGTTTGTCCGCTGTTAATAAATTTTCCCCAAACAATGCGTTTTGCGGCAAGTTTCAGATTGGCAGTTTCATCAACTATACATGGATTTTTTCCGCCTAGTTCTAAAGTTACCGGAGTAAGATTTTCTGCGGCAGCTTTGGCAACAATTTTACCAACGCCAACACTTCCGGTAAAGAAAATATAATCCCAACGTTGTGCTAATAATTTTTGCGCAACATCAACACCGCCTTCCATCACTTCTACATGATTTGCATCAAATGTTTCAGAGATAATTTTTGCAATAATTTTTGAGGTATTCGGGGTAAGTTCCGATGGTTTTAAAACAACTTGATTTCCTGCCGCAACAGCTGCAATCAAAGGGCAAAGCGCTAATTGAAACGGATAATTCCATGGCGCAATTATTAATACTTTTCCGTATGGCTCGATATAAATATAATCTTTTGAAGGAAAGTTTAAGATCGAAGGCAATACTCTTTTTGGTTTTGCCCAGGATTTGATTTTTTTTATCGTGTCTTTTAAGTCGGAAATTACAAAATGAGTTTCTGTTAAAACGGCTTCAAAGGCTGGTTTTCTAAAATCATCATACAAAGCTTGTACTATTGCATCTTCGTTTTTCAGAATGTTGTGCAATAATTTTTTAAGCGATTCTTTTCTGTAGACAATATCTGTTTTGTAATTCATCTTTGATTTCAAATTTGGTGGAATTATAAAACTTTTATTTTAATCCGAATCGGTATCCTAAATAAACATCCGCCTGTTTGGTATCACTTGTCAATGCGGTCAATATAGAACTTGAACCAAGATAAAATCCATAAACTCTAAATCCTAATCCACCAGTTACTCCAGAAATTTCATTGCTTGCCCAAGAGGAATAAACTTCATAATTTTTTAATGAAAATCGCGGTGTAACTGAAAATATATTTTGGGTAGTAACCTGATCGTCTTTATTGTCATCACCTAATTTTTGTTGCGCATAAAGTGTTACAAAAAATCTTGAAACCATTTTTATATCAGCATAAGCAGAGAAAACAGTAGGTAATTTTACTTTGAATTTTTTTTCTGAATTTGTGGTCGTTAAATAACCGCTATTTTGCAAAATAGTTTCAATTTCCTGTAAACTATCCACATTTTCAAATTGATTAAGATTTAGACCTGGTTCAAGTGGTGTTCCCGGTGGAATATTTAATTCGTAATTGGTTGATGAATTATTAGTGTCTTCAAAAGTCATTCCTCCAATGTTTCTAATGGATATACCGGCATTAACTTTATAATTATCAATGTCTTTCCATTTATAATTCAAACCAAAATCCACGGCAAATCCATTTAATTTACCAAAAAGAGATTGTGAATAATCTTCAAAATTGGTAAAACTATTTGCTAAGTTTCCCGAATAAGCAATGTTTAGTGTAGCGTCAGTATCATTCAAATAGGCTTGTCCTGCGCTGACTTCTATTGTTCCATGAAATTTATCGGCACCAAAATTGGCATACGAACCTGGAAACAATAATTTTAAAGTTGTTCCGGCATTAAACTTATGTTTTTCGTTTTCGAACAGATTTCGTGCCACCGAGAATCCTACTTCACCCCAGGTTGTTCCATTCAAACGTTGATTATTATCATTATTTATCGTGGTAGAACCAGTAAAAAGAGAGCCAATTGTTCCGGAATTAATTGCTTCACCCAATTTTGAGTCAACATCTTCCAGGGTTAATTTTGCATATGCTTTAGTTGATAAACCAAAAACCCATTTATCCATTTTCATTGCAAATCCTGGCCCATAAATTTCTGCATCGATACGCATATTTACAGGTTCATCTCCTGCGAAAATTAAATCTTCAATATTATCGGAATTTATTAAATCATCAAAACCTACTTTATTATTGGCAGCATTAACACTTGCAGAAAAAACAATAAATTCATATTTAGAAGTTATATTAGAAAGCTCTGCCGGATTTATGCCAGCATTGAGAATCCCGACTTTGCTAGAAGTATTTATACCTGAAAAATGATCTTGCGCTGAAACATTTAAAAACAATAACGAACACGACAGAATCAGTAAATTTCTCATAGACTTTTGATTTTAATTGGTGTAGAATAATTGACATTAAAATTTATGCTGTAGGTAAAGTTACAGTTTTTTTAATTTTAAATAGCATTCCAAATCACGTCATTTGGTGTAGGCGCGATAATTTCTATGTTTTCTTTAGAAACGGGATGGATAAAAACCAATTTTCTTGCATGTAAGTGTATTCCTCCATCAGGATTACTTCTGTCAAAGCCATATTTTAAATCGCCTTTTATTGGAGAACCGATAGCCGATAATTGGGCTCTGATTTGATGATGTCTACCCGTATGAAGATGAATTTCGAGGGCAAAATAGTTTTGAAGTGTGGCAATGATTTTATAATCTAAACTCGCTATTTTGCTGTCGGGAACTTCTTTAATATGCGCTTTTGAAGTATTGTTTTTTTCATTTCTTTTCATAAAATGAACCAATTTGTCTTCGGAGTTTGAAGGTTTGTTTTTTACAATTGCCCAATAGGTTTTTTGGGTTTCACGATTGCTGAACAGTTCATTCATTCGTGTCAAGGCTTTTGAAGTCCTTGCAAAAACAACAATTCCCGTTGTAGGCCTGTCTAAACGATGTACCACACCAAGAAAAACTTCTCCTGGTTTGTTGTATTTGTCTTTGATGTATTCTTTCACAACATCACTGAGCGGTTTATCGCCAGTTTTATCGCCTTGCACAATATCGCCTACACGTTTATTAATCACAATAATATGATTGTCTTCGTGAAGAATTTGTAGATTATCTTTATTGGAAATTATTTTCAAAAGGTATTGTTCGATTTTTGGATTATTCGATTACTAGATTTTTCGAACAATCGAATCATCCGAAAATCTAATAATCAGTATTAATATTGTTCATTTTCATTCGGAAAATCAACTGCTTTTACATCAGAAACATATTGACCGATAGCTTTTGTCATGTCTTCATACAAATTCATATATCTTCTTAGGAAACGAGGACTAAATTCGTGTGTCATGCCTAACATATCGTGCAATACCAAAACTTGTCCGTCAACACCGCTTCCTGCACCGATTCCGATTACGGGAATAGAAATGCTTTGAGCTACTTTGGTAGCCAGATGAGCCGGAATTTTTTCTAAAACTAATGCAAAACATCCAATTTTCTCCAGCATTTTTGCATCTTCCAAAAGCTTTTCGGCTTCTTCGTCTTCTTTGGCACGAACGGTATAAGTCCCGAATTTATAAATAGATTGAGGCGTTAAACCCAAATGTCCCATAACTGGAATTCCAGCGTTTAATATTTTTTTGATGGAATCTTTGATTTCTCTTCCACCTTCCAGTTTCACGGCATGTCCGCCACTTTCTTTCATAATTCGGATAGAAGAACGCAAGGCTTCTTTTGGATCCGATTGGTAACTTCCAAATGGCAAATCCACCACAACTAAGGCTCTTGTAATTGCTCTAACCACCCCTGAAGCATGATAAATCATTTGATCTAAAGTAATTGGAAGAGTAGTTTCGTGTCCGGCCATTACATTGGAAGCGGAATCTCCAACAAGAATTACATCAATACCGGCAGCATCAACAATTTTGGCCATGGTATAATCATAAGCGGTAAGCATGGAGATTTTCTCTCCATTGGCTTTCATATCAATTAGTGATTTGGTAGTAATTCTTTTGTAATCTTTTTTGGCGACTGACATAGATGTGTTTATTAGAAGATGTAAAAGTAATAAAATTGAGTTATAAGAGTATTAGATAGTTTGATTTTTAGAAAATTATTAATTAAAAAAAATCTTTATAAAATCTTTATGCTTCCCAGCTTTTATATTATAAAATACTTATAACAGATGCTTTAACTTTGCATAGTAAATCAGAGACAAGTGAAAAGCATCTTAAGACATACAGAACCTAAAAGTCAATACCTTATAAGTATACTATCTGTAACCATCGTTACACTGCTTTGTTTATTAATTCGAAACGTTGTCGAATATAAAGTAGTGGGTTACTTATTGCTAGTGGTCGTCTCTTTATTAGCTATTTTTTTAGACATCCTTCCGGTGCTTTTGGCAGCAGTTTTAAGCGCTTTATGTCTAGATTTTCTCTTTATTCAGCCTTATTATACGCTTCATATTGAGAGCGCAGAAGATACTTTGCTATTATTATTGTTTTTTATCATTGCTTTAATCAATGGGGTTTTGACCAATAAAATCAGAAAAATAGAACGCGAAATGCAGTTTAAAGAGGCTAAAGTAAAAACAATGCAGTTATACAAAACCTTGCTGGACTCTTTATCTCACGAATTACGAACACCAATAGCAACAATAATTGGTTCCATTGGTACTTTACAACAAAAATCGGTTCATTTATCAGAAGATAATAAATCGAAATTATTGTCCGAAATGGAAAAAGCATCCATGCGGTTAAACCATCAGGTGGAAAATTTATTGAATATGTCCCGATTGGAAAGTGGCTATATTCAACCTAAATTAGATTGGTGTGACCTTAAAGAATTGACTTATAAAGTTTTTGATAGTTTATCCGAAGAATTAAAATTTCATAAAACAGTTGTAATTGCTGACGATAATTTGGCACTTTTTAAATTAGATTATGGATTAATGGAGCAAATTATTTACAATTTGGTTTATAATGCGTCATTATATACACCAAAAGGGGCTACAATTGAAGTTAAAATAAAACATCAGATGGATTTGGATTTTGAATATCACGAAGACAAAAAAATGACTTGTGTTATAACTGTTTCAGATGATGGAAATGGATTTCCGGAAGATGAAATAGATAAAGTTTTTGATAAGTTTTACAGATTGCAACATTCTAAAACAGGAGGGACAGGCTTGGGTCTTTCCATAGTAAAAGGTTTTGTGGAAGCACAAAAAGGCAAAATAACACTTAAGAATAAAGAGAAAGGTGGGGCAATTTTTAAATTGTCTTTTCCGGCAAAAACGATGAATACAAAAAATATAGGTAATGAATAATGAAGCTACCATATTAATTATCGATGACGAAAGTCAAATTAGAAAACTATTGGAAATCACTTTAGAAGCCAATGGTTACAAAGTAAATTTTGCAGTAAACGCAAAAGAAGGACTCACGGCCGCTGCTAATCATCCGCCAGACCTCATTATTTTAGATTTGGGTTTACCCGATGATGATGGTCAAAATGTATTGAAACTATTGCGGGAATGGTATAATAATCCAATACTTATTTTAACAGTTAAAAACACAGAGGATGAAATTGTTAAAGCTCTGGATAACGGTGCAAATGATTATTTATCAAAACCATTTCGATCTCAAGAGTTATTAGCCAGAATCAGAACTGCTTTGCGCTCGGTTCCTGGTCAGCCAAATGAAGCCATTGTTAGTTTTGGAAATATAACTATTGATTTCAATGCCAGAGTAGTAAAAGTAGCTGACGAAATCATTAAACTAACTGCAACGGAATATGCTTTATTGGCATTATTAGTCAAAAATGAAGGACGTGTTTTAACGCATCAATATCTTTTAAAAGAAGTTTGGGGACAAACGTATTCTGACCAAACACAATATTTACGTGTTTTTATTGCCCAACTTCGTAAAAAACTCGAAAATGATCCTAATCGCCCAAAACACATACTTACCGAATCGGGTGTAGGTTACCGATTTAATACAAGCTAATCAATAGTTACATACCAATTTAATTGTTATTGCGAATACTTATTTCATCGCAATCCAGATTTTCTATGCTCAAAAGTGACCTCAAATTAAATTTAATATTTTATATAAAATGAAGAATTCAAATGTACAAAAAGTAAGCGCCGCAGCACTTTTAGTGGCTCTAGGTATCATTTATGGTGATATCGGAACTAGTCCATTATATGTAATGAAATCAATTGTTGGCGATAAATCCATAACCGAATTGTTAGTTTATGGAGGAATTTCATGTGTGTTTTGGACATTAACCTTTCAAACGACTTTCAAATATATTTTTCTAACGCTTTCGGCTGATAACCATGGCGAAGGCGGCGTATTTTCTTTATATGCGCTTGTAAAACGTTTTGGTAAAGGCAAATTGGTTATTCCAACCATTTTAGGAGCAACCACATTATTAGCCGATGGAATTATTACACCGCCAATTTCGGTAGCATCTGCTGTAGAAGGTTTAGAGGCAGTCGTTCCCAATCTGCCAACAATTCCTATTGTTATCGCTATTCTTTCAGGATTGTTTCTTTTTCAACGCTTCGGAACACAAAAAGTAGGTTTCTTTTTTGGGCCAGCCATGGTGGTTTGGTTCACGATGTTGCTCGTTTTGGGAGTTTCTCAAATTGTGCATCATCCTGATATCCTAAACGCATTGAACCCAATCTATGGATATCGATTGTTGGTAGAATATCCACATGGATTTTGGTTGCTTGGCGCTGTATTCTTATGTACAACAGGAGCTGAAGCCTTGTATTCCGATTTAGGACATTGCGGAAAAGAGAACATCCGAATTACTTGGATTTTTGTAAAAATAGCTCTGGTAACTAATTATTTAGGGCAAGGCGCTTGGTTAATGCATCAGGGGAATGAATTTCTTGAAGGGAAGAATCCGTTTTATACCATCATGCCACAATGGTTTTTAATCATCGGAGTTGTGATTGCCACATTAGCAGCAATTATTGCATCTCAAGCCTTAATTAGTGGTTCTTTTACGTTAATTAACGAAGCTATTTCGTTAAACTTTTGGCCTCGCGTAGCTTTGAAAAATCCAACGAATTTAAAAGGGCAAATTTATATTCCATCGGTAAATACCATCCTTTGGGTAGGTTGTGTATTAATGATTTTGTATTTCAAAAATTCGGCACATATGGAAGCTGCTTATGGATTTTCAATCACTATTGCCATGTTAATGACAACCGTTTTGTTATCCTATTATTTGGTATTTATCAAGAAAATAAAAATCGGTTGGGTTGCCATTATTTTATTTATTTTCTTCATTATCGAAGTTTCTTTCTTCATTGCCAATGTGGTCAAAATCAAAGAACGTTGGATGTTTTTATTCTTTGAACTGTTCATTTTTATGGTCATGTACGTTTGGTATTATTCTCGAAAAATTAACAATCGTTTCTTGAAATTCACTAATTTGGTAGAACAAACGCCCTTATTAAATGAGTTAAGACAAGACGATAGTATTCCAAAATATTCTACGCATTTAATTTACTTATCTAAGGCAGATAAAACCTATGAGATTGAGGAGAAAATCATGAAATCAATCTTTGCTAAAAAACCAAAAAGAGCCGATGTATATTGGTTTTTGCATATCAATAGAACGAACGATCCGTTTACCTTAAATTATGAAGTGGTGGAGATTTTAGATGATAAAGTCATTAAAGTGATATTGAATGTAGGTTTTAGGGTGCAGCCAAAAGTTGAATTGTATTTCAAGAAAATTGTTCAGGAATTGGTTCAAAGAAAAGAATTGAATTTACACATTCGCCCTGATGGTTCTACAAAATATAATGCCGAACCCGATTTCAAATTTATTATCATTGAAAAATTCTTATCTATTGAAAACGAGTTTGCTATAAAAGATGGTTGGTTGCTTTATTCTTATTATTGGTTAAAAAAATTATCGCTTTCAGATGAAAAAGCCTTTGGATTAGACAAAAGTGATGTTGCAATCGAAAACGTGCCAATGATTTATAGTCCGGTTACAAACCTTGTTTTAGAAAGAAAATCTAAGTAATTTCACAACATGAAGAAAATAAATTTCACCATAGTTTTTACCGTATTTTGTTTGATTTTAAGTTTAAAAATGGGTGCGCAGGACACTATTAATCCGTCAAAAGTTAAGGTTGACTTTTCGGGATATCTAGAAACTTATTATGGCTATGATTTCAATCATCCTAAATCGGGAACAAATCAAAATTTCTTATTCAATCACAACCATCACAATGAGTTTAATATTAATATTGGATTGATAAGATGTACTATTTCCTACGAAAATTTTTATGCTAAGATTGCATTGCAGGCTGGAAAATATGTACAGGATAATTATGCCAACGAAGATTTGAAATTGTTCAATGAAGCTTATATAGGTGTTTATATAGATAAAGCTCAAAAGATGAGCATTGAAGCGGGTATTTTTACCTCACACATTGGTTTTGAAACCGCAACTTCTCATTCGAATTTGACTGTAACGCGTTCTATATTAGCTGAAAATTCACCGTATTTTTTATCTGGAGTTAAATTTAATTATAAACCCAATGAAAAGTGGACTTTCACCGGATTGTTAAACAACGGTTGGCAACGAATTAATAAACCGAATCGGGAAGCATTACCAGCTTTTGGTAGTCAAATCATATATAAGCCATCGGTAAAAAGCACATTGAATTGGAGCACTTTTATTGGAGACGAACCTATAGGTGATAATTTGCAAACGCGCTATTTTAATAATTTTTATTGGGATTATCAATGGAATGCAAAGTGGAGAACCATCACCGGATTTGACATTGGTTATCAAAAGAAAATGGGAGAGAAAGGATATAGCAACTGGTTTAGTCCTGTTTTGATTACTCAATATACAATTAGTCCAAAATGGCAAACTTCATTTAGAACCGAATATTTTCAAGATGTTGATAATGTGGTTATCGCTTCCAATAATGGGAAATTCAAAACTTTCGGAAACTCCATAAACTTAGATTTCATACCAAATTCGAAAGTAAAAGTGCGTACAGAAGCACGATGGTTGCATTCCGATGAACCTGCTTTTCTTAGAAATGAAAATTTAGTAAAAGACGATTTTATTATGACAACTAGTTTGTCGTTTGAATGGTAATAAAATGTATATTTTTAACTCAAAAATGTAACAGTAATATTGTTTGTGCTACAAATTAATTAAAAAGAAAACTATGAGAAATTTTTTACTGATGATTTTATTATTGTCAACGACTTATTCACAAGCGCAAAATCAGGAAATTCAAAAAGTGATTGAAACTTTTTTTGAAGGTTTCCATGGAAAAGATACCGTTAAAATGCATTCTGTTTGTGCCGATAAAATGATTTTACAATCCATTGCAGAAAGTCCGAAAGGAAATAAACTTTCAGACGAAACGGCTAAAGAATTTTATAATTCAATTACTGCAATTCCCGCAGATTTCAATTTTCAGGAAAAGATTTTAAGCTATGCGATCCAAATCGATGGTACAATGGCGCATGCCTGGACGCCTTATGAGTTTTATGTTAAAGGAAAATTAAGCCACAAAGGGGTGAATGCTTTTACCCTTTTTAAAGAATATGATGTTTGGAAGATTATCTACATTATTGATACCCGAAGAAAATAATAGAATTAATTTCTTTTAAATCGAGGCATCTAACATTCTAAAATCGAATTAACAATCTGCCAGATTCACGGCGATTGCCAAACCACCTTCGGAAGTTTCTTTGTATTTGTTGTTCATATCCTTGGCCGTTTGCCACATGGTATCGACTACTTTATCCAAAGGAACTTTCGCGTTTTTAGGATCTGTTGCTAAAGCTAATTCAGCTGCATTAATAGCTTTTATGGCGCCCATAGTATTTCTTTCGATACACGGAATTTGAACCAAACCGCCAATCGGGTCACAGGTCATTCCTAAATGATGTTCCATAGCTATTTCGGCCGCCATTAAAACCTGTTCGGGAGTTCCGCCCATTAATTCGCACAAAGCTGCTGCTGCCATGGATGATGAAACGCCAATTTCTGCCTGGCAGCCACCCATTGCTGCGGAAATTGTCGATCCTTTTTTGAAAATACTGCCAATTTCTCCGGCAACCATCAGGAATTGTTTGATTTCTTTTTCTCC
>NZ_DATDPV010000023.1:0-4681 GCF_035292545.1 Flavobacterium sp. | reverse complement strand
CTTGTAGCCCGTTCATTGTTTTGAAGACTGTCTGTTAACTTAATAAACCTGTCGTTATAGTAAGAGTCATTTTTTGGATCAATTTTGACTAATAATTCCAGTGTTTTCAGTTCGTCTTCAAAAATTTTATTGTCATGGGAATTCACTCGCGCTTCCTTTATGTTTAGCAAAGCTTTTGCGGTATCTTTTTGGGCAAGATAATATTCGGACAGGTTAATTTTACTGGATACAATCCCGGGAATATTATTGAGACTATCTCTTATTTGAAGCGCTTCATTAAATTGATCCAAAGCTGATTTATCCCCCAATTTAAATTTAGAGTAAGCTAAATTATTAGTTAAATTAGCATATAGCAAGGGATTTGAATTACTGAAATTATCAAAATTTAAAGCTTCTTTAAAATAATTTATTGCTTCATTATGAGCCTCTTTCTTCTGGAATATTCTTCCTATATAGTTATACGTTTGCGCTTTTAGCATTTCGTATTGTGAATCGTTTTTTAAATTTTCTGTTATTTGATAGGCTTTATTGTAATATTCAAGTGCTTTTTCATTATTATTAAGCCCTTCCAATGCATTTCCTAAAGTAATATAGCATTCATAGGTTAATCGGATATCTTTTTTTTTCTTTCCCGATTTCAAGATATTTATAACTGCTGTCTCGCAACCTGAAAAATCTTTTTCATAAAACAAAATATTTGCTTTATAGAGCTTGAGTCTGTCAACATCGCCTTTATCTTCTAAATTTAAATATGTTTTTTCCGCTTTACTGTAGTAATAATAAGCACTATCATTGTCAAATTTAATATAATGATAGTTTCCTATATAGTGCAGACATTTTGCTATATCAAGTGTGTCATTGCTTTTTTGAGACATCTTATAAACATCTCTACATATCGTTAAATATTTTTCATATTCTTCAAGATTATAATACCTTCCAGCTAATTTTAAATAATAATCTCTAGTTACGGAGTCATTTTTATTATCATTTATAGCGCCCTGAGCTTTATCCGCGAATGCTAAACGAGTTTTTTTGTCAAGATTAGAATTGTTCGCTTTAGCCAACAAAGTGTCAAGAGTGTCATTGTTAGGCTGTAGTGAATCTTCTTTTTCTTTTTGAGAACAGCTTGTGAAAAAGAGACCGCAAAGGATTATGAATACTATTTTTCTCAAATTATACATTTATCATTAAACGATTTCAAATCTACTAAATTATTTTAGAAAACCATATAGAAACCATGAACTCATGTTTTTTATGATGGAAAACAATTACGGCAAAGGCATTGGAATAGGTGGATCGATATCACCTTCTCTAGCCGATTCAACAGTATTAGTCGTCATTGTATTATTCATTTCATTTGCTTGCTCTAATTCATCTGCCGTACATGATGACATAGTTACTAATAGAGCGAAGATTCCAATTGCATAAGTGATATTTTTCATAATTTTGAATTTTAATTCGTTAATGTTAGACTAATGGGGATTGAAAATAAATATGTTTTGTAAAAAAAATCCCTTGCTTAAATTGTTGTTTTATCTGTTATAATTTTATTCAAAATTATAACCTATTCGAAAATAGATTTTACGGTTTTCCCGTATATTTTGTTAAATGTTTCTCGAGACAAAACAAATCAATAGCTTCTTGCCTTTTAAGATCGCTTTGTTGCTTTTTTAACAGTAAAAAATTCATCCCAATAAAATTTTTTATGTAATTTACCATCTATAAGATTCAAAAATGAGAACATTAGTTATAGGCGATATCCATGGTGGATTGAGAGCTTTGGAACAAGTGATAGAAAAAGCCAATATTTCGAAAAATGATAAATTAATCTTTCTGGGAGATTATGTTGATGGCTGGAGTCAATCCCCGCAGGTCTTGGATTATTTAATTCAATTAAAAAATACCTGTCAATGTGTTTATATTCGAGGAAACCATGACGAATTGGTATTGCACTGGTTACAAAATTATCATGACAATCCCATGTGGTATAACCATGGCGGCGAATCTACGGTTTTGGCTTATGAAAAAGTGACACAGGAAACAAAGAACAATCATATCGAATTTTTACTTACTTTAGAAAATTACCATTTAGACGACCAAAACCGATTGTTTGTACATGCCGGTTTTACCAATATGAATGGCGTTACTTCTGAGCACTTCCCAAGAATGTTTTACTGGGAAAGAACCTTATGGGAAACGGCCTTGGCTTTGGATAAAAACATGAAACCCGACGATCTCTATTACCCAAAAAGATTCACTTTGTACAAAGAAATTTACATTGGACACACTCCTGTTTCAAGAATTGGGAAAACAATTCCTGTACAAATGGCCAATGTATGGAACGTCGATACCGGAGCTGCTTTCGTTGGACCATTGACTATATTGGATGTCGATTCGAAAGAGTTTTGGCAAAGCCAGCCTCTAAATGAATTATATCCTGACGAAAAAGGCAGAAATGAAAGTGCTTTTAAACCTAACTGAGTATATTTGCAGGATATTAATATTATAATAACACCTTTTTATGAAAAAATTTGCTCTTAGTTTGTTCCTGTTATCAACTGTTTGTGTTTCTCAAGCACAAGAAACAATCCAAACTTCAAATTCCGATATGCCGAAAAATGAAGTGAAATGGAACATTGCAAACACAATTGCTTTTGGTTCTGTAGAATTGGGTTATGAATATTTTATCGATGGGCACCAATCAATCGGTGCAGAAATCCTTATTAATGATGCCTATAACTATGGGATATCAAGACAATATAAAGATTTTGACACCAACAGTTTCCAGGTTACTTATAATTATTATATGAGTAGTGAAAACAATGGTTCCGGATTTGTACTTTCTCCGATGTTGAAATACCGCTCAGGGGAATATCAAAAAACGGAAACAGACCCAAAAATCAACATGAATAGTTTTATTCTTGGAATTGGCGGAGGTTACAAATGGAATTTAAGCAATAAATTTGTTTTCGGTCCTTATATTAATATTGGAAGAAATTTCAGTAATGAAGTAAATGAAGAATTCAATATTGCAGTTGAATTTAATGCTGGTTTCAGCGTTGGTTATAGATTTTAATTTCTAAGTTTTAGATATAAAAAAATCCGATTCAAATGAATCGGATTTTTTTGTTTTTATATTTAAGGGAATTACAAATCAAATTTAATTCCTTGTGCCAATGGCAAACTTGTTGTATAATTGATGGTATTGGTTTGTCTTCTCATGTAAACTTTCCAAGCATCGGAACCTGATTCGCGTCCACCGCCTGTTTCTTTTTCTCCACCAAAAGCACCACCGATTTCAGCACCGGAAGTTCCAATGTTTACGTTTGCAATTCCACAATCGGAACCGACAACGGATAAGAAAAGTTCCGCTTCACGTAAATTATTGGTCATAATAGCTGATGACAATCCCTGAGCCACTCCGTTTTGAATGGCGATTCCATTTTCTACAGAACCTTTATATTTCAATAAGTATAAAACTGGAGCAAAAGTTTCGTGTTGTACAATTTCGAATGCATTATCTGCTTCTGCAATTGCTGGTTTTACGTAACAACCGCTTTCGTACCCTTCGCCAGAAAGCACACCGCCTTCAACAAGAATTTTTCCACCTTCGGCAACAACTTTTGTTAAAGCATTGCTGTACATTTCAACCGCATGCGTGTCGATTAGTGGTCCAACGTGATTGTTTTGGTCTAATGGATTTCCAATTCTTAATTGTTTGTATGCTGCCACTACGGCATCTTTTACTTTATCGTAAATACTTTCGTGGATAATTAAACGACGTGTTGAAGTACATCTTTGTCCAGCCGTTCCTACAGCCCCAAAAACAGCTCCGATTACCGTCATTTTAATATCGGCGTCCGGAGTTACAATGATGGCATTGTTTCCGCCTAATTCTAATAATGATTTTCCAAGACGACCGGCAACGGCCATCGCTACGATTTTACCCATACGAGTGGAACCTGTAGCTGAAATTAACGGCACACGTTTATCGGCAGTCATTAATTCTCCAATTTTATAATCTCCGTTGATTAAACACGAAATTCCTTCCGGAAGGTTGTTTTCTCTGATTACTTCAGCAATGATATTTTGACAGGCAATTCCGCAAAGTGGTGTTTTTTCGGATGGTTTCCAAACGCAAACATCTCCACAAATCCAAGCTAAAGCGGTGTTCCAAGCCCAAACTGCCACCGGAAAGTTGAAAGCCGAAATGATTCCGACAACGCCCATTGGGTGGTATTGCTCATACATTCTGTGTCCAGGACGCTCAGAGTGCATCGTTAATCCGTGCAATTGACGGGACAATCCTACTGCGAAATCACAGATGTCAATCATCTCTTGTACTTCACCATATCCTTCTTGCAAGGATTTTCCCATTTCATAAGAAACTAATTTCCCTAAAGCTTCTTTGTGGAAACGTAATTTTTCTCCAAACTGACGCACAATTTCTCCACGTTGCGGTGCTGGCATTGTTTTGAAAGTTTTGAATGCTTCGGTCGCTTTTTGCATTACTTTCTCGTAATCTGCAGGGGATGTGCATTTTACTTTTCCGATTAATTGGCCATCAACCGGGGAATACGATTCTAGGATTTCTCCGCTTGAAAAATTATCCAGTCCTGTTGAAGTACCTTCGTTTATGGCTTTTACACCTAGTTGCGCCAGCGCTTCCGTCATTCCGAAT
>NZ_DATDPV010000022.1:0-94081 GCF_035292545.1 Flavobacterium sp. | reverse complement strand
AGGCGTACCGCAATTATCGGCTTCATTGGTCACCGCTGCGATACTTGGAGCAGGGAAAGTTCCGTTGCATCCGCTAAGCGTAATTGGAGCAGGATTAGAAGCAGTAGGCAAAGTCGTATCTACAGTTCGGATTAAATTTTGAGTCACATTAATGCTGTTATTACAGGCATCCGTTACGCTATAAGTCCTGATGGTAGTTTCCGTACAGCCTACTAAATTAGGAGTGCCGTCACTTACAAAAACAACTGTAGGAGTACCGCAATTATCGGCTTCATTGGTCACCACTGCAATATTTGGAGTAGGGAAAGTCCCGTTACATCCACTAAGTGTAATTGGAGCCGGGTTAGAAGCGGTTGGTAAAGTCGTATCTACAGTTCGGATTAAGTTTTGAGTTACATTAATCGAGTTACCACAGGCATCCGTTACGCTATAAGTCCTGATAGTAGTTGCTGTGCATCCTACCAAATTAGGAGCGCCATCATTTACAAAAGCTACTACAGGCGTACCGCAATTATCGGCTTCATTGGTCACCGCTGCGATACTTGGAGCAGGGAAAGTTCCGTTGCATCCGCTAAGCGTAATTGGTGCAGGATTAGAAGCAGTAGGCAAAGCAGTATCTACTGTTCGGATTAAGTTTTGAGTCACATTAATGCTGTTATTACAAGCATCCGTTACACTATAGGTTCTGATGGTAGTTTCAGTACAACCCACTAAATTAGGAGCACTGTCACTAACAAAAGCTACTACAGGGGTACCGCAATTATCGGCTTCATCTGTCACCGCTGCGATACTTGGAGCAGGGAAAGTTCCGTTGCATCCGCTAAGTGTAATTGGTGCAGGATTAGAAGCGGTAGGTAAAGCAGCATCTACAGTTCGGATTAAGTTTTGAGTTACGTTAATGGAGTTACCGCAGGCATCCGTTACGCTATAAGTTCTGATAGTAGTTTCCGTACAGCCCACTAAATTAGGAGCACCGTCACTTACAAAAGCAACTACAGGCGCACCGCAATTATCGGCTTCATCTGTGACCACTGCAATGCTTGGAGCAGGGAAAGTTCCGTTGCATCCACTAAGCGTAATTGGAGCAGGATTAGAAGCAGTTGGTAAAGCAGCATCTACAGTTCGGATTAAGTTTTGAGTTACATTAATAGAGTTACCACAAGCATCCGTTACGCTATAAGTCCTGATGGTAGTTGCTGTGCATCCTACCAAATTAGGAGCACCATCACTTACAAAAGCAACAACAGGCGTGCCACAATTATCGGCTTCATTGGTCACCACAGCAATACTTGGAGCAGGGAAAGTTCCGTTGCATCCACTGAGCGTAATTGGAGTAGGATTGGATGCCGTAGGTAAAGTTGAATCATTAATTGATATTGTTTGGGTATCAGATCCAGTATTATTGCATTCATCTTTTGCATAAAATGTTCTTGTCACAACAATAGGACAGGTGCCTAATTTAGTATCAATATAACTTAAAATTAAATTACTTGAATTATCGGTCACAGTTCCCCCAGCAGAATTAAATTGTGCTAACGAGATTATAACTTCAGTTGCGCTATAAGGCAGAACTGATATTATTGCTTCCGAGCATCCTTCAATTGAATAGTCGTTTGGTGCTGTGACAACAGGAGTTGAGGTGTCACCTCCAGAAATTATATAAGATTCTGTTTTTTGACATCCTACAGAATCAGTTACTGTTACTGTATAGGTTCCGGCAGTTAATCCACTAATATCTTGTGTTGATGCCCCATTACTCCAGGAATAAGTGTAACCAGGCGTGCCTCCACTTACAGAAAGGTTTATTGCGGCATTATTTGAATTATTACATCCCAATGGTGTTAACAACACAGAGAGGTCAAGCGGTTGTGGAAGGTTTATAGTTTTAATATAAGTACTTACTAATGGAGTTGTGTTAGAATCAGTTACAGTCAATTTAGCCGTATAAGGCCCGGGAAGAGTATAAACAAAAACCGGATTAGCTAAAGTAGAATCGGTACTTCCATTATTAGTAAAATCCCAAGCATAGGTATAGGGTGGAATTCCACCATTTGTAGTATTATCGAAAGTAATCGTTGCTTGATTTCCTACTGTACAACCAGTATAGTCAAATTGAACAGCTAAAGGTGTGGAAATAACAGTATTATCTGAAAAATCACATTGCGATTTACCATAAGAATTACAGTCATATGGAACTAATTCTGTAGGTGAGCCACTAGTTTTCCAAACTACCAATATCCTGCTCAGCATTAATCCGTCACCACAAACCCAGTTAAAAGGGCCATAAATAAAACGTTGCCCTTGTCCAGGAGTAACGGTTCCTAAATTTACATTCAAAGGTATAATAGTATCAACATTATTATGAGTAATGGTCAAATCAGCAAAAATACGAGCATTCTCAATGTTGCTATTTGAATTTGAAGTGTAGTTTAGCATTATATACATTGGTTGTGTTGAGCCAGATATACACGTTGTATTTGTCAATGGAACTCCATTCACATTAGTTAAACTCAAAAATACCTGATTAAGCGTATAATTGTTTGAAACACAACTGTAGTAATCCAAATAATAATTAGGTGCAGAACCACATAATCTTAAATCAGGTTTATCCGGAGTGAACTGAGAAAATGAAGAAGTGGTATAAAACATCAAAATAAAGGTTATGAGGATTTGTTTGATGTTCAGTTTCTTTAATAAATGAGTAATATTTTTCATCAACTTTAACTTTTTTAGTTTAAAAAATGAGATGGCAACTTAGATGTAGCTTTCAAACAATATAGAATTGTTAAGTAGGTCGGTTGAGGTAATAGGGTATATTTTTCTCACAATACAAATTATTTAATTCGTTTTTTTTTAACTAATATTATATTATTAATTTATTGTTAATAACTAATATTTTTATCTAAATTAAATACAAAAAATCATTTTGATACTTTTTTTCCACCAATAACCTGAATACTCGTTGAAGTGACGTTTTTAAAAAAAAATGTTTTTTTTTAAAATATAAAAATTAACTTATATTTATATTATGCAAAAATTTACATGTTAATAACTTATTGATTAACAAGTATTTAAGTAATTAAATAGTGTTTAAAAATTTGTTTTTTAATAAATTGACAGGTGAAAATTATGGACATTAAAAATTATATCGATGAAGTGTGTTTTTTTACAGATTAATAACATTTTTTAATAAGCTTGGGAAATTTAACTAACGAAAAAAAATGTTAATAAGATAATATTTACACGATCTTATATTTTAGTAATAATTTATTAAAAATGTTAAAATTAACATAATATAATTTTTGATAATTAATTGAATTTTTAATTCAATTGGTCTTTTTATAATAGCAAGGATTTACAGGATATTGTATGAATTTCAAAATCTGATAATTTAAAAGTTTTAAAATAAAAATTTTAAGATGAAAAGTTAAAACAGTTTTTGGTTATTTTTATTTTTTGTAATTTGTCTCTGATTATATGATATATCGTGCCCCAAAATACTAACCAATAGTTTACCTATGAAGAATCTAACATTAATTAGACACGCAAAATCTAGTTGGAATGCACCTTTACATGACAAGGATCGGCCATTGGCAAATCGAGGAGTTAAAGATGCACACTTGGTTTCCGCTAATATTCTGAAACATTTGCCTAAAACTTTTATTATATGGAGCAGCACTGCGAAAAGAGCCGCAGAAACAGCTATTATTTTTACGCAAAATATGTTATGCCCTGTAGAAAGTATTATTTTTAAAGATGAATTATACACTTTTGACGAAAAACACCTTGAGAAAATCGTCATGTCTTGCAGCAATGATTACGAAAGTGTAATTCTTTTCGGTCATAATGAGGCTATAACCAATTTTGTTAATAAATTTGGGGATGTTTCCATCGACAATGTCCCAACTACTGGAGTAGTTTCCATAAATTTTGATACAGATGATTGGGAAACAATTAGTAAAGGCAAAACAGAAAAGGTGATATTTCCAAGAGATTTAAAATTATGATTGTAGAAAAAAAATACAAATATATTGATAGAGAAAAAAGCTGGCTGGCCTTCAATGCCAGAGTACTGCAAGAGGCCGCCGATGAAAATGTACCTTTATTAGACAGGTTTCGTTTTTTGGGAATCTTTTCAAACAATTTAGATGAATTTTTCAGAGTTCGTTTTGCTGCCATCCGCAGATTGAGTTTAGCGGGTGTTTCCGGCGAAAAAGTGCTCGGTGGAATCAGCGCGCAACAATTGGTAAAAGACATTACAGAAATTGTAATTCAACAGCAATCCGAAAGTTTGCGGATTTTAAATATTATCGAAAACAAACTTCAAAAAGAAAATATCTTTATTATTAATGAAAATGAAGTTTCAAAAGAACAGGAAAATTTCATCAAGGACTTTTTTATTCAAAAAGTAAGTCCGGCATTGGTGACCATTATATTGAATGACTTGGCTGAATTCCCTTTATTGAAAGATACTTCCGGTTATTTGGCTGTAAAATTGGTAATGAAAACGGAGGAAAAAGCAAAACTATTGGGTTTGGTCAAGCCAAAACCAGAAGTTCGCTATGCGGTTATCGAAATTCCAAAAACCATAAACAGATTTGTAGTTCTGCCATCAAGTAATGATAAACAATATATCATCCTGTTGGATGATGTGATTCGTTATAACCTTGCCAGTATTTTTAATATTTTTGATTATAAAAGTGTTAAGGCACATATGATAAAAATTACTCGTGACGCACAATTAGATATTGATAGCGATATGAGTAAGAGTATGTTAGAAAAAATTGCTACAAGTGTAAAAGACCGTAGAATTGGCGAACCGGTTCGTTTTGTTTATGATCAGTCTATTGGAAAAGATACCCTGAAGTTTTTCTTAGCCAATATGGGAATTGATTCCTCAGACAGTATTATTCCCGGAGGGAGATATCATAACAGACGCGATTATATGGATTTTCCAAATTTAGGAAGATATGATTTGGTCTATAAACCAAAAATCCCATTGCCAGTTGAAGGATTAAGTCTTGACGGAAGTATTTTAAATAAAATCGCCCAAAAAGATTACTTGGTAAATGCGCCTTATCAGTCCTTTTCTTATATCATAAAATTTCTTCGAGAGGCTGCGCTTGACCCAAAAGTTACCGCCATAAAAATTACATTGTATCGTTTGGCCAAAAATTCTCAAGTCATTAGTTCTCTAATAAATGCTGCCAAAAACGGAAAAAAAGTAACGGTTCAAATTGAACTTCAGGCTCGTTTCGATGAAGCCAGTAATATTTCCTACGCAGAGCAAATGCAAATGGAAGGGATAGAACTTATTTTCGGAATAAAAGGACTCAAAGTACACAGTAAAATTTGTCTCATAGAAAGAATTGAAGAAGGGAAATTAAAACGTTACGGAATGATTTCTACAGGAAATTTCAATGAAGCTACCGGAAAAGTATATACTGATGTTACTCTTTTTACGAGTCATCAGCAAATACTAAGGGATGTTTCAAAAATTTTCGAATTCTTCGATGTTAATTATAGAGTGCATCGTTACAAACATCTTATCGTTTCACCTCATTATACGCGTTCTCGATTTTATAAATTAATTGACAGAGAAATAATGAATGCGCTTTCAGGAAAAGAAGCATTCATAAAACTAAGAATGAACAGTTTATCCGATTTTTCAATAATAGACAAATTATATGATGCAGGCAAAGCAGGAGTAAAAATCCAATTGCAGATAAGAGGAATTTGTTGTTTAATTCCCGGAGTAAAAGGGATGAGCGAAAATATACAAGCCATAAGCATTGTAGATAATTATCTGGAACACTCCAGAGTATACATTTTTGGTAATGATGGAGACCCGGAAGTATTTATTTCTTCGGCCGATTTTATGACAAGAAATATCGATGGAAGGGTAGAAGTAACCTGTCCAATTTACGATGACGACATCAAAAAAGAGCTAATAGATACTTTCGATATCGGTTGGAAAGGAAATGTAAAAGCCAGATTACATTCGGAAAAATTAGATAATAAATATCAGGTTCGTGGCAAGAACCCGGTTTTCAGAGCACAACTCGAAACCTATAATTATTACCTGGACAAACTTGAAGTAATAACGGAAAAGGTATAAAACAGGGGTTATGAGTTTCTCAATTAAACATATAAACGAATTAAGAGCAAAATGATTTCAATAAAAAAATACGCAGCTATAGATATCGGTTCCAATGCGATGCGTCTTTTGGTTACCAATATTGTAGAAGCAGAAGGAAAAGAAACCCAGTTTAACAAAAGTGCTTTAGTTCGTGTTCCTATTCGTTTGGGTCAGGATGCCTTTACTGTTGGTGAAATTTCAGAAGAAAACATAGAAAGAATGATTGATGCTATGAAGGCATTTAAGTTATTAATGAAAGTGCATAAAGTCGAAAAATACATGGCTTGTGCCACATCGGCTATGCGTGAAGCTTCCAATGGTACTGAAGTGGTTGATATTATAAAAAAGAAATCCGACATTAAAATAGAAATCATAGATGGTAAAAAAGAAGCCGCGATTATTGCTTCAACCGATTTGCATTATTTGTTAAAAACAGACCAAACCTATCTTTATGTGGATGTTGGTGGGGGAAGCACCGAATTCTCTCTTTTTTCTAATGGAAAAATGGTGGCTTCCAAATCTTTCAAAGCAGGAACAGTTCGTCTGCTAAATGAAGTAGTAAGTGAAATCGTTTGGAGTGAAATTGAAAAATGGATAAAAACCAAAACTGAAGATTACGATCAGATTACCTTAATCGGTTCGGGCGGAAACATCAATAAAATTTTCAAAATGTCGGGTAAACCACAAGAAAAGCCCTTGTCTTATATTTATATGAATTCACAATACACATTTTTGAATTCACTGACCTATGAACAAAGAATTTCTGAATTAGGCCTGAATCCCGATCGTGCCGATGTAATCATTCCGGCCATTCGCGTTTATCTTAATGCCATGAAATGGAGTGGCGCCAGAAATATTTATGTTCCAAAGATTGGACTTTCAGATGGAATTGTGAAAGCGTTATATTACGGGAAAATTTAAATTTAAAAAATGAATAAAACTCGTTTAGAAGCATTTAGTGATGGCGTTTTAGCTATAATTATTACCATTATGGTTTTGGAAATTAAAGTTCCTGAAGGAGGAAATTTTAGTTCGCTTCTAGAATTATATCCTGTTTTCCTTAGTTATATTTTAAGCTTTATTTACATAGCGATTTATTGGAATAATCACCATCATATGTTGCAGAGCGCATCAAAAACAAATGGAAAAATACTTTGGGCTAATCTGCATTTACTTTTTTGGTTGTCTTTAATTCCTTTTACTTCAGGTTGGATGGGAGAAAACCATTTTGCAAAAGCAACAATGACACTATATGGTGTAGTTCTTTTTATGGCGGCTATTGCCTATTGGATTTTACAAAATCAAATTATTGCCAGCGAGGGAGAAAACAATATTCTTGCTAAAGCTGTGGGCAAAAATTTTAAAGGAAAAGCATCACCTGTTTTATATTTTATTGCCATATTATTTTCATTTTACAACGAATGGATTTCTGGAGCTATATACATTTTAGTAGCTTTGATTTGGCTTGTTCCAAACAAAAGAATTGAGATAATAATAAATTCTGAAAAGAATAATTAAGTTAAATATCCAAATCAAACGTCTTTCTTAATAATTCTAAATTTGGATTTTTTTCGCACAAACGATTGTATTTTTCCTGAGTGGTAAAAGCTTGTTTGGTCTCTACATTTTCATTTACGGTTACTTCAATAGTAATGTTGTGATTGTGCAAATGTCCTCGTAAATGACCTAATAAACCATGTTTTTCGGTTTCAAAATCAATCTTTGAGCCTTCGTTTGGTAATTCGAGAGTTATAGCTATTCCGTTTAAAACAGGGTCATTTATCAATAATAAGGATTCCATGATTTTGTGACCCTTATCACCTAAACGCTGCGCGTATTTGTTCCATTGCAGCAACATATCGTTTTCTGTAAATTCTTCAGTTGGTAAATGTGTTTCTGCTTTTACAAAAGATTTACTGGATTCCTGCAGTTCTTTTTTGGCACGAATACTCGATAACGAAAAAGCGGAAACTTTCAGTTCGTTTCCAAAAGGAATCACAATTTTTGGAATAGAAGCAACAACTGGAATAACAGTTTCCGGTTGTTCATCAATAGGTTTTTGAAGTTGTGAAATAGCTGGAATGTCCATTATTTCAGGAGAATTTACGACAATTTCAAGAATTTTTTTGTAGAAATAATTAGGTGGAATTATAAATCCGTCAACTTTTTTTTTTCTCCATCAAAAGTGATAGAGGCTAATTGCATCAAACAAAGTTCGACCAATAATCGTTGATTTTGACTGACTTTATATTTCAAATCACAATCATTAGCGATTTCAATTCCTTTCAATAAAAAACCTTGAGATGCTTTTTGCGATTGAACGGCATATAGTTTTTGGGCTTGTTCGCCAACTTCTAATAATGATAATGTCGAAGGTGTCTTGCTGACCAATAAATCCCTAAAATGCGAAGCCAATCCAGATACAAAATGATGTCCGTCGAAACCTTTAGAAAGAATATCGTTGTAAGCCATCAATATCGCCGGAATTTTATTCTCCAAAATTAAGTCGGTTACATTAATGTAAGTTTCATAATCTAATACGTTCAGGTTTTCAGTAACGGCCTGACGTGTCAAATTAGTACCACAATACGAAACGACTCTGTCGAAAATAGACAAAGCATCACGCATCGCACCATCGGCTTTTTGAGCAATAATATGCAAAGCATCATCTTCAAAAATAACACCTTGATTATTTGCTACATCAGCAAGATGTTCTTTGGCATCTTTAACGGTGATTCTTTTGAAATCAAAAATCTGACAACGAGAAAGTATGGTTGGAATGATTTTATGTTTTTCGGTCGTAGCCAAAATAAAAATCGCATGTTTTGGCGGTTCTTCCAGAGTTTTCAGGAATGCATTAAACGCAGCCGAAGACAACATATGAACCTCATCAATAATATAAACTTTATATTTTCCCGTTTGTGGCGGAATACGTACTTGGTCAATTAAGTTCCGAATATCATCTACCGAGTTGTTCGAAGCCGCATCCAATTCAAAAACATTGAAAGCAAAATCTTCATTCGGATCGTCATAGCCAGGTTGGTTGATTTTCCGAGCCAAAATTCGTGCACAAGTTGTTTTTCCAACACCTCTGGGGCCAGTAAATAATAGGGCAGAGGCCAAATGATTGGTTTCTATGGCATTCAATAAAGTATTCGTAATGGCTTGCTGTCCTACAACATCTTTAAATGTTTGAGGACGATATTTACGTGCCGAAACTACAAATTGTTCCATAGATTTTTATTGGATGACAAATATAGGATTTTTGTTGATTTGTTTATTTGGTAATTTATTTATTTAACGAAAATAATTTCAACTCATTTTACCAATAAATATAGTTTTAAGAAAATTCGAATAGAATTTTAAAATGAAGAAAAATAAAAAAAAAATAAACAAGAAATAATTATAATCGAAAAAATGAAATGTGCAAAAATCCAAAATGAAACGTGCACTTTCTAGGACAAATATAGCAAAAAGGCCTCGATTAGTTCGAGGCCTTTTTAAATACAATTTAAACACTATTTAAACATTATTAAGTCGTCGAGCTATCCCAACACTTATAAAGCATGATGTCCGTATAGCTTGAATTGTAGTTTACGGCATTGTTCATACTCACAGTTGTTGAACCATCAAACGGATTCCCTTTATACGTTCTTGTTTCGATCCAGTCACATAACTCTACTATTTGCGACTTATTTGAGGTGAAATAAAGGTAATTGGTTCCTTCAAGTACGGTCAACACATCCAAATAATCTTTTAGTTTCCAATAACTTTTATAGGTACCGGTTTCAGTTGACAAATAAGGTGGGTCTACTAGGAATACCACATTAGGTACATTCTTATATTGTTCAAACAGCTCCTTATAATCTTTCGATTCAATAATTAAACCGTCAAGGTAGCCATCTGTATTATATTCCGATTGACGAACGCAATTATACATCGTTTGTGCCTTCAATTCGTCATAGCTCAGCACATACTTCATGCTAAACAAAATTGAACTGGACAAAGTAATATAATCAACATACCCAACTATGCTTTGTTCTTCAAAAACCCGTTTTAGTATGCGTTTCTTTTCGTTTTCCGGCACTTTTTTATCTTTTGGTACATCTGTAAGGATTGCCCGGATATCTTTTATTAAAACGTTTGTTTTCTCAACATTTAACAATCGTTCTCTATAATTATCGTAATCGTTATAAATTACAGATGCTTCGGGATAGTATGATTTAACTGTATGTGACAATAATCCGGAACCTCCGAATAAATCAACATAGGTTGCATGAGCCGGACATTTATCCAATACTTTTTTTACTTCGGTTAAAAACCTTCTTTTCTGACCCATAAACGGCAACGGTGCCGTGGTGTACTTTTTTTGTTTCATTTTCATTTTTAATATTCGTTTTTTGATTGATGATTGATTATATTTGCAATTCTCACATCTATAATTATAAATACACTAAAGCCACAACCCGAAGACATATTATGTCCTCTGACTGTGGCTTTAGTGCAACAATTTTAATTAAGATGTGAGAGTTTTTATTAAATGTCGGAGGACTATTTTTACTTCCCGTCCTCCTGAGAATTACACTAAAACATCGATGCTTTTAAAGCAATGCTCATCATCCATTTCGTCCAGGATAAAAGCAACTTTTTTACCAAGCTTAGTTAGAGTGCCATCGCGCTGATTTTTACCAAGCACACTCGAAATAGTTTCTTTGCGCTTGCCAAATTGATAACCTCCTTTCTTTATTAAAATCAGGTTAAACAAGTCTTTGCATACCACATTGCCGGAGGCGTCTATACTCGTGGCAATACTTAAAAATTGCTGATCTAATCGGTTAAAGGAAAATCGCCAACGCCTTTTATATAAGTTGATAAAAAAGGTCATCAGCAGCCCTAACGGAAAGAGTATGGCCGAAAGTAATAATGCTACAATAGCTAGAGCGGTTCCCATATTACTGTAAATTCATTAAAATTAATTCTTTAACCGTTCTGGGTTCATATCCAAAAACTTCATTGTCAAAAACCGCATTTATATCCGGGTTTGTTTCTGAATTCATAGCTAAAACTAACTTTTCCTTTTTGCCCGTCTTTAAATAAAACTCATAATCCGATGTGTATCTTGCATATAACAACGCATACAAATCAGGGTTTTGCGCCTGCAAATAATCATCTGCGGAGTATCTTTCTGATTTTAAAATGGCTCGTTGCTTTTGGCTTGAAAAAGTGATTTTAACGGTGTTTTCGTCTACTCTGTTAAATACAGGTTCTAATCTGAAATAATACGGCTGCATGGCTTTTGATGCGCCAATTTCGCCCGCCCAATCTATCCAGTGCATATTTGATTTTACGCCAATAAATGTATTAGGATAAACGATTCCTTCATATTCATGGTCGCCAAATAAACGTTCGTAAACTATTCTAATGGCTTCTTTTTTGTTTGCGAAATAATACGATTTGGAAACTTTCTGACCTTTCATGTTGTAAATAGGCTCTCGCTCATTTAACCAATTGAATTGACTGAAATCTTTATCCGTGAGGGTATTGAGGTTAATTCCCCTTTCTTCTACTATGTGGTCTATTACTAGTTGTGCGCTCATAATTATTATTTTATAAAATGCCTTTTATTCCTATAATATCTAAACCTAACATGTCAATTTCAACTTTCATTTCAACACTTGGGTCTGTTATTATGAATTTCATTGTATCATTCATAAAGAATTGCATTAAAGACCCCGTGCGTCTTAAAGAAAACACTGTGTCTGCGTAAGTAGATGCCGGGCCTATATAGCCGATTAAAGTTCCATCACCATAATGTGCAGTAACATCGCAAGTTGACGCTGACGAAATCCAAATACTTATATAACAAAATATAGAATTATCAGATACTTTTTTAAAATATAAACGTCTATTTGTTGAGGCTCCTATTGGCGTTGGATGATACGGACTTTTATTGTAAGACCACAAGAAACGAAAGAAACCACTTGCAGGTATTGTGAAAAAAGAGGTATTTAGTTTTCCCTCAGCCTTTAATCCTGAATATTGCATTTTCAACGTTCCGTTAGTTGTTACATCAGCATAAACTAAACTATTCCAATCACTTGCGGTCGGAATTAAAATTGTTCCTAAAATAACCTGATATGCGTTATTGAATGTTCTACTAATTCCATTGTTTAAAACAATAGAAAAAAGTCCTTCCGTTGCGCCCGTCGTCACATTAACAGTTATCCAATTTGAATTGTGAAAATTAAAATAATTAACTGTTTGGCTTGTAAAAACCACCGTCATTGTTGGCGTAAAAAAACTACCGTATAGTTCAAAATTTCCTATTGTTGATGGTAGTGTAGAATCAGGAACGACAATATCAATATATGGCGCGGGCATTAACGCCATGCTATATAATTTCAAATTTCCGTTGGCATCGTACGATTCAATGGTAGTTAATCGTTTAGAGCGTTTAAAAAAGGTAATAGCAATGGTAGATCAATGGTACTAAACGGTAGATAAATGCACCTTTTATTTTTGGAGTGTTTTAGACCTTTTTTGTTGTGAAGTATTGATTTTGTTGGTTTTTTTGACCTTTTTTTTATTAGTTACTGAGTAGGTTTTATTTTATAGCCCTTATAATTATATTATTTTCTTGTTTAAATATAATAGGGATGAGAATCAATTAGTATTCAATATCAAGTCTTTAAATCAACTTATTTCTCGTCCTTTGGTACTTAACTCATTCAAAACACGGGCAGCATCATTGTCTGAATTGGCAGAAAATCCGGCCACAAAAACGCCTTTTTGGCCTGAACTGGATTTTATACCATAAACAACCGCTTCGTCCCCAGGATCGGTATTGCCTTCGTAACGGTAAACATGTTCAATTTGATATTGATGCGGATTTTTTTTAATATCCTCTTCATGAAGATTGAAATCTATGGTGAAACCTTTTTCGTTTAATTCGTTTAAAGCCTCAGAAACCGTGGCATAATGATACATTTGTGACATAGCAATAGAAGATTAGTTGTTTGTATTAAAGGTAACTATTTTATTATTAATTGATTGTAAAAGTCTTGTTAAACTAGGTAACCAAATGCGTAAATCGCAAATTAAATGTTGTAAATTTGCACCGCAGACCGCCTTATCGCCGTTTTGAGCAATCAAGAGGGAGGAAAGTCCGGACACCACAGAGTAGCATAGCGGGTAACACCCGTCGGGTTGAGCAATCAATTTAGGACAAGTGCAGCAGAAAGTATGTACAGGTAATGCTGTAGTGAAAACAGGTAAACTCTATGCGGTGAAATTTCAAGTATATCAACATTTAAGGGTCACTCGCCCGTTGTTGAAGGGTAGAAAGATGGAGCTTATGAGTAATTGTAAGCCTAGATAAATGATAAGGATTTGCCTAACGGCGGATACAGAACCCGGCTTATAGGTCTGCATTTTTTTTAAAACTACAATGATGAAATTTTGAAATCATAATATTTTTATTACATTTAGATTTCAAAATTTTAGCATGAAAAAGTTTCCTTTTATCAGTTTAAATACTTCCCTTATTTTATTGAGAGTTTGTGTAGCCATATTATTTATTGCTCATGCTGTTGTTCGAATAACTAATGGAGCGGTGAGTCAATTTGCCGATTTTCTATCCAGTCAAGGTTTTATGATGGGTACGGCTGTCGTTTGGATAATTACATTTTTTGAAATTGCAGGCGGTATACTAATGACACTTGGCTATTTTACAAAATGGCTGGCACTTGGTTTTATTTTAATGCTAATAGTTGGAATAATTGTAATCCACGCCGAACTTGGCTGGTTTGTTGGTGAACACGGAACAGGAGGAATGGAATATAGTATTGCGCTTATTTTTGCTTTGATTGTTATCGCTGCCGCTGATAAAAATAAATCAGCAGACTAACAACCAGACTCCTCTTTTAGGATTCAAATAAAAAGCTCCTTTTTAAATAAAAAAAACTATCCTTCTTCCGTTGAATCCAATCCTTCTTTTACTTCTTCTTCACTATTTCCGTCAATTTCAAAAAAGCTAAAAATAGAACCGCCATAACTCTTTTTAAAAGAAAAGTTTATCAGATGATCCAGTTTCGTGTATTTGGAATGTTCAATAACCATCATGCCATCTTCACGAAGTAATTCCTGCTCAAAAACCAGCAATACAATTTTCTCAAATGTGGCTTGGTCTAAGGCATAAGGTGGATCGGCAAAAATAATATCATAGGAATTATTATTCTTTTCCAGGAATTTAAAAACATCGCTTCTCATTGCAGCGATATTAAAATCATATTCTTCCGCGACTTGTTTGATGAATTTTACACAACCAAAATCAGCATCAACCGAAGTAATATTATCGCTTCCGCGAGAAGCAAATTCATAACTGATGTTACCTGTTCCGGCAAATAAATCCAATATTTTTAGCCCTTCAAAGCTAAAATGGTTGTTCAAAACATTAAACAAGGCTTCCTTACTCATATCCGTCGTTGGACGAACCGGTAAGCCTTTGGGTGGAAAAATGCGTCTTCCTTTAAATTTACCTGAAATTATTCTCACGATTGAAAAAGTATAAAATGCTTTAAGTTTTGAGCCTTTGAAAAATCATTGTGTTTTTGTAATTCGGAAACATCCAACAATGAAACGTTTCTAATATATTTAAATGCGATTTCAAACAATTCGCTTTCTTCCGAAATATCGCCTAATAACTGTAATCTAAAATGCTCCGGATTCAAATTCAATTGCTCTGCGGTAAACAATAAATAGTAAATAAAATCTTCCTTGGTTTTATAATCAAAAGAATTGAACAACAATAATTTCTGATTCTGAACCACTATAATTTCGAATTTATCTGCCGAAAAATGAACGAAAACCTGCTTTTCATCCACATTTTTAGAAAAATCCAATAATTTCGAAACCAAAATACTATTTACCTGTTTGTAATCGAAAGTCTCGAACTGATCCAACAAATAATTATTGATATTCACATACGGAATAAACACGTTGTTCATTTCGTAATTTGCAATGACGTCAAAAGCAAAGAAATCAGTCTCAAAAACCTTAGTGTTGTATTGCAGATAACTGCCTAAATATTCTTCGTCAAACAAGGCTTTTGGGACAAAAGTATTGAGATTATTGTCATGAATCACCACCACTTCGTCATACGTTTTTGTCAATTCCTTGTGGTCTAAAAAAGCTTTCCAAAAATGATCTTCCACTTTCGAAGCTTTAGGAAAAGTTCCAAAATCAATCGTTTCCACCACCAAAACCGATTGATGCAACGTATCAAAAACACAAAACGAAAACCCATTCAAAGTTACTTGAATAGCCAGTTTCTTGTATTTTTTTTCGGTAATGTTCGTGTTAATCGACATGGAGTTTTTCAGATGTTCGCAAACTTACAAATTTTTTAAATGACTATAATTTTTAGGAGCATAAACTTAGGGCTTTTTTATCAATGCAGTTCCCGCTTTCCGTTTCAATCTTTATTGTTGCTAAAGAAGCAACAAAAAGGATTTCCTTTGCAATCGGGGCTAAGGACTATTTTTTTAGCATTTTTATCAAATTTCGATTCCAAAACAGAACAAACTTTGCGTACTTTGCCATTAAATAAATTCCAAATGAGTTCCAGCGCTTTCTATAATCTTTTGAGTCGACAATTTCCTTTTAACCCCACGTTAAAACAGGATATTTTCTTCCAACAAATAGCGGAATTCATTACCAACGATGATAATAACGAGATTTTTGTTTTGAAAGGGTATGCCGGAACCGGGAAAACTACCGTCATTTCTACCATTGTAAACAATCTCGTCGAAATCAATAAAAAATATGTTTTGTTGGCGCCAACAGGTCGTGCCGCGAAAGTGATTGCCAATTATTCGAATAAACCGGCTTTTACCATTCATAAAAAAATCTATTTTCCCAAAAAAGGAAGTGGAGGAGGCGTGAGTTTCACGATGCAGCAGAACAAACACAAAAACACCTTTTTCATAGTCGATGAAGCTTCGATGATTTCGGATACCAATTCCGAAAGTAAAATGTATGAAAATGGTTCTTTATTAGATGATTTGATTTCGTATGTGTATTCGGGAACCAATTGCAAAATGATTTTATTGGGTGATACCGCACAATTGCCACCGGTAAATTTAGATATTTCTCCCGCCCTGAATATTGACTCTTTAGGAATGAATTATGACAAAGAAATAAAACACATCGAATTGGATGAAGTCATGCGACAGGAAGAAAATTCCGGAATTTTATACAATGCAACCGAACTTCGAGAAGTGTTGAAAGAACATTTTATTACTGATTTCCAATTTAAATTAAGAGGATTCAAAGATATTGTACGTCTTTCAGACGGGTATGATATTCAGGATGCGATTAATTCGGCGTACAGCAATTACAGTATCGAAGACACCGCATTTATAGTGCGTTCCAATAAAAGAGCGAACCAATACAACCAACAAATCAGAACGAAAATCCTCGATAAAGAAAGCGAATTATCAACAGGCGATTTTCTGATGGTCGTAAAAAATAATTACTTTTGGTTAAAAGAAACAGACGAAGCCGGATTTATTGCCAATGGTGATATTATTGAAGTATTAGAAATTTTCAACATTCAGGAACTATATGGTTTCAAGTTTGCTAAAGTCAAAATTAGGATGGTCGATTATCCGAAACAGATTCCTTTTGAAACCGTTCTATTGATGGATACCATTACAAGCGAATCGCCCTCATTAACCTATGAAGAATCCAACAAATTGTATCAAGAAGTGATGAAGGATTACGAAGGCGAAACGAAATATAAAATGTTTCAAAAAGTTAAAGAAAACGAATATTTTAATGCGTTGCAAGTCAAGTTTTCTTATGCTATAACGTGTCATAAATCGCAGGGTGGACAATGGAATACCGTTTTTATCGAACAGCCGTATTTGCCAGACGGAATCAACCGGGATTATATCCGTTGGTTGTATACCGCCATTACCAGAGCAAAAGATAAATTATATTTGATAGGATTCAAGGACGAAAATTTTGAAGAATAATTTACAGATTCAGCTTAAAAAAATATAAAATGAAAATAATAGCCGTCATTCCCGCACGATATGCTTCCACTAGATTTCCAGCAAAATTAATGCAGGATTTAGGTGGAAAAACTGTGATTTCCAGAACGTATGAAGCCGCAATAAATACTAGTTTATTTGATGACGTATTTGTAGTTACCGATTCGGAATTGATTTTTAACGAAATTGTTTCCAATGGAGGCAAAGCCATTATGAGTATTAAGGAGCATGAAAGCGGAAGTGACCGAATTGCTGAAGCTATTGAGAATCTTGATGTTGATATTGTAGTGAATGTGCAAGGCGATGAACCTTTTATCAACAAAGAACCTTTAGAAAAAGTATTGGAAATTTTCAGAAATGATACTGAGAATAAAGTGGATTTAGCTTCTTTAATGCGAGAAATTACCAATATGGATGACATTAATAATCCCAATAATGTAAAAGTTGTGGTGGACCAAAATAATTTTGCCTTGTATTTTTCCCGTTCCGTAATTCCATATCCAAGAGAAGTGAATGTTGGTGTTCGTTATATGCAGCATATCGGGATTTATGCTTTCAGAAAGCAAGCCTTACTGGATTTTTACAGTTTGCCTATGAAATCGCTCGAAGCTTCCGAAAAACTGGAACAACTTCGTTATTTAGAATATGGAAAAAGAATCAAAATGGTCGAAACTTCCCATGTAGGAATAGGAATTGACACACCGGAAGATTTAGAAAAAGCGAGATTGATGTTATAATTTACCCTTCATTTTCAAGGTCGAAATAGCCTTTGTTTTTTATATTGGTGGAGAAAAAATTTAAAAATAACACCACAAAAAACAGAAATAACAAAGCCTGTGTACTTGCTAAAATTTTTCCGATAGTAGTAACCGGATAATAGTCGCCATATCCAATCGATGATAAGGTAATTAAGCTAAAATAAATGGAATCGAACCAATGATCGAAAGGCTTGTTCAAATAATTTCCGCAAGAATATAAAACGGCAAAGGCAAATATTATTTCCAAATAGTTAATGAAAAGCAATAAAATGGACCTTTTATAAGAACGGGGTCTTGAAAATAAATCGGAAGCAAAAATTAAGGTGGGGATGTACAAGACGGTTTCCAATAATATATAAACCATAAACCAAATTACCAGTCTATAGTCTTGCCAATGATTGATTAAAATCAATATTGGAAAGGAAACTTTAAACAAAATATAAAAATCCAGGGCTAAATCTTGGTATTCATGACCTTTTTTATTGGCTAAATACTTTATATAAACTCCGGGAAAAAGCAATTGGGAAGAGGAGAGGAATAGTCGAATAATTTTTTCTACACCAGCATCATCCTGATGGTCGTTGTTCCAAATTGCCTTTATATTTTGAATCCGTTTTTGAATAGGATTATACTTTGGTTTTTCAACCATTGCAATATTACCTAAGAGGAGTTTCTTTAAAATTTCTTTCATATAAGTAGGGCATAGAATGTGTCATCCAATTTACTAAATAATAGCTTAGCTTTTTTAACAAGTAAAAATTAAACCCTATAATATTAAATCGTAGGGTTTAATTTAGAATTGAATATTGTCTATTCAAGACCTAACAGGTTTTTAAAACCTGTTAGGTCTGCATAAATAAAAAAACCTGCAACTCAAGTTACAGGTTTTAGAATTAAAGAATCTGATACTTATCAGAATGAATTATTTTAAAGAACCGACCATTTCTTCCGGTTTTACCCAAGCATCAAAATCTTCCGCAGTAACATAACCCAAACGAACCGCTTCTTCTTTCAAAGTAGTTCCGTTTTTGTGAGCAGTTTGAGCGATTTCAGCTGATTTGTAATAGCCGATTTTGGTATTTAGTGCCGTAACCAACATCAATGAATTGTCTACTAATTCTTTGATACGTTTAAGGTTTGGTTCGATACCCTGAGCACAATGCTCGTCAAAAGACATACACGCATCTCCTAATAAACGTGCTGATTGCAAGAAGTTGGCCGCCATTAATGGTTTGAATACATTCAATTCATAATGACCCTGCATTCCACCAACTGAAATTGCTACGTCGTTACCCATTACTTGCGCGCAAACCATGGTTAATGCTTCACATTGTGTTGGATTAACTTTTCCAGGCATGATAGACGAACCTGGTTCGTTTTCCGGAATAAGGATTTCTCCAATTCCTGAACGTGGTCCGGAAGCTAACATACGTACGTCGTTTGCAATTTTATTCAATGAAACCGCTAATTGTTTTAAAGCGCCATGACTTTCTACAATGGCATCGTGAGCCGCTAAAGCTTCGAATTTATTTTCGGCAGTTATGAAGGGATGTCCTGTGAATTTTGCGATATAATCTGCTACTTTCACATCGTATCCCGGAGGTGTATTTAATCCTGTTCCTACGGCAGTTCCGCCTAAAGCGACTTCTGATAAATGTGCTAAAGTATTTTTTACTGCTTTTAAACCGTAGTTCAATTGCGCTACATATCCTGAAATTTCTTGTCCTAATGTTAACGGAGTTGCATCCATTAAGTGCGTACGGCCAATTTTTACTACGTTATTAAACTCAATTGCTTTTGCGTGAAGCGTATCTCTTAGTTTTTCAACTCCAGGAATAGTAACTTCCACGACAGCTTTGTAGGCTGCAATGTGCATTCCTGTTGGATATGTATCGTTTGAAGACTGTGATTTGTTTACGTCGTCATTGGCTTTAATGAATTGTTCGCCTTCACCAATTTTATTTCCGGCTAATACTTGGGCGCGGTTGGCCACCACTTCGTTTACGTTCATGTTACTTTGCGTTCCTGAACCGGTTTGCCAGATTACCAATGGAAATTGGTCGTCTAATTTCCCTGCTAATATTTCGTCGCAAACGGCTGCGATGGCATCGCGTTTTTCGATTGGTAAAACGCCTAAATCACAATTGGCATAAGCGGCAGCTTTCTTTAAATAGGCAAAACCTTCGATAATTTCTTTTGGCATCGATGCCGATGGACCAATTTTGAAATTGTTTCTTGAACGTTCAGTCTGTGCACCCCAGTATTTATCTGCAGGAACCTGCACTTCACCCATGGTGTCTTTTTCTATTCGGTATTCCATTTTGTTTTTTATTTGCGTGTTTACTTCGTCGGTTTGCATTAGTTTGTGTGTTTATTTGGTTATTTACTTAGTTATCTTGTGTTTACGTGTTGCCTAGCCCAGATAGAAGTGGAAATCCTTTTCTTTTTTTCTTTAAAAAAGAAAAGATTGCAACGGATAGCTGGAAATAGCTCCTGAAACTGAGCTCAAAAATACGGATAATTACTATTTTATGAAAATTGATTTGGTTTTTTATTGCTAAGAAAAAATAATAAACATACATTTGTGGCTACATTCAAAATTCCGGAAAACATGTTTGAATTTTCACAGTATTTAGGCTTTTTACTTTTCTTAACCATTCTTACAATAGGATTTTGGTTAATGTTCTTTTTGGTAGGTTTCGTTCAATATTGGATTGGCGGTGCTTTATGGGAAAGATATAAAGAACGAAAAGCAAAAAAACAACAGTCAGTTTAGTTTGATTGTTTTATAAAAAAAGGACCCGTTTTCACGAGTCCTTTTTTTTATCCTTGAAATTCGTCTCCATTTTCGGAATCTCTTTTTGGCTGTTTTTCTTTTTCATTTTTCTGTTTGTTAAAACGGTAGGTAAATGATAAAGTAAATTGTCTTTCACGCCACTGCATTTCGGAATAGGAACTTACAGTACCCGGAATATAGGTTTCCATGATTCTTTTTCTGGAATTGAATACGTCGCTGATATTAAACGAAAGAGTTCCTTTGTCTTTGAGTACATCTTTGCTAAAAGCAAGATTGGCTCCGAATGTCCCTAAACGTTTTCCTTGCGCACTGTTTTGTGGGCCATTGTAAGAGGCATTGGTTTGCCAATCGATTTTGTAGGGTAAATTTACTTTTGAGGTAACACGTGCAAACCATGAAGTTGCTGTGTTGTCAAAATTTTGTATAATTTCGTCTCCAAAGCTATCCGTATAAATAAAATCACCTTCTGTTTCAGTATGGAAAATGTTGAAATTTCCGTTTAATTTCCACCATTTGTAAGGGGAGTAATTTAGGGTAAACTCAAATCCTGCTCTGTATTCTGTTGCTAAATTAATAGGAGAGCTTAAGATTACGGGTGTTCCGTTAACAATTTCTCCTGATTCTCTTCTAACAAATTCGAAAGCATCCGTGGTTTTGTTTACATATAAAGAGGTGTTGAAAGTTAATTTACTCCAACGTTTAAGATAGCCTAAATCGATAGCATCAGTAAAAGCCGGATCTAAATCGGGATTTCCGACAAAAATATTGATGTTACTTGATAAGTTGTTAAATGGATTCAACATTCTTCCTCTTGGTCTTTGAATTCTTCGGCTGTAGCTGATGGAGGTACTGCTTTCTTCTGACAATTCATAAGTAAAAAAAGCGCTCGGAAAGAAGTTGCTGTATTTTTTATTGTTAAAATCACTTGTGGCCAATTGATTGATATCTATATTAGAATCTTCCCAACGCAATCCAAAAAGTGCAGAAAATTTGTTGATTTTTAAACCATATTGTGTGTAAAGTGCATTTACTTTCTCTTTGTATTCCAATGTGTTGGTAAAGTTATCTTGGATTACGCCGTTATTTTCTACTTGATAATCCGTTACTAATTTTGAGTAATCACCGCGGTATCCGGCTTCAAATTGGCTTCCTTTTCCAAAAGGTAAAACATAATCTATTTGAAGCAGGTTTCTGTTTTGACTTTGATTGCTGAAAGTTTTATCTAACTGTATATTAGTTGAGTTGCTTTGGGAATCAGTAATTAAGGCTGTGTTAATATCATTATTAGAAGAAAAGGAACCATCCATTGTTAGCTTATGTCCTTCTTTTTTGAATTTTTTAGTCAGATTTGTAGAGAATTCCACGTTTTGACTATTACTGTCTTCTTCGTTGATACGATTTCTGGTGTATTCGTAAACATAGTTCGCATCATAATTATCCTGAAGAACATCATCACGATTATCACCGCTGCTTTTTCTGTAATTGAATATGTTGGTCCAGGATGTAGATTTGTCTAAATACCATTCCATACCAAAGTTTCCATTGTAACTTTTGTTATATCTGTCGTTTTCTCTTTTTTCGTTTACGTAGCTTTCTGTGGAATTATCATCATTCAGATACCTTGAATCGGTCATGGCATTTCCCGGGCTATTTCGGTAATTAAACCCCTGCGTTGTAAAAAGATTAAAATTTTCAGATTTAAAATTTAAAGTTCCGCTCAAACCATGATTGTCCGGATAACCGGTTGTTGCAATGAAAGTCCCGTTTAAACCAAGATTCTTTCCTTTTTTCAAAATAATATTTAATAAACCGCCTCCACCTTCAGCATCATATCTGGCAGAAGGATTGGTTATGACTTCCACTTTTTCGATCGCGTCAGCAGGAATCAGGCGTAACGCTTCGGCTATATTTATGGCATTTGAAGGTTTTCCGTCGATAAGGACTCTTACATTTTCGTTTCCGCGAAGACTTACATTTCCTTCTACATCTACAGAAACTGATGGGATATTATCTAAAACATCGCTGACAGTTCCGCCTTTTACCATTAAATCGGTACCAACGTTGTATACTTTTTTGTCTAATTTTATTTCAACTGTAGTTTTTTCAGAACGAATAACAACTTCATTCAATTGAGCAGCATCTTCTTCTAAAGCAATTTGACCTAAATTAGTATCTTCAGTAAGTTTTTTTCCTTTTAGTTCAATTATTTTGAAAGAAATAAATTCTATTTTAATATCATAAGTACCAGAATTGATATCAATATCAAATTCCCCTTTTGCATTAGTAATTCCTCCGGCAACTGCTTTTGGGTTTTTGGGATTTAAAAAAGTGATTGTGGCATATTCAAGTGGCTGTTTGCTGATTTTTTCGACTACTGTTCCTGTAATTTTTATTTTTTTAGCCAAAGGTCTTGTTTGGGCAAAATTTAAAAATGTAGTGCACAGCAATACGAATGTAATTGCAAATTTTAATTGTTTCATATTATTGAAAGTGGGTTAGATGCTTTAAGACCGCAAAAATAAGATTTGGTTTAAGCGCCAATTCATAAAGGTTTGTTAAAACATCCGTATAATTATTCTAAATAATGGCTGCTGCTTTTTCGATTGGTCTGGCAATAACAGCTTTATCTCCATTAATGATAATAGGTCTTTCGATTAGAATCGGGTTCAAAATCATGGCTTCGATAATTTCATCATCAGACATTTCTTTTCCTTTGAAATTTTCTACCCAGATTTTTTCTTTTTGACGTACTAATTCAATAGGTTTTATTCCTAATTTTTTAATAATCACTTTTAATTCCTCAAATGAAGGAATGTCGTCAAGATATTTGATAACTTCAAATTCTTGTCCCGTTTCTTCTATAAAAGCCAAACATTCTCTTGATTTTGAACAACGCGAATTGTGATAAATTTGTATCATTAAATGAGGATTTAATTTTTTTGTAAAGTAATGGAATAAAACTTAAAAATTAAGCTAAATTAGGCGTAACAAAAGGGAAGCAATAGCTACTCATGATTCAATTAATTAAATTTTAGAAAATGTTTATAGCACAAGCGTATAAAGGAAATAATATTTGGTGGCGCGTTTTAATAACGACGTTAATTGCAACAGGAATATTCATAATGAATTTTATCATGTTCTTCATTATGTCAAAAGAACAGATGCAAGCAACTTATGATTTGATGAAAGGAATTCCTAAAAATCTGGCGTTGGTAATCAATTTGTTGCCCTTTGCATTCCTTTTGGGATTGTTGTTTGTATTGGTTTATTTTTTGCATGAAAGAAGCATTTTGTCCTTAACCACTTCCAGGAATAAAGTAGATTACAAAAGAATTTTCTTCTCTTTTGGATTAATCGTTTTATTGACAGTTGTAGGTTTTGCTGTTTCCTATTCGATGGATAATTCTGCAATTGTGTGGAATTTTCATCCACTAAAATTTACCGTGTTATTTATAATTAGTATCCTGTTATTTCCATTTCAAATTGGTTTTGAGGAATATTTATTCAGGGGTTACCTGATGCAGCAAATTGGAATTATCGCCAAAAACCGATGGTTTCCATTGATTTCCACTTCGGTTATATTTGGATTGTTTCATAGTGCCAATCCCGAAGTTGCCGAAATGGGTTTTGGAGTGATGGCATTTTATATAGGAACCGGACTATTGCTCGGTATCATGACATTAATGGACGATAGTTTGGAATTAGCTCTAGGTTTTCACTTGGGAAACAATTTAATGGCGGCACTATTAATCACTTCGGACTTTTCAGCTTTGCAAACCGATGCACTTTTTAAATATACCGGAGTTGAAAATCCGAGTGATATACTAAATGAAATGATACTTTCTATCGCTGTTACGTATCCAATCATCTTGCTTATTTTTGCCAAAAAATACAAATGGACGAATTGGAAAGAAAAGTTAACCGGAAAAGTAATGCCGATTCAAAATACCGAAATATCAGTTAATGAATAATCCAATTTATTATAATGTTCACAATCGTTTTAAATGGAATGGTTTGCATCTTAGCAAAGAAGATTTGTGTTATAATGCATCCAGTCTGATTAAAGAAGGAACCGATTTTGAAAAAGATACCGGTAACTTCCTTCTTGACTGGTTTGATGAAAAACCATTTATAGAGCTCACTACTTCCGGAACAACAGGTGCGCCAAAAAGTATCCAAATAAAGAAGCAGGCTATGGTTATTTCAGCATTGTCAACGGGAGATTTTTTTAATCTGAAAATCGGAGATAAAGCCCTACATTGTTTATCAACAAAATATATTGCCGGAAAAATGATGCTCGTTCGCGGACTTATTTTAGGTTTAGAAATGGATTTTGTGGCACCAAGTTCGAATCCTTTGTTGAATAATGTAACGGATTATGATTTTGTAGCTATGGTTCCTTTACAAGTTCAAAATTCAATATCGGAATTAAAAAAAGTTGAAAAACTTATTATTGGCGGTGCCAAAATAAATGAATCTCTTAGAATTGAACTGTCGAAATTACCAACACAAGTTTATGAAACTTACGGAATGACAGAAACAATTACCCATATTGCAGCAAAAAAAATTGGAGAGAGGGCTTTTTCAATTTTGCCTAATGTAACGATCTCCCAAGATGAAAGACAATGTCTGGTGATTGATGCGCCCAGGATTTCCAACGAAAAAGTGGTAACCAATGATTTGGTCGAGCTCGTTTCGAAAAACCAATTTGTTTTATTGGGACGAATTGACAATGTAATAAATAGTGGTGGAGTTAAGTTAATACCGGAACAAATTGAAGAGAAGCTTTCAGGAAAAATATTGACTCGGTTTTTTGTTACCGGAATTCCGGATGATGCTTTGGGTGAAAAATTAATTCTGGTTATTGAAAGTGTCAAACAAGCCTTTGATGAAACTATTTTTAAGGTTTTGAACAAATATGAAAAACCAAAAGAAATTCGATTTGTTCCGAAATTTAAAGAAACAGAAAGCGGGAAAGTAATGCGAAAAGAAACAATAAATAGCTTTTTATAATACAGTATAAACAAAAAACGCACTAATGAACGATTTGTTTATTAGTGTGTTTTTTAGTTTATTATAATTCTATTTTTCCATTTTAAAATAATAATCGGCAGAATGTTTTCCGCTGCCATAAAATAAGAAAAATATAGAAATCCCTAATGTCAATAGTGCTAAAATTAGATTTAGGGCATTCATTTCGCCAATAAAATTAATGGCAACCGCTCCAATTAAAATCGGAAGTTGTGCAATGATACACCATCTTGTCAGCAGCCCGAAAATTATCAAAAAGCCACCCATAATATGAGCAGAGGCGATATAATGGAAAACAAACATGCCGCCTAAAAAATTACTGACAGGCGTAATTACATCTTCAAATTCCCTGCTATTGGTTATAAAATAAGCTCCTTTTATAATTAAAAAAACACCAAGTGCCACTCGCAAAATATCCAATGAATAGTAGGTATGTGCATTAGCCCATTTATTCCAACCTTTTACAGAAGTATCCATAATAACTGAGTTTAAAATTAAGTCTAAGTTACTATTATTTAGCTACATATGAAAATATTTACAGAAAATTATTTTACTTCTATATAAAAATGATCTTTTAAAACTGAAATATCATTTACGGTTTTTACCTTAAAACCTGAAACTTTCCAGTCATTAGTGGGATGAAGTCTTATTTTTTTATCATTAAAAACAATATCAACCGGCATTTCAAAATTAGCTTCGGCTGTTTTCCAACGATATTCTACCTTTTTTTTATTTTTTCGAAGTTCCAAAACCGGAATGGTAGTATATCTTAAATATTGATTGAAAATAGGCGTAAGGTTCATGCCTGATGCTTTATTAAAAAAGGCAATTACCGTTTCCGTTTCAATAATTTGATGACGAAACGTGTTTGAATAATCCAATATGATTTTCCACCATTTTGCATCATCATTAATAACATGTCGCAAGGTATTTAGCATCAATGATCCTTTGTAATACATATCACCGGAACCTTCTTTGTTTACGCCATATTTCCCGATGATAGGAATGTCATTTTGAACATTATTGGCTTGGCCGTTTACGTATTTCATCGCTTTTTCATACCCATATTGGCATTCTAAGAAAACGGTTTCGGAGTAACAGGTAAAGCCTTCATGAATCCACATATCGGCAATATCTTTGGAAGTAATGCTGTTTCCAAACCATTCGTGGCCGCTTTCATGGATGATAATAAAATCAAATAATAAGCCAATTCCTGTTCCGGACAAATCTCTTCCCAGGTATCCTTTTTTGTATTTATTTCCGTAAGCCACAGCACTTTGATGCTCCATACCTAAATAAGGAGTTTCGACCAATTTGTAACCGTCATTTTTGAAAGGATATTCCCCAAACTTTGTTTGAAAGCAATCCATCATTGGTTTTACTTCTTCGAACTGGGTTTTGGCTTTTTCTAAATTTTCACGCAAAACATAATAATCCAAATCCAATCCTTTGTAGTTTTCGCCAAAACGGACATAATCGCCAATATTGATTGTAATATCATAGGTATTGATAGGGTTTTTTACTTCCCAATCCCAACGGGTATAGTCATTTTTTAAATCTTCTTTTCCAAGAAATCGTCCGTTGGAAACATTCATTAAACCATTTGGAACGGCCACTTTTATGCTTGCGCCAAAATCAGGTTCGTCCGATTGCGTATCTTTTACAGGATACCATAAACTGGCTCCGGTTCCTTGTACTGCAACGCCAATCCAGTCTTTTCCGTTTGAATCTTTTTTCCAGACAAAACCACCATCCCAAGGTGCATTTTTGGCAACCAAAGGTTTTCCGGAATAATAAAAACGAATTTTTTGTTCCGAATTTTTTAAAAGCGAAGTTTCAAAATTGATAAAAACAGCATTGAATTCTCTTTTATAAGAAAGTTTTTTTGAATTGAAAACAATGCTGTCAATTTGCATGTTTTCGAATAAATCCAGTTGAATTTTATTAGTGTTTTCGACAGTTTTAAATGTAATTTCGTTGTACCCAACAATCGATTTTATATCAGGATTGATTTTGATATTTAAATCATAACGCAATACATCAAAACAGGTTCTTTCCGGTCGTAAACCGCCGTGAAGACTGTCTTTTCTAGTGGAGGTTTCTTGTGCTGAAAGTTGTTGGATTCCTAAAAGAAGAATGGAAGAAAGGATTATATTTTTCATATTGTATTTAAAATAAAAAAATCTACTACGTAAATATAAGTAGTAGATTTTTGATATTGTTACATTTTATGTTTAAAATTAAACCTGAATCACACCCAGATTAAATTTCTTTTCAATAGGTGAGTGGTTTGCGGCTTCAATTCCCATAGAAATCCAGGTTCTGGTATCTAAAGGATCAATAATGGCATCAGTCCAAAGTCGTGATGCTGCATAATATGGAGAAACCTGGTCGTCGTAACGCGCTTTTATTTTATCGAATAACTCTTTTTCTTTGGCTTCATCTACTATTTCTCCTTTTCCTTTTAGCGAAGAAGCTTCAATTTGTGCCAATACTTTTGCGGCTTGTGTTCCGCCCATAACGGCTAATTCTGCACTTGGCCAGGCAAAAATTAGTCTTGGATCGAAAGCTTTACCACACATGGCGTAATTTCCTGCACCGTATGAATTTCCTACGATTACAGTAAATTTTGGAACTACAGAATTACTTACGGCATTTACCATTTTGGCTCCGTCTTTTATAATTCCGCCATGTTCAGATTTACTTCCGACCATGAAACCAGTTACATCCTGAACAAAAACCAACGGAATTTTCTTTTGGTTGCAATTCGCAATAAAACGAGTGGCTTTATCAGCGGAATCAGAATAAATAACACCGCCAAACTGCATTTCGCCGTTTTTGGTTTTGACTACTTTTCGTTGATTGGCAACAATTCCAACAGCCCAGCCATCTATTCTGGCGTAACCGGTAATTAAGGATTGACCGTAACCGTCTTTATAGGCTTCAAATTCAGAATTATCAACCAGACGATTGATGATTTCCATCATGTCATATTGTTCATTTCTGGCTTTTGGAAGAATTCCGTAAATATCATTTTCGTCTAAAGTTGGTTTCTCGGCTTTAATTCGGTTGTAACCCGCTTTATCAAAATCACCAATTTTGTCGACTATATTTTTTATTTTATCTAAAGCGTCTTTATCATCTTTGGCTTTATAATCCGTAACACCTGAAATTTCGCAATGTGTTGTAGCACCGCCAAGTGTTTCATTATCTATGTTTTCACCAATGGCCGCTTTTACCAAATAACTTCCTGCCAAGAAAATACTTCCGGTTTTATCTACAATTAAAGCTTCGTCACTCATGATTGGAAGATAGGCACCACCAGCCACACAGCTTCCCATAACGGCAGCAATTTGAGTAATTCCCATGCTGCTCATGATGGCATTGTTTCTGAATATACGACCAAAGTGTTCTTTATCAGGGAATATTTCGTCTTGTAACGGCAAATAAACACCGGCACTGTCAACTAAATAGATAATTGGTAATTTATTTTCCATCGCGATTTCCTGTGCGCGCAAATTCTTTTTAGCTGTGATAGGAAACCAGGCACCAGCTTTTACTGTGGCATCATTGGCAACAACAATACATTGCTTACCTTTTACATAACCCATTTTTACAACAACACCGCCGGATGGGCAACCACCATGTTCTTCATACATTCCTTTTCCAACAAAAGCTCCGATTTCGATGCTTTTAGCATTGGCGTCAAGCAAATAATCAATACGTTCACGAGCGGTCATTTTGCCTTCGGCATGTAGTTTTGCGATGCGTTTTTCTCCGCCACCGAGTTTTACTTTGGCAAATTTATGCTTTAAATCAGAGAGTAACAGTTTGTTGTGATCTTCGTTTTTGTTGAAGTTTAAGTCCATATGATGTGGTTGTGTGTATTTATCTTTTGATTATGTAAACGATAATTTTAGGTGCGCTAAATTACAAAAACGATTCAAATAAAAAAGTAATGTAAATTTGTAATAATTTAAATTGATAAGAAACCAATTTCCTAACCTCTAGTTTACATTAATTTAACATTGGCTTAACATTTAAACAATACATTTGCACCCATTAAATAACATAAACTATGTCACTAAACAATATTTTCCAATTTTTGGTTCCGAAAGATAGAAAGTTCTTTCCTTTATTCGAACAAGCTTCATCAAATTTGATTTTGCTGGCTCAAACATTACATGAAGCAGTTAATGCTCCTAAAAGTGAAAGAGAAGAATATTACAAAAAAATCGAGGAGCTAGAAGCTAATATTGAGGAGATTACCCATAAAACCAATCTTGAATTAAGCAGAAATTTCATCACTCCTTTTGACAGAGAAGACATTCATTCCTTGATTACTTCAATTGACAATGTAGCCGGTAACCTTCATGGAGCAGCAAGCAGAATGAGACTTTACCATGTAGATAAAATTACGAAATCTATCAGGAAACTGACAGAAATTAATCTTGAAGCTTGTCAAAATATTGATATTGCTGTAAGAGAATTAAGAAATTTTAAAAACATCAAGAATATTACTGATGCTTGTGTAAGGATTAATAAATTGGAAAATAAATCGGATAATGTTTATGATAAAGCAGTAGCTGAGTTATTTGAAAATGAAACTGACGCAAAAAATATCATCAAATACAAAGAAGTATTGTCTGTTTTAGAATCGGCAACGGATAAATGTAAAAGTGCTGCAAGTATTTTGGAGGCTATTTCCGTAAAACATTCTTAAAACAATCAGTTTCATTCTGAAATCATATTTATGGAATTTACTCTACTTATAGTTATTATAGTACTGGCTTTAATTTTTGATTACATCAATGGTTTTCATGATGCTGCCAATGCTATTGCTACCGTTGTTGCCACAAAAGTATTGTCTCCTTTTCAAGCTGTACTTTGGGCTGCCTTTTTCAACTTTTTAGCCTATTGGGTTTTCGGTTTTGGGGTTGCAGATACCGTAGCAAAAACAGCAAATACAATGGATATTAATCTGGTGGTTATTCTCGCCGGAGTTATAGCAGCCATTTGTTGGAATTTATTAACGTGGTGGTATGGAATTCCATCGAGTTCTTCCCATACTTTAATTGGAGGTTTTGCGGGTGCTGCGATTGCACATGCTGGTTTTGATGTAGTGAACTGGTATACAGCAGGAAAAGATGGAGGAATGCCTTCCGGGGTTTTTATTATCATTTCTTTTATTGTTTTGGCTCCATTATTAGGTGCTTTGGTTTCTTATTTTATTTCGATTTGGCTTTTAAATGCTTCCAAAAAAAGTATTTACCCAAAAATATTTACATTGGCTCTAATGGCTGTAACTATTTGGTTTGTAATGAGCCAGATGCATTATTATGACGACATAATAAAGAAAGGACATCCTCGTTTCGAATCTCATTTTTGGAGTGTTGCATTTGAAGCACACAATTTAAAATGGTTTTTGGTTGCTTTCATTATATTATCAATAAGCTCGTTCTGTTTGTTTTTTAGCAGTTTAAACCAAAATCAATCTGCTTTTTGGTTGCGAAAAATGCAATTGTTGTCTTCTGCCTCTTTTAGTTTAGGACACGGTGGAAATGATTCACAAAAAGTTATGGGTATTATTGCCGCAGCCGTAGCAGTTTATATTCATACCAGTGGGGTTGCGCAAGAAAGTTTACCAGATTGGCTGGATGTTGTGCTTCCAAAAGAAGACGGTTCATTTAAAATGCCAGGTTGGATTCCATTAGCCTGTTATTCTGCTATTGCATTGGGAACACTTAGTGGTGGTTGGAAAATTGTAAAAACCATGGGTTCAAAAATCACAAAAGTAACTTCATTTGAGGGTGTTGCAGCAGAAACTGCTGGAGCATTGACATTATATTTTACAGAACATTTAAAAATTCCTGTGAGTACTACACATACCATTACAGGATCAATTATTGGAGTTGGTTTGACAAAACGTATTTCTGCAGTGCGCTGGGGTGTAACGGTAAGTTTGATGTGGGCATGGGTTTTAACGATTCCCGTTTCAGCTATTTTAGCCGCATTGGTTTACTATTTCCTTAGTTTATTCTTATAATAGTTTAGTTATAATTCATAAAAAAACCATTCGTCGAGGCGAATGGTTTTTTGTTTTAAAGCTATTTTTTAATGTATTAATTCTTAGCCAATCGTTTTAAAATCGCCCATTGTTTCAAAGCATCTCTGGCATCTACTGCGGGATAACCTAATACCGTTTTTCCTGCGGGTACATCTGCTGCTACTCCTGAACCAGCACCAACCATCGCTCCGTCTCCAATGGTGATATGGTCTTTTATAGAAGCGCTTCCGCCAATAATAACTCCATTTCCTAAAGTTACTGAGCCGGCTAATCCGCTATGTCCTGCCATGATACAGAATTTACCCAGTTTGCTGTTATGGCCAATCTGTACTAAATTGTCAATCTTACAACCATCACCTAAAACAGTTGAGCTGAATTTGCCTCTGTCAACACAGGAATTGGCACCAATTTCAACACCATTTCCTAAAACTACATTTCCAATTTGTGGCACTTTTACCAAACCCCTTTCCGGATCAGGTCGAAATCCGAAACCATCAGCACCAATAGTCGAGTTAGGATGTAAAATACAATCCATACCAATATGACAACGTTCCCGAACTACAGCTCCGGACCAGATTACCGTATTTTTTCCTATCGTACATTCATCAAGAATCGTGACATTTGGATAAAGGGTAACATTTTCGCCAAGCTGAACATTTGGACCTACATAACTGCCGGCTCCAATTCTGGTCCCGTTTCCAATTGTGGCCGTTTTATCAACAACCGCTGTCGGATGGATGTCGGTATCAAATAATGGAGTAGGTGGAGCAAAAAGTTCCAATACCTGAGACATGGCCAAATCTGCATTTTTCACTTTTATGAAAGCCCTGTTTTCGCCTGGTTCAATCGAAATATCTTCGTTAACTATGGCCGCACAGGCTTTTGATGTTTCCCATAATTTCTCGTATTTTTTACTTCCGATAAAAGAAATTTCAGTGTCTTTTGCCATTTCCAGTTGCTCTGGAGCGGTTATACTTTGTGTAGTATTTCCCACGATGACACCTTTTAGGATATCGTTTATTTGCTGGATGGAATAGGTTTTCATTAATTGTAGATTAGTTTGTGTTATTTTTCTCAAATTAAACACATTGTTACTTAAATTCCAAATGGATTAACTTCTTAAAAACAAACGCCTTCATTTATAATGAAATAAAATTTTGGGTAAAGTTATAATTGATTGACAAGGGTAGCCAGAAAACAAACAATTGTGATTAGGATTTGAATATTAAACTTCTATATTTGTAGGAAATAAAACCCGATTTTGCAGCGTGAGTTATTTTATTTAGTGTTGAAATGGAGATGATTTCAAGGAAATATTTTCATATAACAAATTATAATAAATTTTAACCCAAAAAAAGTAACATGAAAATTGAAAGGATAATAATTTTATTGCTTTTGGTATCCTCTTTTGGTTTTTCACAAAATGCTGAATATTTATTCAAAGAAAAATACTTTAAACTAGGTCTTGAATTTGGTAGTAATTTAATGTTCACAGAAAATACAAGTAATCCAAATTTATATGAGTGGGTCCCTTTTCAAACATTAAATTTTGGTTTAGTTTATAACTTCTATCAAAAAAACAATCTTAATATAAAAATTGCTGCAATTTATTCCTCTTTTAATTTAAAAGAACAAAAATTTTATAAACTTAATAATGGTAACGTAATAAGTATAGAAACTGCAAGCGGTCCGTATTCGTTGTTGATTTTTCCTTTAGAAACGGAATATTATTTTAAATTAACAGATAAAACTTATTTCTCATTGAATTCAGGAATTGAATTTTCTTTTAATCCATACGGTAGAGACGAAGGATATTCCTTAAGTGGTTTTTCATCTGAGGGGTATAGTAGTCAAACAAGTGTTGTTGAGTATTCAAGAGAATTTCCAATATATTTTGGTTTAAATCTGGGTCTCTCTTTAAATTTGGCTACTAAACCAATGTTATTAAAATTTAATGCTAAATCTCATTATCAATTTGAAAATTATATTTACGAGGGTATTGCAACAACTAATATTAATGGTGATACTTCAATTTCAAAACACAATGTGACAGGAAATTATATAGGCATTGGACTAACAATTATTCCGAATAAAAATATATTTAAACAGAAATAAAACAAAATAAAAAATGGAAAACATACAAATGCCACTACAAATTGAAGGAATTAATGATAACATTTATGCAGGATTCGGTTCGCGATTTGCTTCACTAATTTTAGATTTTTTAATTGTGATACCAGTGGTTATTTTAATTTTATATCTAAACGGTCTTAGTGTAAATGCGTTTTTTTACACACTAATTCCTAACTTATTATTTGGATTATGGTTTCAAATTTACCTTCCAAAAAAATATGGCGGAACGCCCGGAAAATTAATTATGGGAATAAAAATAATACAGATAAATGGTAAACCAATAGATTGGAAAGAAGCTTTTTTGAGACATTCGGTTTTATTGGTTTTAACTTTATTTAGCAGTATTTTGATGGTTGTTTGCTTGTTAAAAGCGGATGAAACAGTTTATAATGATTTAGGTTGGATTCAACGTTCACAATATTTAATGTCTTTGTCTCCAATATTTTTTCTAATTTATACTTGGGCAAGTAATATATGGATATATAGTGAATTCATTGTTTTACTGACAAATCCAAGAAAAAGAGCTGTTCACGATTATATTGCCGGAACAGTCATTGTGAAACAGATTTACATAGACAGAATAAATGAGATTATGTATCCAAACGAATTGTCAGATAATAACATCAACTAGTTTATTAAAATAACTTTCAGCTAGCATCTTTTTCACAAGATTTCTGGATTTAGAAAAGTTGTGAATGCTCATGCTAACAAAACGGTTTAGAATCATTTTATAAAATAAAAAACTCCAGAAATCTCTGGAGTTTTTTAATATTTATAATTTAATTATAGAATATTATTCCTCGTTCTTTTGTCCCATCATCATTAAAAAGGCTTTCAGGAATTCGTCGATTTCTCCATTCATCACGCCATCGACATCGCTGGTTTCATAACCAGTGCGGACATCTTTAACTAACTTATAGGGTTGCATCACGTAATTTCTAATTTGTGAACCCCATTCTATTTTCATTTTCCCGGCTTCGATATCTGCGCGTTGTGCCTGTTTCTTTTTTAACTCAATTTCGTATAATTGAGATCGTAACATTTGCATTGCACGTTGTCTGTTATCTTGTTGCGAACGTGTTTCTGAACATTGTATTTGAATTCCGGTTGGTTTATGAAACAATTGTACTTTGGTTTCCACTTTATTTACATTTTGTCCTCCTGCACCGCTGGATCGCGAAGTTGTAATTTCGATATCGGCAGGATTAATATCAATTTCGATACTATCATCTACAAGCGGATAAACATAAACGGAAGCAAATGAAGTGTGACGCTTGGCATTGCTGTCAAAAGGAGAAATACGCACCAATCGATGCACGCCGTTTTCGCCTTTTAGATAACCGAAAGAATAATCGCCTTCAAACTCAAGGGTTACGGTTTTTATACCAGCTGCTTCTCCTTTTTGGAAATTCAGTTCCTTAATTTTATACCCGGATTTTTCGCCCCACATCATATACATACGCATCAGCATTTCGGCCCAATCGCAACTTTCGGTTCCACCGGCTCCGGCTGTAATTTGTACTACGGCACTCAAACTGTCGCCCTCATCGGACAACATGTTTTTGAATTCGATAGCCTCGATATGATGGGCTGTTTTAGCGTATTGCTCGTCTAATTCTTCTGCTGAAAGTTCCCCTTCTTTATAAAACTCGTAAGCCAATTGCAATTCGTCAGTCATTTCGACTGCTTTATTGTAATCTTCTACCCATTTTTTCTTGGAACGAAGGTTTTTGACATAGATTTCGGCTTCTTTGGGATTGTTCCAAAAATCGGGTGCTAACGTTTTTTCTTCTTCGTTGGTAATTTCAATTAATTTGGCATCAACGTCAAAGATACCTCCTCAACGCACCAAGGCGCTCTACAATACCTTTTATTTGTTCGGTAGTTGTCATAAATTATGTAATTTTGCAGTCAATTTTTATCGTAGCACCAGTTTTTAGCCCTGATAGCAGCGGTATCCTTTTTCTGGCTTCTTTAGCCAGGAAAAGATAAAGCGGATAGCAGGAATAGCTTCGAATAAAAATTCACCAATATTTGACACAAAAATAAGACATCCTTTTGATATTATGGAAATAAATTTAGTTAGTGATACCGTTACGAAACCAACGCCCGAAATGTTGCGTTTTATGTTTCAGGCCGAAGTAGGGGACGATGTGTATAAACAAGATCCAACGGTTATTGAACTCGAAGCCAGAGTGGCCGCAATGTTCGGGATGGAAGCAGGGCTTTTTTTTCCTTCGGGAACGATGGCCAACCAGACCGCCATTAAACTTCACACGCAACCCGGAGATCAATTAATCGCCGATAAATGGGCGCATGTTTATAATTATGAAGGTGGAGGCGCTTCTTTTAACAGCGGGGTTTCCTGTTGTTTATTGGACGGAAATCGCGGAATGATTACCGCAGAGCAAGTGGCAGGAGCGATTAATCCGCCGGAATTTTATCATAGTCCGCTGACGAGTTTGGTTTGTGTAGAAAACACGACCAATAAAGGCGGTGGCGCTTGTTATGATTTTGAGGAATTTAAAAAAATCAGACAGGTTTGCGATCATCATAATTTGAAATTCCATTTGGATGGTGCCCGAATTTGGAATGCTTTGGTAGCTACCAATGATGATCCTGCGGCGTATGGAAAAGTATTTCATACCATTTCGGTTTGTTTATCCAAAGGTTTGGGTGCTCCGATTGGTTCTGTTTTACTATCGGACAAAGCTACGATTAACAGGGCTTTGAGAATCAGAAAGATTCTTGGAGGCGGCATGCGTCAGGTAGGTTATTTGGCTGCGGCAGGACTTTATGCTTTGGACCATAATATCGAAAGATTAGCGGAAGACCACAGACGTGCCAAAGAATTAGGAGCCGTTCTTGCAAAACTAAACTGGATTGAGAAAGTAGAACCGGTGGAAACCAATATTTTGATTTTTTCGGTAAAAAAAGGTTTAAATGAGCATTTGCTTATTGAAAAACTCAAAGAAAGAAACATTCATATCAGTTCTATGGGGCAGGGCAAACTAAGAATTGTGACCCATTTGGATTATAGAGAAGTGATGCATAGTTATGTTTTGGATACTTTGGAAAGAATTGTTGTCAAAACGAATTAAGCCAATAATGAAAAACCCTTTCAGAATTTTAAAAGCTGAAAGGGTTTTTATAAAATTTTTATTTGAACATGTCTTCCATTCCCGGAATACTTGGCAAATCTACTTTTGTAACCGCATCCAATTCTGCCTGATTTACAGCGGTAGCTTTTTCGATGGCTTTGTTCATCACTAAAATCAAATAATCTTCCAATTGGTCTTTGTCTTCCAATAAAGTATCGTCAATGGTGATTGATTTAATTTTGTTGTTAGCCGTCACCGTTACTTTTAATAAACTGTCACTGCTTTGTTCGTCTATTAAAACGGTATCTAATCTTTTTTTAGTTTCCTCTATTTTTTGTTGGGTCTCTCTTAGTTTACCCATCATTCCCATTAAATCCATGATCTGTATTTTTAATTATTGAAGTACAAATTTAAGGAATTACAGTTGTAAAAACTAGTAAGAAATATATTAAAAAGCAGTCATTTTGGTTTTCATTGTCTTATTTTTGTATATTCATTATCTAAAGATTAGTCCAAAAATGACAGAAAATATACAACCGCCAGTTGCTAAAACAATACTTAAAGAATTAGAGAAATTCGGTCATACGAGAATCGACAATTACTTTTGGCTGAATGATAGAGAAAATCCGGAAGTGATTGATTATCTGAATAAAGAGAATGACTATTATAAAAAAATGACTGCCCATACTAAAGATTTGCAAGCAGCATTATTTGAAGAAATGAAGAGCAGAATTAAGGAAGATGACGAATCCGTTCCTTACTTATATAATGGTTATTACTACAACACTCGTTTTGAAACCGGAAAAGATTATCCTATTTATTCCCGTAAAAAAGGAAGCCTTACTGCAAAAGAAGAAATATTATTCAATTGTAATGATTTGTCCAAAGGGCATTCTTTTTTTCAATTGGGAGGCATGAGTATTAGTCCGGATAATAAATTTGCCACTTTCTCGATAGATACGATTGGAAGAAGAATTTATACGCTAAAAGTTAAGAACTTAGAAACGGATGCTATTTTAGATGATATCATCGAAAATGTCACCGGCACTGCAGTTTGGGCTAATGATAATAAAACTATTTTTTACTCTACTCAAGATGCCGTTACGTTGCGTTCGGATAAAATTTTCAAACACCAATTGGGTTCAAATCCAACAGCCGATGTTTTGGTTTATTTTGAAAAAGACGAAACCTTTAATGTTGAAATTGCGAAATCTAAATCCAGAAAATATTTGGCAATAGAGTCGGGAAGTACGCTGACCACTGAATATAGAATACTTGAAGCTGATAATCCGGATGGGAAATTCAGAATTTTCCAAAAAAGGGTTCGAGGATTAGAATACAGCATTAATCATTACGGTGACAGTTTTTATATTATGACCAATAAGGACAAAGCCGAGAATTTTAAATTGATGAAAACGCTTGAAACAGCAACATCAAAAGAGAATTGGGTAGAAATTATTGCGCACAGAGAAGATGTTTTGTTGGAAGATATCGAAATTTTCAAAGATTTTCTGGTTGTTGAAGAACGTTCCAATGGTTTGAATAAAATTAGAATTATGCCCTGGAGTGGAAGAGGAGAATATTATTTGCCTTTTGAAAGTGAAACCTATACCGCCAGCACGGGAGCTAATGTAGATTTTGAGACCGATATTTTACGTTACAGCTACCAATCGATGACGACCCCTTCTTCTGTTATCGATTTCAATATGAGAACTAAAGAGAAAGAAATCAAAAAAGAGCAACAGGTTCTTGGAGGCAAATTTGACAAAAATAATTATACCGAAGAACGTGTTTGGGCAACGGCAGCCGATGGAACCAAAATTCCGATTTCTATGGTGTATAGAAAAGGATTAAAGAAAGACGGTAGCAATCCCTTGCTTCAATATGCTTATGGATCGTATGGCTATTCTATGGACGCCACTTTTTCTTCCACACGATTGAGTTTATTGGATAGAGGATTTATTTTTGCCATTGCCCATATTCGTGGCGGCGAAGATTTAGGAAGAAATTGGTATGAGCATGGAAAATTATTAAAAAAGAAAAACACCTTCACCGATTTTATTGATTGTTCCAAATTTTTAATTGCGGAGAAATACACATCACCGGAACATTTATATGCCGAAGGCGGTTCTGCAGGGGGATTATTAATGGGAGCTGTTGTAAATATGGCGCCTGAATTATACCATGGAATAATTGCCCAAGTTGCTTTTGTAGATGTTGTAACGACGATGTTAGACGATACAATACCATTAACGACTGGAGAATATGACGAATGGGGAAATCCAAATGTTAAAAAATATTATGAATATATGAAATCGTATTCGCCTTACGACAATGTGAAATCACAAGATTATCCTAATATGTATGTGTCAACAGGTCTACATGATTCTCAGGTACAGTACTGGGAACCAGCTAAATGGGTAGCTAAATTGCGTACTTTGAAAACCGATAATAATCTTTTATTACTGGATACGAACATGGATGCAGGACACGGTGGAGCTTCCGGAAGGTTTGAAGCACTGAAAGAATTAGCTAAGGAATTTAGTTTTTTGTTAGATTTAGAAGGAATTAAAAAGTAATTAAAAAAATTTTACTTAAATTTGCCCGTATTTGAGGTTAATAAATATTAAAATTTTTACCTTGATTAACTATTTTTTTATGAAAGAAGAAATAAAAGCCTATAATAATGTCTTGGAATTAATAGGGAATACACCACTTATTAAGCTCAATAAGGTTACCGAAAATTTAGTAGGTAATTTTTATGCAAAGGTTGAAGCCTTTAATCCCGGACATTCCACTAAAGATAGAATTGCATTATTCATAATCGAAGAAGCAGAAAAAAGAGGGATACTTACTCCCGGCGACACCATTATTGAAACAACATCTGGTAACACAGGTTTTAGTTTAGCAATGGTTAGCATTATCAAAGGATATAACTGCATTTTGGCAGTTAGTTCAAAATCATCAAAAGACAAAATTGATATGCTTCGCAGTCTTGGCGCAAAAGTTTATGTTTGCCCGGCTCACGTATCTGCTGATGATGAACGTTCCTACTATAATGTTGCCAAACGTTTGCATGAAGAAACCAAAGGTTCAGTTTATATAAATCAATATTTCAATGATTTAAATATTGAAGCTCATTATAAATCAACTGGTCCGGAAATTTGGGAACAAACGTCAGGTAAAATTACACATCTTATATGCTGTAGTGGAACAGGAGGAACCATTTCTGGAACTGCTAAGTATTTGAAAGAGCAAAATCCAAATATTAGAATTCTTGGTGTTGATGCTTTTGGTTCGGTATTAAAAAAATACCATGAAACCAAAGAATTCGATAATGATGAGATTTATCCATACCGAATCGAAGGATTAGGAAAAAATCTGATCCCAACCGCTACAGATTTTGATTTAATAGACAAATTCATCAAAGTTACTGATGAGGAAAGTGCTCACGCCACAAGAGAAATTGCTAAACGAGAAGGTTTATTTGTAGGGTATACTTCAGGAGCAGTTTTACAAGCCATCAAACAATATGCTGAAGAAGGAGAATTTGACAAAAACAGTAATGTAATTGCGATTTTTCCAGATCATGGTTCACGTTATATGAGTAAAGTATTTAGTGATGACTGGATGAATGAACAAGGTTTCTTTGATAGCATCAACGAAGAAGAAGCTCAAAAAATTGAATTTATAAAATAGATTGTTCTATTTTTGAGATATAAAAAAACTCCAGATATTCTGGAGTTTTTTGTTTTTTATGATTTTGTCATTGCGACGAAGGAGGAATCTCTCCATTGTAGGAATGACAAGTTATATTGGAGCAAAAGAATATTGTAATTTATTCTTCCATGGTATGATACACGTTCATTACGTCATCATCTTCTTCTATTTTTTCAATTAATTTCTCCACATCAGCCATTTCCGCTTCAGTCAGTTTTTTGGTAATTTGAGGAATTCTTTCAAAACCGGAAGAAAGGATTTCCAAACCTCGGTGTTCTAATTCTTTTTGAATGGTTCCAAAACTTCCAAAAGGGGCATAGATTAAAATTCCATCTTCATCTTCAAAAACTTCTTCTGCACCAAAATCGATTAATTCCAATTCTAATTCTTCGGGATCAATATTTCCTCTTGGAATTCTGAAATTACAAGTATGGTCAAACATAAATTCAACCGAACCTTGTGTTCCCATAGTTCCGTTACATTTATTAAAATAACTTCTAACATTGGCAACAGTTCTGTTGTTATTGTCGGTAGCCGTTTCGACAAGAATCGCAATTCCGTGTGGCGCGTAGCCTTCAAACAAAACTTCTTTATAGTTTGCCGTATCTTTATCAGTCGCTTTCTTAATCGCACGTTCTACGTTTTCTTTTGGCATATTCGCTGCCTTGGAATTCTGAATAACGGCTCTTAATCTGGAATTCGCTTCTGGATTTGGACCACCTTCCTTAACGGCCATTACAATATCTTTACCAATTCTGGTAAAGGCTTTGGCCATTGCCGACCAACGTTTCATTTTTCTACCTTTTCGGAACTCAAATGCTCTTCCCATTTCTAATTTTTTTTAACGGTGTAAAAATATAATTATTTTACTTTTTTTCAAATACTATTATTTCTTGTAAAATGGTAATTTTACTACTTTCGCAGGAACATCATTTTTTCTGATTCTGATGAAAATTTCACTATCAACAGTCGATAAATCTGTTGGAACATAACCTAAACCAATTCCTTTATTCATGGATGGCGACATTGTTCCTGAAGTTACAATTCCGATAACGTTTCCGTCCTTGTCAACGATTTCATAATCGTGACGAGGAACTGCACGTTCTTGCATTTCGAAAGCCACTAATTTTTTAGAAACTCCTTCTTCTTTTTGTTTTTTCAGGTTAGCTGAATTAGTAAATTCTTTGTCAAATTTCGTAATCCAACCCAAACCAGCTTCTAATGGCGAAGTAGTATCGTTAATGTCATTTCCGTATAAACAGAAGCCCATTTCTAAACGCAAAGTATCACGCGCGGCTAAACCAATTGGCTTAATTCCGAAAGAAGCACCTGCTTCAAATATTTTGTTCCAAATTAATTCGGCATCTTCATTTTTGAAATAAATCTCAAATCCTCCAGAACCAGTATATCCGGTAGCCGAAACAGTAACGTCTTTCACACCGGCAAAATCACCAATTTGAAAAGAGTAATAAGGCATATTGATTAAGTCAATTGAAGTCAATGATTGCATGGCTTCTGCTGCTTTTGGTCCTTGGATGGCCAATAAAGAATAAGCATCCGAACGATTTTCCATTTCTACACCCAAATCATTGTGAGATGAAATCCAATTCCAGTCTTTTTCGATGTTAGAAGCATTCACCACCAACATATAATTATTGTCAGCTATTTTATAAACGATTAAATCGTCCACAATTCCACCGTCATTATTTGGTAAACAAGAATATTGTGCCTTTCCGTCTACTAATTTAGAAGCATCATTTGAGGTAACTTTTTGGATTAAAGCCAAAGCATTTTCACCTTTCAAAAAGAATTCCCCCATGTGAGAAACATCAAAAACACCTACACCATTACGAACCGTTTCGTGCTCAATGTTTACTCCTTCATATAAAACAGGCATATTGTAGCCTGCAAACGGAACCATTTTTGCTCCTAAACTTTCGTGAACGTGCGTTAATGCTGTATTTTTCATTTTGTGTTGTATATAAATTTGAAGTCGCTAATATATTGATTTTTTACGGAGTGGCAAAGAGACAAAGAGGCTAAATTCTCTCGTTTATAAGGTATATGCAATGAATTTATATTTTCAATTTCTCTTTTAAATTATTGCTTTTTCAATTCTATTGTTATCTCAATAATTCGTAAATTTAGAGTTGACAAAAAAATAATTCTTATGAGTAATCATTGCCAGATTGACAAACACGAAATCATAAAAAGATACAAACCTATTGATAAGTATACACACAAAGGAATTCAGGGGCATGCGCTTATTATTGGCGGGAGTTATGGAAAAATCGGATCGGTGGTGTTGGCTTCAAAAGCATGCTTGAAATCCGGTTGCGGTTTAGTGACGGCTTTTATTCCCAAATGTGGCTATGAAATTGTGCAAATTTCAGTTCCTGAAGTGATGGTCATTACAGATGATTTTTTGGAACATATTACAGACATAAATTTTGATTTAAAATTACAAGCCATAGGAATTGGAATAGGAATGGGGCAGCATCCGGATACCCAACATGCCTTTTTTAATTTTTTAAAAATGAATGATTTACCATTAGTTATAGATGCTGATGCGCTAAATATTCTTTCTCAAAATAAAGAATGGTTATCAATATTGCCTAAAAAAACAATTCTTACACCACATTTAAAAGAATTAGAAAGATTGATTGGTAATTGGGATTCGGAGGTGGAAAAATTTGAAAAAGTAAAAGAATTATCTATTGAACATAATCTGGTTATAGTTATAAAAGGAGCGCCAACACTTATTATTGATGGTGCAACTGTTTATGAAAATACTACAGGAAATCAGGCTTTGGCAACAGCCGGAAGCGGAGATGTTTTGACAGGAATTATTACGAGTCTTGTCGCACAATCCTATGAACCGATTGATGCGGCGATATTGGGCGTTTACTTACACGGATTAACCGCCGATATTGCTTTCCCCGAAATGAGTTATCAATCCTTTATTGCTTCGGATATTATTGCGACTTTAGGAGAAGCGTATTTGCATATTATTGCATAAAAAAGCCCTTCAATTGAAGGGCTTTTAGTAAATTATATTTTCATATTATTGAATAAATCCACCAATTTTGGATCTGATGGGCGAGGTGCATCGGCGCTGATAATATCACCATTTGGGCCAATAAGAATGAATCTCGGAATTCCATCAATTGCATATTCTTTTACAAATTGTGAATTCCAGTCTTTATCAGCAAACAACTGAATTCCGCCTAATTGTTTTTCGGTGACAAATTTGTTCCATTTTTCGTGGTCTTTCAGTGCGTCAATAGAAATACTTACGAACTCGATATTTTTTCCATGATATTGTTCTTCTACTTTTTTAAGAGATGGAATTTCTTTGCGACAAGGTCCGCACCAAGTAGCCCAAACATCTACATAAACGTACTTTCCTTTGAGGCTTTCTAACGATGTTTTACCTCCTTTATGGTTTTCATAATCAAATTTTGGAGAAGGTTTTCCAATTGCTAAAGTTTTGATTTTACTAAACTTTAGAGTCAAATTTTCTTTGAATTTAGTATCAGTGGAAAGAAGGATTAACTCGTTGTATAATTTTTCGGCATCAATATTTCCGGCGCTAACTTCATAGGATAAATTTTGAACCAATGCATTTTTAATATTCTGGCTTTTAATAGTTTTAATTAATGGAAGAGCGAATTTTGCTGTCAGTTCCTCTTCATTAGCTAATTGAGCTTCAATATTTTTATTGAATTTAGCATTTACAATTTGCTTATAGGTATTCGAAAATAAATAGTCAGCATCATCATCTAGATTGATTTTGTCATCAAATTTCGGAAAACTTTCAGAGGCTTTAAAACCTTCAATTTTAGCATAATGAGTATGGTAACTCGGGTAGTTCAGAAGATAAAGCTGCTCTAAATATGTAATGTTCTTAGCTTCTTTTTCTTTAAAATTGTTATCAGAAAATTTAGTTTTATCATAAAGAGCCAAAATAGAACTTTTGATTTCATTGATCTTTTTTAAGAATTCAATTTCATCTAATTTATAGAGTGCTTCATTTGTGATTGCTGCAGTTACTTTTGTTTTTTCAACAATATATTGATTTTCAATACTTCCTTTTCCGGCAAATTTCAGTGTTGTATTAAAGTCTTTATCATCGGCTGTAAGGACTAATTTTGTTCCATTTGACAAATAAAGTGAGGTTCTGTTTTTGGCAGTTCCAATGGTATAAGTTCCTATGTAATCTATTGGGAAGGTTTCAGAGAAAGTTCCGTCGGCATTTAAAGTGATTTCTTTTTCGAAAGATTCGCCTTTAATTCTGATTTTCCCATCTTCCGTATTAGTGATTTTTCCTGAAAGTGTAATCGTTTCTTTAGGAGTTGTAAATGAAGCTAAAACAAGAACAAGTAATAGATAAATTGTGTTTTTCATGGGTTGGTTTTAATAGTTATTCAAAAGTAAGTAATTTTTCAAAGTGTTATTATTATTTTAAATATTATTAACAAACCTTGTTTATTAACTCGTATTTACGGAATTTTGGGCAACAAAAAATAAGAACATGGATAATTCCCATTATATCAGTACCGATGTACTGACTTTAGAAGTTTTACAAGAAATCATCTCCCATCATAAAGAACTGGCGCTATCAGAAGAAGCAAAAGTTAACATCCAAAAATGCCGAGAATATTTAGATAAAAAAATGCAATCGCATGGTAAACCCATTTATGGCATAAATACTGGCTTCGGGTCACTTTGTAATGTGCAAATTTCGAATGAAAATCTTTCGCAATTACAGGAAAATCTGGTAAAATCGCACGCTTGCGGAACCGGTGAAGAAGTTCCTCAGGACATTGTAAAAATGATGTTGCTATTGAAAATACAGTCGTTGAGTTATGGCTATTCAGGAGTACAACTTGTCACAGTTGAGCGGTTGATTGATTTTTATAATAATGATATTTTACCTGTAATTTATACGCAAGGTTCTCTTGGTGCTTCCGGTGATTTGGCTCCATTGGCACATTTATCCTTGCCGCTTTTAGGAGAAGGCGATGTGTATTTTAATGGTGAGAAAGTACATTCGAAAGTTGTTTTAGAGCATTTTGGATGGAAAGTTATCGTTTTGCAGTCAAAAGAAGGTTTGGCATTATTAAACGGAACCCAATTTATGAGTGCTTATGGTGCATACATTTTGATTAAAGCTTGTAAGTATTCTTATTTAGCCGATTTAATCGGAACGATTTCATTGGAAGGATTTGATGGACGTCAGGAACCCTTCAACGAATTGATTCATTTTATTCGTCCCCATAAAGGACAAATTGTGACTGCCAATCGTGTGAATGAATTCTTAGAAGGAAGTCAAATTATAGCTCAGGAAAAAGCGCATGTGCAGGATCCTTATTCTTTCCGTTGCATTCCGCAAGTACACGGAGCTTCGAAAGATGCGATTGATTATGTAAAAAAAGTATTTAAGACCGAAATTAACTCGGTAACAGATAATCCAAATATATTTATTGAAAGCGACCAAATCATTTCCGGTGGGAATTTTCACGGACAGCCTTTGGCCATTTCATTAGATTTTCTTGCGATTGCTTTGGCAGAATTAGGAAGTATTTCCGAAAGAAGAACCTATCAGTTGATTTCAGGATTGCGCAATCTTCCAGCCTTTTTGGTTGATAATCCAGGATTGAATTCTGGTTTTATGATTCCACAATATACAGCGGCAAGTATTGCCAGTCAGAATAAACAGTTAGCAACGCCTGCGAGTATAGATAGTATTGTTTCCTCAAACGGCCAGGAAGATCATGTAAGTATGGGGGCCAATGCGGCTACGAAAGCGTTACGCATCATGGATAATTTAGAACGAATTCTGGCAATTGAATTAATGAATGCTTCGCAAGCCATTGAATTTAGAAAACCTTTACAATCAAGTGAGTTTATAGAAATGTTCCTGAAATCGTATCGTGAAGAAGTTCCTTTTGTAAAAGAAGACCGAATTTTACATTATGATATTGTGAAAACTGTAGATTTTTTGAATAGTTTTCAGATAGAAGAAGATTTGTTTAATTAATTAAAACCAATTAGAAGTTAATTTTACAAAAAAAGGGTTGAAGTTTTTAAGCTTCAACCCTTTTTTGATTTAAAATTAAAATGAACCATGTAACATTAAAACAAGGTCAGAATAAGGTTCATTTTATAGTTCTATTTAAATTTTATATTTGAAATTCTTTTCGATAGCTTTAATCATTTCACCAGCAATATCTTTATTTGTAGCACCTTCAATTCCTTCTAGACCTGGAGAGGAATTCACTTCTAAGAGTAATGGTCCTTTAGAAGAACGGATAATATCTACTCCGGCGACTTTTAAATCCATCGCTTTGGTTGCTTTAATTGCAATTCTTTTTTCCTCAGCTGTTACTTTTATAACTGAAGCTGTTCCTCCTAAATGAATATTGGCCCTAAATTCTCCTGGTAAAGCTTCTCTTTGGATTGCCGCAACAACTTTTCCATCGATTACAAAACAACGGATGTCTTTCCCGTTGGCTTCTTTAATGAATTCCTGAACTAAAATATTAGCATTCAGACTTTTAAAAGCATTAATAACACTTTCTGCTGCCTTTTTTGTTTCTGCCAAAACGACACCTTTACCTTGTGTTCCTTCCAAAAGTTTTACGATTAGAGGAGATCCACCAACCATTTTTATCAAATCATCGGTATCCAAAGGAGAATTCGCAAATCCTGTTGTTGGTATTTCTACACCATGATTCAATAATAATTGTAAGGAATACAGTTTGTCACGCGATTGGGTTATAGCTGAAGCGGAATTTAAACAATATACTTTTAATGCTTCAAACTGGCGTGTCAAGGCACAGCCATAAAAAGTAATGCTTGGGCGAATTCTCGGAATGATAGCATCGAAATTATCTAAAACCCTTCCTCCACGGTAATGAATTTCAGGTTTTGTGGCATCCAATTTCATGTAACATTCCTTGATGTTCAAAAAGTGCATCTCATGACCACGAATAGCACCGGCTTCCATAATTCGTTTGTTACTGTACAATTCCGGATTACTGGCCAAGACTCCAATTCGTAACCCTTTTTTATTTTCTTCAGAATTTTGATAAAGGGTTTTCAAATTTTCTATTGATGGCTGGCCTAAAAGATATTTTTTCTCAGGATCTACAAGTACTCTTCCGCTCATGGCTTCACGACCCAATAACATTCGGAAACCCATTGAATCTCGATTGGTCAAGGTCATTTCGATGGTCCAATTCGCATTTCCAATATCTAATGTAGTCTGAATTACATAACGTTGTTCTCTAAATCCACTGGAACTTTTGACGATTCTTTTATCAACCAAAGGGGCTTCGCAATGAATAACGGTTTTTAGGTTATTTTGAATTGGATTGATATCAAATTTCACCCAATTTGCGTCATTTTTAATGAAAGGAGCTATATTAATAGCATGCAGTGCAGAAGTCTTGGCACCAGAATCTACACGGGCTTTGATGGTTGGAATTCCTAATTCAGGGAAAGAGCACCATTCTTCACTTCCGAGGATAACTTTATCTTGTAACATATAATTGTATTGATTGAAACTATGATCTAAATTACTCTTTTTTTTGAAAAGGATATAAATTTGAACGGAATTGTTTTAAGAAAGAAAAACCTACTAATTAGTAGGCTTTTCTTCTTTTTTAATAGTGACAGTTAATTCTTGCGAAGTGTCGTCTAAATCCATAAAAATTTCATCTCCTGTTGCAATTTTTGAGGTGATAATCTCTTCTGCCAAAGCATCTTCAACATATTTTTGAATCGCTCTTTTTAATGGTCTAGCACCAAATTGTTTGTCGAAACCTTTCTCGGCGATATAGGCTTTTGCTTCATCAGAAAGACTCAGATTATATCCTAATTCTTTTACACGAGCATACAATTTTTTTAATTCGATTTCGATAATTAAATCAATATCGTGTTTTTCCAAGGCATTAAATACAATTACGTCATCAATTCTGTTTAGGAATTCAGGAGCAAAGGCTTTTTTCAATGCATTTTCAATGATACTTTTTGAGTTATCATCTGCTTGAGAAATTTTTGCCGCAGTTCCAAAACCAACTCCCTGACCAAAATCTTTCAACTGACGTGCCCCAATATTGGATGTCATGATGATAATTGTATTTTTAAAATCGATTTTTCGACCTAAACTATCTGTTAAATATCCGTCATCTAAAACTTGAAGCATCATATTGAAAACATCAGGATGTGCTTTTTCTATCTCATCAAGTAGCACAACACAATAAGGTTTTCTACGAACTTTCTCTGTTAATTGTCCGCCTTCTTCGTATCCAACATATCCCGGAGGTGCTCCAACTAAACGGGAAATAGCAAATTTTTCCATATATTCACTCATGTCAATACGTACCAACGCATCTTCTGAATCGAATAATTCTTGTGCCAATACTTTTGCCAATTGCGTTTTTCCAACCCCGGTTTGTCCCAAGAAAATAAACGAACCAATTGGTCGGTTTGGATCTTTCAATCCGGCGCGATTTCTTTGAATGGAACGGGCAATTTTCATTACTGCTTCATCTTGACCAATTACCTTGCCTTGAATAAGTTCAGGTAGTTTGGCTAATTTGTTACTTTCAGTTTGAGCAATACGATTTACAGGAATTCCGGTCATCATAGAAACCACATCAGCAACGTTATCTTCGGTAACTTGAATCCTGTTGCTTTTAGCATCTTCTTCCCATTGTTCCTGAGCGATGGCTAAATCTTTTTCGATGCGTTTTTCGTCATCACGAAGTTTTGCCGCTTCTTCATATTTCTGTTTTTTGACAACAGTATTTTTCAATTCTCGCACTTCTTCCAATTGACGTTCTAAATCCAAAACCTGAATTGGAACATCAATGTTTATAATGTGAACACGAGATCCTGCCTCGTCTAAAGCATCAATAGCTTTGTCTGGAAGAAAACGTTCTGACATGTAGCGATTCGTTAATTTCACACAAGCTTCAATAGCTTCCGGAGTATAAGTTACATTGTGATGGTCTTCGTATTTGTTCTTGATGTTGTTCAAAATGGTAATCGTTTCTTCAACAGATGTTGGCTCTACAATTACTTTTTGAAAACGTCTTTCCAATGCACCGTCTTTTTCAATATATTGACGGTATTCGTCTAGCGTTGTTGCTCCAATACACTGGATTTCGCCTCTTGCCAATGCAGGTTTAAACATATTGGAAGCATCCAAAGAACCTGTTGCGCCACCGGCACCAACAATAGTGTGAATTTCATCAATAAAGAGAATAATATCGTCATTCTTTTCTAATTCGTTCATCACGGCCTTCATGCGTTCCTCAAACTGTCCGCGGTATTTTGTTCCGGCAACTAAACTCGCCAAATCAAGGGTTACGACACGTTTATTGAATAAAATTCGAGAGACTTTCTTTTGGATTATTCGCAATGCCAAACCTTCGGCAATAGCGGATTTACCAACTCCTGGTTCTCCAATTAGTAGGGGATTGTTCTTTTTACGGCGACTCAAAATTTGAGAAACCCGTTCGATTTCTTTTTCACGACCCACTACAGGATCGAGTTTTCCTTCTTCGGCCATTTCGGTTAAATCGCGTCCAAAATTATCAAGAACCGGAGTTTTTGATTTTTTGTTGGATTTATTGCCGGGACTGTTAAAATTACCTTCTTTAAGACTGTCATCTTGTCCGGAATCTTCGTTATAAGAGTCGGACGCTCTTGGTAAATTTTCCAAGAATTCTTCTTCGTTGTTATTTGGCGTCATATTTAGATATTGTTCTTTAGCTGTGTCGTAATCAATTTTTAGTTTATTTAACAGCTTGGTTGTGGGATCGTTTTCGTTTCTAAGAATGCATAACAAAAGATGGGCAGTACTGATTAAAGTACTTTGAAAAACTTTGGCTTCAAGAAAAGTGGTTTTTAGCGCTCTTTCCGCTTGACGGGTAAGATGTAAATTTTTCTTTTCGTTGTTAATTTCAATGTTTGGATTGGCTGGGCTTAGAATTTCTACTTTTCGACGTAAAAAATCCAGGTCAATAGAAAGATTATTCAATATATCTATTGCTTTACCGTTGCCATCTCTCAAAATACCGAGCATAAGATGTTCCGTTCCAATAAAGTCGTGACCTAAACGTAAGGCTTCTTCTTTGCTGTAAGTTATAACATCTTTTACTCTTGGTGAAAAATTATCATCCATAATAAATATAATTGGTATTGTAAATTTAGTGAATAAAAAAGCAAATGCAAAAATTGTACCTGATAGAAGTACTGTCAGCTAAGTGACAAAAAATATTTAAGAATATAAGTTAAATGTTAATTAATTTATCAACTGAAAAGGATTTAAAATTTGTTAATAAATCGAGTAAATTTATAGATAAATATACGCTAAAAATAATTGAGAAAGGTTATATTAGCAGGATTTTTTAAAACAATATAATTTTTAATATAACTATATAATATGTCTGACGGAGAAAAGTTAATTCCTATTAACATTGAAGATGAAATGAAATCAGCTTACATCGATTACTCGATGTCAGTAATTGTATCAAGAGCACTTCCAGATGTTAGAGACGGTTTGAAACCAGTACATCGAAGAGTACTTTATGGTATGTATGATTTAGGAGTTTTTTCTAATAAAGCCCATAAAAAATCTGCAAGAATTGTTGGAGAAGTTTTAGGTAAGTACCATCCACACGGCGATACATCAGTTTATGATGCTATGGTTCGTATGGCACAAGAATGGAGTTTACGTTATTTGTTAGTTGACGGTCAGGGTAACTTTGGTTCTGTAGATGGCGATAGTCCTGCTGCGATGCGTTATACGGAAGCCAGAATGCGTAAAATTTCTGAAGAAATAATGGCTGATATCGAAAAAGAGACTGTAGATTTTCAGTTGAATTTTGATGATACTTTATATGAGCCAAAAGTAATGCCGACCCGTGTTCCAACTTTATTAATAAATGGAGCAACCGGAATTGCCGTTGGTATGGCAACCAATATGCCGCCTCATAACCTTACCGAAGTAATCAACGGAACGTTGGCTTACATGGATAATAATGATATTGAAATTGACGAATTGATGAACCATATTAAAGCACCGGATTTTCCAACTGGTGGTATAATATATGGATATGAAGGCGTTCGTGAAGCATTTAAAACCGGTAGAGGACGTATTGTAATGCGCGCCAAAGTTGGTTTTGAAGAAGTAGATGGCAGAGAATGCATTATTGTAACCGAAATTCCATACCAGGTCAATAAAGCAGACATGATTAAGCGTACTGCGGATTTGGTTAATGATAAAAAAATAGAAGGAATAGCGAATATTCGTGACGAATCGGATAGAAATGGTATGCGTATCGTTTATATCCTGAAACGCGATGCTACACCGAATGTCGTTTTAAATACGCTTTATAAATTTACACAATTACAATCTTCATTCAGTGTAAATAATATTGCATTGGTAAAAGGTCGTCCGCAAATGTTGAATCTAAAAGAAATGATTCACTATTTTGTAGAGCACCGTCATGATGTTGTAACGCGTAGAACAAAATTCGAATTACGTAAAGCCGAAGAAAGAGCGCATATTCTTGAAGGATTAATTATTGCTTCAGATAATATTGATGAAGTAATTGCCTTAATCAAAGCTTCAAAAAGCACCGAAGAAGCAAGAGAGAAATTAATCGAAAGATTCAAATTATCAGATATTCAGTCTCGTGCCATTGTTGAAATGCGTTTGCGTCAATTGACAGGTCTTGAACAAGACAAGTTGAGGAATGAATATGATGAAATCATGAAGTTGATAGAGCATTTAAGAGCTTTATTGGCCGATGTTAACTTAAGAATTGCTTTGATTAAAGAAGAACTTACAGAAATTCGTGAAAAATATGGCGATGAACGTCGTTCTATAATTGAATATTCCGGTGGAGATGTAAGTATTGAAGATTTAATTGCCGATGAGAATGTGGTAATTACCATTTCTCACGCAGGTTACATCAAACGTACAAACCTTACTGAATACAAAACACAAAATAGAGGAGGAGTTGGACAAAAAAGTGCCGGAACAAGAGATCAGGATTTCTTGGAGCATATGTTTGTGGCAACAAATCACCAATATATGATGTTCTTCACTCAAAAAGGAAAATGTTTCTGGATGCGTGTTTATGAAATACCGGAAGGAAGCAAAACCGCAAAAGGGAGAGCAATCCAAAATTTGGTAAATATTGAAAGTGACGATAAAGTAAAAGCCTTTATTTGTACACAAGATCTAAAAGATCAAGAGTACATTAAAAGCCACAACCTTATTATGGTGACTAAAAAAGGTCAGGTGAAGAAAACATCTTTAGAGAAATATTCTAAACCAAGGGTAAATGGTGTTGCTGCAATTACCATTAAAGAAGGCGATGAACTATTGGAAGCAAAATTAACTAATGGGGAAAGTCAAATTATATTAGCCGTAAAATCAGGTAAATTGGTTCGTTTTGAAGAAACTAAAACCCGTCCGATGGGAAGAACAGCTTCCGGAGTTCGTGGAATTACCCTTAAAGATGATACCGATGAAGTAATTGGCATGGTTACTGTAAACGATATGAACAGCGAAATTTTAGTCGTTGCCGAAAATGGTTACGGAAAACGTTCAAGCCTTGACGAATACAGAATTACAAATCGTGGTGGTAAAGGAGTTAAAACTTTAAATATTACCGAGAAAACAGGTAAACTGATTTCGATAAATGCGGTTACCGATGCGGATGATTTGATGATTATCAACAAATCTGGATTAACTATCAGAATGGCTGTCGAAGACTTAAGAGTTATGGGACGCGCCACACAAGGCGTGAAACTAATCAACATCAAAGGAAATGATTCGATTGCAGCGGTTACTAAAGTAATGAAAGATGATGTAGCAGAAACTGTTGTTGATGAAGATGGAAATGTTATCGAAGACGACTCAATAGAACGAGTGAAACCAGTCTTAGAAGTACTTGAAGATGAAGGTACAGATGAAGAAGACGAAGATGATGATTCAGAAGAAGAGGAAGAGTCTGAAGACGAAGGCGACGATTCTGATGATGAAGCATAAAAAATAAGAACACAGAAATCCAAGTTAAATATTAATTAAACAGAATTTAAAATGAAAAGTAAATATGTAATCCTTGCGTCAGCAATTCTGATTTCGGTTAGCACTTTTGCTCAAAAAGATCAGCTTAAAGCAGCGGAAAAAGCCATGAAAGGCGGAAATTCAGCAGAAGCAAAAAATATTTTGCAACAAGCGGAACCTTTGATTGCAAATGCAACTGATAATGAAAAAGCACAATATTTCTTCTTAAAGGGAAATGCGTTATTAGATTTGGCAACCAAAAATATCGATGCTTCAAAAAATCAAACTGATGCCGCAAAAGCCTATCTGGATTTGATAGCTATAGAAAAAACTTCGGGAAAGTCAAAATTTACTGGCCAAGCTCAAAATGCTATTAATGATATCAAAGGAAGATTGCTTAATAGTGCTATCGAAGAAGGAACGAAAAAAAATTATTTGGTTGCTTCAAAACAATTGCGTGCAGTTTATGATTTAGATAAAAAAGATTTAGAGAAATTGTATTATGCAGCAAGTTATGCTGTAAATGGTGGTGATTTTGATACTGCTTTAGCCTATTACGATGAATTGAAAAATGCAAACTATTCTGGTGAAGGGGTTGTTTATTATGCTACTAATAAAGAAACTAAAAAAGAAGAATCTTTCAATACAAAACAAGAAAGAGACCTTTATTTGAAAGTATCACATGATAATCCACGTGATGAAAAAATTCCTTCAAAAAGAGGCGAGATCTATAAAAACATCGCTTTAATATTAGTGGAGAAAGGCAAAGTGGACGAAGCAAAATTGGCAATTCAAGAAGCAAGAAAAGCAAATCCAGAAGACGCATCATTAATTGCTACTGAGGCCAATTTGTATTTAAAAGCGGGAGACATGGCAACTTATAAAAAATTAATTTCTGAGGTATTAGAAAAAAACCCTAATAATGCAGATTTGATTTTTAACTTAGGCGTTATAAGTTATAACAACAAAGAACTTATTGATGCTGAAAAATATTATTTGAAAGCTATCGAAGTTGATCCTAAGTACAGTAATGCCTATTTGAATTTAGCTATTTTGAAATTGGATGCTGAAAAAACTTTAATTGACCAAATGAATAAATTGGGAAATACTCCAGCTGAAAATAAAAAATACGAAGTTCTTAAAAAGAAAAGAGAAGATGTGTTTAAAAGTGCAATCCCTTATTTAGAAAAAGTAGTGGAATTTGACGAAAAAAATGCAGAAGCATCAAGAACATTATTAAATGTTTATAATGCACTTGAAATGACTGACAAAGCAAAAGCTTTGAAAGCGAAAATCAACAAGTAAAAAATAGTCATATAAAAAAATCCCGTTCAGTAATGAACGGGATTTTTTTATATAATTTTTTTGATGACTCTTAGTTTATGTGTATGCCTGTTGACTTCAGCATTATAAATCCCTAAGTGATCCAGTCTGTCAATTCGAACTTTCCCGCTGGCATGAATAATATAATTATCCTCCATGATAATTCCAACATGAATTATTTTGCCTTCCTCATTATCAAAAAAGGCTAAATCGCCCGGTTCACTTTCTTCAATAAAACTTAGAGCTTCGCCTTGTGCAGACTGTTGCGAGGCATCTCGCAATAATTTATAGCCATTCAGTTTATAAACCATTTGTGTAAAACCCGAACAATCAATTCCAAAAGGCGTTTTTCCACCCCATAAATAGGGCGCGTTCAAATACATAAAAGCAGTATTAATAAGATTTGATTTGGGCTTTATTCCGCTGATTTTCATGCCTTCAAAATCATAATTATTGATATTGACGGTACTATGATTTAAAAACGAAAGTTCGGCGCCAAGAGGAATAGGAATTAATAAATTGTTGGAAGCTGTAATATATTCAATTAAATCAGAATTTAAAATTATAGCATCCTGAGACAATTGACTGTAATCCGATTCTGAAATGGGTTGAAATTGTTTTGAATCAATCCAGCCTTCATAATCATCATAATGCAGTTTAACTTTAGACCATTGCTTTAACTGTTCAATAACTTCAAAATGCTCACCAAATAAGACTTGAGAAACGATTTCGCTTCTGTCATTAGGTTCAAATCTCAAAGGAATAATAGCTAAATTACAAATTCCGAACATCTATTTAAATTAGGAGTTAAGAGTTATGAGTTATAAATTTTGCAGCTTATAACTCATAACTTATAATTATTTAAGCTCTTTCAATCACAATGGCAGAAGCACCACCACCACCATTACATATTGCGGCAGCTCCAATTTTTCCATTGTTTTGTTCCAGAACATTCATTAATGTAATAATGATTCTAACTCCGGAACATCCTAGAGGATGACCTAAAGAAACTGCACCACCATTAACATTTACTTTATCGTTATCTAAACCCAATATTTTTGAATTGGCTAAACCAACAACTGCGAACGCTTCATTAAATTCAAAGAAATCTACATCACTGATAGAAAGTCCAACTTTATCTAATGCTTTTGGTAATGCTTTAGATGGAGTTGTGGTGAACCATTTTGGCTCTTGGGCTGCATCAGCATAACTTTTAATATAAGCCAAAGGTTTTAAGCCCAATGACAATGCTTTTTCTTCGCTCATTAAAATTACAGCAGCAGCACCATCATTAATTGTGGAAGCATTTGCGGCAGTAACCGTTCCGTCTTTTGTAAAAACAGCATTCAATGAAGGGATTTTATCTAATTTCACATTCGTGAATTCTTCATCTCTGGTTACCATAATTGGATCTCCTTTTCTTTGAGGAACTGCAACAGGAACTACTTCATTGTCAAATTTTCCAGCTTCCCAGGCTTTTGCAGAACGCTCATACGATTGAATTGCGAACTTATCTTGTTCTTCTCTTGAAAAACCATATTCGCTTGCGCATAAGTCGGCACACACGCCCATAGCGCTATTGTCGTAAGCATCGGTCAATCCGTCTTTTTGCATTCCGTCAACCATTGAAGCCGGACCGAATTTCGTTCCATTTCTCAAATGCATATAATGTGGAATCAGACTCATGTTTTCCATTCCGCCTGCAACAACGATTTCCGCATCGCCAGCCATAATAGCCTGTGCACCTTGCATTACCGCTTTCATTCCTGAAGCACAAACTTTATTTACGGTTGTAGCGATAACTGAATTTGGAAGTCCTGCAAATAAAGCAGCCTGACGAGCAGGAGCCTGACCAACACCAGCTTGAACCACGTTACCCATAATAACTTCGTCAACTAAATTTGGATCTAAATTTATTTTGCTCAAAGCACCTTTAATAGCAACTGCTCCTAATTGTGGCGCTGATACTGTAGATAATCCTCCCATAAAACTTCCAATCGGAGTTCTTGCAGCAGATACGATAACAACTTTTTTATTCATGATAGGTTTGTATGTTTGTTTTAAGTTGCGAATTTAATCATTTTGTGTAAATACTAAATTACAATTTTGATAATATTATATCTTTTATGATGGTAAATTTTGAAGTTTGAATTATTTACAGGGTCATTTATTAGCAATGTACCACAAAAATTAATTTTGATACAATTTTTTAAAATAGCTATATGTTTGATTGTGAATGATTTTTATTTAAGAATAAAAAAAACATTAAAAAAACACCATAATTACTTGTGAAATATAGAATAGTGCGTTACATTTGCAACCGCTTAAAGGGATTACACGTTCTTAAGTTGGAGAGTTGCCTGAGTGGCCGAAAGGACATGTTTGCTAAACATGCGTATGGGAAACTGTACCGAGGGTTCGAATCCCTCACTCTCCGCTTTTTTTTTGCACACGGGGTGTAGCGTAGCTCGGTTATCGCGCCTGCTTTGGGAGCAGGAGGCCGCAGGTTCGAATCCTGCCACCCCGACAACAATTGAGATTATGGAGGCATAGCTCAGCTGGATAGAGCACCTGCCTTCTAAGCAGGCGGTCGAAGGTTCGAATCCTTCTGCCTTCACAAAAACCGATACTTTAAGTAGTATCGGTTTTTTTGTTTTAAATTATTTACTTAATTTGTCAGGAATTATTTAAATTAAGAATATGTCTGCTTCTATAAAATTTCTTTTGATTGGTATTGTGGTGCTTTTAATCTCTTGTAAAGCGAAAGTAATTAGTCCTTCAGCAAAAACCGTATCAAAAGACAATAGTGTTGTGATTGCGGATGAAAAACCTGTTTTATCTTCCATAAGCTTAGCAGAAATAAACGACACCACTTTCGTTAATCTGAAAAATTACAGTCAGGATTTTATATATGACATGAAATATGCCACTGTCGATAATTTTTTAAAAGCAAAGGTCTATGATTGTGCGGAATGTTATCTGCGATTGAAAACTGTAAAAGCGATGATTAAAGCCAATGATAAATTCATAAAAAAAGGCTATAAAATCAAAATTTTTGATTGTTATCGACCTTTAGATATCCAAAAAAGAATGTGGAAAATTGTTTCTAACCCTGAATATGTTGCCAATCCAAGTAAAGGTTCTATTCATAACAGAGGCGGAGCGATTGATATCACTTTGGTTGATAAAAAAGGAAAAGAACTTGATATGGGAACTTCTTTTGATCATTTTGGCGTAGAAGCGAGCCATAATTATTCTAATTTACCGGATGAAGTTATAACTAACAGAAAATTACTGAAAAATATAATGCTTAAAAGTAATTTTAAATCATTTGATTCAGAATGGTGGCATTACAATTTAAAAAACGCAAAAGTTGATAAAGTGTCAAATTTTAAATGGAAATGCGATTAATTGATGATGCAATGCAAGGTATTCATGAAATAATTTCCAGGTTCATAAACCTGACCATCCATTTCTGAAATCAGTTCTTTTTTGAAGATATAATCAATTGTTTCGGTGGTATATTTTATTCTCATAAAAGATACTGGCGAGCTTTTTAAATCTTCGAAAGTATCTTTCATAAATAAAAATACACCTGTTGTTATTATGTTATTAAAGCTTTTGTCATCTCTAACTGAAGTGCCACAATTATTCTGATCAATATGAATTAGGGTAATGATTTTGCCATTTTCCAATTGCAAATAAATTTTAGAATTTTTGTCCAGACAATTTGCCTTTATAAAATCTTTACTTTTTTGAATAGTCTGAACATTCAAAGTCGGTAATCCATCGGTTAAAACCAATGAGAAAAAAAGATAGCTTGAATTTCCTGCAAAATTATGCTCATTGACGATATAATCCTTGGTTGCTTTATAAGTTCCGATGCTGTCATTTACATTCGCACTTAAATCGCAAGGTTTTTGCGCAAATAAATTTAGGTTTAAGAATAATAGGGTGATAAAAATTAAATGCTTCATTGTTCTATTTTATTTTGGTGCAAATTAAAACTATTTTATGATTATTCATATCAGTTGTAAAAAAACAATAGGTACTGCCACCATCTTTTATTTTCCATTTTTTTCTAATAATTTCTACATTATCCGGGAAATTTCTCGTGGTAACATTTGCTTTTTTGTTTTCAAGAAACAGTTTCATTTCTGTTTTATTATAAGGAATTGCATTTTGAATTTCAAAAATCCTGCCCGGTAAATCAATAATTTCGTCAGAAGTATACAAATGAGAATGCGGATGCAGTTTGTCAATTTTATAATGAATGCTAATTTCGTCAAAGCCGCCTGATTTCATAATGGCGCTATTGGGTTCAAAAAGATATTTTTTTGGCAGACTAAATGTTGGCGTATTTGAATTTGTTTTTAATTCAAAATCAAAAGTGACTGATTTTTCATTTAAAATATTAATCGTTTTGATCAAAGGATTTCCAATAAAATTTTTCGATAATTCCCAAAGTAATTCTTTTACTTCATTGTCAACCGCAATAACATGAATGCATTTCACATTGGACAATTCTAATAATCCGGCAGATATATCAAGAATTGGCGCAGTTTTGATGAGAATGTTATCAGCATGGGTGAAGTAAAAATTCAGAAGTTCAGGAACATTAGGTAAACAATCCTTAAGCATAAAAACTTTGCCTTTAGCATCATTTCGCCTGGAAGGATCAATATAGATCCAATCGAATTTTTCGTTTAATGATTTCAAAGCATCCAAACTATCTCCTGCAAAACATTGTATGTTCCCCGCTTTTAAGACTTCAAAATTATGTCTGACTAATTCAGATAAATCGGTGTTGATTTCACAATGAATCACTTGATTTATTTTTTTTGAAAAGTAAAAATCATCCACGCCAAAACCACCGGTTAAGTCTATGAGGCTTTCACCGGAAACTAATGTTGATTTATAGTACGCGGTTTTTTCTGAAGAAGTCTGTTCGACAGAAATTTTACTTGGATAAATTATGTTTTGGGTTTCAAAAAAAGTAGGCAATTTTTCCCTGGCTTTGGTTTTGGCAGCTATTTGATTTAGAACCTCAATCCAATCTACCTCCGGAAAAGGATTTTTCTGCAAGGCTAATTTTGAAATATCATTTCCGACATTTTCAGTAATAAAATATTGAAGTGCGGTATTCAGTATATTTTTATCTAACATCAATTTTATTTTTCACAAAGGTATTAAAACAAAAAAACTCGCTAACAAGTAGCGAGTTTTATATTTTATGAACTAGAATTTATTGACCGAAAGAATATCTTGCTCCACCTGCAACAAAGATAGCTGCCATTCTTGATTTTTGACCGTTAGAGAACATATACATTCCTCTATCGTCTGTGTAATCCATGTAATTCATAGTCATTTCTACTGGAGTTCCAGTACAAGTGCTGTAATGAGGATAAACTGGAGCACCATAGTTAGCAGTGTTATGAGTAGGTGTATCAGAAACTAAATCACTTCCACAAGTTGCATCTCCCCAAATGTGACGTAAGTTCATCCAGTGACCTACTTCGTGAGTAGCAGTTCTTCCTAAGTTGTAAGGATAAGCGCCAGATCCAGATAATCCAAAATATTTAGAATCAATTACAACTCCATCAGTTGCGCTAGATCCACCAGGAAATTGTGCATAACCTAAGATTCCGCCTCCTACTGTACAAGCCCACATGTTAAGTTTTGTAGTTGGTGAAGTAGGATCTAAACCTCCTTGTTTTGATTTTTTCATTGCATCTCTTGTTCCCCAAGATGTTTTAGTAGTCGATTTTCTATTTACCGTTTCTAAAACGAAATTGATACCAACATTTGCGGCAACTCCAGAGAATAAAGCAGGAGTATTGTTGAAATCTGAATTGGTTGCATTGAAATCTTGATTTAAGACATCAATTTGAGATTGAATTTGAGCTAAAGAAATATTTTCAGCTGCAGTTTTGTATAATACATTCACAACAACTGGAATTTCAATTTTTCCATTTACTAATCTTCCTTCTAGCATTGCTTTTTCTGTGAATGCTTCGATTTGATTCATTCTTATTGCTAAAGAAGGGTCTGCTTTCAATTGTGCTTCAAGAACTTCCTGAGATGCACAACCACGATGTGCAGCTGCTTCTGCTAAAGGTGCTGAAGAATTTTCGTCATTTTGACAAGAAAACAAAAATAATAAAGCTGCTGCTGATAAAAATAATTTTTTCATAAAGGGTGTTTTTATTTGGTTGGTTAATAATGCAATTCTATAACATTTATATTAATAAAAAAAATATAATTAGATATTTTTTTTGCGAAATAGATAATTTAGGTCTTAAATAGTTGTTATATTCTTCGGTATTGTTGGATAATAAAGACCATTTTTTTTTATCCAAAAAATAGGGCTTTAAAGTAATAAAACTCGTCATTAAGATTAATATCGAGTTTTATATTTTATATTATAATCTGAATGAAGCTCTAGAACCTCCTGAAAGGAAAATAGCACCCATTCTTGATTTTTGTCCATTAGAGAACATATACATCCCTCTGTCATCAGTATAGTCCATATAGTTCATGGTCATTTCTACCGGAGCTCCAGAACAGGTACTGTAATGAGGATAAGCAGGAACGCCATAATTTGAAGTATTGTGAGTAGGTGTATCAGAAACTAAATCACTTCCACAAGTTGCGTCACCCCAAATATGACGTAAGTTCATCCAGTGACCTACTTCGTGAGTTGCAGTTCTTCCTAAATTAAATGGATAAGTTGCTGTTCCGGTTGTTCCTAAATATTTAGAATCTATAGCAACACCATCTGTAGAAGATGATCCACCTGGAAATTGAGCGTATCCTAAAATTCCACCACCTATTGTACAAACCCATAAATTCAATTTAGTAGTCGGTGAAGTAGCAGCCAAACCTCCGTATGCAGATTTTTTCATAGCATCGCTTGTTCCCCAAGATGTTTTTGTAGTAGATTTTCTGTAAACCGCATCTAATACAAATGAAATACCTACGTTAGCTTTTACGCCTGAAAATAAAGCAGGAACTTTATAAAAATCTGTATTAGTTGCATTGAAATCCTTATTAAGGACATCAATTTGAGATTGAATTTGAGCTAAAGAAATATTTTCAGCAGTTGTTCTGTATAATACATTTACAACAACAGGGATTTGTATTTTTCCATTTACTAATCGACCTTCTTGCATTGCTTTTTCAGTAAATGCCTCAATTTCGTTCATTTTGATAGCCAATTCAGGATTTTGTCTCAATTGTTCTTCAAGAACTTCATGAGAAGCACAACCTCTTTCGGCTATTTTAGAAGTTTCGTTTGAAACTGCAGTTTCTTCATTATTACATGAAACTAAAAAAATAAGCATTGTTGCTGATAAAAGAATTTTTTTCATAATTAATAAGGGTTTGTTATAAAAACATTGGTTTGGATTAGTAATGTGCAATTATATAACAAAATAAACTAACTATAAAATAATTATTGATAAATAGTATGTTAATCTTGTATAAATGAATTTTAGTTACAAAATAATTAAAAACATTGATTATTTCATAAAATTGTATTCTGAAAAATTGATTTTTTGCGATTAATGTAATTGGCTGTTAAATTTTGAAATTCTTGTAAGATTTTTCAATATTAAAAAGGTCGTTTTTAGTTCATAAAAAAACTCGCTACCAGGAGCGAGTTTATGTTGTCTAATTTATTGATAATCATGGTTGTCCAAAAGAAAATCTGGCACCTCCCGAAACAAATATGGCTGCTATTCTTGATTTTTGCCCATTAGAGAACATGTACATTCCTCTATCATCTGTGTAATCCATGTAATTCATAGTCATTTCTACCGGAGTTCCAGAACATGTGCTATAATGAGGATAAGCAGGAACGCCATAATTAGCGGTATTGTGAGTTGGAGTATCAGAGACCAAATCGCTTCCGCAAGTCGCATCTCCCCAAATATGGCGTAAATTCATCCAGTGACCCACTTCGTGCGTTGCGGTTCTACCTAAGTTATAAGGATAACTGGCAGCTGAAGACAATCCGAAATATTTTGAATCAACTACAATTCCATCTGTTGCAGAAGGTCCGCCAGGGAATTGTGCGTAGCCTAAAATTCCTCCGCCAATGGTACAAGCCCAAATATTGAGCTTTGTAGTAGGCGAAGTTGGATCTAATCCGCCACGTGAAGTTTTTTTCATGGCATCTCTGGTGCCCCAAGATGTTTTTTTTGTAACTTTTCTGTTTACTGTTTCTAAAACGAACGAAATTCCAACATTTGCTTTCACACCTGAAAATAAAGATGGAACCTGATTAAAATCTGAATTGGTTGCATTGAAATCTTCATTTAATACATCGATTTGTGACTGAATTTGAGCTAAAGAAATATTTTCAGCAGTAGTTCTATATAAAACATTTACTACTACAGGAATTTCTATTTTCCCATTAACTAATCTGCCTTCTAGCATTGCTTTTTCAGTAAATGCTTCAATTTGGTTCATTTTGATAGCCAATTCAGGGTTTTGCTTCAATTGTTCTTGAAGCACTTCATGGGAAGCACAGCCTCTTTCGGTCAATTTTGAGGTTTCGTTTGGAGCTGTAGTTTCTTCATTATTACAAGAAACTAAAAATAACAACATTGTTGCTGAGAAAAGAATTTTTTTCATAATAAATTGGTTTTCTGGTTAATTACTGTGACAATAATATAACAATTTATATGAATAAAAAAAGAATATAGTTTAACTAGTTTGTATAATCGTTAAAATACATCTTAAAAATTTAAACTATTCTAAATTTAAATAAAAAAAATTCAATTTATCTTTTGATAATAATTTTGCAGTAAAAAAGTAAATTAATTATTGAAAATATAATTTATAATATTTGCGCCCATTTTCAAAGCTTTTTCTCTCACAACTAAAGGGTCATTGTGCACATCTGTATCTTCCCAGCCATCGCCTAAATCGGTTTCGAAAGTATAAAGTAAAACTAATCGTCCTTCAATAAAAATCCCAAAAGCTTGTGGGCGTTTGCCTTCATGCTCATGGATTTTCGGAATTCCGGCAGGAAAGGAGTAAGGTTTTTGAAAAATTGCATGGTTGGCAGGAATTTCCACCAAATTATTGTTAGGAAATATTTTCCTGATTTCTTTTTGGATGTATTGATCCATCCCATAATTATCATCTATATGAAGAAAACCGCCGGAAGTCATATAATTTCTTAAATTCATCACATCAGAATCATTAAAAACTACATTTCCGTGACCCGTCATATGCACAAATGGATAGGAAAACAAATCTGGGCTACTTGGTTCTACAACTGCATTTTTGGGTTTAATTATAGTTTTTATGTTCTGATTGCAAAATTTAATTAAATTGGGCAGAGAAGTAGGATTTGCATACCAATCACCACCACCACTATATTTCAACAATGCAATTTCTTGAGAGTTAACTGTAATAGTAATGATTAAACTAAAAACTAAATATATTTTTTTCATAGTACAAAACTTAGCTGAATACCTTATTATTCATTCACAAAAACCACACTGTGACAAGCTACAACCGCAGCAGTTTCAGTACGCAACCTTGTGTTTCCTAAAGATACAGGAATGTATTTATTCTCTAAGGCCAATGCGATTTCTTTATTGGAAAAATCTCCTTCCGGACCAATAAGCATAGTTACATTTTCGTTTGGTTTTAAAACATCTTTCAATGATTTTTTATTCGTTTCTTCACAATGTGCAATTAAAAGAAGGCCTTCATTTTTTATTTTCATAAAATCCTTGAAAGTCATGGGTTCGTTCAATTTTGGTAAAAAAACCTGAGTCGACTGCTTCATTGCCGACTGAATAATTTTATCAAAACGATCGTTTTTTACAAACTTTCTTTCGGAATGATCACAGATAATTGGCGTGATTTCAGAGACTCCGATTTCTGTTGCTTTTTCTAGAAACCATTCATATCGGTCATTCATTTTTGTTGGAGCAACTGCTAAATGCAAATGGTATTTTGGTGTTGCTGATTTTTCAAATGAAACGATTTTAACGGTACATTTTATATCGGAACCCAGAATAATTTCTGTTTTAAATAAAAAACCTAAACCATTGGTTACAAATAATATATCGCCACCTTTTTTACGCATTACTTTAATAATGTGTTTGCTTTCTTCTTTGTCAAAAGAAAAGCTCTCGGTAGTTTCGTTGATGTTTGGATTATAAAATAGTTGCATAATTTTAGAACTGGATTCGGGCTTTTGAAACTACAGAGGAAGTTTCAAAATTTTCTATTAAAAACTTTTGATAACCTACAATTCCAATCATGGCAGCATTATCGGTGGTGTATTCAAATTTTGGGATAAAGGCTTTCCAGCCGTATTTTTTTTCTGCCGCTTTCAATGTATTTCGAATCCCTGAATTAGCCGAAACACCTCCGCCAATGGCGATTTGTTTTATTCCGGTTTCTTTTACGGCTAATTTCAATTTATCCATCAAAATCTCAATAATCGTGTGTTGAATGGATGCACAAATATCATTCAGGTTTTCAGCAATAAAATCGGGATTTTCAAGAACCTTTTTTTGAACAAAATACAGAATTGCAGTTTTCAAACCTGAAAAACTGAAATCCAGTCCGGGGACTTTTGGCTTTGTAAATGCAAAAGCTTTCGGATTGCCCAATTGGGCGTATTTGTCAATTAAAGGTCCGCCAGGATAAGGCAGTCCGAGAATTTTTGCGCTTTTATCAAAGGCTTCACCAACGGCATCATCGGTAGTTTCGCCAATAATTTCCATACCAAAAAAGTCATTTACTTGTACAATTTGGGTATGTCCGCCCGAAATAGTCAAAGCCAAAAAGGGAAAAGTCGGTTTTTCATAACCTTCTTCCGCAATAAAATGAGCCAAAACATGGGCTTGCATATGATTTACAGCAATCAACGGGATATTTAAGGCCAATGACATTGATTTGGCAAAAGAACTTCCTACCAAAAGAGAGCCCATTAAACCCGGACCTTGAGTAAAAGCAATTGCTGACAACTGTTCTTTTTGTATATTTGCTTTGCGAAGAGCAGCATCAATTACCGGAACGATATTTTGTTGATGGGCACGCGAAGCCAATTCAGGCACAACACCACCAAATTGGGTGTGAATGAGTTGGTTAGCAACAACATTCGACAGTACTTTGTCGTTTTGTAATACCGCCGCAGCCGTATCGTCGCAAGAACTTTCTATCGCTAGTATAAAAACAGCCTGATTATGCATAAAAGGGCACGAATTTTGAATTATATTTGACAAATTTAAAACAATAAAAGGTATCAAAAAATTTAAAAAAATAGTATTTCGTTCCATACTTGGACTTATCCTACTTTTATTGGTGTTAGGCATCGCACTTTCTCTACCTGCTGTTCAGACGAGAATAGGTGAATATGTTACCGAAATAATCAACAAAGATTACGGAACAGATATAAAAGTGGATCGAATTTCTATTTCAATTTTTGGAGGTGTAAAACTTAAAAATGTGATGATTAAGGATCATCATAAAGATACTTTAATTTATTCTAATACAATTAATACCAATATACTAAGCTTCAAAAAATTATACAATGGTGATTTGCTTTTTGGGGATATCCGATTAGACGGTTTAATCCTAAATATAAAAACCCACAAAGGCGAAAAAGACACCAATATTGATAAATTTATTGCACTTTTTGATTCCGGGAAAGCGTCAACTAAAAAGTTTTTGATGAAGGCTAAAAATGTTTACGTTACTAACAGCCGTCTTCTGCTTATTGATGAAAATAGTGAAAATCCCAAGAATTTAGACCTTACTAAGCTTAATTCAGAATTGAGTAATTTCCAAATATATGGACCGGATGTGACGATAAACATAATGAAAATGAGTTTTAAGGATCATCATGGGATTTTTGTCGAAAACCTGAGTTCTAATTTTACATATACCAAGGAATTTATTAAATTAGAAAAACTAGATTTATTGACTAAAGAATCTTTTCTAAACGGTAATGTAGTGCTGAATTATAATAGATCAGATTTTGCTGATTTTAATAACAAGGTAATATTTGACATCAAAATAGATTCGGCTACATTAGCAACAAATGATATCCATCATTTTTATAAGGAATTAGAGAAAAACCAGCATTTTGAATTATCGTCTACCATCAAAGGAACTTTGAATGATCTCCATGCGACCAATCTGAGATTAGTGGATAGCAAGAATTCTCAAATTATTGGAGATGTAAATTTCAGAAACCTCTTTGGGAAAGAAGATCAGCATTTTTATATGAAAGGGGATTTCGATAAAGTTTCTTCCAATTATAAAAACCTTTCCACTTTATTGCCGAATATTTTAGGCAAAAAATTACCAAGTTCCTTAAGCAAATTAGGGCAATTTGACATTCGAGGTAAAACAGAAATCACAACGACTTCTATAGATGCCGATTTTTATATGTCGACAGCATTAGGAAACATTCAGTCGGATTTGGTAATGACCAATATCAATAACATTGATAATGCGTCCTATTCCGGGAATGTGATTTTAGAAAATTTTAATATCGGTGCATTCCTGGACAAACAGGATTTGGGAACCGTAAGTCTAAATCTAGACGTTGATGGAAAAGGTTTTAAAGAAAAATATCTGAATACTTCTTTTATGGGAGATATTTATAGAATCAAATACAAAGGATATAATTACACCAATATTGTGGTTAATGGGAATTTCAAAAACCCAATTTTCACTGGAAAACTTTATATAAATGATCCTAATTTATTCATGGATTTTGACGGTTTGGTTAATTTAGGAAAAAAAGAGGTCGATTATGATTTTCATGCTAAAATAGACTATGCCAATTTGGCTAAATTGAATCTCATTAAAACGGATTCACTTTCAGTTTTCAAAGGCGATATCAGCATGAAGATTACCGGTAACACTCTGGACGACATGCAAGGAGAAGTTTTTATCAATAAAACATCTTATCAAAACCAAAACAATACTTATCTTTTTGATGATTTTACCATAAAATCGAGCTTTGATAATGACAGAGTTCGTACCATTACGATTAATTCGCCTGATATTATAGAAGGAAAAGTAGTTGGGAAATTCCAATTTGCTCAATTGCAAAAAATGGTCGAAAATTCCTTAGGAAGCCTTTATGCTAATTATACGCCAAACAAGGTAAAGAAAGGGCAGTTTCTAAAATTTGAATTTGCCATTTACAATAAAATCATCGAAATATTTTATCCGGGAATTTCGGTTGGAGCAAATACAATGGTTCGTGGAAGTATCAATTCGGATAATGATGAGTTTAAATTCAATTTTGATTCACCAAAAATTGCTGCTTTCGAAAATTATTTTGACAAAATAAAAATCCAAATTGACAATAAAAATCCATTATACAATACTTATATCGAAATGGATAGCATTAAAACCAAATACTATAAAGTCTCCAATTTTAGTTTGATTAACGTGACAATGAACGACACGTTATTTTTAAGAACAGAATTTAAAGGAGGTAATAAAGCCGATGATTATTATAATCTGAACTTATACCACACCATAGACAAACAGAATAATAGTGTGGTTGGCATCCAAAAATCAGAAATAATGTTCAAAGATTATTTATGGTATTTAAATGAAAATGAGGATGATCTGAATAAAATTGTTTTCGATAAAAAATTGAAAAACTTTGCAATTGATGACATTGTGATGTCTCACGAAAATCAGAAAATTGAATTAAAAGGGATTTTAAAAGACACCAGTTATAAAGATTTAAATTTAAGCTTTACCAACATCGATTTAAATAAACTGACGCCATCGATTGAACAATTTAAGGTAAAAGGCAGCCTCAACGGACAAGTCAATTATAAGCAGGATAAAAACGTATATCAGCCAACTGCTTCTTTGACAGTCGATAGCCTGAATGTAAATAATAACCATTTAGGAAAACTCGAATTAGATATTAAAGGAGATGAGAGTTTCAAAAAGTTTTATGTTAATTCTACCATAGAAAATGATGCTGTGGAATCTTTTACCGCAAGAGGGGATTTTGCCATAGAAAATAAAGAAACGCTATTGAATCTTGATATGCGATTTAATAGATTCAATTTAGGGTCTTTAAGCCTTTTAGGAGGCGATGTGATTACTAATATCAAAGGTTTTGTATCAGGAGGTTCCACTATCGAAGGAACTGCTAAAAACCCGGATATAAACGGAAGATTGTTCCTTGATGAAGCAGGTCTGACCATTCCATACATGAATGTAAACTATGAATTGGAGAAAAATGCCATAGTTGATGTTACCGAAAGCCTGTTTATAATTAGAAATGCAACCTTAACAGATACGAAATACAATACCAAAGGGATTTTAGACGGGAGAATAAAACACCGTAAATTTTCAGAATGGGAATTGGATATAAAAATTAAAACTGACAGACTTTTGGCACTCGACACAAAAGACAGTGAAGATGCAGCCTATTACGGAACGGCTTTTATAGATGGAACTGCATCTATTACTGGACCTACAAACGGGTTATTTATAAAGGTTGATGCAAAGTCTGAAAAAGGAACTGCTATAAAAATTCCTATTAACGATGCCGATGCCGTAGGAACCAGCAGTTATATTCATTTTTTAACTACATTAGAAAAATACAATATTGGTAAAGGAATTGTTGACAAAACAAGAAATTATAATGGACTTGAATTAGAGTTCGATCTTGATATCAATCAAAATGCCGAAGTCGAAGTGATTTTAGACAGAAATTCAGGTCATGGGATAAAAGGAAGAGGAAGGGGTGGATTATTGTTAAAAATCAATACATTAGGAAAATTCAATATGTGGGGGGATTTTCAAGTATATGAAGGAACCTACAATTTCAAATATGGTGGTTTGATTGATAAAAAATTTGTAGTTAAAAAGTTTGGTTCAATAGTTTGGGAAGGTGATCCTATGAGAGCATTGCTTAATCTTGAAGCTGTTTATAAAACATCAGCAAATCCTGCTGTATTATTAGAAAATCCTTCTTTCAATAAAAAAGTACCAGTAGAAGTCGTTATCGGAGTTAGAGGAAGTCTGAGTAATCCGGAACTGGATTTTAATATTGATTTTCCAACCGTAAGTTCCATATTGAAATCGGAAATCCAATATAAATTAGATGATAAAGACACCAGACAAACACAAGCTTTATATTTATTATCTTCAGGTGGTTTTTTAAGTCCGGAGGGTATTCGCCAGTCTGATTTTGCAGGTAATTTATTCGAAAGAGCAAGCGGATTGTTTAAGGATATTTTTCAGGACGAAGAAGGTGTGTTTAATGTTGGATTAGATTATGTGTCAGCGGACAAAAGACCTGGTGCAGAAACCGATGGAAGATTCGGTGTTACAGTTTCAACTAAAATCAATGAAAGAATTACAATTAATGGTAAATTAGGAGTTCCTGTTGGAGGGATTAGTGAATCTGCTATCGTTGGAGATGTCGAAGTTCAATACAGAGTCAATGAAGACGGAACGCTTAATTTGAGAATGTTTAATCGCGAAAACGATATTAATTATATTGGACAAGGGATTGGTTATACCCAAGGCGTAGGTGTTTCTTATGAAGTTGATTTTGATACTTTTAAAGAATTACTCAATAAAATATTCAAAAATATTAAAATAGATAAGGAAGTAAAATCCGAGAATGTTGTTCCAGATTCAGATTTAGATCCAGATTATATCGATTTCCAAAAAAATTCTAAAAAAGAAAAGGAAAAACTAAAAGCAAATCAGGAAGCTATTCCGGAAGAAGAATAGAACAACAACCGTTATCTACATTCAAAAATTGCATATTCCGACTTTAGAACATCATAATTTCTAGAAATAATCATACGTTTTTAAAAAACTTATTAACGAAAACGTTTGAAATTTATTTTTTTATTAAATTATTATAAATTCCTCTTTTAAAGAGATTGAATTATGCTAAGTTTACATTTTAAAACACAAAAATGCCTAAAAAAATAAAAAAAATAGGAGTACTTACTTCTGGAGGAGATTCTCCGGGAATGAATGCGGCAATTAGGGCTGTAGTAAGAACATGCGCTTATCATGATATAGAATGTATAGGAATTTACCGTGGTTATCAAGGAATGATCGAAGGTGATTTCGAAGAAATGGGACCACGAAGCGTGAATAATATAGTTAATAAAGGAGGTACCATTCTAAAAACGGCACGTTCAAAAGAATTCATGACCATCGAAGGTCGTAAAAAAGCCCACGAGCATTTGGTTAAAGCAGGAGTAGATTCGTTAGTTATCATTGGTGGGGACGGAAGTTTTACCGGAGCAGAAATATTCAATAAAGAATTTGGTTTTCCGGTAATAGGAATCCCGGGAACGATCGATAACGATATTTTCGGAACCACACACACTATTGGTTATGATACGGCCTTAAATACTGTCGTTGAAGCAATCGATAAAATCAGAGATACTGCAAGTTCACACAATCGATTATTTTTTGTTGAAGTAATGGGCAGAGATGCCGGTCACATTGCCTTAAATGCCGGAATTGGCGCCGGAGCAGAAGAAATCCTTATTCCCGAAGAAAACTTAGGGTTAGATCGGTTATTGGAATCACTGCAAAAAAGTAAAACTTCAGGAAAATCTTCAAGTATAGTTGTGATTTCCGAAGGAGATAAGATAGGTAAAACCGTATTTGAATTAAAAGATTACGTCGAAGCCAATATGCCCGAATATGATGTCCGTGTTTCGGTCTTGGGACATATTCAGCGTGGCGGTTCTCCAACGTGTTTCGACAGGGTTTTGGCAAGTCGATTAGGTGTAAAAGCAGTCGAATCTTTACTGGAAGGAAAATCAAATTACATGGTAGGACTATTAAATGATAAAGTAGAGTTAACCCCATTAGAGCAAGCTATAAAAGGAAATTCAGAAATTGACCGGGAACTTTTAAGAGTTTCCGATATCATGTCAACATAATAAAATACAAACAGAAGTACGCCTCAAATAAATAAAATATAAAATGTCAAAAATAAAATTAGGAATAAACGGTTTCGGAAGAATTGGAAGAATTGTTTTCAGAGAAACCTATAAAAGAGATAATGTAGAAGTTGTCGCCATAAACGATTTATTAGATGTAAATCACCTGGCTTATTTATTAAAATACGATTCGGTTCACGGTAAGTTTTCAGAAAAAGTAGAAGTAATCGATGATAAACTTTTCGTAAACGGCAAACACATCCGCGTGACTTCCGAAAGAGATCCATCAACATTAAAATGGGATGAAGTAGGAGTAGACATCGTTGCAGAATGCACCGGTATTTTCACCACTTTAGAAACGGCTGATGCACACATCAAAGGCGGAGCAAAAAAAGTAGTAATTTCAGCGCCATCAGCAGATGCGCCAATGTTTGTTATGGGAGTAAACCACGACAAAGCAACCGCTTCAGACACCATTGTTTCTAATGCCTCTTGTACCACAAACTGCCTGGCTCCATTAGCAAAAGTACTTAACGATAATTTCGGAATCGTCGAAGGGCTAATGACTACCATTCACGCCACAACAGCCACACAATTAACCGTAGACGGACCATCTAAAAAAGATTTCCGCGGCGGAAGATCAGCGCTTTTAAACATTATTCCGGCTTCTACAGGCGCTGCAAAAGCAGTAACAAAAGTAATTCCTGAGCTAAAAGGGAAATTAACAGGAATGTCAATGAGAGTTCCCGTAGCCGATGTTTCTGTGGTAGATTTAACAGTAAAATTAGCAAAAGAAACCACCTATGAAGCCATCATGGAAGTGCTTAAAAATGCTTCCGAAACCAACTATAAAGGGATTATCGGTTACACCGAAGACGATGTAGTTTCTCAAGATTTCATCTCCGATCCAAGATCATCAATTGTAGATGCAAAAGCCGGAATCGGACTGAATTCCACTTTCTTCAAAATCGTATCTTGGTATGATAACGAAAGCGGCTATTCAAACAAATTAATCGATTTATCAGTTCACATTGCGGGCTTAAAATAATTTATACATTTGCAAAATCCCGTTAGTCATTAACGGGATTTTTTTATTTATATTTGTTTTTTTAGAAGCAAAAATTTTAGGCATTTTCAATGAATCATTTACCCGCTATCCGTTGCAATCTTTTTCCTTTTAAAAGCAAAAAGAAAAAGGATTTCCACTGTTATCGGGGCTAAAAAGCCATCATAAAACCTAAAATCTAAACCTTAAATTAGATATGAAATTATTAGTTGATAGCGGCTCCACAAAAGCCGATTGGATTTCAATAGACGAAAACGGTAAAGTCTTATTTACCACCCAAACATTAGGGTTAAACCCAGAAGTACTCAATAAAGAAGAAATAATATCTCGTCTGGATGATCGCTTTGATATTCTTCACAATAAAAATAATGTTTCCCATTTATTTTTCTACGGAGCAGGCTGCGGAACAGACCGTATGAAAACTTTCCTGACCGAAGTTTTTCAGGATTATTTCCCCAATGCAGCAGTAGTCGTTCACGAAGATACTTATGCCGCGGTTTATGCCACTACTCCAAAAAATGAGAAAGCCATAGTTTGTATCCTGGGAACGGGTTCCAATTGCAGTTATTTTGACGGAAACGTTTTGCATCAAAAAGTGCAGTCACTAGGCTATATTGCGATGGATGATTGCAGCGGAAACCAATTCGGAAGACAACTGATCCGTGGCTATTATTTTGGAAAAATGCCAAAAGAAATGGCTGCTAAATTCGAAAAAGAATTCGATTTAGAGGCAGATGTCATCAAACACAATCTTTATAAAGAACCCAATCCAAATGCGTATTTGGCGACTTTTGCCAAGTTTTTAATTCAACATAAAGACGAGGCATATTGCAAAAAAATAATTCTATCCGGTATGGAGGATTTTGTAGAAAATTACATCAAACAATACGAAAATTGCCACGAGGTTCCCGTTCATTTCATTGGTTCCATTGCTTTTTACCTAAAAGAGGAATTGAAACAAGTGTTAGACAAACATGGATTGCAACTCGGAAATGTGCTCCGTAGACCTATCGATGGGCTAATTCAATTTCACATACAAAACAAATAATGGAAATCGCAATAATTGCTCACGACGGAATGAAAGCGGATATGGTTCAGTTTTTAAACAAAAATAAATCCATACTCATTGCCGAAGGCATAAAACTAATCGCTACCGGAACTACGGGAAGCAAAGCAGAAAATGCGGGTTTTAAAGTAAAGAAAATGCTTTCCGGACCCTTGGGTGGCGATGCGCAAATTGCGGCTCGTGTGGCCGAAGGTAAAACAAAAATGGTGTTGTTCTTTAAAGATCCCTTATCAAGTCATGTGCATGAAGTGGATATCAATATGCTGATTCGGATTTGTGATGTTCACAATGTTCCTTTGGCAACCAATGAAGCTACCGCACAATTATTGTTGAATGCCATTGTTGTATAAAATAAAAAGATTTAACTATTTTATTGCAATCATTGTAATTTCTATGTTCACATTTTTGGGCAAACAAGCCACTTGAACCGTTTCACGTGCTGGAGCGGTTTTTTCGTTAAAATAACTGCCGTAAACCGTATTTATTTTTCCGAAATCATTCATGTCCATGATGAAAATAGAAGTTTTAACCACATCATCAAAAGTCATTTCAGCGGCTTCAAGAACGGCTTTCAGGTTTTCCATTACTTGTTTGGTTTCGGTTTCAATAGTATCTAAAACCAATGTTCCAGTTGCTGGATTTATAGCAATCTGACCCGAAGTATATAAAGTATTTCCAACTAATACCGCTTGGTTGTAAGGACCAATTGGAGCAGGAGCTTTGTCAGTAAAAATTATTTTTTTCATAGTATAATTTATTATAAAATCTTAAAATTATCTCAACTGTTTGTCCGGACTCGTTCTTTTTTCCCACTTAATATCACTAAGAACGCTGGATTTAATTCCGATAAAGAATCCCCAAAAGGCATAATCCCCAAAAGGCTGCCAGTTGAAATCCATTCTCCAGCTTAATAAATCCCGTTCGAAACGAAGTTGGGTAAACGTAACACCTTTTTGTACGAAATCGTAACCGGATGAAGCGCCTACTTTCCATTTTGGAGTCAAATCGACATTGGCAGAAATCATTATGGAATTTCCGGTAATTTTATTCTCCCTGTTGTTATTACTATAAGTTAAGGAGTAGGCAAGAGTCATATCCCAAGGTAATGTAGCTTTAAAGAATTCCGAAACTGCATCTTCACCATCATCTTCACCAAACTGGCTGTCTCGTCGGTCACTGAAATCTGTATTTGTACCAAACAAATCGTCACCTCGACCACCATTTCTTAAACCTTGCGTATTTTCTTTTTTATCGGTATCGTAATCTTTGCTTGACATAGAATAATTCAAGGTCATATTCGAACTGGTCATTCTAAACAAACTTCCTCCATTATTAATATTATAGGTATCGATTCGTCGTCCTGAATTATCAATCGCATAAGGATCTAAAGTCGTAGCGAAATTGATATTCATTTTTTCATTAAGTATTCTTGTTCCGCCACTAATCCGCAATGGTGACCAATGAAGAGAATCGACGGTTGCATTATAATCGGTATGAAAATTCAGATTATTTAAAAGCATTATTTTTTTAGGCTCAGTTTTAGTGGAATCTTTATCCGTTACTTTCGCTTCAAATGTATTGCTCAAATCAAAACTTACAATATTGGAATTTCCTCTTCCGGGTGCGCCAAAAATCCCATTTTCAAATCTGGTATATTCTTTAATTATAGTACCGCTTCCATCGGCTGCATAAGTATCATAGTATTTCTCGAAACTTGGGGTATAGCTATAGGAAACCCCTGGACGCATGACGTGTCTTATGGATTTAATTTTTTTGTCTTCACCAAAATTAAATGTTCCATAAATTGTTGTTCCTAAACTTGAATTAAAAGAATAAGTTCTAAAGGCATCAAAACCATTCACATCAGTATCAATAACTTCATTTTCAAATGCATCAAAATTTTTCTTTATGGTTTTTAGATACCAAACTTCATTATAATTTGCAGAAGCTGAGGCGCTAAAATATTTGAAAATCTTAAAATTCGTACTTAAAGGAATTGAATGTTGAAATCCTGCTTTTGCATCTCTAAACATTTGTGGTTTAAAGAATAAGGAATCCGTAGTTTTGATTCTATTTTCACCTTTCAATGAATATTGTAAATTGATGTTTTTTATAATTCCTTTTTTTATACCATCCTTTGGAGCAAATGGAAATATCCTGTCAACACTTAATTGTAATGACGGTAATGTCATATTAATTTCCTGAGTTTGGGTATTTTGCGAATGGGTTGCCGTTAATGACATATTCACTTGTGGGACAGAATTGAATGTTTTTGAATAGGATATCGAAGAACTTAACGTATTATTAAGCGTTGAACCAATGTTTACCTGATTGATAGATTGTTGAAAATATTTACTGCTCCCTAAATTTACAGAGGCTGAAAAACGGGAATTGGGATTTGATTTGCCGTCTTTAGAATGCGACCACTGAATATTATAAATATTGGTTTTTGAATAATCCGGATAACCTCTTTCACTGTTAATAAGGTTTTCGAAACGAAGATTAACATTTCCCCTGTACTTATAACGTTTGGCATAATTTGATTCTACACGCATTCCATAACTTCCGTTGGTATAATAATCACCAAGTAATGCTAAATCATAATTATCGCTTAAAGCAAAATAATACCCTCCATTTTGCAAAGAATAGCCTCTTAATCGGGTGTCATTGAAAGTGGGCATAATTATTCCCGACTGACTTTTTTCTGTCATAGGGAAAAAAGCAAAAGGTAATCCTATAGGAGTCGGTACGTCAGCAATAACCAGATTGGTTACGCCGACAACCACTTTTTTGCCTGGAACAAATTTTACCCGATTGGTTTGAAAATAATATTCGGGATTATCAATGTCTTTTGCCGTTGTAAAACGGGCACCTTTCATGAAATAGACCGAATCGTTTTCTTTTTTTGTGACTTCTGCTTTTATTCTAAATTCACCTTGTTCAGTTCTTGAGTTCCAAACTAAAGCTTTTTTTGTTTTGTAATTAAAACGAATAGAATCGGGTTCAATCACATTTGTACCTTGCTTAAAAACAGGCGCTTGTGTATATTTACCTGTAGAATCTTTTATCCTTCCGGCATAAATCTCACTTTTTTCATAATCCATTACAATGATTCCGGCTTTTAATTCAATGTCCAGATAATATAATTCGGCTTGATTGTATAAAGTAATCTGTTTCTTTTTCTGGTCAATTTTTTCATAATCAACTGCTTTACGCTTGATTTTGCCTTCCAATAATGCTTTCTTTGGTTTGATACTGTCTTTTTTTATAGTATCGGAGACTTTTAATAAATCTTTGGCGTTAACATTTAGGGTATCTTGCTGTTTTTCAGCAGGTACATTAATGGATTTAGGAGTCAATTCTTGCGAGTACGTCTTGGTAGTTCCTATTGTTAGGAAAAATGCTAATAAAACGATATTAAATAAGTTTGTATGCAAAGGTATAAATGCTATTTTTGTAAAATATGGCTTAGTTTTTGAAGCGTCAAACTTACATATTATTTTTCGTCAAAAATAAACAAATATTAAATTTATAACCATACGGTTTTAATTAAAATTAACTATTATATTTATGTATATATCAAATAAAATCAAAGCGGTCTTAATTTTGTTATTTTGCACCATTTCATTTTCTGGATTTAGCCAAAATAAAAATTTCAAGGTAACCTTAGATGCTGGCCATGGCGCACATGATTTTGGTGCTGTCTATCATGGGCATGTTGAAAAAAATATTGCGCTTGCTGTTGTTCTAAAAGTGGGCAAAATATTAGAAAGTCAGCCCAATATAGATGTCAATTACACCAGAAAAACAGATGTTTTTATAGATTTAATCGAAAGAGCTAAAATTGCCAATAGGGTAAATGCTAATATTTTTGTTTCAATACATTGTAATGCAAACAAAAATACAGTTGCAGAAGGTACAGAAACCTACGTGATGGGTATGACCAAAAACGCTTCGAATCTTGAAGCGGCCAAAAAGGAAAACTCGGTAATTACCTTAGAGAAAGACTACAAACAAAAATATGAAGGGTATGATCCAAATTCTCCTGAAACATTGATTGGAATGACTTTGATGCAAGAAGAATATCTTGAAAACAGTATTTCTTTGGCCAGTAAGGTTCAGGATAAATTTACGGATGATTTAGGTAAAAAAAACAGAGGGTTGAAACAAGCGCCATTTATGGTTTTGCATAAAGCTTATATGCCAAGGGTGTTAATCGAAATGGGTTTTATTTCTAATAAAGAGGAAGGAGCAATATTAGATTCTGAAGAAGGACAAAACGAGATAGCAAAAGCCATTGCCGATGCCATCGTAAGTTACAAAAAAGAGTACTTTGGTAATGGGGATTTTGATACTGAAGAAGAAAAACCGGCTCAAAAAATGATTGAAAAAGCGGTAAAAGACACACCGGTTCCGGTTAAAAAGGAAATTAAGATTAATTCTGAGGTTCCAAAACAAGAATCAAAAACAGAAACAAAGGGGACTATATTCAAAGTGCAACTTTCTGCCAGTAGCAAAAAAGTAGCTTTAATTCCGAGCAATTTCAAAGGGTTGAAAAACATATCCATAGCAGCCGATTCAAATATTTACAAATATATGTATGGTGAAACATCTGATTATGTCGAAGCCAAAAAATATTTGGAAGAAGCAAAATCAAAAGGATATAATTCTGCTTTTTTAATAGCTTTTGAAAACGGAAAGAAAATAAGTATTCAAGAAGCATTAAAATAATACTTCAAAGTTCAAAGAATTTAATTTAAATTTGCTCAAAATTCTACACCATTGAAAATTACTAGAGAAATTAAAACTGCCATATTAGTTATCGCTTCCATTTTATTATTTATTTGGGGATACAGTTTTTTAAAAGGCAAAGATTTATTTACAGATTATAAAACACTGTATGTTGAATACGACAATGTCGAAGGACTGGCGGCCTCAGCTCCGGTAACCATAAATGGACTCGTTGTTGGAAAAGTGACAAGTATTTCAATTCAAAATACTAATGGTAAATTAATTGTTGAACTCCAAATTAAAAGTGATTTTCCAATATCTAAATCTAGTATTGTAAATATTTACGAACCGGGATTAATAGGAGGAAAGCAAATTCAGATTATTCCTAATTATAGCGATAAAAATCTAGCAATATCTGGCGATACTTTAAGCGGTGGAGTCAAAAAAGGATTAACTGATCTTGTTGGGGAACAACTATCCCCTTTGCAACAAAAGTTGGAAAGAACAGTCGTTAGTGCTGATTCTTTACTGACAAACATAAATACAATTTTAGACGCTAAAACCAAAGAAAACTTCAAAAGCAGTATTGCGAATTTAAATAAGACTTTAGCTGAATTTAATACGGCTGGCGTAAGTTTAAATTCTATTTTAGATAATAACAAAGCAAAAATTGACGGCACACTGAATAACCTTAATAAAGTTTCTTCCGATTTTACAAAAATTTCTGATTCCTTGTCTAAAGCTAATTTAGGTCAAACCGCCAAAAAATTAGGCGAAACATTAGCTAAAGTCGATAAGATTATGCTCGATGTCCAATCCGGAAAAGGAACATTAGGAAAATTGATGAAAGATGAGGGTTTATATAATGATTTGAATAAAGCTTCGAAAGAATTGGAAATTTTATTGCAGGATGTAAGACTTAATCCTACTCGTTATATTAATGTATCTGTTTTCGGAAAGAAAAATAAGCCTTATGTCGCGCCAAAAAATGACACCATAACAAAAGCTAAAAACTAACCATTTATGAGCTATTTAGATAATATATTATTTGCAATTATTCTTGGTTTAGGTTTCGCCTTTTTTGCCATAAATTTCAAAAAAATTATTCGAAACATTAAATTGGGTCAGGATATTAACCGTTCTGATAATCCTTCAGCACGTTGGAAAAACATGGCTATGATTGCCCTTGGACAATCCAAAATGGTCAAAAGACCCATTACAGGAATACTTCATATAATTGTCTATATCGGGTTTGTAATCATTAATTTAGAATTATTAGAAATCATAATCGATGGCCTTTTCGGGACACATCGTGTTTTTGCTTTCATGGGTGGTTTTTATGATGTGTTAATTGGTTCATTTGAAATTTTGGCTTTTTTGGTTTTGTTTTCCGTTATCGTATTTTTGATAAGAAGAAACATCATCAAATTAAAAAGATTTATCCATTCAGATTTAAAAGGATGGCCAAAAAGTGATGCCAATTACATCTTGTATTTTGAAATTGTTTTAATGTCATTGTTCTTAATAATGAATGCATCCGATTATCATTTGCAATTATTAGGATTCGGTCATTATGAACGAGCAGGTGCATTTCCGATATCGCAATTTATTGAACCATTATTTAACGGAATGTCAGAAATTACCGTAATGATGATTGAAAGGGCCGTGTGGTGGTTACATATTACCGGAATTCTAATTTTCCTGAATTATCTTTATTTCTCGAAACATTTACACATTTTATTGGCTTTTCCAAACACCTATTTTGCAAATTTAAAGCCACAAGGGCAATTCAACAATTTAGAATCGGTTACTAAAGAGGTAAAATTAATGATGGATCCTAATATAGATCCTTTTGCAGCAGCGCCAGTGGATGAGAATGCAGTTCATTCAAAATTTGGAGCCAGCGATGTTCAGGATTTAAACTGGGTTCAGTTATTAAACGCTTACACTTGTACCGAATGCGGCCGTTGTACTTCCGTTTGTCCTGCAAATCAAACAGGTAAAAAATTATCCCCTCGTAAAATTATGATGGATACGAGAGACAGGCTGGAAGAAGTCGGAAAAAATATAGATGACAATAAAGGCATATTTATTCCGGATAACAAATCCTTATTAAACGACTACATCACTCCGGAAGAACTTTGGGCTTGTACCTCTTGTAATGCTTGTGTTGAGGAATGTCCGGTAAACATTGATCCGCTTTCAATCATTATTGATATGCGCCGTTATTTAGTAATGGAGCAAAGTGCTGCGCCAATGCCTTTAAACGCAATGATGACCAATATCGAAAATAATGGAGCGCCTTGGCAATACAATCAACAAGACCGATTGAATTGGAAAGACGAACAATAAAATAATAATGCAATGAAGATTGAAGATTTAGATAAAAAATTAGTTGCCGCAACAGAAAACGGAGAAGCAATTAGCCCTATTCTTCCTGATGGAATAAAAAATTACCTGATTGATATTGACGGAACCATTTGTGATGATATTCCCAATGAAGAACCTGAAAGAATGGCTACTGCCGAGGTTTATCCGGATGCATTAATAACATTGAATAAATGGTATGATGAAGGTCACATCATTTTCTTTTTTACATCCAGAACCGAAGCCCACAGAGAAATTACAGAAGCCTGGTTAAAAAAACATGGTTTCAAATACCATGGAATGCTGATGGGAAAACCTCGTGGAGGAAATTACCATTGGATTGATAATCACTTGGTAAAAGCAACGCGTTACAGAGGAAAATTTACAGATTTGGTAAATAAAGAGGTTACCATTCAAGTTTTTGACGACGGGAAACACGAGTAAATAAGTATAGAAGTAAACTTTGCATCTTTGCACCTTTGCGACTTTGCATCTTATAAAAAAAAAATATGTCAGAAAGTTTAGTAGTGCCAACAATGGCAGAAATGATGGCACAAGGCAAACAACCGGAAGTTTTATTTTGGGTTGGGTGCGCAGGAAGTTTTGATGACAGAGCCAAAAAAATTACCAAAGCATTTGTGCGAATTCTAAATCGTGCCAATGTTCCTTTTGCAGTTCTTGGTACCGAAGAAAGCTGTACCGGAGATCCGGCAAAACGTGCAGGGAATGAGTTTTTGTTTCAAATGCAGGCAATGATGAATATAGAAGTGCTGAATGCCTATGAAGCAAAGAAAATAGTTACCGCTTGTCCACATTGTTTCAATACATTAAAAAATGAGTATCCTGAATTAGGCGGGAAATATGAAGTTGTACACCATACGGAATTTTTGAAATCTTTGTTAGATGACGGCCGATTAACGATTGAAGGAGGACAATTTAAAGGAAAAAGAATCACTTTTCACGATCCTTGTTATTTAGGAAGAGCCAACGGCGTTTATGAAGCTCCGAGGGAATTAATCCGAAAATTAGATGCAGAGTTAGTCGAAATGAAGCGTTCTCGCGCTAACGGATTATGCTGTGGTGCCGGTGGTGCACAAATGTTCAAAGACGCTGAACCTGGAAATAAGGAAATCAATATCGAAAGAACAGAAGATGCGCTTGAAACCAAATCTGAAATTATTGCTGCAGGATGCCCATTCTGTAATACTATGATGACTGATGGTGTAAAAAATAAAGAAAAAGAAGGTGAAGTTAAAGTCATGGATATTGCAGAATTAATTGCGAACGCTCAGGATTTATAGATTCCTGGTAAATAAATATTTAAAGGGTTAAAGCCATATATAGGTTTTAACCCTTTTTCTTATAAAAATAAGATTGCTATTTCCGGTTATTAAATTTCATTTAGATCCTGTTTCAATAAATAAATTATAAATGCTTTATGAGGAATTATAATTCTAAAAAGGTATTTTTGTAAAATATACAATAATTATGTTAGTAGATTTTAATACACTTCCTGATGAATCAAAAATTTGGATTTATCAATCCAATAGAAAATTCTCAGATGAGGAAATTACAGAAATAGAAAAGGCCTTAGAAGAATTTGTAACCAATTGGGCTGCCCACGGAACAAGCCTTGAAGCTTCTTTCCAACTAAAATACAATCGATTTATAATTCTTGCCGTAAATCAGGAAACACAAGCTGCCACGGGTTGTTCCATTGATGCTTCGGTACAGTTTATTCAAAGTTTAGAACAAAAATATACGGTCGATTTATTGGATAAAATGAATGTGACTTTCAAATTAGGAGAACACATTGCCCACAAAACTTTGATTGATTTCAAAAAAATGGCAAAAGACAAAGCCGTTACAGAAAACACAATAGTTTTTAATAATCTTATTAATACTCTTGGGGAATGGCACGAATATTGGGAAGTTCCGGCAATTGAAAGCTGGCACAGTCGCTTTTTTTAAACAAAAACTCATTCATGAAATCAATTATAACCAAACTATTTTTTGTTGGAAGCTTAATCTTGTTAGCTGCCGGTTGTTCTGGTACAAAAAAAACTGTACCTGTAATTGCACCCAAAATAGTTGTAGTAACAAAAACATTTGAAAATCCATTTTTTAAAGAATCCTATAACCAAAAAAAATGGGTTGACAGCGTTTATAATCAAATGACTTCTAACGAAAGAGTTGGACAACTTTTCATGGTTGCCGCGTATTCAAATAAAGATACCACTCATATTAACTCTATAGATAAACTCATAAATGAGTATAAAATTGGGGGATTAATTTTCTTTCAGGGTGGGCCATTGCGTCAGGCTAATTTAACAAACCGTTATCAAGCCAAATCAAAACTGCCGCTTTTCATAGGAATTGATGCTGAATGGGGTTTGAGTATGCGTTTAGATTCCACGTATCGCTTTCCTTTTAATATGACTCTTGGTGCGATTCGAGATACAAAATTGATTGAAAAAGTGGGTGCTAAAATGGGACAGGAAAGCAAAAGAATGGGAATCCATTTCAATTTCGCCCCCGTTTTAGATATTAATACCAATCCACGTAATCCAATTATAGGGTTCCGTTCTTTTGGCGAGAACAAAGAAAACGTGACCGATGACGCCATTGCTTTAATGAAAGGGGTTCAAAGTCAAGGCGTATTTTCTACAGGAAAACATTTTCCAGGTCATGGAGATACCGAAACGGATTCACATCATTCCTTACCAATGGTCAATTTTTCGAAAGAACGACTGGATGAAGTGGAGTTGTATCCCTACAAAAAAATGTTTCAGGAAGGACTGGTTTCAGTAATGGTTGCCCATTTGAACGTCCCAAGTCTTGAGCCAAGAATAAATTATCCGAGTTCAATTTCTTATAATGTGGTGACCAATGTTCTTCAAAAACAATTGGCATTTGACGGTTTGATTTTTACAGATGCTTTGAATATGAAAGCGGCTAGTAATTTTAAAAGACCTGATAATACTTCATTAAGTCCGGGAGATATTGATTTTGAAGCATTTTTGGCAGGAAATGATATTTTGCTTTTTTCAGAAAATGTTCCTATGGCTATAGAAAAAATTTGTTCTGCCTATCAGGACAGTTTAATCTCGGAAGAAAGAATGTCGCATTCCGTTAAAAAGATTTTAAAATATAAATATTTTGCGGGTTTAAATAAATACAAACCTGTTGACACTTCAAATTTGATTAAGGAAATAACGCCAATATCAAATGACGCATTACAATATCAATTGTATGAAAATGCGGTTACAGTATTGAAGAATAAAAACGATATTTTACCTATTAGAAACTTAGAAAACAACAAAATTGCCTATGTAAAATTAGGTGACGATGTGAATAGTCCGTTTGTTTCCACTTTAAAAAAATATACGGATGTGACCGAAGTTTCAAACAAAAATATTGACAGTTTAAATGTTCATTTAAAAGATTTTAATACAGTAATTGTAGGTTTTCATAAATCGGATAAGGCTTGGAAAAAACACGATTTCAGCGAAAAAGAAATACTTTGGCTACAAGAAATTGCTAAAAATAATATTGTAATTCTGGATGTTTTCACGAAACCATACTCTTTGTTGCCTTTAAGTTCTTTTGATGAAATTGAAGCAGTTATTGTTTCATATCAAAATGCGGATATTGCTCAGATAGTTTCGGCAGAATTGATTTTCGGAGTCATTGAAGCCAAAGGAAAATTACCGGTTTCAATCAATAATAATTTCATTGTCAATGATGGATTATTTACAGAAAAAATAAATCGACTAGGTTTTACAGTGCCTGAAAACGTGGGGATGAACTCTAATGTTTTATCCCAAATTGACAAGATTGCAAATAAGGCTATCGCTAAAAAAATGACGCCTGGAATTCAGGTACTTGTGGCGAGAAAAGGAAAAGTGATTTATCAAAAATCCTTCGGTTATCATACTTATGACAATACTGTAAAAGTAACCAATTCTGATATTTATGATGTAGCTTCACTGACAAAGATTCTTTCTACTTTGCCTAATGTCATGCAGCAATATGATCAGGGAAAAATAAACATGGAAACTACTTTAGGATCGATGCTGCCTTCTTTTAATAATTCTGATAAAAAAGACATTAGTTTTAAAGATTTATTGTCCCATTATGCTGGGCTTCAGGCATGGATTCCATTTTATCAGTCAACATTGGACAGCATAAAAATGCCGTCGAATAAATACTATAGAAAAGTAGCCGATAGCCAGTTTTCGAAAAAAGTGGCGGACAGTCTTTATATCAGGAATGATTATCATGATACGATCATGAAAAAAATTATGGATAGTAAATTAATGACTAAAAAAGAATACAAATACAGTGATTTTACGTTTATCATTTTAAAAGATTATTTAGAAAAAACAACAGGAAAAAAACTAGATGTTTTAATTCAGGAGAATTTCTACAAATCACTCGGAATGAATAACACGACCTATAATCCTTTGGAAAAATTCAATAAATACATCATTACTCCAACAGAAAACGATACCTATTTCCGTCATCAAGTGATTCAGGGATATGTTCACGATATGGAAGCTGCTATGGAAGGCGGCGTTGGAGGTCATGCCGGAATTTTTTCCAATACAATGGATGTTGCAAAAATGATGCAGCTCTATCTTCAAAAGGGGAATTACGGTAATCAGCAATATTTTTCAGAAAAAACTTTTGCTGATTTTAATACCTGTTATTTTTGTGCCGAAGGGAATAGGAGAGGTATTGGTTTTGATAAGCCACAAATACCGGGGACTTCCGGACCGGCATGCAGTTGCGCTTCATTAATCAGTTTTGGGCATACAGGCTTTACAGGAACTATGGCTTGGGCTGATCCTGAAAACGAAATTGTTTATATATTTTTAGCCAACAGAACATTCCCAGGAACAAATCCTTCAAATACTTTGTCTAAGGAAAACATTCGTGAGGATATCCAAAGGGTGATTTATGATGCAATTATTAATTAGATTGCATCATAAAACAGTTTTTTATTATTCGAATTATTTGCTTTAGAAAATGAATTTTTTAACATAAGTTTTCCTAAAAAGCATTGCTATTTTTGGTAAATTCGTTTTTACTAAAAAACACAGATGAAAATAGCAATAGTTTGTTATCCTACCTTTGGCGGAAGTGGCGTTGTCGCTACAGAATTAGGTCTTGAATTAGCCAGAAGAGGTCACGAAATCCACTTTATTACTTATAGCCAACCCGTACGTTTGGCACTTTTGAATCCAAACGTGCATTACCACGAAGTTAACGTTCCGGAGTATCCCTTGTTTCATTATCAACCTTATGAATTGGCTTTATCGAGTAAATTGGTTGATATGGTCAAACTTTATAAAATCGAATTGTTACATGTGCATTATGCCATTCCGCATGCTTATGCAGGTTACATGGCTAAACAAATGCTGAAAGACGAAGGGATTGACATTCCAATGGTAACAACACTTCATGGAACCGATATTACCTTGGTGGGCAATCATCCATTTTATAAGCCGGCAGTGACTTTCAGTATTAATAAATCGGATGTGGTGACTTCGGTTTCCCAAAGTTTGAAAGATGAAACCTATAAATTATTCAATATTACAAAAGAGATTCACGTGATTCCAAATTTCATCGAATTGAATAATAACATCAAAGATCCTAATATTTCCTGTCACCGTTCCGTTATAGCTAAGGAAAACGAAAGAATCATTACCCATATCAGCAATTTCAGAAAAGTAAAACGCATTCCGGATATCATTACCATATTTAATAAAATTCAGCAAGAAATCCCAGCCAAATTGATGATGGTTGGTGATGGACCGGAAAAAGAAATTGCTGAGAATATGTGTCAAAAATTAGGTATTGCAGACAAAGTTATCTTTTTTGGAAACAGTAATGAAATCGATAAAATCTTGAGTTATACCGATTTATTCTTATTACCTTCTGAAACCGAAAGTTTTGGACTTGCCGCTTTAGAAGCTATGGCATGGAGTGTTCCCGTGATTTCGAGCAATTCGGGAGGTTTGCCAGAAGTCAATTTTGACGGAGTTTCAGGCTATTTAAGTGATGTGGGTAATACAGATGAAATGGCTGAAAATGCTTTAATGATTTTAAAGGATGATGCTGTTTTGGCTAAATTTAAAAAGAATGCTTTATCGGTTGCCGAAAAATTTGACATCAAAAATATATTACCTTTATACGAAGATTTATATCAAAAAACGATAAATAAACAGATATGAAAAAAGTAGCGCTATCATTACTGGCCTTAGCTTTATTTTCATGTGGAGCTTCCTCTACAAAAAACCCAGCAAAAAAGCCCTTGTTTGAGGTTCTGACACAACAAACTGATGGTGGCGGAAATATTCATTTTTATGAAATTGTTTCGGATAGCAGAGAATTTAGAATGTTGCAAAATGATGAAAATTTAAAAAGTAAAATTAAACCTGACGATATTAACACTTCGAATTTTATAATTCTAAATATGGGAGAGAAATCGGGGAAAGGCGGCTCAATTGAAGTGGTTGATGCAGAGGAAACCCCGGATAAAATAATTATAACGGTCAAAGAAAACGAACCTAAAGCTGACGGTAATACAACATCAGAGTATACCTATCCGTATAGCATCGTAAAAATAAATTCTAAAAAAGAAATCATTATAAAATAAAAAAACGCCACTATTGCTAGTGGCGTTTTATATATATAATTGCTAAATACTAGAATTGGTATCTAACTGAAAATGCAACGTCCGGTCCAAAATCTTCATTTACTTTATCAGTAAAATAAAATTCTGGTCTAAAGTCTAAAGATAACATTAATGGAATATCAAAGTCGTATTCGATACCGATATCTCCAGCTGCAAAAGCGTAAGTATAACTTTCGTCATATCTGTTATTGTCGTTATCATAGTAATCATAACTATTGTTAGCCAAACCACCACCAACACCAACATACCAGTTGAAACCACCATCAATATTCCAAACCCATTGGTATAAACCTGCCAATTTCACAGAACTCTCATCGGAATTATAGTTATTATTAAAATTTCTATCTCTATTTCTCCAACCTAAATCTAATTCTAAACGGTTGTTAGTAGACAATTTTCTTTGATAAGAAACTTCTGCACCAAAACCATCATTATCACCAATACGTAAACCTATTGCATTTTTTGAAATTTCTTGTGCTTGTGCGCTAAATGCTAATCCGATTAACATAATAGCTGATAAAATTATTTTTTTCATAAATTTTAATTTTTTGTTTCGACAAAGATACGATGAAAAGGAAATACGAATCAATTTAAAATGTTTCATAATTCACACTTTTTGTTCGCTGAAAATAGTTTTTACAGTTAAATAGCTTTTTTTTATGTTAAGATTAACAAAATAATCAGCAATAAATCATTAATTAATTGTTAGTCAACTTGGTAAGTGTCCAAAAATTCATCTTGTATTTGACTGCCTGATTGTGGTATTGGCAGTGTTACTCCATATTGTGACAAATCCTGTAGTTCATAGCTAATCGTGGTATTGGTATAAACCATTCCGATGTTTTTTGAATAATATTGTATAGAAACAACCACATCTTGTGGATTCATTATTGTGATTGTAAGCGGAATTGGAATATTAGGAATAGTTACGGTTGTGGAAATTTTTAAATTTAATGTTGTTTTTACTTTTTTAACATCGGTATAAACTTCACCGTCTGGAGATGTAAAACTAGGTAATGTTTCCATCGCAGTTGACTTCATTGTATAGGCTAAATTTAACGGATAACCTTGAAAGTCCTGGTTTATTACTCCGGAAATCGAACTCAATTGTTCGTTATTTGAAGCATTTTCTTTAAAAATTACAAAGTCATTTAAACTTAAATCAATTGGAAAAGTATCTCCTAAATTAAGCCCTGCTGTACCGCTTAATAATAATGAGCTACCTTCATTTCTGATGCCATTATTATTCATCGAATTAGAGAAAAATCCAAAAGGCTGATTCAGGGTTTTTAATTTTTTATAGGTTTTTGCATTGATAACGGTATCATTGGCAACATAAAGTGAGTCTCTTTCTGATACATTTACACCTATAACTTTATATGTCCAAAAATTTCCTGTCCCCAATGGTAAGTAATTAGTACTTCCACCAGTGTTGGAGTTGTCATCTGAGGAGCAAGAAGTAAGCACTGTAAACAATGCTAAAGCAATTAAGAGTTTGAATTTCATGGTTATAAAAATTAATTTTAGAACTGCTAATATAACAAAACTAATTAATCTTTAGAAAAAACCAATGAGGTCATCAATTGTTGGCTCAGTAAAGTTTCCATTTCAAAAAAATCTTCTTCCTCATTTTGAGTGTTTTCAGCATAGCGATATAATTTCCATCTTTTATTATTGTATTCTAATGCGGTTAAATTCTCAACCCAATCACCAGAATTCAAATACAGCGTTGTCCCGTTTTTATTCTCTTTTCGAATTATTTTCGGCTCATGAATATGACCACAAATAACGTAATCATACTTTTTTTCTATAGCCAAATCGGTGGCTGTTTTTTCGAAATCAGAAATGTGTTTCACCGCTTTTTTTACACTGGCTTTTATCGCTTTTGAAAAAGAATACGGCTCTTTACCAATTTTTTTCAAGCACCAATTGACAAATCGATTGACTAAAATTAAATAATCATAGCCAAAACCGCCTAGTTTCGCTATCCATTTCGAATGTTGAACCGAGGCGTCAAACACATCCCCATGAAAAATCCAGGCTTTCTTATCATCCAATTCTAAAACGATTTTATCCACCACCGAAAAATTTCCGATATTACTTTCGCTGAATTTCCGAAGCATTTCGTCATGATTTCCGGTAACATAGTACACTTTTGTTCCTTTGGAAGCAAAATCAATGATTTTTTTGATGACTTTCAGATGCAATGCCGGGAAAAAAGATTTTCTGAATTGCCAAATATCGATTATATCTCCATTCAAAATAAGCGTTTTAGGTTTTATGGAGGATAAATAGTGGAGCAGTTCTTTAGCATGACAACCATAAGTTCCTAAATGCACATCAGAAATAACCACTAGCTCTACTTTTCTTTTTTTCAATTTATTGTATTTTGAAGTTTTACAAATTAAGCGTGCTATTGTTAATTGAGTTTTATATAAAGGTTAATTTATCGGATTAGTATTATTTTTTCAAAGTCAATTAATTGTGAAATGTTTCGGTAACTTTTAAACTTTAAACTTTAAACTTTTAAACTTAAATCATACATTTGTTTCAAACTATTGAATATGGCTGGAAATAGCTTTGGAACACTTTTTAAAATCACCACTTTTGGAGAATCTCACGGAGAAGCTTTAGGAGGAATTATAGATGGATGTCCCGCAGGAATCCTTCTTGATTTTAAAGCCATTCAATTTGAAATGTCCCGAAGAAAACCAGGTCAGTCCGCTATCGTTTCCCAAAGAAAAGAAGAAGATGAAGTTCAATTTTTATCCGGAATCTTTGAAGGAAAAACTACAGGAACTCCAATAGGATTTATAATTCCAAACACCAATCAAAAATCAGAGGACTATTCTCATATAAAAGATTCCTATAGACCTAGTCATGCTGATTATGTCTATGAGCAAAAATATGGCATCCGTGATTATCGCGGCGGCGGAAGAAGCTCAGCACGTGAAACGGCAAGTAGGGTAGTGGCTGGTGCCATTGCAAAACAGGTCTTAAATAATATAAAAATTAATGCTTTTGTATCTTCTGTGGGCGATATTTTTATAGATAAACCGTATCAGGATTTAGATTTTTCAAAAACCGAAAGCAATCCAATTCGTTGTCCGGATGAAGCTACTGCTTTAAAAATGGAAGAATATATTCGGGAAATTCGAAAGCAAGGAGACACCGTTGGCGGAACCGTAACTTGCGTGTTACAAAATGTTCCTATTGGTCTGGGCGAACCAGTTTTTGATAAACTTCATGCCGAATTAGGCAAAGCCATGCTTTCTATAAACGCTGTAAAAGGTTTTGAATATGGAAGTGGTTTTTGCGGCGCTAAAATGAAGGGAAGCGAACACAATGATTTATATAATCCGGACGGAACCACAAAATCCAATCTTTCTGGCGGAATTCAAGGCGGAATTTCAAATGGAATGGACATTTATTTCCGGGTAGCCTTTAAGCCTGTAGCTACCATAATGCAAAAACAGGAAACACTGGACAATCAGGGAAATATGGTAGAAATGCAAGGCAAAGGACGACACGATCCTTGTGTGGTGCCTCGTGCGGTTCCCATTGTGGAAGCGATGGCAGCAATCGTTTTAGCGGATTTTTATCTTTTAAATAAAACCTATAAATAACAATAAAAACTAACTCCAAATAAATGAATACAATCGAACATAAAAAGCCGTCTTTACTGGGAAATCTTACTTTTCAAATTTTAATTGCTATGACACTGGGTGCAATTTTAGGTATTGTAATACACAATAATTGGCCGGCCGAAGCTGCAAAAGAATTCAGTACCTACATCAAAATTCTGGCTACGGTTTTTATTCGTTTGGTTCAAATGATTATTTCTCCATTGGTTTTTACCACTTTAGTGGTTGGTATTGCAAAACTGGGTGATATCAGTGCCGTTGGAAGAATTGGTGGAAAAGCATTGGGTTGGTTTTTTACTGCTTCCTTTATATCCTTATTAATAGGTATGTTTTGGGTTAATATCTTAGAACCTGGAGTTGGATTGAATTTATCAGATGTTGATTTATCTTCAGCTGCCGAAGTAACTGAGAAAACTCAACATTTTTCTGCTCAAAATTTCATCGAACACATTATCCCAAAAAGTATTGTGGAAGCAATGGCTGGCAATGAGATTTTACAAATTGTAATTTTTTCTATTTTCTTCGGACTTGCGGCAGCTTCAATAGGAAATCACGCAAAACCTGTAATTAATGCTTTAGACAAAACATCGCATATTATTCTGAAAATGGTAAATTATGTTATGAAATTTGCCCCAATTGGTGTTTTTGGAGCTATTGCGGGTGTTTTTGCCATTCGGGATTTGAATGATTTATTGCTTACTTATATCAAATTTTTCGGTTCCTTTTTAGTTGGAATATCTTCCCTTTGGGTCGTTTTATTGTTAGCCGGTTATTTATTTTTAGGAAAACGAATGGGTACTTTATTAAAACGAATCGTCAGCCCATTGATTATTGCCTTTGGAACAACCAGTAGCGAGGCCGTTTTTCCTAAATTAACTGAAGAATTGGAACGTTTCGGTGTAAAAGATAAAATTGTTTCCTTCATGTTACCGTTGGGTTATTCCTTTAATTTGGACGGAAGTATGATGTATATGACTTTTGCCAGTATTTTCATAGCGCAAGCCTATGGCGTTAATTTGGATATGGGAACACAAATGACCATGCTTTTGGTCTTGATGCTAACCAGTAAGGGAATCGCTGGTGTACCAAGAGCTAGCTTAGTGGTGGTTGCGGCAACTTGTGGGATGTTTGATATTCCAATTGAAGGGATTGCATTAATATTACCAATTGACCATTTTTGCGATATGTTCAGAAGTGCAACTAATGTTTTAGGAAATGCTTTAGCTACTTCAGTAGTTGGAAAATGGGAAAAAGAAGATGAGTTAGAACCAGTTTCTTTAGATTAAAAGATGACTTAAAAACCCCTTTTGTGATGGAACTATTTTGGTTTTTAAAATTTTAATGTCGTTTTTTTAAAAGATTGTTTAAAATTTTAATTTCATGAATTTATATAATTTTAATATATATATTTGTCTAAATCTTTAACTAAAAAAAACTCAATTTATGAAAAAATTATTACTTACTTATTTACTTATTTTAATAACTGGTTTTGTTGCCAATGCACAAACAGATTATTATCCTTTAATAACAGGTTTATCAACTTCTGGTAATGGCCGTGCTCCGCAAGGATCTCAAAGATACAACAGAAGCATTTGGCTTATTACAGCAGCTGAAATGACAGCTTCTGGTTTTGCAAATGGTTCAATAGTTAGTTCTTTAGGCTTTTACTATTTAACAGCTCAAAATATTCCGACAACAGGAAATATGACTGTTTATCTTCAAAACACAGCTGATGCTACAAATACCAAAAGTACAACTTGGGCAACTGCAATTACAGGTATGACAACTGCAAGTAATTCGAGTGTAACCATACCTGCAGTAACAGGAAACGTAGATTTTGTTTTTGCCGGAGGGTCAACATTTACATATACCGGAGGGGCATTGTATATTGCTTTTGATTATCAAAACATAGCAGGAACTTTATCAACATCAAATGTTGCAGCTTGTAATACAGATTTAACAGGTGGTTTAAAAGGAGCGATAAGTACTACTGTAAACCAAACAACAGTTGCGGCATCAAATTTTAGACCAGAAACAAGATTAGGAAAATCGGTTACTTGTGCTAGACCAGTGAATTTAAATGTAGTAAGTTCTACTCTTAATTCTGCTAATTTATCATGGACTAGTTCTGCTAATGTGGAGTTAGAATGGGGACCTTATAATTTTACTCAAGGATCTGGAACTACTATCACAAATGTTTCAAGCCCTTATACCTTATCTGGATTAGCTCCTAGTTCTGCATATGAATATTATGTTAGAACAAATTGTGGTGGTTCTTTCAGTGTATGGGCAGGACCTTACGCATTTCATATAATTTTTGAAGCTACATCTCCAACCTATAATAC
>NZ_DATDPV010000021.1:0-45540 GCF_035292545.1 Flavobacterium sp. | reverse complement strand
GGTCACAAGCAGAGATATCGTATTATTGATTTCAAAAGAACTAAAGATGGAATTCCAGCTTCAGTGAAATCGATCGAATACGATCCAAATCGTACTGCGTTTATCGCTTTATTAGCTTATGCTGATGGTGAGAAAACTTATGTTATTGCTCAAAATGGATTGCAAGTTGGTCAGAAATTAGTTTCTGGTCCTGAGGCGCAACCAGAAATTGGTAATACATTACCATTAAGCAGAATCCCATTGGGAACTGTAATATCTTGTATTGAGTTACGTCCGGGACAAGGAGCAGTAATCGCTCGTTCTGCTGGAACATTTGCTCAATTAATGGCAAGAGATGGTAAATATGCAACAATTAAAATGCCTTCTGGAGAAACAAGATTGATCTTGTTGACCTGTTCGGCTACAATTGGAGCGGTATCTAATTCTGACCACCAATTAGTTGTATCTGGAAAAGCAGGTAGAACAAGATGGTTAGGTAGAAGACCTAGAACAAGACCTGTTGCAATGAACCCTGTCGATCACCCAATGGGTGGTGGTGAAGGACGTTCTTCTGGTGGACATCCACGTTCAAGAAATGGAATACCAGCTAAAGGTTATAGAACTCGTTCTAAGAAAAACCCGAGTAACAAGTATATCGTAGAACGTAGAAAGAAATAAGTAAGATATGGCACGTTCATTAAAAAAAGGACCTTTCGTTCATTATAAGTTAGACAAGAAAGTTCAGGAAAACATCGAGAAAGGTAATAAAGGAGTAGTAAAGACTTGGTCTAGAGCTTCCATGATTACTCCAGACTTTGTTGGACAAACTATCGCAGTTCATAACGGTCGTCAGTTTGTACCAGTTTACGTAACAGAAAACATGGTAGGTCACAAATTAGGAGAGTTTTCACCAACAAGATCTTTTAGAGGTCACGCTGGGGCAAAAAATAAAGGTAAAAAATAAGAAGCAATGGGAGTTCGTAAAAGAGAAACAGCAGATGCGAGAAAAGAGGCTAATAAGTCTATTGCTTTCGCGAAATTGAATAACTGCCCTACTTCACCTAGAAAAATGCGCTTAGTAGCGGACTTGGTAAGAGGTCAGAAGGTAGAAAGAGCATTAAACATCTTAAGATTTAGTTCTAAAGAAGCTTCAAGAAAATTAGAGAAATTGGTTTTATCTGTTATTGCCAACTGGCAAGCAAAAAACCCTGACGCTAATATGGAAGAAGCAGGTTTATTTGTTAAAACGATTACAGTAGATGGTGGAATGATGTTGAAAAGACTTCGTCCAGCTCCACAAGGTCGTGCACACAGAATTAGAAAACGTTCTAACCACGTTACAATCGTGTTAGGATCTACTATTATTAATAACACAGAAGCAATTTAATAAAAGATGGGACAAAAGACAAATCCAATTGGAAATAGACTTGGTATCATCAGAGGATGGGACTCAAACTGGTATGGTGGAAATGACTACGGTGATAAATTGGCCGAAGATTATAAAATCAGAAAGTATATCCATGCTCGTTTATCAAAAGCTAGTGTATCAAAAGTAATCATCGAGAGAACTTTGAAACTTGTAACCGTTACTATCACTACAGCCAGACCTGGTATCATTATCGGAAAAGGTGGACAAGAGGTAGACAAGTTGAAAGAAGAACTTAAGAAAATTACTGACAAAGAGGTTCAAATCAACATCTTTGAAATCAAAAGACCTGAGCTTGACGCGTATCTAGTTGCTACAAGCATCTGTCGTCAAATCGAAAGCAGGATTTCTTACAGACGTGCAATCAAAATGGCTATTGCTGCTTCTATGCGTATGAACGCAGAAGGTATCAAAGTCTTGATTTCTGGTCGTTTGAATGGTGCAGAGATGGCTCGTTCAGAAGGTTTCAAAGAAGGTAGAATTCCTCTATCAACTTTCAGAGCCGATATTGACTATGCTTTGGCTGAAGCACATACTACTTACGGTAGAATGGGTATCAAAGTATGGATCATGAAAGGTGAAGTTTATGGAAAGAGAGATCTTTCTCCACTTGCAGGAATGGATAAAAAACAATCCGGAACTGGTGGTGGTAAAGGTGGCGATGCTCCTAGAGGAGACAGAAAGCCTTTTAATAAAGGTGGAAAACCAGACGCTCGTAAACGAAAGTAAATTTTTAAACTAAAGTAAAATGTTACAGCCTAAAAGAACAAAATACCGTAAGGTACAAAAAGGTAAAATGAAAGGGAACTCTCAAAGAGGGCATGAACTTTCTAATGGAATGTTTGGTATTAAATCTGTACATGAAGATGGAATGTTCTTAACTTCTCGTCAAATCGAAGCTGCGCGTATCGCTGCAACTCGTTTTATGAAGAGAGAAGGACAATTATGGATCAAAATATTTCCAGACAAACCAATTACTAAGAAACCTCTTGAGGTACGTATGGGTAAAGGAAAAGGAGCCGTTGAATATTGGGCTGCTGTTGTTAAACCCGGAAGAATTATGTTCGAAGTTGGAGGAGTACCTTTGTCAGTTGCAAAAGAGGCGTTACGTCTTGCAGCTCAAAAGCTTCCAGTAAAAACTAAATTCGTTGTTGCTAGAGATTTCGAAGCATAATTTATATTATATTATGAAACAATCAGAAATAAAAGATCTTTCTGCAGCAGAGTTGCAAGAAAAGCTTAGCCAGACTAAGAAAACATATGCTGATCTAAAAATGGCTCACGCTATTTCGCCAATTGAGAACCCACTTCAAATTAGAAGTGTAAGAAGAACAGTTGCTAGATTAGCTACAGAACTTACTAAAAGAGAGTTACAATAACTGTATTCTGCTGAAAGATGGAAGAAAAAAGAAATTTAAGAAAAGAAAGAGTTGGTGTTGTTACTTCAGACAAAATGGATAAATCTATTGTTGTTGCTGAAGTGCGTAAAGTAAAACACCCATTATACGGTAAGTTCGTGTTGAAAACTAAAAAGTATCACGCACACGACGAAAAGAACGACTGCAATGTTGGAGATACGGTAAGGATTAGCGAAACGCGTCCTTTAAGTAAAACCAAATGTTGGAGGTTAGTTGAAATCTTAGAAAGAGCTAAATAATTATGGTACAACAAGAATCAAGACTAAAAGTAGCAGATAACACAGGGGCTAAAGAAGTTTTAACCATCCGTGTTTTAGGAGGTACCAAAAGAAGGTATGCCTCTGTTGGAGACAAGATTGTAGTATCAATTAAAGATACAGCACCTAACGGAAGCGTTAAAAAAGGAGCTGTTTCAACTGCAGTAGTTGTACGTACCAAAAAAGAAGTGAGAAGAGCCGACGGTTCATACATCAGATTCGACGATAACGCTTGCGTATTGTTAAATGCTGCTGGTGAAATGAGAGGAACTCGTGTTTTTGGTCCAGTAGCAAGAGAACTTCGTGAAAAACAATTCATGAAAATTGTATCATTAGCACCTGAAGTGCTTTAATTATTTTTAAGATGATAAAGCTAAAAATAAAAACAGGAGATATCGTTAGAGTTATTACCGGAGACCATAAAGGTGCTGAAGGTAAAATTGTAAAGGTGGACCGTGAGAAGAACAAAGCGATCGTTGAAGGTGTAAACATGGTTTCGAAACATACAAAACCAAGTGCAAAAAGCCCTCAAGGAGGAATCGTTAAGAAAGAGGCTCCAATACAAATATCTAACCTTTCTCTTATAGATCCGAAAACAAAGGAAACTACAAGAACAGGAGTTAGAGTTGAAGGAGATAAAAAAGTAAGATTTTCAAAAAAATCTAATCAAGTATTATAGTAATGGCTTATATACCTAGACTAAAAGATGAATATAAGAACAGAGTAATCTCTGCTCTTAAAGAAGAATTCGGATACAAAAACGTAATGGAAGTTCCAAAATTGGAGAAAATCGTTTTGAGTAAAGGAGTTGGTGCAGCAGTATCTGACAAGAAACTTATTGACTATGCAGTGGATGAGTTGACTAAAATTACTGGACAAAAAGCTATTTCTACAATCTCTAAGAAAGACGTTGCGTCATTCAAATTGAGAAAAGGAATGCCAATTGGAGCGAAAGTTACCCTACGTGGAGAAAGAATGTATGAGTTTTTAGATAGATTCATCACTTCTTCTTTACCACGTGTTAGAGATTTCAGCGGTATCAAAGCTACTGGTTTTGACGGAAGAGGTAACTACAACTTAGGAGTTTTAGAACAAATCATTTTCCCTGAAATTGATATTGATAAAGTGAACAAGATTTCTGGTATGGATATTACATTTGTTACTTCTGCGAAAACAGATAAGGAAGCAAAATCGTTATTGACAGAACTAGGATTACCTTTTAAAAAGAATTAAGACATGGCTAAAGAATCAATGAAAGCCCGTGAGGTGAAGAGAGAAAAAACGGTAGCAAAGTATGCTGAGAAAAGAAAAGCTTTGTTAGAAGCTAAAGATTTCGTAGGTTTGCAAAAATTACCGAAAAACGCTTCGCCTGTTCGTTTGCACAATCGTTGTAAATTAACTGGTAGACCAAGAGGGTATATGCGTCAATTCGGTCTTTCACGTGTTACATTTCGTGAAATGGCAAACAACGGATTGATACCTGGGGTTAAGAAAGCTAGTTGGTAAAATAACATTTATAAATTGGTTAAAGGTTCTTCTAATGAGTATTAGTTGAAAACCATAGCCGCAAATTAATACACATGTATACAGATCCTATTGCGGATTATTTAACAAGAGTTAGAAACGCTGTGGCTGCAAACCACAAAGTTGTCGAAATTCCTGCATCTAATCTAAAAAAAGAAATAACAAAGATCTTATTTGATCAAGGTTATATCTTAAGTTACAAATTTGAAGACAACGCTGTTCAGGGTTCAATCAAAATCGCTTTGAAGTATGATAAAGATACTAAAGAGCCGGTAATCAAAGATATCCAAAGAATTAGTAAACCAGGTTTACGTAAGTATGCGGGTTCTTCTAAAATACCAAGAATCCTTAATGGATTAGGTATTGCTATTGTTTCTACATCAAAAGGTTTGATGACTGGAAAACAAGCCAAACAACTTAATGTTGGTGGCGAAGTAATCTGTTACGTATACTAATTTAAAGACTATAATAAGATGTCAAGAATAGGTAAAAACCCAGTTGTAATCCCTGCCGACGTAACTGTTGAAGTTAAAGACGGTATTATTACGGTAAAAGGAAAAAAAGGTCAACTTACACAGGAGTTTTCGGACGTAACTGTAACAGTTGAAGATGGTCAGGTTCAAGTGAACAGATCGTCTGATCACAAAGACCACAGAGCAAAACACGGATTGTACAGATCTTTAGTCAATAACATGATTATCGGTGTATCGGAAGGTTTTACTAAATCTTTAGAATTAGTAGGTGTAGGTTATAGAGCTTCAAATCAAGGTCAAAAACTTGATTTAGCTTTAGGTTACTCTCACAATATCGTTTTAGAAATTGCTCCAGAAGTAGTTTTAGAAACAATATCTGAAAAAGGTAAAAACCCAATCGTAAAATTAACATCATTTGACAAACAATTGTTAGGTCAGGTAGCTGCGAAAATCAGAGGTTTCCGTAAGCCTGAGCCGTACAAAGGAAAAGGTGTTAAATTTGTGGGTGAAGTATTAAGAAGAAAAGCAGGTAAATCAGCTTAAAAAATAAGATTATGTCATTAACAAAATCTGATAGAAGACAGAGAATCAAGTTCAGAATTAGAAAGACTATTAGTGGTTCAGCTACTAAACCAAGACTTTCTGTATTCAGAAGCAATAAAGAAATCTACGCACAACTTATTGATGATGTGAATGGAGTAACTTTATTGGCTGCATCTTCAAGAGAAAAAGAAGTAGGTAAAGGTACAAACGTAGAAGTTGCAAACGCAGTTGGAAAACTAGTTGCAGAAAAAGCGTTAAAAGCTGGGATAGATGCAGTAACTTTCGATAGAGGAGGTTATTTATATCACGGTCGTATTCAATCATTAGCAGAAGGCGCGAGAGCGGCTGGACTTAAATTCTAATATAGTATGTCTAATAGTAAATACAAGAATGTAGAGCTAGTAAAACCAAGTGGTCTTGAATTAAAAGATCGTTTGGTAAGTGTTAATCGTGTTACTAAAGTTACAAAGGGTGGTAGAGCTTTCGGTTTTTCTGCTATTGTAGTTGTAGGTGATGAAAATGGAGTAGTTGGTCACGGATTAGGAAAATCTAAAGACGTTTCTGAAGCAATTGCGAAAGCAGTAGAAGATGCAAAGAAAAATCTTGTAAAAATTCCTTTGAATGGTCAATCAGTTCCTCACGAACAAAAAGGTAAATTTGGTGGTGCACGTGTATTCTTAATTCCTGCCTCTCATGGTACAGGAGTTATTGCTGGTGGAGCTGTTCGTTCAGTTCTTGAATCAGTAGGAATTCATGATGTATTATCTAAATCTCAAGGATCATCAAATCCTCACAACGTAGTAAAAGCAACTTTTGATGCTTTGTTACAAATGAGAAGCGCACACACTGTTGCAAAACAACGTGGAGTTTCTTTAGAGAAAGTTTTTAAAGGTTAATTCAAGGAAATTATGGCTAAATTATTAGTAAAACAAGTTAGAAGCAAAATCAATTGTCCTCTTACTCAAAAAAGAGGTTTGGAAGCTCTAGGTCTACGTAAAATGGGACAAGTTGTAGAGCATGATTCAAACCCTACAATCCTTGGGATGATAAACAAAGTTAAACACTTAGTTTCTGTTGAAGAAACTAAATAACAAATACTGTTATGAATTTAAGTAACTTACAACCTGCTGAAGGTTCTACACACAATCAAAATAAAAGATTAGGTAGAGGAGAAGGTTCTGGAAAAGGTGGTACTTCTGCAAGAGGTCACAAAGGAGCAAAATCTCGTTCTGGTTATTCTAAAAAGATTGGTTTTGAAGGTGGTCAAATGCCACTTCAAAGACGTGTGCCTAAGTTTGGTTTCACAAACATCAATCGTAAGAATTACGAAGGTGTAAACCTTGATACACTGCAATTATTAGTGGATAATGGAATGATTACAGATACTGTTGATATGACAGTATTCGTTTCAAACCGTTTGGCTACCAAAAATGAAATCGTTAAGATTTTAGGTAGAGGAGAATTGACAGCTAAATTAAAGGTAACCGCTCACAAATTTACTGCTACTGCAAAAGCTGCTATCGAAGCGGCTGGTGGAGAAGCTGTAACAATATAATTTTTCTAGAAGATGAAGAAATTTATTGAATCACTTATTAATGTTTGGAAAATCGAAGAATTAAAAAATAGAATCCTAATTACTTTAGGGCTGTTATTAGTTTATCGTTTTGGTGCGCAAGTTACCCTTCCAGGTATTGATGCAACTCAATTAGCTAATTTAGCTGGTCAGACTAAGGAAGGAATTGGTTCAATTCTGGATATGTTTACCGGAGGTGCATTTTCTCAAGCTTCTGTTTTTGCGTTGGGTATCATGCCTTACATTTCAGCATCTATTGTAGTACAGTTAATGGGAATCGCGGTTCCTTATTTGCAAAAACTACAAAGTGATGGGGAAAGCGGAAGAAAGAAAATTAACCAAATAACACGTTGGTTGACTATCGCTATTACCTTAGTTCAAGGACCTGGTTATATCTATAATTTATATAGAACACTGCCAAGTAGCGCCTTTTTATTAGGATTTGATTCTTTTTCATTCTTATTCTCTTCAGTAATAATTTTAGTTACAGGTACAATTTTTGCCATGTGGTTAGGAGAAAAAATTACTGATAAAGGAATCGGAAATGGTATTTCACTATTAATTATGGTGGGTATATTAGCCAGATTTCCACAAGCGTTCATCCAGGAGTTTACAACTAGAGTTACCAACAACAACGGAGGGCCAATGTTATTGGTTATCGAAATTATTGTTTGGCTTTTAGTTATCATGGCATGTATATTGTTGGTAATGGCAATCAGAAAAATTCCTGTACAATACGCCAGAAGAACAGTTTCTGGTGATTTTGAACAAGACATGATGGGTGGAAACAGACAATGGATTCCATTAAAGCTTAATGCATCGGGTGTAATGCCAATTATCTTTGCACAAGCGATTATGTTTATTCCGGCTGCTTTAGCAGGTTTGTCTCAATCAGAAGTATCAACCTCAATTGCAGGAGCTTTTAGTAATATGTTTGGATTTTGGTATAACCTTGTATTCGCAACTTTAATAGTTGTATTTACTTTCTTTTATACTGCCATTACAGTTCCTACAAATAAAATGGCTGATGATTTAAAGAGAAGTGGTGGATTTATTCCGGGTATTAGACCAGGAGTGGAAACATCTGACTATTTAGATCACGTGATGTCTTTAATTACTTTCCCAGGTTCATTATTTCTTGCCTTAATAGCTGTGTTCCCGGCGATTGTTGTAAGTGTTATGGATGTTCAACAATCTTGGGCGATGTTTTTTGGCGGAACGTCATTAATAATTATGGTTGGAGTAGCAATAGATACCATTCAACAAATCAACTCTTATTTGCTTAATAAGCATTATGATGGTTTGATGAAAACTGGTAAAAATAGAAAAGCAGTAGCTTAACTTATGGCGAAACAATCAGCAATAGAACAAGACGGATCAATCATCGAAGCATTATCCAATGCGATGTTCCGTGTAGAGTTAGAAAATGGACATATTGTAATTGCTCATATATCTGGAAAAATGCGTATGCATTACATCAAATTATTACCTGGTGATAAAGTGAAACTGGAAATGAGCCCTTATGATCTGTCAAAAGCAAGAATTACTTATAGATATTAAAGGTATTCACAATGAAAGTAAGAGCATCAGTAAAAAAGAGAAGTCCCGAGTGCGTTATCGTGCGAAGAAAAGGGAGATTGTACGTAATTAACAAAAAGAATCCTAGATTTAAACAAAGACAAGGATAGTTATGGCAAGAATTGCAGGGGTAGATATCCCGAAAAATAAGAGAGGTGTTATTGCACTAACCTATATCTTCGGATTAGGAAAAAGTAGAGCTATTGAGATTTTAGAAAAAGCTCAAGTTAGCCAAGACAAGAAAGTTCAAGATTGGAATGATGACGAGATCGGAGCAATTCGTGAAGCGGTATCAACATTCAAAATTGAAGGTGAATTACGTTCTGAGGTTTCTTTGAACATCAAACGTCTTATGGACATTGGATGTTATAGAGGTATTCGTCACAGATCTGGTCTTCCATTAAGAGGACAAAGAACTAAAAACAACTCTAGAACAAGAAAAGGTAAGAGAAAAACTGTTGCCAACAAGAAAAAAGCAACTAAATAATAAGTAGTATGGCTAAGGCAAGTACAAAAAAACGTAAAGTCATTGTTGAATCAACGGGAGAAGCACACATCAGTGCAACTTTTAACAACATCATCATTTCTTTGACAAACAAAAAAGGTGAAGTTATTTCTTGGTCTTCAGCTGGTAAAATGGGCTTTAGAGGTTCTAAAAAGAACACTCCATATGCAGCTCAAATGGCAGCAGAAGATTGTAGTAAAGTAGCGTTGGAAGCAGGACTTAAAAAAGTAAAAGTGTATGTAAAAGGACCAGGAAACGGACGTGAGTCTGCCATTCGTTCTTTGCATAACGGTGGAATTGAAGTGACTGAGATTATCGATGTTACTCCAATGCCTCACAATGGATGTCGTCCTCCAAAAAGACGTAGAGTTTAATTATATATTTAAGTATAACTAGGTAGAATAAACGATTATCGAAGGATATGACCTGAATTCATAATCTCTACCTTAATTTAATTTTTAGAAATGGCAAGATATACTGGTCCAAAAACTAGAATTGCTCGTAAATTTGGCGAAGCAATCTTCGGAGATGACAAATCTTTCGAAAGAAGAAATTACCCACCTGGACAACACGGGATGGCTAAAAAAAGAGGAAAAAAATCTGAATTTGCTATCCAGTTAATGGAAAAACAAAAAGCTAAATATTCTTACGGAATTTTAGAAAAACAATTCAGAGGCTTATTCAAAAAAGCAGCAGCTTCAAAAGGTGTAACAGGTGAAATCCTATTACAATTATGTGAAGCAAGATTAGATAACGTAGTATTCAGAATGGGTATCGCTCCTTCTAGAAGAGGCGCTAGACAATTGGTATCGCACAGACACATCGTGGTAAACGGTGAAGTTGTAGATATCGCTTCTTACCACTTGAAAGCTGGTGATAAAGTTGCCGTTCGTGAAAAATCTAAATCATTAGAAGCTATCGAACGTTCTTTGTCTAATTCTAGTCATGTTTATGAATGGATTACTTGGAACAACGATATCAAAGAAGGTACTTTTGTTTCTGTTCCTGCAAGATTGCAAATTCCAGAAAACATCAAAGAACAATTAATCGTAGAGTTGTACAACAAATAATAACTGACATTAGTCGAAATTTATGGCAATATTTAATTTTCAGAAGCCCGATAAAGTTATCATGATCGATTCAACCGATTTTGAAGGTAAATTCGAATTTAGACCTTTAGAACCTGGTTACGGATTGACAGTTGGTAATGCACTTAGAAGAGTTTTACTTTCTGCTTTAGAAGGATACGCAATCACATCGGTTCGTATCGAAGGTGTAGATCATGAATTTTCTACTATCTCAGGAGTTGTTGAAGATGTTACAGAAATTATCCTTAATCTTAAACAAGTACGTTTCAAACGTCAAATTGAAGATGTAGATAATGAATCGGTTACGATTTCTGTTACAGGTAAAGACCAACTTACTGCTGGTGATTTTCAAAAGTTTATCTCAGGTTTCCAAGTTCTGAACCCAGAACTGGTAATTTGTAATTTAGACCCAAAAATCAATTTGAATTTCGAATTGACAATTGAAAAAGGTAGAGGTTATGTTCCTGCAGAAGAGAACAAAAAACAAAATGCAGCAATTGGAACAATATTTACTGACTCAATCTTTACTCCGGTAAAAAACGTAAAGTATACTATTGAAAACTTCCGTGTAGAGCAAAAAACAGATTATGAAAAATTGGTTTTTGAAATAAAAACTGACGGTTCAATCAATCCAAAAGATGCCCTTACTGAAGCTGCCAAAGTTTTAATTCACCATTTCATGTTGTTTTCTGACGAAAGAATTACGCTAGAGGCTGACGAAATCGCTCAAACTGAATCGTATGACGAAGAGTCATTGCACATGAGACAATTGCTTAAAACTAAGCTTGTTGATATGGACTTATCGGTTAGAGCATTAAATTGTTTGAAAGCGGCTGAAGTTGATACATTAGGTGACTTAGTGTCATTCAATAAAAATGACCTGATGAAATTCCGTAATTTCGGTAAAAAATCGTTAACTGAATTAGACGAATTAGTCGCAGTTAAAAATTTAACCTTCGGAATGGATTTAGCAAAATACAAACTAGATAAAGAATAAATTACTTCATATTTTGCTCTCCAAAGTGGATTGCAGCAAGATGAAGTTAAAAAAAATACGTCATGAGACACGGAAAAAAATTCAATCACTTAAGTAGACAGAAAGGACATAGAGCAGCTATGTTGGCTAATATGGCTTGTTCTCTTATCGAGCACAAACGTATTAACACTACTGTCGCTAAAGCAAAAGCACTTAAACAATTCGTTGAGCCGCTTATAACAAAATCAAAAGCTGATACTACTCACAACAGACGTATCGTTTTCGCTTACTTACGTAGCAAATATGCCGTAACTGACTTGTTCAGAGACGTAGCTGCAAAAGTAGGAGATCGTCCGGGTGGTTACACTCGTATCATCAAAGTTGGAAATCGTTTAGGAGATAATGCTGATATGGCAATGATCGAACTAGTAGATTTCAACGAACTTTACAACGGTGGTAAAAAAGAAGTGAAAAAAGCAAAAAGCCGTCGTGGTGGAAAAGCAAAGAAAGCAGATGAAGCTACAGAAGCTCCAGCTGCCGAAACTGAAACTACAACAGACGCAGCTGAATAAGGATGAAAATCACTATTCAATAAAAATCAAGGATAAACTTTTACTAGTTTGTCCTTTTTTTTTGTCAAATTTTAAAGGAGCTAAAATTTTTGGCTTCTTCAAGAAATCATGTACCTGCTGTCCGTTGTAATCTTTTTTTCGTCAGTTCGAGTTTGGACTGAAAGACAAAATATCGAGAAGACGAAAAAAAGGATTTCCACTACCATCAGGGCTAAAGAATAAAATTGTGGCCTCACGAGAAATTAAATTTTCAGAAACCCACAAATTGAATTAAATTTGCAACCGCAACACAACAACTACAACACAAATGAAATACGCAAATAGACAAAAAGCCATCCTGTTACTCAGTGACGGAACCATTTTTCACGGGAAATCCATCGGAATAGAAGGCACCGCTTTTGGCGAAGTTTGTTTCAATACCGGAATGACCGGTTACCAGGAAATCTTTACCGATCCGTCTTATTTCGGACAAATCATGGTCGCAACCAATCCGCACATCGGTAATTACGGCGTAAACGACAAAGAAGTAGAATCCGATTCCATAAAAATATCTGGCTTAGTTTGTAAAAATTTTAGCTTTAATTATTCCAGAGCAGATGCTTCAGGAAGTTTAGAAGATTATTTTGCCAAACAAAATTTAGTTTGCATTTCCGATGTCGATACCCGTGCTTTAGTTAGTTATATTCGTGATAACGGCGCCATGAATGCCGTAATCTCCACAGATGGCAAATCTATCGAAGAATTGAAAGCCATGCTTAAGGAAGTTCCAGAAATGAATGGATTGGAATTGGCTTCGAAAGTATCAACAAAAGAGCCATATTTCTTTGGAGAAGAAAACGCAACCTATAAAATCGCAGCCTTAGATTTAGGAATCAAGAAAAATATCCTGCGCAACTTAGCAAAAAGAGATTGTTATATAAAAGTGTTTCCTTTTGATGCAACCTACCAAGATTTGGCAGCTTTCAATCCCGATGGATTTTTCCTTTCTAACGGACCTGGAGATCCCGAGCCCTTATTTGACGCTCAGGAAGTGGCAAAACAAATTTTGGCAAACAACAAACCGTTATTCGGAATTTGTTTAGGACATCAGGTAATTGGCTTGGCAAACGGAATTTCAACTTACAAAATGTTTAACGGTCACCGCGGAATTAACCATCCGGTAATGAATGTGATTTCTGGTAAAGGAGAAATTACATCTCAAAACCACGGTTTTGCTGTCAACAAAGAAGAATTAGAAAAACACCCTGATTTTGAAATCACGCATTTACACCTTAATGACGATACCGTTGCCGGAATGCGTATGAAAAGCAAAAATTGTTTCTCAGTGCAATACCATCCCGAGGCCAGTCCCGGTCCACACGATTCAAGCTACTTGTTTGATGAATTTATTGAAAGAATAAGAGATAGAAAATAATTTAGCATTACAATATTAATTTTTGTAAGGTTTATAATGGAAGGGTTTGACTTTTTAATTAAAGTTTTACCCTTTTTTTGTGGATTATAAAAAAGGAAATAGTCTTATGTAATCAGGCTATGTAAATTATATTAAAAAGATGATAAATATCATATAATAGTTTGTAGATGATTTGTAAATTTAACAGAAACTAAAATAGTTATGATAAAAAAAATTATATTCTCATTTATGATAAGTTTCAGTTTATTTGCCAATGCTCAGGATAAAAATGTTTTTGATGTCGCGAGAAAAGGAACTTTAGAAGAGATGAAATCAATTTACAAAAGCAACCCGGATTTGATTAACACGCTTAGCGATGATTATACTCCGTTAATATTGGCTTGTTACAGAGCCAATGTAGCTGTTGCTTTATTTCTTATCAATAAAGTTTCGGATATTAACTATAGTTCAGGGGATGGTACTGCACTAATGGCAGCAGTAATGTCTGGGAATATTCAAATAATTGATCAATTGATTTTGCATAAAGCCAATTTGAATACTGCCGATGCTCAAGGAAAAACAGCCTTGATTTATGCTGCTTATTTTAATAAAACTGAAATTGTTAAAAGTTTGATAAAAGCGGGAGTAGATAAAAAACACAAAGACAGTGAAGGAAAAACAGCTTTAGATTTTGCTAATTTTAATAAAAATACGGAATTAATAATATTATTAGATAATTAATACTCAATACTAACATTAACAAAATTAAATATGAAAAAGATTTACATTGGATTACTGATTGCAGGGATGATTAATTTGTCTTTTGCTCAAACAAAATCTAGTGGAGTTATTACTTTCGCTAGTATTACATCTATGTCTGTCAAACTTGATGTAAATAAAACTACGTCGAAGGTAACGATGACACTTACTGGTCCGGCAGACAGATTGTTTTGTATAGGATTTGGAAGTACCTCTATGAATGGAATTACGGATTCTTTTACAAGCAATTCTCCAACTACAATTTTAGACAGCAATGGATTTACTGGGTATAGCAGTATTATTGCTGATTCCCAACAAAATTGGACATTGGTTTCAAATGTAGTTGATGGAACTGGCTTGATAAGAACATTAGTTGCCACTAGAGCATTAAATACTGGAGATGTTTCGGATTATACTTTTGATTATGATAATTTGACAAGCTTGAATATCTCTTGGGCAATGTGGAGAACTGCTAATGAGTGGGCATTAAATGGTAAAGATTTGAATGGTGCCGGTACTGTTAACACTAGGCATAATAATGCCGCTTCTTTAACAAGAGGTGGTGTAGTGGCTACATTTTATGTAAATGAAATGAAATCTACAGGAGTGGTTTCTTTTACTAGTATAACTCCTATGTCCGTAAAACTTGATATGGATAACACTGCATCGCAACTTACGATGACACTTACTGGACCGGCGGATAGATTGTTTTGTATAGGATTTGGAAACACTATTATGGACGGTGCTGATACGGTTACAAATAATTCTCCAACTTCGATTATGGATACTCAGCCATTTATAGCTCACAGTATTCTTGTAGCTGATACGCAACAAGATTGGACATTAGTTTCAAATGTAGTTGACGGTACTGGTTTGATAAGAACATTAATTGCTACCAGAGCATTAAACACTGGAGATGCTACAGATTATACTTTTAATTACGCAACTTTAACTAACCTAAATATCATTTGGGGAATGTGGAGAACAGCTAATGAATATGCATTAAATGGCAAGGATTTGAATGGTGCCGGTACTGTTACCACTAGACATAATAATGCCGCTTCTTTAACCAGAGGTACTGCGCAATTGACATTTGGAACTTTAGGTGTTGATAATTTTGCCTCTTTAGATAAAATAAACGTTTATCCAAATCCCTCTAATGGGTTTTTAAACATTTCTAAAAATAATGACACTTCAATTTCAAAAATTAGAGTTTTTGATACCAATGCTAAATTATTAAAAGAAATAGATTCAGATGTTAACAGTGAACTTGTTTCCATAAATATATCAAACTTGTCAAGAGGAATGTACTTTGTGGAGATTTCGAATGAGCAGGATAAAGTGGTTAAAAAAATTATAATAAAATAAATTATAAGCATAGGGTCAGCATTGTAAAAAACATATCGTAATTGGATTGACAGGATCAATATTCCAGTTGAAAATTGTTTTGAAGTATTAAAAACAATAGCAGTTAGCAATTATTTAATTTAGAATAAAAAACTCCAAATCGTTTTCGATTTGGAGTTTTTTTATTCTAAAATTTTAATCTAAACCATACCTTCATGACAATCAAACTCCATAACAGGGTAGTTTTCCATTACAAAGATTATAGGTCTTAACGTAATATTCCGGGACATCAATCAGTACTTCAATGGTAAAATTAGAAAATATACCAAAAATAAATTGTCATTCCCCACAGATGATGCTGTTATGAAATCCGTATATTTGGCTATCAGAGAAGCAACAAAAAAATGGTCAATGCCAATCCAAAATTGGGGATTAATCCTCAACCAGTTCTTAACTTTTTTTGAAAAAAGGGTTCAACTTTAATTAAAAAGTTAAACCCCTATATTTTTAATTTACACACTTAACGGGATAGTGTCTCCAATAAAAATTAAGCCCCAATTTTTTAAATTGGGGCTTAATTTTTATGTTTAATTATTTTTTCATTGTTCTTAGATAATTCACAACCAACCATCTGTCTTCGTCGCTTGCAATTTTTTTCTTAAATCCTGGCATATCATCTCTTCCTTCTATCATTTTGTAAAACAATTCGCCATCGGTCTGTTTTTGGAATTCAGCAGAAGAAAAATCTCCCAATTCTCCTTTAAGTTCAGGTGCTTTAGAGCCATCTCCCAATCCTTTTTTTCCATGACACGAACTGCATTGTTTTGCATATAATGCCTTTCCTTCTGCTAAGCCTTCCTTGTCTTTGGGATCAGTTGGATTTTTCATGGTTTTATATTTCGCTGGCACTATCCATTTACTTTGAATTTCAGTTGTAGAATAAATATAGGACCCAAAAGCAGTCAATCCGATAATCGATAATAATTTTAAATTTTGCATGAGTGTTTATTTTTTAGATTTGTAAATTTTGAATAAGTTAAGAACTAATAGCAACAATATTGACCAAATTCCTATTAATAATATGTTTGGAATTATCCATAAAAATATTGGTGTTTTTGTAGGAGGTGACCACATGGTTCTTTCATTGAAACTGGATTCATCAACTATTGGGACACCAAAATCCACTGTAACATTATCAATAACAGTGCCGTAGGTGTCACTTTCTTCTAAAGCAACTTGGAAGTTTAATTTTCCGTTTATTCCTGTAAGTCCTTTTTCAATTGGAACTAAAATAACTCCGTCCTCATCGGTTGCGTAACTCTCTTCTTCTCCTATTCCTAAATTACCGAACAGTCTTTTCAGTCCAACTTTTAGGCTTTCTTCAGCTATGGGTTCATCAGTATTGGATACCAAACGTGCTTTTATATTATAAACGCTATCAATCTTTTCCACTGATGTCTCAATATTGACATTAGTTATAGTGACTATTTCTTCGGCATCTTCAAAATTCTTATCGTTTTCTAATATAACGCTGAATGAAGCAGATGGGGTAATGTGTTTTAAGGGGATAATAAATTTGGCTTTGCCCTCTTTGTTTGTTTTTATTAGCCCTATTTTAATTGCTGCTTCAACATCGTTTGTATCTATTTTACTAACAATGAAATTTAAATTTGCGCAGGGTTCAAATCCGTCTTTCCCTTTATATTTTGCGGAAATTTTCAGAAACGAATTTTCTTTCATTATTTTAACATACTGAACAGAAAGACTGATGTCCTTTTTGTCTTCTTGACTATAGACATCATTTCCAAAAAAGCAAAGTGATATCATCAGAATCAAAAGCGATGTTTTGCAATAGGTAATAGCTGATCGTATCATAATTTTCCTATTTTATCTGTTTTTAAAAATCCTCTTTCTTCAGCAGTTTCATGAATTGGAATTATGGGTAAATAGCGAAAGAGTACGGTCATAATCAACAATGCTGCTGCTAAAGTTCCAAAAGTGATAATCCATTCCAAGCCGGAAGGAAAATAACTGTGCCAGGATTTAGGCACCCCCTGAATTGGAAGAATTGGATGAAGCAGTGTGGGTGTCACAATAATGAAACGTTTCCACCAGGCGCCAAGGACTACCAAAATCCCTATTATAAAAAGGGGAAATGGTTTTCTTCCTTTTGGAAAAACAAGAGTAATTACGGGTACAACTAATCCACCTATGATAACGCTCCAGAATAATAAGGCATAGCTTCCAAAAAACAGTTCATGTAAATGGGCCGCTTCTTCGGTAGTAGTTTTATAGGCTGGGATTAAATATTCATTTACATTGAAATATAAATAAATCAGACAAAGCAAAACCAGTAGTTTACCCATTTTATCAAAATGCAAATCGGTGATATAATCTTCTAAATGATAGGTTCTTCTCAGTACATACATAATCACGACTACAGCTCCGGCTCCGGCAACAAATGCTCCGGCAATAAAGTAAGGGCCAAAATTAGAACTGTCCCAACCCGGTCTGTAAGTGGTTGCAAATAACCAGGCTGTTACGGTATGGATTCCAAACGCAACCGGAATAATTAAAACTGATAACGTTTTGATAGATTTGTTATACAGGTTTTCCTGATCTTTACTTCCGGTCCAGTTCAAAGATAGTTTGCCATACCACTTGCTTAATTTTGGCTGGTCTTTAAAGTGTTTTTTCAGAATTGCAAAATCCGGTAATAATGGAAAAAACAGCAATAATACACTAATAAACAAATAAGTGGAAATGACCAGCACATCCCAGATAATCGGGGATTGCAATCTTCCGTGCAAAAAGATATTATAAATTCGTTCCGGTCGCCCCATATCTATGATAATGGTTAAGCCTGCCATGATGATGGCTGCTACGGCAATTACTTCGGCAATTCTAGTTAAGGGTGTGCTCCAGCTTGCTCCTGATAATCGCAAAATTGCTGTCACCAAAGAACCTACCAGACTTATGGCTACGAAAAACACAAAATTTGAAATGTAAACACCCCATAAGGCATAGTCGCGCATGTTGGTAATAATCAATCCTTTATCTAATTGTTGGTAATAAGCATACATTGCAAAAAGAATTATTACCAATAAAAAGGAAACCCAAATTTGACCAAGTTTCCCAAATTTTTTGGGAGCAAGGTCTTTTATTAATTTATCATATTCTTTCATGGTTATTCTTTTTTATGAACTGATTCATACCCGGTAAAGTTTTTAAGGCTTTCTTCAAAATCGACCAATCGATCAACAGGAGGAAGATAAAAAACGCTCGGTTCTGTCCCCAATCCTTCCAGTAAACGGTGTCCGGCGCGGTCTGTCAGAAGTTTGCTTAATTTGAAAGTTTCTCCGCTACCATTAGTAACGGCATCTTCATACATGTCACCAAACGCAAAAACATCATTAGGGCAGGCTTTTACACAAAATGGAAGTTCGCCTTTTACAATTTCATGAGGACAGAAATCGCACTTGTCAACTGTTCCTTTTACACTTGGTTTACCACAATGGTCGGGAGTGTATTCTTCTTCATGAACAATTTGCGGCTGATCCGGCTCATTCCAATTAAAAACCCGAGTACCGTAGGGGCAAGCTGCCATACAAAAACGACAGCCAATGCAGCGTTCATTATCTATTAATACAATACCATCCTGACGTTTAAACGTGGCATCAACAGGACAAACTTTTACACAAGGAGGCTTGTCGCAATGCTGGCACTGTGTAGGCATAAAGTAAGGAGCCGTTTTTTCGGATTCCTGCATTTTATAAACCTTTATCCAGGCGTTATCTCCTGTGATATAATGTCCTTTGTTACAGGCTGTTTGACATTTTAATGCATTTTTACACTTGGCTAAATCAACGACCATTACAAATTTCTTGCCTGGGAAACCTACTCTTGGATCATAACCTTTGGGTTTTAAGGATACTTCCTGAACTTCTGAAGCAGGTACTTGTATAAGATTTCCATCGGTAGACATAAGTTCCACCATTTCTGATGGCTTTTCATCACCAAAAACTTTTGAAGCTAATACCGTTCCTGCAGTCGCAAGTAATCCAAACTTAATTCCCAATTCAAAAAACTTACGCTTTGATTGTTGATTGTCTTCTTTCATGACTAGATGCTTTTTTTTAACCACCCTAAAAGTGATTTGTTGGAAATGTTTTTTTCAATGACTTTTGACTTGGCCAACACGCTTTTCTTTACTCTTACGGTGGTTCCGTCTGGTTTAAGCAGCGTTTGATATTCCGCTGCTTCGTCCAGGATTTCAGGTGTGGGTTTGCCAAAGCCTAAAAGCGGTAAAATTAATCCACCTCCAAGGAGTGGCAAAAAACCTCTTCTGCTGATTTGAATTTTATCGTTTTTATCTGAATTTTTCATAGCTAATAAGGTTGTATATTATAAATGCCATAATCTGGTAATATTAAAACCTATCATGAAATCACCATTAAAGAAATCATTTTGATTGTACATGTAATTTTTCTGTGCAACAATTCCTTTATAGTTACTGACAAAAACCTGAAAAGCATGTGAACCGGTTGAAAATTCAAGTCCTAAGTTAATCCCGGGTTTTGGAGTATTGATTTGATAGGTATTTAATGGTAGATGATATTCTGCCATAATTGAAGTTTGCGGACTGATTTTGTATCTTCCTGCAACAGAAACAGCAAACATATCGTTTCGCATAGTGCTTTCAACAACATTATAATGGGATAGACTTGGAGAAACCTGAAAGGAAATGTTTTTGTTAAAACGTCGTGCAATTATAATTTGATTGAAAAAAGAGTAACGGTCTCCGGTATGAATAAAATTTTCTTTCGGTCTCGCATCAATAGTATAATTGCCATAATAAGTAACACTTACCGGCATTTCATTGCCGCGAGTTTGTCTTAAAATAGCGCCTTTAAGGTTAAAGTCCTGTAAACGGTTGTCTTTAGTTGTTCCGAAACCCACCGTAATGCGATCGGTAACGGCATAACTCAAAGCGATTCTGATATTTGCAGGTCCCCAAATTCCAATCATATCATTGGTGCCGTTAACAAGACCAAAACGGTGGTTCATTACCATTTCTAAGGTCCCTTTGGTATTAACAACATTTGTTTGGTTGTCTATCAATGCAGTGCTTTCGAAAGCTGCACGCTCCAGTTTTACTTTACTTGTTGTAGCAATAGTGTCCTTTTCATCTTGTGCAAAAACCATAAGAGGAAGAACGAACACGGCTATAAAAATTGATTTATATAATTTCATGATTAATTTGTTTGAAATTAGTTATTAAGAGCGCCTTCGTTAATCCATTGTTTCACTAAATTGATCTTAGCTTGACTTAAGCCTCCGTCTGGCGGCATTAATGGGGCACCTTCTCCTATTAAAGCTTTGTAGAGCACGCTGTTTTCAGCGTCAGAGGGGATAACATAGGCGTTGTTTGCTGTCAAAGCAGTATAAGAAGTACCTGATCTTAAATCGGGATCTAAACCGCCGTCATGGCAACTGGTACAACTCTGATTAAATATGGGTTGAATTTCATTTTGATAAGAAATATTTTCGGGAATTGGAATGACCGAAGCATCCGGAAGGGCATCATAATAACAAGAGGAAGCTGCCATGCTCAGGCATATCACACCTAGGAATTGAATTGTTTTTTTCATTTTTATATTTTTTAAAAGGAAGAATAATTATTATATTTTACTCTACAATTTTCATTGTTAAAAGGTTTAATGTTCCATGAGCAATCGCAGCATTGCTAAAAAAGGACATACCAAATTTCATTTCTTTTCCAATTTCAAACGCGGCATCATTCGCAACATCTTCGGTGATCAGTTTACGGGTGATTTCAAGGACCCATTTAGTACCGGTATGGGTAGCTTTGATTTTGGTGTCATTTCGGGAATCGTAACCTACATAACCACTTCCGTCATTAATGGTAACACTCGGGAAACGTTTTTTTCCTGTGCCTTGTGCATAAGAGGCAAGATCAGTATTTGGATTCAAAGTCAGAATAGTGCCGGCAGCATCATTTATATAGGACAATGTTCCGTCAACAGCAACATTTACAACCGTTTTTGCAGTAAAATTTGCTAATTCATCTTTAGTTACCCAATAATAATTTTCAACCCCTGGTTTAATCCATTTGGGACCTTTTTTACCGGTTATAGGATCAGTGAATACAGGTTTGTCATCATATGGATTTTTCCCTGCATCTGGTAGTCTTCCTTGTGCTTGTGCAGTACCTCTTTTGTCAACAAGACCTGCAGCATCATTAAAAGCACTAACGTAACCATCATCAACAGAGCCGGAAATGGCGTTTCTAACTCTTTTCCAGTGCCATAAATCAGCTTTTGTGCCTGCTACCGGCATATAATGTCTGGTGTCTTTATCTCCTGCAACTGCACCGGTTAATCCTTTGTGACAAGTAAAGGAACAGGTTCCTTCATTCCAGCCTGCCGGGATGACTCCTGATGCATCTTTAATAGGGAACATAAATCCAAATTTATCTTCATAAAACTTGTCATTTGCATTATTGGCATATTTATGCTCTTGTTTCCATGTTTGAGTAGGTGCATAAAAATAAAAGGATTCTCTATCCTGACTATCGTTGCCATCTTCAACTTCTAATAAAAGGTAAAGATTTGTTCCGTCATGGCCTCCACGTAAAGAAAATTTATTGGTTTCTCCTTTATAAGGGTCAAAAATGTCCAAAGGTTCTGTATTTAAGAAACCATCGGAATTTAAGGGTACGGTTCTGATTCCTGCTGAAGGAACTGTATAAGAGTTTAATAAGGGTCTTGCAGAATCCCAAATGGCATCAATATTTCCATCAACAACAGGTGCTGTTGTAAATCTTTCTACCAATAATTCATTTGGACTCGATGTTAGTACCTCAGGTGTTGGAGCAACATAATCATCGGCATGAGTACATCCTTGCAAAACGGAAGTCAGTACCGCAATAAATAAGATACTTTTGTTTGTTGTTTTCATGTTATTAAGAATTTGTTAGTTTATAATTATTAAGTAAATTTCTACATTATTTGGCTATTATTTAATGATAATTATCATGTTTCTGGGTTGAAACATTTTCGGGAGTATCCTGTAATCTTATTTAGAATGAATAAGCATTATTTAACTTATATATTGTTGTTTTACAGTGATTTAAAAATAAAATCTAACCATAAACACTTGTTAAATATAACAAAAATACTTGTTAAAAATTTGTAATTCAGAAAAAACGCATGAAATAGCAGTTAAAATGCTTGAATTCAATTTTGTATGAGCCATAAAATGGTCAAAATCTATATTAATTATGTTAAAATATTTTTTCGAAAATGCAACCATAAATAAGACATAACAACAATGCTAAAATGGTTGTAAAAAAAGAAAAGAATTTGGTTTGACAACTAATCGAGCAGCACGGAATTAGCAGACAGTTTTTAAAGAATTTAAAACTTAATATCTACAAAAAGGTTAGTTCCGATTGTATATAATGGTTTAAAAAAGATAAATGGTCTTTTTCATTTTTTATAGGGTATGAATTATAAAAGCTGGGTTCACCTCTCAAATAAGAAGTGAACCCAGCTTTTATTAATCTTATAATCTCTGTAAATTTTATTTAGTTGCCATTTAGTAAATTGCATAAATAGAATCTACATCCCAAAAGGATAGGTGTCCGGAATTTCATTTCCGCCCGGCTGTATATGTATCGGATGCAAGGCACTTGTTTGATCAAGAAAAATAAAGGCATCGTATCGCTTTGGTAAAATAGTCGGAACATAATTTCCAAATCTTTCATGCTCCGGATTATAAACCACCCCAATAGCACGATGTCCTATAGGGGAAGAAAGGCATTCTGCTTCCTTAAGTTTATTCAATAGCAATAATTTGTTTTTTCCATTACTTGCAAGATGAAAAGCGTGTTCCCAGCTTCCTTCCATTGCTTCAGGAACTTTTATTTTTCGCATAGCATCTCCCCAATTTCTTCCGGCAATTACACTTCCTTTGTAGGAACCAAATCCAACTGCCACAACACCATCCATGGCAAATTGTTCTCTCAATAATTGCCCAACATTAACCATTCCGTCGGATGCCATATCTGTGGCTCGCGCATCACCGATATGGGTGTTGTGTTCCCAAACAATTGTTTTTGCCCCGTTGCCATGAAATTTCATGAGGCGTTCTAAAGTGGAAACCATGTGTTCATCACGAATATTCCAGGAGGCTGAACCTCTTTTTATCATGGCGCGATAATACTTTTCTGCATTTCTGGCTATATGGGCATTTTGCTCTGTACTCATGACATTTTCTGCATCAGTATTGTAGCTTTCGATCTTGCTTCTTATTTCAGTTAACATATGAAGCACTTCTTTTTCACACAATTCCGGAACCAGGGCAGAGGCTCTTGCATAAGTCTGTCCTTCATCTTTGCCGTAAGGTTCGAAACAGGCCATTGCTTTTTTGGCTATTTTAAGAGCTTCCGGATCATTTTTTTCCAGATAATCGATTATGGCCTGCATGGATTCCCTGAAACTATAAACATCCAATCCATAAAAACCCACTTTTTTATTGGTTGGTAAATCCTCATTATGACCCTTGAGCCAGTCTATGAATGCTGCAATTTCCCAATTGGCCCACATCCATGTCGGCCATCGGTTAAATTCATTCAGGACGCTGTAGATATCTTTTCCTGAAACTGGATATCCTTTTGCGAAACGATTTAAACGATAACAGTCTGGCCAATCCCCTTCGACTCCCACAAATGAGAAACCCTTTTCCTGAATCAGTCGCTGGGTTATTTTTGCTCTCCAGGTATAGTATTCATGTGTTCCATGAGAAGCTTCTCCAAGTAAAACATATTTAGCATCGCCTATATAATCCATTAGCGGATCCAAATCTTGTGAATTTTCTAAAGCGGTGGCGGAACGATTGATTAATTCTATAATTTCTTTAGAATTAATAGGGTAATCCAGATTTCTTAGTGTTTTCATTGCCTGTTGATTTTTTAAATTATTGAGTATTTTCTAAATTTTCAACCGAAATTAACATCTGTAAGCTTCGTTATAATGAAATGAAAGGCAATTATAAAATTACGCTATATATTTGATAATCAAATGTTTTATATAGATATTATTTATAATTTCTCATTAATAAAAGATATTGTAGCTGTCGATTAGTAACTGTCTGAAAGCAGAAAAATAATTAAAGTTGTGGCTCAGGATTTTTGCTTCAAAAATAAATTATAACGTTATCGTTAATAACATTCATTCTTTTTTTATTATCATAATTATAGATATAATATATTTGTAATTCTAAATTTACGATTCAACACTTAAAATAAAAATAATGAGTATTATTATCAAAGTTCACGCAAGACAAATATTTGATTCAAGAGGAAATCCTACAATAGAAGTTGATGTTATTACTGATAATGGGGTTTTAGGCAGAGCGGCAGTTCCATCCGGAGCATCAACCGGAGAGCATGAAGCGGTAGAATTGCGCGACGGCGGAAAAGCTTTTTTAGGTAAAGGGGTTATGAATGCAGTGGAAAACGTAAATACGGTTATCGCCGAAGAATTGTTGGGAACTTCTGTTTTCGAACAAAATCTGATTGATCATATGATGATTAAACTGGACGGTACACCAAATAAATCGAATCTTGGGGCGAATGCCATTCTTGGTGTTTCCCTTGCGGTTGCAAAAGCAGCTGCGAATGAACTTGGATTGCCATTATACCGTTATATTGGCGGTGTTTCAGCAAATACATTACCGGTGCCAATGATGAATATTATCAATGGAGGGTCTCATTCTGATGCGCCGATTGCGTTTCAGGAATTTATGATTATGCCTGTAAAAGCAAAAACATTTTCTGAAGCCATGCGAATGGGGACAGAGATTTTTCATCATTTGAAAAAAGAATTACACGACAGAGGACTTTCAACTGCCGTTGGTGATGAAGGTGGATTTGCTCCAAATTTAGCCGGCGGAACAGAAGACGCCATTGAGTCTATTAAAAAAGCGGTGGAAAGTGCGGGATACAAATTTGGCGATGAAATTATGATTGCTTTAGACTGTGCCGCTTCGGAGTTTTTTGTAAACGGAAAATACGATTACACCAAATTTGAAGGGGAAACCGGAAAAATCAGGACTTCAGAAGAACAAGCAGATTATTTGGCGGAATTGGCTTCTAAATATCCAATTATTTCTATTGAAGACGGAATGCAGGAAGATGATTGGGCAGGTTGGAAATATCTGACTGAAAAAATTGGAGATAAAGTACAATTAGTAGGAGACGATTTGTTTGTAACCAATGTAAAACGTTTGTCTAGAGGGATTGATGAAAATATTGCCAATTCTATTCTTGTAAAAGTAAATCAGATTGGTACGTTAACCGAAACCATTGCAGCGGTAAATATGGCGCATAATGCAGGTTATACTTCGGTAATGTCTCACCGATCGGGAGAAACGGAAGACAACACGATTGCTGATTTAGCAGTAGCCTTAAACTGTGGACAAATCAAAACGGGTTCGGCTTCACGTTCGGATCGTATGTCAAAATACAATCAATTGTTAAGAATCGAAGAAGAATTGGGTGATACAGCTTATTTTCCGGGTGTAAAAGCATTCAAAATCAGCTAGTTTTTAATTCTATTCCTATATAAAATCCAAAGCCAATGTTCCTCATTGGCTTTTTTATGACTTTTTGATAAAAATTAACTCTTTCAATGTAATTTTCATTTTTTAATTAATATGGAATTCCTTAGATTTGTTAAATTATAATTTTACAATATAAAAATCCCCAATAATATCATGTCAAAAACAGCAATATTAGAATTAGATGGTAATAAGTATGAGTTTCCGGTAATAGTAGGAAGCGAAAATGAAGTGGCTATCGATATAAACAAACTACGTGACTTAACCGGAGCAATTACACTGGATCCGGGCTATAAAAATTCAGGTTCTTGCAAAAGTGAAATTACGTTTCTTGATGGTGAAGAAGGAATTTTGCGTTACAGAGGGTATTCAATTGAAGATTTAGCCGATAAAGCAGGTTTTCTTGAAGTATCCTATTTATTGATTTTTGGGGAGTTACCAACCAAACAAGAATTAGAGAAATTCGAGAATGATATCAGAAGATATACCTTGGTAAACGAAGAGATGAAAAACATCATTGATGGTTTTCCAAGAAATGCACATCCGATGGGCGTTTTGTCTTGTTTGACAAGTGCCTTAACAGCATTTAACCCAAAATCGGTGAATGTTGATAATGAAAAGGAAATGTATGAGGCAGTTTGCAAAACCATGGGTAAATTCCTTGTAATTGCAACCTGGACCTACAGAAAAAGCATGGGCTTCCCTTTGAATTATTACGATAATACAAAAGGATATGTAGAAAACTTTATGCATTTAATGTTCGAATTGCCTACAGGTCCTTACACTGCAAATCCAACGGTTACAGCTGCATTAAACAAATTATTTATCCTTCATGGTGACCACGAACAAAACTGTTCTACATCAACTGTGAGAATGGTAGGTTCTTCTCATGCAGGATTGTTTGCTTCAATTTCTGCCGGAGTTTCCGCACTTTGGGGACCATTGCACGGTGGAGCAAACCAGGCCGTTTTGGAAATGTTGGAAGAAATCCAAAAAAATGGCGGGGATGCCGATAAATATTTAGCGAAAGCAAAAGACAAAGAAGATCCGTTCCGTTTGATGGGCTTTGGACACAGGGTGTATAAAAACTTTGACCCAAGAGCAAAAATCATCAAAAAAGCAGCTGATGAAGTATTGGCAACTTTAGGAGTAGACGATCCAATTTTAGCGATTGCAAAAAAACTGGAAGAATCAGCCTTAGTGGATGAGTACTTTGTTTCCAGAAAATTGTATCCAAACGTAGATTTTTATTCCGGAATTATTTATCGTGCGTTAGGAATTCCTACCGATATGTTCACGGTATTATTCGCCATCGGACGTTTACCGGGCTGGATTGCACAATGGAAAGAAATGCGTGTCAATAAAGAACCAATAGGTCGTCCAAGACAAGTATATACAGGTTATGCCTTGAGAGATTTTAAATCAATGGATAAAAGATAAGTTTCCCAATTAAATATAAAAAAAGCTTCATATAATCATGAGGCTTTTTTTATATTTGTCAACCCGAGCGTCAGCGAACTGACGAAGTAAAGCCAAAACCAAAACTGATGTTACAACTTAATGTAAAAAACGAAACTTCAAGATTAAGAGCTGTTGTTCTGGGTTCTGCAGTGAATAATGGCCCAACGCCAACAGCTGACGAAGCCTACGACCCAAAATCTTTAGAACATATTTTAGTAGGTACTTATCCTGTTGAAGAAGATATGGTTAAAGAAATGGAAGCGTTCCATGCCGTACTTCAAAAATACGATGTGAAAGTCTTTCGTCCGGAAATGATTGAAAACTACAACCAAATTTTCACACGTGATATCGGTTTTGTAATTGATGATATATTCATTAAAGCCAATATTCTACCGGATCGTGAGAGAGAATTGAATGCCATTCAATACGTTATTGACCAGATTGATCCAAAAAAAGTGGTTCGTCCGCCAGAAGAAGTACACATCGAAGGCGGAGATGTGATGTTATGGAACGATTATATTTTTATTGGAACTTATAAAGGCAGCGATTACAAGGATTATATTACGGCTCGGACGAATATGCACGGAGTAAATTATATCAAAGCATTATTTCCGAACAAAATGGTCAAAGAATTCGATTTGGTAAAATCCAAAATTGAAGCCAGAGACAATGCCTTGCATCTGGATTGTTGTTTTCAACCTGTTGGAACTGACAAAGGAATTATCTACAAAAGCGGTTTCCGTGAAGAAGCCGATTATATGTTTCTCGTAAATCTTTTCGGAAAAGAAAACCTGTTTCATATCACCCGGGATGAAATGTATAATATGAATTCGAATGTATTTTCTATCGCTCCTGACGTAGTCGTTTCCGAAAGAAATTTTACCAGATTAAATACCTGGTTGCGAGAAAACGGATTTACCGTAGAAGAAATTCCGTATGCCGAAATCGCCAAACAGGAAGGATTATTACGATGTTCCACTTTACCATTAATTAGAGACTAATTTCAATGTAAAGACACACTGTAGTGCCTCTTTGCGAAAAAAAAAATAAACCATGAAACAGACAACAAATTCCATATTAATGATTCGTCCGGTGGCGTTTCGTATGAATGAACAAACGGCAGTAAATAACTACTACCAAAAAGTGTTAGATGATTTATTGCCGGCAACAGTAAACGCAAAAGCGCAACAGGAATTCGACACTTTCGTGGAGAAATTAAGAGCGGTGGGTGTAGATGTGACCGTAGTTGATGATACGTTGAATCCGGACACACCGGACAGTATTTTTCCAAACAATTGGATTTCATTTCACGAGAACGGAGATGTGGCTTTATATCCGATGTTTGCCGAAAATCGCCGTAAAGAACGTCGTGAGGAAATCCTGGATATTCTGGAAGAAAAAGGATTTGTAATTAATAATATTGTCGATTATACTTCTGCCGAAGAAGATGGTTTTTTCCTCGAAGGAACCGGAAGCATATTACTGGACAGGGAAAATGACAAGGCCTATTGTGCTTTATCACCAAGAGCGGATGAAGAATTATTTATAGAATTCTGTGAGGATTTTGAATATACCCCAGTAATATTCGAAGCCTTTCAAACGGTAAACGGAGAAAGAAAATTAATCTACCACACCAATGTAATGATGTGTCTGGGCGAAACCTTTGCTGTAATTTGTGCCGATAGTATCGATGACAAAAAAGAACGCAAAATGGTTCTGGACAGTATAAAAGGCGATGAAAAAGAAGTGATTTTAATTACCGAAGACCAGGTTAATAGTTTTGCCGGAAATATGCTCGAAGTAAAAGGGGCAAACGACAGAAGATATTTAGTGATGAGTACGGCTGCGTATAAGAGTCTGACCAAAAAGCAAATCGCACAACTCGAAGAACATGTAACAATTTTAAGTTCGAGTTTAGATACCATTGAAGCTTGCGGCGGTGGAAGTGCCAGATGCATGATGGCGGAGATTTTCCTGCCTAAAGAATAAAAAAAATGACCTTCACGTGAAGGTCATTTTTTTTTTTACATATTTACTTTTATCAGGGTGGTAATGGAACTAATAATATATTGAATTCCAATTGCAATAACAATAAAGCCAACAATTCTGGAAATGGCGACAATACCCGACGTTCCCAGTATTTTGGCCAAGTAATGGGCGCTTTTTAACGTCAGGAAAATAACAATAGAAACCGCTAAAATAGCCAGTGTCGACCATAAAATATCCATGGTGCTATGGTGTTCCTGATAAAACGCAATCAAGAGTGACATAGAGCCCGGACCAGCCAACATTGGAATGGCCAGTGGGGTTAACGCAATATCATTCCGGTTTTGAATCTCATTCTCCACTTTCTTATTAATCCCTCTTTTCTTGCTGAATTTACCTGTCAGTAATGAAAATCCGGAACTAACGATAATCAGTCCGCCCGCAATTCGTAACGCTTCAATACTGATTCCAAAAAAAGACAATACATATTCCCCAATAAAAAAGGAAATAATCAAAATTATAAAAACATTAATGGCCGTCCACAACGATATTCGGGAACGTTCTTTTTTGTCATCGTGCTGGGTAAGCCCAACAAAAATAGGCACCGTTCCAATTGGATTTAAAACTGAGAATAACGCGGCGAATAAATAAATAAAAAGTTCCATGTTTTTTTGCAAAATTAGGGGTTTCAAATAAGGTTTACGATGAACTTAAAATTAAGAAAAGGTTATAATAAAAGAAATTTCGTGACCGTTTTAAAAGCTTTGAAAACGAAAGATATTAATTTTAATTGAAAATGGACTATAGTATTTTCACTACTTTTGCAAAACAATAATAATCTACAGATGAAAAATAAAAAAACTTTAGTACTTGGTGCTTCCACAAAACCAACCAGATATGCTTTTATGGCGATTGAAAAATTGGTCGAAAAAGGACATTCTGTTCTTGCTATCGGTCAAAATGCGGGTGAAGTGGCAGGAATTAAAATCCAGACCAAAGCCATCCCTTTAAAAAATATCGATACCGTTACGTTATACCTGAATCCAACCCGTCAGCGCGATTATTACAATTACATCGTGGAAGCGGCACCAAAAAGAGTGATTTTTAATCCCGGAACCGAAAATCCAGAGTTTTATCAGTTGTTAAAACTAAACAATATCAAAGTCGAAGTGGCTTGTACCTTGGTTTTATTGGCTACAAACCAGTATTAACTATTTTTTGGGGAGCAAATAGCTTGGGGCTTATCAATAAATCCTGTTCCTGCTGTACGCTATATCTTTTTATACCCCACCCGTTTTTTCGAAACGGGTCGGGTATAAAAAGGATACCACTGCCATCAGGGCTAAGGAATGAATCATTTTACCTTTTGGAAAATTTTCCCCAACCTCCGCTTTAAAACCTTGTCTGCTCCGTTGCCGGTTTACTAATCAATAACAGACCAACAAAAGTAATCAGTCCGTTAAGGATAATCAATTCATTATCGATAACATATCCTCCCAATAAAGTTGTTGAATTGGTGCTGATCAAAAAGCAAATCGCCGGAGAAAGCAGGCAAATAAAAGGAACCAGTTTGTCGTGTACCGTTTTCGACTTCATAAACAATCCAAAAGCATACAATCCCAAAAGTGGGCCGTAGGTATAAGAAGCAATCTTGAAAATCATGCTCACCACCGAAGCATCGTTAATCGCATTAAAAATCACAATCACTATAAACATCAATAATGAAAAACCGATGTGAACAAAATGACGGGTTATAACGTTATTGGGTTTGTCTTGATTTTCCAATTTATCCATTCCAAGAAAATCCACACAAAAAGAAGTAGTCAAAGCCGTTAATGCCGAATCGGTTGTGGCAAAGGTGGCTGCAGTCAATCCCAGCAAGAAAACAATGGCTGGAATTAAACTCAAATGATGAAAAGCAATTTCTGGAAATAGCAAATCGGTTCTTGGTTTTCCGGTAACCAAATCGGTTGGCACTTCAATGCCGTTTTTGTTTGCATAGATATAAAGTAACGCGCCGACACTCAAAAAGAAAATATTAATCACGACAAAAATACCAGTGAAGGTAAACATGTTTTTTTGTGCTTCACCAATGTTCTTGCAGCTCAAATTCTTTTGCATCAAATCCTGGTCTAAACCCACCATCGCAATGGTAACGAAGATTCCGCCTAAGATTTGCTTCCAAAAATAATGTCCTTTCATGGCATCTTCAAAGAAAAACACTTTCGAATAATTGCTGTTTTTTACTGCTTCGAAAGCCTCAATTGCTGAAAAATCCAAACTGTTGCAGATAAAGAAAATCGTCAGAAATACAGAAGAAACCAGAAAAAAGGTTTGCAAAGTATCAGTAATAATAATGGTTTTCAGTCCGCCACGATAGGTGTACGCAAATATAAGAAGCAACGAAATCAACACAGTAACCGCAAACGGAATTTTATAAAAGTCGAAAACATAACGCTGCAAAACAATCACGACCAAATACAATCGAAAAGCCGAACCAATCGTTCTGCTGATCAAGAAAATACTCGCCGCAGTTTTGTAACTGACAATTCCCAGCCTTTGTTCAATATAACTGTAAATCGAAGTCAGGTTCATCCGGTAATAAAGTGGCAGCAGGACTTTTGCGATGATAATAAACCCAATCGCATTTCCCAATACAAACTGAAAATATTTGAATTGATTCTCCGGATTTCCCACTTCTCCGGGAACCGAAATAAAAGTCACACCCGAAAGCGCCGTTCCAATCATTCCGAAAGCCACCAAATACCATTTAGAATTTTTATTGGCTTTAAAAAAAGCCTCGTTGCCGCTGTCTTTTTTACTGACCACGTGAGAAATGACAAACAGTATTCCAAAATAAACGATAATCAATGATAATATGGCGATAGGAGTCATTTGCTATTTTTTTATTCGGAGGCCAAAGTACGAAAAAATGTTAATTTAGGGATTTGTTTATTCGGTTATTTGATTGTTCGATGGGCGGAAGGAGGGCTTGATTGTTTGATTGCTATTGTAGAATACAAACATTGTTGCTTGACTTAGGGCGTAATTTAACATTTTGATTAAAATAAAATTCAAATTCAGTTGCCTCCGTTTTTATTTCTATTAAACTAGAAAGCCTTAGCAATCAGGAATTAACAATAAATTAATGTTAATTTTTCTTGTTATTTTTTGCTTGTTACAACAATTCGAGTACTTTTGTTACTCGGTATTAACCCGATAGTTATGTTAGAGACGCTCATTACTTCAAAAACCCGTATTCGTATTTTGGTAAAGTTTTTTATAAACGCTGCCAATAACGGTCATTTACGAGGTTTAGCAGAAGAGCTCAACGAGTCTACCAATGCCATCCGTAAAGAGTTAAACAATCTTTCGGAAGCCGGCTATTTGGAAAAAGAAGCGATACAAAACCGAATATCCTACAAAGCCAACATCAAGCATCCTTTATTTACAACCCTCCAAAAAATTGTATACCAGCACCTGGGCTTAGATGCCATTGTGGAAATGATTTTAGATCGTATGGGGGTGGTAAACAGCATTATGATTATTGGAGATTATGCCAATGGTAATGACAGTGGAACCATAGCAGTAGTAGTAGTAGGTGAAGCGTTGAATGCCGAGTACATTGACCAGTTGGCCGGTAAAATTGAAAATGTAATCCATAGAAAAGTCCAATTTATCATTACGCAAGAATATTCAGGAAAAGGATTGGTTATTTATGAATCCGATGGGACAGGTCGCGACCTATCCGTAACAGGTCAGAAGGCGCAAAAAATAAAAGTAAAAACAGACTGAGTCTGATTTAAATATTAAATAAATGACACAACAAATTGAGAATCAAAAAATATTAGTAACAGGTGGAGCCGGGTTTATAGGGTCTAATCTTTGTGAACATCTATTGCAACACCACAATAAGGTGGTGTGTCTGGATAATTTTGCCACCGGCAGAACCCAGAACATACAACATTTATTAACCCATCCTAATTTTACATTAATCGTAGGAGATATCCGCAATCTGGCTGATTGTCATAAAGCGGCCCAAGGGGTTGATTATATCCTGCATGAAGCGGCTTTGGGATCTGTCCCAAGATCCATTAATGATCCCATTACCAGTAATGATGTCAATGTCTCCGGATTTTTGAACATGCTGGTTGCGGCAAGGGATGCCAAAGTAAAACGATTTATATACGCTGCCAGTTCGTCTACCTATGGAGATTCTGAAGCCTTACCGAAGGTAGAAGATAAAATAGGCAAACCATTGTCGCCTTATGCTATCACCAAGTATGTGAATGAATTGTATGCGGATATCTTCCAACGTACTTATGGTCTGGACACGATAGGATTGCGTTATTTCAATGTGTTTGGAAGAAAACAGGATCCGGATGGCGCTTATGCAGCGGTAATCCCGAAGTTTGTGATGCAACTGATGCAACACGAAAGTCCGGTAATCAATGGCGACGGGAATTATTCAAGGGATTTCACTTATATCGACAATGTGATTCAGATGAATGTACTTGCCATGGTAACCGAAAACCCGGAAGCCCTGAACACCGTATACAACACTGCCTTTGGTGACCGTACCACATTGAATGACCTAATGGCTTCGCTAAAAAAATACCTTTCCGTTTTTGATCCTGCCATCGCAGATATTAAAACCATATACGGACCCAACAGAGCCGGAGATATCCCGCATTCTTTGGCGAGTATTGATAAAGCAAAACAATTATTGGGTTATAATCCGGAGTTTTCAATGCAACAAGGATTGGAACAGGCAGTTGCCTGGTATTGGGAAAATTTAAAATAGTAAAATTGTAAATTCATAAATTTGAATTATTGAATAACCAAATTAACAAATAAAAAAATGAGTATAAAAATTGCAGTTATAGGTTTAGGATATGTGGGACTTCCTTTGGCAAGATTGTTTGCGACAAAATATCCAGTTGTCGGATTTGATATCAATCAAACCCGGATTGACGGATTGCGTTCAGGAACGGACAGCACTCTAGAAGTTTCAGATGAAGTTTTACAAAACGTATTGGTAGACGGTTTTAATGGTAATCAAAACGGATTATTGTGTTCGGCTACGCTAAATGATATTGCTGACTGTAATTATTATATTGTTACTGTGCCTACTCCCGTAGATAAAAATAACCGTCCTGATTTGACCCCCTTATACAAATCAAGTGAAACGGTAGCGAAAGTATTGAAAAAAGGAGACATTGTTATTTATGAATCCACGGTGTATCCCGGTGTAACGGAGGACGAATGCGTACCGGTGTTAGAAAAAATATCGGGATTGAAATTCAATGTTGACTTTTTTGCAGGCTATTCTCCGGAAAGGATTAATCCGGGAGACAAAGAGCATACCGTAGAAAAAATATTAAAAGTAACTGCAGGATCCACACCGGAAATTGGACAAAAAGTAAACGAATTATATAAAAGTGTGATTACCGCAGGGACTCATTTAGCCCCTTGTATTAAGGTAGCCGAAGCGGCCAAAGTAATCGAAAATTCCCAACGGGACATTAATATTGCCTTTGTCAATGAATTGGCAAAAATATTTAATCTGTTGGATATTGATACCCATGCAGTTTTGGAAGCAGCCGGTACCAAATGGAATTTTTTACCATTCAAACCAGGACTGGTAGGTGGACATTGTATAGGCGTCGATCCTTATTACTTAGCACAAAAAGCACAGGAAATGGGTTATCATCCTGAAATTATTCTGGCAGGGCGTCGTTTGAATGACAGCATGGGCGAATATGTAGCTTCGCAAGTGGTGAAGCTGATGATTAAAAAAGGAATCACCGTTAATGGTGCGCATCTTTTGATGTTAGGTATTACGTTTAAAGAAAATTGTCCTGATGTGCGTAATACCAAGATTGTAGATGTAATTGCTGCTTTAGCGGATTATGGAATTGCGGTAAGTATTTATGATCCGTGGGCCAATCCGGCTGAGGTGAAACATGAGTATGGATTAACAACAAATACAGTTTTACCCAATCGCAAATTTGATGCAGTGGTTTTGGGAGTAGCGCATAAGGAATTTTTGGACTTAGATTTAGCTTCTTTGCAAAATGGCAATAGTTTGTTGTATGATGTGAAAGGAATTTTGGATGTTGCCGTTGATGGTAAATTATAGAGGGGTTAAAAGTAAAAGATGAAAAAAATATTAATCACAGGAGGAGCTGGCTTCATAGGGTCTCATGTAGTAAGGAGATTTGTAAAAAAATATCCTCAGTACCATATATTCAATCTGGATGTGCTGACCTATGCCGGAAATTTGGAAAATATTTCTGATATAGAAAATGAACTGAATTATACTTTCATCAAAGGTGATATCGTGGATGCTGCATTTGTCGACAGTCTATTTTCAGAACATCAATTTGAAGGCGTTGTTCACCTGGCAGCTGAATCTCATGTAGATCGTTCCATTACAGACCCTATGGCTTTTGTTAAAACCAATGTTATAGGAACCATGAATCTGCTTAATGCTTTCAAAACCATCTGGAAAGGTGATTTTGATGGCAAGCGATTTTATCATATCAGCACCGATGAGGTCTATGGTTCTTTAGGTGCAGAAGGACTGTTTACAGAGACCACGGCTTATGATCCTAATTCCCCTTATTCTGCTTCAAAAGCAAGCTCGGATCATTTTGTTCGTGCTTATGGAGAAACCTATGGCATGCCTTATGTTTTGACAAACTGCTCAAACAATTATGGACCCAATCATTTTCCGGAAAAACTAATTCCACTTTTTATAAATAATATCATCAATAATAAACCATTGCCGGTTTATGGAGATGGAAATTATACCCGTGACTGGCTTTTTGTGGAAGACCATGCCGTTGCCATTGATTTGGTTTTTCACGATGGAGAAAATCATGAAACGTATAATATTGGAGGTTTCAATGAATGGAAAAATATTGATTTGGTAAAATTACTTTGTCGAATTATGGATGAAAAGTTAGGAAGAGTAAATGGTACATCTGTAAAGCTAATTACTTATGTAAAAGACAGACCGGGACACGATTTGCGTTATGCCATTGATGCGTCTAAAATAAACACAACATTGGGCTGGAAACCTTCTGTGACATTTGAGCAAGGCTTAGAAAAAACCATTGACTGGTATTTATCAAATGAGGAGTGGTTGCATAATGTTACTTCAGGGGATTATCAAAATTATTACGATAAACAATATAATTAATTCTAATAATTAGTATAGATGAAGGGAATTATTTTAGCCGGAGGTTCCGGAACCAGATTGCATCCATTGACCAAAGTGGTGTCTAAACAATTGTTGCCCATTTATGATAAACCGATGATCTATTATCCGTTATCAGTATTAATGTTAGCAGGGATCCGAGAGATATTAATTATATCTACCCCTCATGATTTGCCGAATTTTAAAAACTTATTTGGCGATGGAAGTCAATTGGGATTAATTATAGAATATGCTGAACAGCCCTCACCCGATGGTTTAGCTCAAGCATTCATTATTGGTGAAAAGTTCATCGGCAGTGATGGTGTGTGTTTGGTTTTAGGAGATAATATTTTTTATGGAGCAGGGCTTCAAAAATTATTAACAGATTCCGTTAAGACAGTCCAAGAAGAAAATAAAGCAGTAGTTTTTGGTTATTATGTAGAGGATCCTGAACGTTATGGTGTTGCAGAATTTGATGCAGTAGGTAATGTATTGAGTATAGAGGAGAAACCCATGCATCCAAAATCGGATTATGCTGTTGTTGGACTGTATTTTTATCCTAATTCCATAATTGAAATTGCTAAAAGCGTGAAACCTTCTCATCGCGGCGAATTAGAAATCACTTCTGTGAATCAGGCTTATTTAGCGTTGAATGAACTTAAAGTTCAGATAATGAGTCGTGGCTTTGCCTGGTTGGATACAGGGACTCATGAATCTTTAACAGAAGCGACGGAATTTGTAAAAGCAGTGGAGAAAAGAACAGGTTTAAAAATTGCCTGTTTAGAAGAAATCGCCATGAATTATAAATGGATTGACAAAGAAGTCGTATATGAGGATGTAAAAAACCTAAAAGGAGATTATTTTGAATACCTTAAAAAAATAACTGGAAAAAAATAACATGTCATTAAAAAAGCAAACTTTTTTAGGGTTATTTTGGGCATTTGGCAATACCTTCATTATAAAGGGATTGTTTTTTGTGGCTACAATTGTATTGGCAAGAATACTAGGTCCTTCAGAATTTGGTTTAATGGGAATGATTTCGGTTTTTATTGCTATTGGAGCATCATTAGTAGATAGCGGATTGTCTACTTCTCTTATTCGAACTCAAAATGCAGATGATAGTGATTATACTACGGTATTTTATTTGAACTTGGGAATTAGTTTTTTTTTATATTTAATATTCTTTTTTGGTGCACCTTTTATTGCAGATTTTTATAACCAAGATATATTAGCCAATATAATTAGGCTATATTGTTTGAGTTTTATTATAACTGCTTTCTCATCGGTACAACTAACGTTACTGAATAAAGAGATGCAGTTTCGTAAAATAATGCAGTATAATATTCCTGGAAATATAATTGGTGTTATTACAGGAATTGCTTTAGGTTATTTAGGATATGGAGTGTGGAGTATTGTATGGATGTATTTAATTACACAATTAGTACAATCAATAATTTTGTGGTCATTTTCGGAATGGAAACCTTCAAAAACTTTTTCTAAAGAAAAAATGAAATACCATTATGCATTTGGTTATAAATTAACTTTATCCGGATTATTGGATACGGTCTTTAAAAATAGTTATAATATTATAATTGGGAAGTATTTCTCAGTTCAGTCCTTAGGTTATTTTGAGCGCGCTCAGGCTTTTAATGATTACTCTGTTTCAACTTTAACAGGAATTATATCTGGTGTTTCTTATCCACTATTAGCTAAGTTACAAAACCAAAAAGATAAAATCACCGAGGTATATAAAAAATTACTTCAGTTTACTTTTTTTATTACAGCACCCCTAATGTTAGGTGCGGCTGCTATTGCAAAACCTTTATTTTTATTAGTTTTAGGAGAGCAATGGTTGCCTGCTGTTTCTTTTTTTCAAATTTTATGCTTAGGAGGAATGTTTTATCCTATCCATGTATTTAACATCAGTGTGCTCAAAGTATATGGCAGGAGCGATTTATTTCTTAAACTGGAAATTATAAAAAAAATTGTTTTTACAATAAGTTTACTGTTGGCTTTTCAATTTGGAATTTATGGTTTAGTTTGGAGCAGTGTTTTTGTCTCAATTAGTGCTTTGGGAATTAATACCCACTACAGTAAAATGATGATCAATTATACCACTAGAAATCAAATAGAAGACATGATTCCCACTTTGTTAAAGGCTGGATTAATGGCTGGATTGATGTTTGTTTTAGTATATTTATTAAAAAATGAATCTACATATTGGCAAATTGTTATTCCTTCTTTTGTGGGGGGATTATTTTATTTTTTGATAAATTATTTTTTAAAAGCAACACCTTTATTTTTTATACTTAATATTATTAAAGAAAGAAAACTATGATACCAGTTACAAAGCCCTTTTTGCCTCCAATAGCAGGTTATAATAAATATTTAGAAGGAATATGGAAACGCCAATGGTTAACCAATATGGGGCCATTAGCAAGTGACCTTGAAATGAGATTAAAAAACCATTTGTCAGTAAATCATTTACTTTTCGTTACTAATGGAACAGTAGCCTTACAAATGGCCATAAAAGCGTTAGACTTAAAAGGAGAAATAATTACAACCCCATTTTCTTTTGTAGCGACAACAAGCAGTATCGTTTGGGAAGGATGTAAACCTATATTTGTTGATATTAATAAAGATTCTTTGAATATAGATCCTAATAAAATCGAGGAAGCCATAACCGAAAATACATCAGCGATATTAGCTACGCATGTGTATGGAAACCCATGCGATGTGTCAGCCATTGAAAAGATAGCCAAAAAGCACAATCTTAAAGTCATTTATGATGGTGCGCATGCTTTCGGTGTACAGGTAAGCGGAAAATCAATTTTTGACTATGGAGATCTTTCTATTTGCAGCCTTCATGCCACAAAATTATATCATTCGATTGAAGGCGGACTGATCATAACTAAAGATGCTACATTGCTCAAAAAGATTGCTTATATGCGCAATTTTGGTTTTGATGGACCTGAAGCTTTTGCAGAATTAGGATTGAACGGTAAAAATTCAGAATTTCACGCAGCTATGGGACTAGTAAATCTGGATTTTATTCAGGAAATCCATGACAATAGAAAAAAAATTGTTGAGCGTTATGATGAAAAGCTTAAAAATTATAAAGGAATTAAGCAATTATGGCACATCAATGGGACACAAAATTATGCCTATTATCCTATAGTTGTTGAAAGTGAGGAGCTATTACATAAATGTATTGATACCCTAACATTAAATGAAATATTCGTAAGGCGTTATTTTTACCCTTCTTTATCTAAGGTATTGCCTTATTTGGAGTCGGTCGAAATGCCCATTACGGAAGATATCGCCAAAAGGGTGATGTGCCTACCATTATTTCATGATTTGACATTGGAAGAAGTAGATTTGATTTGCAGGTTATTATTAAGAATACAAAATAATTAAGTCATGCTTATAATCGGAGCTAAGGGTTTTGCTAAAGAAGTTTTAGAAGTGTTTCATCAATTAAATCAATTGGATAATATTGCTTTTTATGATGATGTGAATGTTGACAGTGAGCATTTTTTATATGGATTATTTCCAATTTTGAAAAATGAAAATGAAGTAAAAGATTTTTTTAATAAATATGGTAATGATTTTACAATAGGTATTGGAAATCCACAACTTAGATATGTTTTAATGAAAAAATTTATATCAATTGGCGGGAATATGGTTTCTAGTATCAGTAATAAAGCTATTATTGGTTCTTATGGAGTAAAAATAGGGAATGGATGTAATGTCTTAGACAATGCAATATTTTCTAATGGCTCGTCAGTTGGGAAGGGTTGTATAATATACTATAATGTAACTTTAACTCATGATTGTGAAGTTGGAGATTTTGTCGAATTATCTCCAGGGGTCACATTATTAGGTTCGTGTAAAATAGGGTCATTTTCGCAAATAGGCGCAAATGCAACTATTCTTCCAAAAATTAAAATTGGTCAAAATGTTATAATTGGAGCTGGAGCTGTGGTAACAAAAGACATTCCTGATAATTGTGTTGCTGTTGGTTTACCATCAAAAGTGATTAGAAATTTAGAGCCAATAAACTTAGGATTATGAATGAGCCAACTGTAAGTGTTGTCATGATTACCTATGACCATGAAAATTTTATTGAAAAAGCTATACAAGGAGTTCTAATGCAGGAGTGTGATTTCGATATTGAATTAATAATAGCGAATGACAATTCACCGGATCATACGGATCGGATAATACACAAGATAATCGGTATACATTCTAATGCATGTCGTATAAGATATACTAAACATGAAAAGAATATTGGTATGATGGCCAATTTCATATTTGCTTTAGAGCAGTCTCAAGGCAGTTACGTAGCTCTTTGTGAAGGCGATGATTATTGGACAGATCCTTTAAAGCTTCAAAAGCAAGTAGATTTTTTGGAGAAAAATAATGATTACAGTATGTGCGTACATAATACTTCAATATTAAGTAATAATGAAATAAGAGATAAGGATTGGAGATGGGACAAGACAAGAGATGTTTTTTCGATTAATGATTATATTTATTCTTTGTTTTTTCATACTTCTTCAGTTGTGTTCAAAAGGGTTGAAATACCCGAATATTTTTCGAATCCGTCAATTTTGCAAGGAGATATGGCCCTTTTTTTAGTGGCAATTAATACTAAAAAAATATTGTTCATTAATGAAATGATGAGTGTTTATAGAATGCATGAAGGAGGGATTACGAACTCTAAGGACAATAAAAGCAACTTGAAATCGTATCAATCCTTATTGTTTATATATGAGAATTTTAATGTTTATTCAAAATTCCAATTTAATGCAATAGTTATGTTAAAAATAAAAATGATAAAATCTATACTTTTTTTAAATGATGAGAGTAAATCTGGATTTATAAAAGGTTTCGTCAAATCGTATTATTATTTTAATAAGATAATAATGAGAAGTTTAGTTCATTTTAAAAAATAAAAAACATTGGATATGAAGAAGTTATTTTTATGGATAATGAATATCTCGATGTTTATTATAGTTTTTAAATTGAATCCTTTTCTAGCTCTCCCACTTTCGTATGATAAATTTTTTATAGCGGCAGGTCTTTTTTCATTATTGTTTGTCCCAGGTATTAAGCACATTACGGTAATTTCTAAACCCGTATTTTTTTTATTGTTGTTATTGCTTTATGGAACTATGGTTTCACTAAATTATAATTATGAGATTAATCATCAGGTATATCGGTTTTTTCTTTTTGTTTTCGAGTCATTAACGGTTTCTTTTTTCATAATAGGAGCTTATATCAGGGTTTTAAATAAGGATTTACAATATATTTTGAAAGTAGTTTTTCACTGTATATTGATACAATCAATCCTTGTCATTATATCCTTTATAGTGCCATTTTTTTTCAACATAATGGATGTCATTGCGCCTTTGGAGGGAACCAATTTTGATGAAGAAATTAGTTTTAGGTTATTTAGAGGTTTAAGCAATACCTCAGGATCAGCCCATTCTGTAGTTTTGTCGATAGGAGCACTATTAGCCTTTTATTTTTACTCCATCGAAAAACATAAAATTTATTTGATTTCCATTCTTTTCTTTTTTCTTGCCGCAGCAATAAATGGGAGGACCGGAGTGATACTAATAGCCTTATTCGCTGTTCTGTATATATTACAGAATTTAAAAAAAGGAAAGATGATAAAACCAATCCTGATTGCTTTATTTGCTTTTTTTATAGGTCAGAATGTCGTAAATTATTTCTTTTCATTTAGTAATAGAAATCAGGAAATTGGAGTTTGGTACTCTGAAGCATTTAGTTTTTTAGATAATGACAAACAAAAAAACAGTGCGTTCTATGATGATTTTGAGGATAAACATATATTTTTTCCGGATACTACCGTGGGCATTTTGTTTGGTGTCGGAAACGATACTGACCAATACCTTATTGGTAAAGGGTCAGATTCTGGAATGATAAAAAATATATTTTCTTTTGGGATAATACTAACAATTGCATTTTATATATTCTTATGTTATAAACTATATAAATCCGGTCAAAGCATGGGAGATGCTGAATTTTATTTGTCAATTGGCATAATAGTAGTGCTTTTAATAAGCGAGTATAAGGAGCCATTCTTAGTAAAAACTTTTTTGGCCAAATTAATATTTATTGTGGTTATTGGCAGAAATTGGAACACAAAACATAAAATGATATTTTAAGAGATGGTAAAAATAATTAAGATTTTAAAAGAATTATATACCAGAGCAACCAAATCAGGCGTTGACTATGCCCGATATAAAGGAGTTAAGGTTGGAAACAATTGCAGAATTTATACCACAAATTTCGGATCCGAGCCATGGATGATTTCTATTGGAAACAAAGTAACTGTAACAAGTGGTGTGATTATATTAACCCACGATGGTTCAACATGGCTAATGAATGACGAAAAGGGCAGACGCTATTTATACAGAAGGGTAGAAATAGGGAATAATGTTTTCATTGGGGTAAATTCCATTATAATGCCTGGGGTAAAAATAGAAGACAATGTAATTATTGCTGCGGGTAGTATTGTTACTAAGTCCGTTCCTTCTGGTGTTATTATAGCTGGGAATCCTGCTAAAATTATTGGTAACTATGAAGCGTATCAAAAGGAGGTATTAGAAAAATATATATCAGATAAAGACATGGATTATACTCTAGATTATCAAAATAGAATTGAAAAAGTGATTGATAATTCATTTAAAAAATATTTACAATAATGTGCGGAATTTATTTAACGAATATTCCTTTTGCTGAAGAAGAGATAAAGGGAAAATTAGAATCCATTCAATTTAGAGGACCTGATTATACGGGAATACAAAAAATAACCGATCTAACCTTTGGACATTTACGTTTGTCTATTTTAGATCTGGATGTCCGTTCTCATCAACCCATGCAATTTGAAGATTTTACCATAGTATTTAATGGTGAGATTTACAATTTTCAGGAAATTAAAAAGGAATTAATGGATTTAGGGTATGCTTTTAATACCACTGGCGATACAGAGGTTTTATTAAAAGGATATAAAGAATGGGGAGAGGGCATTGTGCCAAAATTAAATGGAATGTTTGCTTTTGCCATTTATAATGCTGCAACAAGAAAAATTTTCTGCTCCCGGGATCGATTAGGTGTCAAACCCTTTTATTATTTTTGGAAAGATGGGCAGTTTGAAATTTGCAGCCAGTTGCGACCAATGAGTCAAAACAAACAACTAAATGAAGAGGCTATTTCAATGTATTTAGACTGTACTTATGTGCCAAGTCCTTTTACAATCTATCAGGATGTGTATAAACTGTCTCCTGGGAATAATTTAGAAATTGATTTGAATACTCAAAAAATCACCATTAAGGAGTATTGGAATCTAAAAAAAGTTAGTGATGCTGGTTTGTCTTATGAAGAAGCCAAAGAACAATTGCATGAGCTGTTAAAGGATGCTGTAAAAATAAGATTACAGGCAGATGTGCCTTTCGGATCCTTCCTTTCCGGAGGAATAGATTCAGCATTGATATCTAGCATCGCAGCTAAGGTTTCAAAAGAACCTATTAAAACATTTTCAATTGGATTTGAAGACCCAAAATATGACGAAAGTAAAATAGCGGCGCAATATGCCAAAATTATGGGTTCAGAACATACTGAAACTATTTGTAAACCAGAAGATATTTTAGAATTAATTCCAAAATTAATCGAAGTTTATGATGAACCTTTTGCTGATAGTTCGGCTCTGCCTTCATTATTGTTAAACAAAATAACACAACAATATGTTACGATGGCATTGTCTGGTGATGGAGGAGATGAGAGTTTTTTAGGGTACAATAATTTTGATTGGGTAGCTAAATTCAAATCATTAACAAAAATACCTTACCCGATTCGTTTTATCGCATCCAAATTTTTAATTTTTAATGTTTTAGGATCTAGAACTGAGCCAATAAAAAGAATTCTTAACATTAAATCAAAAAATGATTTTATCGAAGGAATTTTCGTGGGATATAATTCCATCTTGAAAAAGAGAAACCTTGACTGGCTATCTCACTATAGAGGTTATCAAACTTGGTCGAAAGATTTGATCCAAGCTACCGCCGATTTAAACATTAAGTTATGGTTAGAAAACGATAGTAATGTAAAGGTTGACAGAGCGAGTATGGCCTATTCGGTTGAGGTACGAAGTCCGTTTTTGGATTATAGAATAATAGAGTTTGCAAGAACTTTAGCGGTTTCGTATCGGTATGTTCCTGGAAGAAAAAAGAGAATACTAAGGGATATTTTAAAAGAGTACATTCCGGAAGAAGTGTTCAATCAGCCAAAAAGAGGTTTTGCAGTGCCGATAGGGACTTGGATTCGCAAAGAGTTAAAAGAAGAGTTTATAGAAAATTTATCAGATGATTTTTTAAACCAGGTTCCCAATTTAAATGTGCCTAAATTCAAAAAAATGTTTAAAGTGCATTTAGAAGGTAAACATGACTATGCTTCTTACATATGGAGGGTTTATATTTTGTCTAAATGGTATCAGGAATTTGGATTTTATAAAAAAACAAAAGTTGACTAAAAAGAAAATAATTTTTATTTTGCCTAGTTTACGCGCAGGCGGTGCAGAGCGTGTAATTTCGTTTGTTGCCAAACAATTGAATTCCGATATTTTTGATGCAAAATTAATTGTAATCGGTTTTCAGAAAGAAGCTGTTTATGATGTTGAATTATTAAATGTTCAATATCTAAATAAATCCAGATTGTTAACCTCCGTTGCAACATTATTTAGAGTAATCGTAAAAGAAAAACCATCGATTGTGGTAAGTTCGATTGGGCATGTAAATATCATGATG
>NZ_DATDPV010000020.1:0-61068 GCF_035292545.1 Flavobacterium sp. | reverse complement strand
TTTAAGAAAACAAAGATATAGCGCACAGCCCGACAGCACCGGAGCTCGCGGAGGTGGTGACATGCCAAAAAAATAAAGCCAATTCTATTGCTAAAATTGGCTTTGGTTTTATCCGTGGACGGTTTCGTTTTTTCCGTAGTTACCTATGATGGATCCTTCAAATTCAATCCATTCCTGCCAGCGTTTATCTACATTTATTTTTTCGGAGTATTGTTTGGCAAACTTTATGAAAGTCGTGTAATGTCCGGCTTCGCTAACCATTAATTCGTGATAAAATTGCGCCAGCTCTATGTCTTTTATATTAAGTGAAAGTACTCTGAACCTTTCGCAACTACGTGCTTCAATCATGGCGGCAAAAAGTAAACGTTCAACTAAAGCATCATTGCGGCTTCCGTCTTTTTTGGCAAATTTCACCAAGTCACTTACATAATTATCTTTGCGCTCCCGCCCAAGAGTGAGTCCTTTTTCTTTGATTATATTATGTACCATCTGGAAATGCTCCATTTCTTCCAGTGCAATCCGCGTCATTTCGGTCACTAGCTCTTCTTTTTCAGAATTGTTAATGATAATGTATATCGCATTTGAGGCTGCTTTTTGTTCACACCAGGCATGATCGGTCAAAATTTCTTCAATGTTCGATTCGACTATGTTTACCCAACGCGGGTCTGTGGCTAATTTTAATCCTAACATTTTTCTGTATTTAAGGAGTTGCAAAATTAGTGTTTTTATGTATGATTTATAATGAAATGGATTGGATTAGAGTCAAAATAGGTTTATTTTGCAACTTCAATGCATAAATATGAAAAGCACACAAGAAGTTTTAATCATCGGATTTGTCTGGCCTGAACCTAATTCTTCAGCAGCGGGAGGCAGAATGGTTCAATTGATTCAATTGTTCCAGCAAAATGGTTGGAGCAGTACTTTTGCGAGTCCGGCAATGGATAGCGAATATATGGTTGACTTAGATGCGCTTGGAGTTGCTAAGAAATCGATTGCATTGAACTGCGAAAGTTTTGACACTTTTATTCAGGAATTAAATCCTTCGATTGTTTTGTTTGATCGCTTTATGATTGAAGAACAGTTCGGATGGCGTGTTGCTGAGCATTGTCCGGATGCCATTCGATTATTGGACACTGAGGATTTGCATTGTTTGCGATTGGCACGACAAAAGGCATTCAAAGAAAACAGAAGTTTTACTACCGATGACTTACTGATGGAAGATGTAGCTAAAAGGGAAATAGCGTCTATTTTACGTTGTGATCTTTCTTTTATGATTTCAGAAATCGAGATGGAATTGTTGCAATCCGTATTTAAAATTGATCAATCGCTTTTATATTATTTACCGTTTTTATTGGAGCCAATGGATTCTGCAACTTTCCAAAACTGGATTTCTTTTGAAGAGCGTACTGATTTTATCTTTATTGGAAATTTTCTTCATGAACCCAATTGGAATGCGGTTCAATATTTAAAAGAGACTATTTGGCCGCTCATTAGAAAACAATTGCCAAATGTAAGATTGCATATTTATGGAGCTTACCCATCTCAAAAAGTTTTACAATTGCATCAGCCTAAGGAACATTTTTATATCATGGGACGTGCAGATGATGCTCAAAAAGTAGTTCGTCAAGCCCGTGTGGTTTTGGCTCCGTTGCGATTTGGTGCAGGAATTAAAGGAAAATTAGTAGAGGCGATGCAATGTGGAACGCCAAGTGTGACGACAACAATCGGAGCAGAATCCATGCATGGAGATTTGTCTTGGAATGGATTTGTCGCCGATGACCCTCAACTTTTTGCCGATGCGGCTGTGCAATTGTATCAAGACCCAATAATTTGGCATAAAGCCCAAATAAATGGGATTGAAATTGTTGAAAAAAGGTATTTGAAATCATTATTTGCAAACGATTTGATTCAATATATTTTATCGGTACAAAGTAATCTGAAACAGCACCGATTGGATAATTTTATGGGTGCCATGTTACAACATCATACCTTAACGAGTACTAAATATATGTCGCGTTGGATTGAAGCGAAGAATAAAAATTTAACATAAAAAAATCCCGTTCAGATTGCTCAAAACGGGATTTGTATTTTTAAAACCTAGTTATTACGCAAGCATTGTAACAGGATTTTCTATAAATTGTTTCAATGTTTGTAAAAATTGTGCGCCAGTTGCGCCATCAATTGTTCTGTGATCGCAGGCTAAAGAAAGCATCATAGTATTTCCTACTACAATCTGGCCGTTTTTAACCACTGGTTTTTCAACAATGGCACCGACGGAAAGGATGGCAGAATTCGGTTGGTTGATAATAGAGTTGAATTCTACAATTCCAAACATTCCAAGGTTAGAAACTGTAAAAGTGCTTCCTTCCATTTCAGTTGGTAATAATTTTTTGTTTTTAGCTCTTCCGGCAAGATCTCTTACGCTTCCGCCAATCTGAGATAAACTCATAGCGTCAGTAAATTTCAATACAGGAACTACTAATCCATCTTCAACAGCTACGGCTACTCCAATATTCACATGGTGGTTAATGGTAATAGCATCCTCTTTCCACTGAGAATTAATTTTAGGATGTTTTTTCAAAGCCATGGCGCAAGCTTTAATAACCATATCGTTAAATGATACTTTTGTATCAGGAATACTGTTTATCATTGCTCTTGATTTCATTGCTTCATCCATTGTAACTTCAATTGTTAAGTTATAATGGGGTGCAGTAAATAAAGATTCTGCCAAACGTTTAGCAATGATTTTGCGCATTTGCGAATTCTTGATTTCTTCTGAAAAAGTTTCTCCTACTGGAACAAATGGTTTTGCTGCAGCTACAGTTTCTGTTTTTGCTGGTGCAGATGTTGCGGTAGCCGGAGCAGAAGCTGCTTGAGGAGTGAAGTTTTCGATATCGCTTTTTACGATACGTCCGTTTTCACCTGAACCTTTTACCTGAGACAATTTAATTCCTTTTTCATCCGCAATTTTCTTTGCCAATGGCGAAACAAAAATGCGTTGTCCTTCAGTAGCTACCTGTACAATTTCTTCAGTTTTTGCAGTAGCTGCAGCAGGTGCTTCTTCTTTGGCTGGAGCCGAAGCAGGAGCGTTTCCGCCTTTTTTATAATTTTCGGCAATGCCGGTAATATCTGTTCCTTCTGGTCCGATGATAGCTAAAACACTATCAACAGGAGCCGTTTGTCCTTCTTGAACTCCAATAAACAATAAAGTTCCTGAGTTGAATGATTCGAATTCCATTGTTGCTTTATCGGTTTCGATTTCTGCAAGAATGTCGCCTTCGGATACTTTATCTCCAATTTTTTTCAACCACGTAGCTACAGTTCCATCAGTCATGGTATCGCTTAAACGAGGCATAGTTACTACTACAACTCCTTTTGGTAAGGATGTTGTGGCTGGCGCAGGAGTTTCTTCTTTTTTAGCTTCAGCTACCGGAGCAGTATTGGTTTCTTCTTTTTTAACTTCGGTTGCCGGTGTAGCTTCTTCAGTCACTGGGGCAGCGGCTGTTTTTCCGGCTAATAATGCGGAAATATCTTCTCCTTCATTTCCAATGATAGCTAATAATGAATCTACCGGAGCGGTTTGTCCTTCTTGGATTCCAATATGTAAAAGCGTTCCTGAATTGAATGACTCAAATTCCATAGTGGCTTTGTCAGTTTCAATTTCTGCAAGAATATCGCCTTCGCTGATTTTATCACCCACTTTTTTAAGCCATGTTGCCACGGTTCCTTCCGTCATCGTGTCGCTCAAACGAGGCATTGTAATTACTGTTGCCATATTTATAGTCTATGAGGGATGAATGGATAATTTTTTTGGTCGTATACTACATCGTAAAGTTGTTGCACTTCCGGATAAGGGGATTCTTCGGCGAATTTTACACATTCTTCCACCAAAACTTTTACTCTTTCGTCCATCGCTTCAATTTCTTCTTCGGTAGCGAATTTTTGATCTATAATTACATCCAAAACCTGGGTGATTGGATCAATTTTTTTGTATTCTTCTATTTCTTCTTTTGAACGGTAAAGTTGGGCATCTGACATAGAGTGTCCTCTGAATCGGTATGTTTTCATTTCTAAAAATGTTGGTCCGTCACCACGACGTGCTCTGTCGATGGCTTCATGCATCGCTTCCGCAACTTTTACAGGATTCATTCCGTCAACTGGTCCGCAAGGCATTTCGTAGCCTAAACCTAATTTCCAGATATCGGTGTGATTTGCCGTTCTTTCTACAGAAGTTCCCATGGCATATCCATTGTTTTCTACAATAAATACAACGGGAAGTTTCCATAACATAGCCATATTGAAAGCTTCGTGCAAAGAACCCTGACGCGCTGCACCATCACCAAAATAGGTTAAAGTTACCCCGCCCGTTTCAAAATATTTATCAGCAAATGCAATTCCGGCTCCAACTGGGATTTGCGCCCCAACGATTCCGTGACCACCAAAAAATCCTTTTTCTTTAGAGAAAATATGCATGGAACCACCCATTCCTTTTGATGTCCCGGTTACTTTACCTAAAAGTTCGGCCATTACGGCTTTAGGATCCACGCCCATTCCAATTGGTTGTACGTGATTTCTATAAGCAGTAATCATTTTATCTTTGGTCAAATCCATTGCATGCAAAGCACCCGCTAATACTGCTTCCTGACCATTATATAAGTGTAGAAATCCTCTTACTTTTTGTTGAATATAAAGTGCCGCTAGTTTGTCTTCAAACTTTCTCCAAAGCAGCATGTCTTCATACCACTTTAAATAAACTTCTTTTGTAATTTCTTTCATCTGTTTTTCTTGCTAAAGTGTTTTTGTGTCTATCAAATGCTTACTATTTAAAAAATAGATTGCTCACACAAATTTGCGAACTGCAAAAATAGCACATTCCGATTAAGGAGTAAAATTTAATGTATGATATTTAGTCTTTTTATAAGAAGTTTTTATCAAACATAAAAGGAAGTAAATTTTTCAGAGAGTCTGATTTGTACACAGCTCCAATTTCTCCCATAAAATATATTTCGATTGGCGTTTCTTGTTTGAATTCGTACTCAGCTATAGATTGTCTGCAGGCTCCGCAAGGCGGAATAGGAGCAGCCGTAGTATTCGTGTCCGAAGCTGCAGTAATGGCCATACGTATGATTTTCGCCTCCGGATAAACCGCTCCAGCTTGAAAAATTGCCACTCTTTCGGCGCAAAGACCTGAGGGGTAAGCTGCATTTTCCTGATTTGAGCCTAAAACTATTTTTCCGTTGTCTAAAAGTATCGCAACGCCAACTCTGAATTTAGAATACGGTGCGTAGGCTTTTTTTCTAATTTCTATAGCTTCTAGCATTAGCGATTTTACATCATCAGCTAAATCGTTTATGGAATCAAAAGTCGTAAATTTTGTGGTAATACTTATTTCTTTCATTATTATTTAGGGAAAAAAAATCCAAATTTCAATTTGTAGAAATTTGGATTGTTTATTTATAATTTAATTGATACTAGTATTCTTCATACTTATCTCCAAAATTGAAGGTAAGTGAAAAACGAAGTGTGTTTTCTAATGGATTTTGTACTTTTGAAGCGGAGAATAAATAAGATACATCAACTTTTACAACGTTATATTTAAATCCGGCACCTAAAGAGAAAAATTGTCTGGCTCCTTTTTCAGGGCTTTCATGAAAATAACCCAAACGCATGGCGAATGAATCCTGGTATAAATATTCTGCTCCTACGGAATAAGTAAATTCTTTTAATTCTTCACTAAACCCATCAGGGGCATCGCCAAAGGATTTGAAAATTCCGGAAACCCAACTTATTTTACGGTAATTGGCATTGTTTTCTGCTCTCTCTTCTGAGGTAACATCTCCGTCTCCATTCAAATCTGGATCTTGTGGTGTTGGAACCAATAATTTATTTATTTCAAGATTTACGGCTACTTTATTGTACTCGTCAAATACAAAATCAAAACCACCTCCTAATTTCATTTGGGCAGGAAGAAAGTTGGCATTAACTTCTGAAGAGACTTCGGAATCATAACTGATTTTTGGACCTAGATTCTGAAAATTGAAACCCATTCTCCATTTGCCATTAAAGTCACTAAAGGCAACTTCTTCTGATTGATAGAAACCCGCTACGTCAAAAGCAAATGAATTAGCTGCTCTTGTGTCATTATCGGCACTTTGAATTTTTAAATTGGAACTGATAAATCGTCCTGCAACAGCCATGGAGAAACGGTCGCTTAATTTTAGCGAATAAGATCCGTCTAAAGCAAATTCGTTTGGTTTTACAACCTGTGGAACATCATCGATTTGTTGTCTTAATTCAATTTCGCCTAAACTAAAATATCTTATGCTACCAGCAAAAGCACTTCTTTCGTTGATCCTGTTAAAGTACGTAATTTGCCCTAATGAAATATCGTTTACCAATGCGGTAAGATAGGGCGTGTAACTGATAGAAAATCCTTGTTTATCTAATGAAAAAGCATATTTTGCAGGGTTCCATTGTTGTGAGAAGGCATCAGCAGATGTTGCAACACCTTGGTCGGCCATACCGGCAGCTCTTGCGTCAGCAGCAACTAATAAGAAAGGTACACCAGTAGTGATTACTCTATCTTCCTGCGCTTTTGATAACTGAATAGTTAACAAACAAATGATTAATAAGGATATTCTTTTCATTTTAATTTTCAAAATTGATTAAACAAATATAGTATTTTATTAAAGTATTACAAGTTTTTCAAATTTTTCTGACTTTTTATTGGTTAAGTTCGATTTGACAGTCAGCTTATAAACATATACGCCTTTCCCGATTTTATCCCCAAAATCATCTCTTCCGTCCCAGGTTATTTCTCTCGAAAGAAAGCCATCTGTAGTTACAATTTGATTTTTTGACCATACTATTTTCCCTGTAATGGTCATCACTTGTACTTGTACTTCGAGCGGTTCAAATGGGCGGTTGTGGGTAAACCAAAATTGAGTATAACTTACAAATGGATTGGGGTAATTCAAAACATTGGTCAGCGTAACGGTTTCATCACCAACAACAATAAATTGTATTTCGGCAGTAATTGGATTGTTGTAAACATCCCAGGCTTTGAAAGTTATGGTGTGTAATCCTACGGCTAAATTTCTAAGGGGAAATTGTAATTTTCCTTTTTTATAATTGTCTAATTCTGTTTCATAATAATCATTCAGAATATACGGATTGCTTTCATTTCCGTCCAAAATGGCTACGATATCATGACCAATTCCGCTTGCCGTATTAATTCCGTTTTCATCTTCAAGAAAAGCAAGAAATATTGGGGATTCATTTGTAATTCCACCAGATATGAAAGTTTGGTCATTCATAAATAATTTAACTCGTGGACCAATATTATCTGCAACGGCAGTTGGATTGATTCCGCCGATTTTTATGGTGGTATCGTACCCCGTTTTGTCTAACAGAATCTGATCTCTTTTGGCATAAAAACTTATTCGGCCATTTCCTAAAGGAATTTTAATATCTCTAGGGACCACAAATCCAAACTCAAACTGGCCGTTTGTGACAGAGGCATTTCCTCTAAAGATAGTTTCTCCTAGCACATTAAAATTCATGGAAGGGCTGGTTCCATCATTATTAAGGGTAGACTTGCTAATGTTTTTGTCGAAAATATTTACTGAAAGCTCTCCGTTATAACTGGCAAGAGGGGTATTGAATTCATCTGTTATTTCTCCCGTAAGTTTTACAAAAGCCAAAGATTGGAAATCATCGATTGGACCAGTAACCGGAGCGTCATTTACTTTTGTCAAACGTATTTTTGGTTTAGGAATCGCGAGCATTACTGCAGGATCTCCAAGATAAAAAACAACATTTGAAGAAGAGTTTGGAGTGCTGTTTTTAGCTAATCGCAGTGCTTCAGCTATTGAGGGATACTCGTTTGAACCATAAGAAAAAAGATATTCAGATAATTTGTCATTAAAATTTTCTGCTGAACTTTTTCCGATGGAACGGATAGTCGTCAACATAGAAATCGCTCCTCCTTTAGGATTCCAATAGGTGTATTCTCCCGCAGTTGGCCGGAATGGATTGTCAAAACGTGAAAAATCACACGTAATAGTAATGAACAAAGGGTATTTGTAGCGATTACTCAGATTTTGTCCATCCGATTTTTCCCAAATTCGCTCTCCGGACAATCCATCTTCACCACCATGGCCTAAATAATTAAAAACTAGGGCTCCTTTCTCGAATGCATTAAATATTTCTTCCCGAGCTTTTGGATATCTACTTCCGCCAGAGGAGGTTTCCTGAACATAGGAATCCAAAATTATTTTTTTAACATTGATAAATGGTTTTTCCAGAGAAACTTTATCCGCTAATTGATTTTGTCTAAATTGCAAATCGCCATCTTCATGTCCTGAATCTGAATCATCAGAAATAAACACACAATTATTTCGCCAATTCCCATAGGATTTTAAATCATGATATTCAATGACTTTGTTGACCATTTCTTCGGCTTGCTGATTTGAACTGACAATCATTCTTCCGACAGTAACATCTATCCCCTCGGCATACGAAATGATATTTCCTTGGTTGGAATCCATTAAACCAAAAAAATCATCAGTTGCAAATGAAGATTCTCCTGCTGTATTACTATTTAATGAATGATAAATAGGTACGATGTTGGTATTGTTTGGGATACGATCTTGGAAATCAAAAGAAGCATCGCCAAAAAGATTTAGATATTTAATTTTTTTTTCGGGTATAGATGCGTTTTCATAGATGTATTTCACAAAGTTTCTAATGGCAGCAATGTCCTGTTTTCCAGAAGAAAATTCTTGATATATCGTTTCCAAATTAACAACTTTTACATTCAGTTGAGAATAATTACGGTGAAAAACAGCTAATTTTTCGGCTTGGGTGTTTAAAAAAGCCGGAACGACAATAAGGTAATCAATATCCTGAAATTGACCTTGGACATTTTTAAAAACAGTACCTTTCAAATCCTGATTAACTACTTTTGATTGGGATTCCTTTAAAGGAGTATAATAGTCCAAAGCATCAACAGCAATATATTTTCGAACTTCTCCTAAATTTGCTTTGAATGAAAATGAACTTTGATTGGAGTTTTCAACTTTCGCGGTATTATAAATATCCGTAATATCCCAAATCTGATTTATTCCGGAGGCATTGGCAAATTGATACTCACCTATACCTATTAATGTGCTGGCTTGGTTGTATTGAAATCTAAATTGTTTTCCATAACCTTTAAGATTGCTTTTTGCTTTAAGGATAATATAATCCAAAAATCCTTTAGAGCCTGGAACACCGTTATTGTCATAGGTTATTTTAACAGTTGTGTTTTCTGTGGCTGGAAAGTTTTTTTGAAAAACATATTGAGAATTACAATTCCCAAGCCCTTGATTGCACTCGAAAGCCTCATTTCCGCCATTAGCTACTAAAGCATCAAAAGAAAAACTACCTAAGTCTGAATTATTCGCTTCTATTTTAAACGTGGTAGCGGTAAATGCTGCAGTTGCAGCGTGAACGTTTATTTCAATAGGAGAAATAGCATTGATATTTGGAAATTTAAACTCGAATTCTTGTTCATTATCAATATTAAATTGTTCGCCGTACCATGTCCTTCCCGTTCGAACGATGTTAACCAAATCTAACTCATGATATAAGTAATCATCAAAAGTTGAAATGGGTAATGTTGTAGTTCCGGTAGGTTGTTGCATTTCTGACATTCTTTTTCCGTCACCGCCTTGAAGGGTTACATAATAATAAGACTTTGAAGCGTATAAGTTATTATGCGTTCGACTATCCTCATTCCAATTATCGACACCTTCAGCATAAAAAAGAATATAATCTGCATCATTGAATACACCATCATTTTCTCCTATAATCTGAATGGCATTTTCGGCTAAATCTAAAGGATAAATAGTGCTGTTTAATAAAGGCAGCATCCTTCCGCCATTGCCGTAAATTTTGATTTTACGCGGATCACCATTTGTATTCAGTCCTAATTGGCTCAAAAAACCTTTGGAGATTTTATAAACACCAGATTTTTCAACATAAAAACGATACCAATCGCCAGTTGCTAAAACGGAATTTGTAATAGCACTTGTGTTATTTGCTGATTGTACGGTTCTAGAGGAACCAGAGCTAAAGGAATAGTTGAAAGATTTCAATTTTTTAAAACCGTTTCCGTCTTTAATTATAGGTGATAAAGATAGGAAAGCAAATTTTTTATCTCTTGCATTAACATTTCTGATTGTTGCATTGATTTCATTTGGAATAGCGGCAACTGACAAATCGCCAAGTTGAGAGGCTAAAATAGGTTCGTAAACCGTATTGGTGATTTGCAACGAACTCTCGTCAATAGTGGTTGATTGAGGAAGATTTAAATTAAAAAAGAGTTCTTTTTTATAGGAATCAAAATAAAAACTATCGGATTTAAATTGGGGAACATTCATTTTATAAGTCCCATAAGAAATTTCGGTCTGTTCAATCCATTCAAGAATCACGTCGCCTTTTTGTTGTGCAAAACAAGCAAAGGATAATAAAGTGAATAAAGAAGCTAGTGTTTTTCTCATTAATAATAATTAACGGCGTTTCAGTGGAAATATTACTAGGAGTAAAAATAAATTATTTAATGCAATTGTATGTAATAATTACATTATTTTTGCGTTCTAAATAAGCGTTAATATCAAAGTTGATATTAATTTATTATATTTTAAAAAAAAGAGGTTGCTATTTAATAGTTAATTATTATATTCGCCTCGAAATTTATTACCTACCAAAAGTATGAAAGTAAACAAAATTATGGCTATTAAATTATTACTATCGTTAGTAATAATATTTGGATTTACTAGTTGTGGTAAAAAGTCAAGCTCAAAAAACGCGTCGACGGCTACGGGTTGGAAAATCAATGATAAAAAAGGAGGTTTCCAATATAATAATAAGTTCAAGAAGCAGGCTACTGCTCCTGGATTAGTTATGGTAGAAGGAGGGACGTTTACAATGGGTAAAGTTCAGGATGATGTTATGCATGATTGGAACAATACGCCATCACAACAACACGTTCAATCGTTCTATATGGACGAGACTGAGGTTACTAACCTTATGTACATGGAATATTTAGACTGGTTGAAAACTGTTTTCCCGCCAGAAGAAGAAAATTACAAAAACATTTATGAAGGCGCTTCACCTGATACTTTGGTGTGGAGAAATAGATTGGGTTATAATGAAACTATGACTAATAACTATTTGAGACATCCTGCCTATGCAAGTTATCCTGTAGTGGGAGTGAATTGGATTCAAGCAGTTGAATTCAGTAAATGGAGAACCGATCGTGTTAACGAAAACACTCTTGAAAAAGAAGGTTATTTGAAAAAAGATGCTAAAATTGTAGATGTAACAGCAGAAAAAACTTTCAGTACGGAAACTTATTTGAATGCTCCTAGCAAAAGTTTTGGAGGAGATGAAGAAATAGTTTTAAAAGGACGTAGAGGTTCTTTGTCTAAACCACAAAAAGTTGCTGGCGCCAAAGGACAAGCTGCTACAACAAAAGAGCCTAAAAATGTTTACGCACAAAGATCTTCTGGACTTATTCTTCCTGAATACAGACTTCCAACTGAAGCGGAATGGGAATATGCAGCAGCAGCGGATGTAGGGCAAAGAGAATACAATATCTATAAAGGACAAAAGAAATACCCTTGGTCTGGAAGCTATACACGTTCTGGAAAAAGACAAGTTAAAGGAGACCAATTGGCCAACTTTAAACAAGGAAAAGGTGATTACGGTGGAATTGCAGGTTGGTCTGATGACGGAGCTGATATTACAAACGTTGTAAAATCGTATCCTCCAAATGATTTCGGATTGTATGATATGGCTGGTAACGTTGCAGAATGGGTTGCCGATGTATACAGACCTATTGTAGATGATGAAGCAAGTGACTTTAACTACTACAGAGGTAACGTTTATACCAAAAACAAAATTGGTGATGATGGGAAAGTTGAATTAGTTACAGCTGAAAACATTGCTTATGATACATTGTCAAACGGTAGAATTGTAGCTAGAAATGCACCTGGACAAATTGTTCAAGTTCCTGTAGATGAAAAAGAAACGTATTTAAGACAAAATTTCTCTACTGCAGATAACAGAAATTACAGAGATGGTGATAAACAATCTACAAGATATTTTGATTTTGGATCTTCTGATGAAGGAAGTGATAAATTAACTGATGCACAAAGAATGTACGATTCTCCAAAGCATAATGTTACAACCGATAGTTTAGGTAACATGTCAAGAAAATATGACAAGTCAAGCAAAAGAACAACACTTGTAAATGATAATGTAAGAGTTTATAAAGGTGGTTCTTGGAGAGACAGAGCTTATTGGTTAGATCCTGCACAAAGAAGATACTTCCCTCAAGACATGGCAACTGACTATATTGGGTTTAGATGTGCAATGTCTAGAGTAGGTCCAAAAGCCGACAAAAAGAAAAGACCTAGAAATTAATTTCTAATTGATATTTTAAAATATAAAAGCCCTTTAATTAGGGCTTTTATATTTTAAAATTGTTTTATATGAAATAGCCATGATAAGAAGATTGCAACCAACAATAAAGATGGCTCATCATGGCGTATAACATATTTCTAAAATTTAATATTATCTATATATGAATATCCAAAACATTCATAATCTGTTTTTAAAATGCAACTCGGTTTCAATTGATACCAGAAAAATTGAATCAAAATCATTTTTTGTGGCCATTAAAGGCGAAAGATTCGATGCAAATACTTTTGCGAAAGAAGCTTTAGAAAAAGGCGCTTCCTATGTCATTATTGATAATGATGAATTCTTTATTGATGAGCGAACCATTCTTGTAAAGGATAGTTTAATCGCTTTGCAGGAACTAGCGAAATTTCATCGTAATTATTTGAAGCTTCCTATCATCGCTCTTACAGGAAGTAACGGGAAAACAACGACCAAAGAATTAATTCATGTTGTGCTATCCAAAAAATACAATACCAAAGCTACTGTAGGTAATTTAAACAATCATATCGGCGTTCCCTTAACCTTGCTTTCTTTTGATGCTAAGACCGAAATTGGAATAGTAGAAATGGGAGCCAACCATCAAAAGGAAATTGAATTCCTTTGCGATATAGCGCAGCCGGATTTCGGATATGTTACTAATTTTGGCAAAGCCCATCTCGAAGGTTTTGGTGGAGTAGAGGGTGTTATCAAAGCGAAAAGCGAGATGTATGATTATCTTTCTAAAAATGATAAAACCGTTTTTGTTAATCTTGAAGATCCAATTCAGGTAGAGAAAACCAAAAACATGAAAACCTATTCTTTTGGAATTAATAAACCTAATGCCAATGTGAATATCACTTCCGTAAAAGCGAATCCGTTTGTTGAAATTACTTTTTCTGATAATCATATTGTGTCGCGTCTTATCGGTTTGTATAACGCCAATAATATTAATGCTGCTATGACGATCGGAAAATACTTTAAAGTAGCTGATAGCGATATTAAAATAGCAATAGAAGGTTTTGTTCCGGAGAATAACAGATCGCAATTATTGCATAAAAATACTAATGAAATTATTCTGGATGCCTATAATGCCAATCCAAGCAGTATGGCCGTAGCGATTGAAAATTTTATTCAGTTGGATAAATCAAATAAAATTGCCATTCTAGGCGATATGTTTGAGTTGGGAACGGAAAGTTTAGCGGAACATAAAAGTATTGTGGATTTACTTTCAAAAGAGGAAAAAACAACTTGCTATTTTATAGGAAAGGATTTTTATCATAATAAAATAGAGAAAGGCAACTTTCATTTTTATGAAACTTTTGAAGATTTTTCCAATGTTTTGAAAGAAAGTAAATTTGAAAATAAAATGATTCTTATAAAAGGATCTCGAGGCATGGCTTTGGAGAGAACATTGGAGCTCTTATAATATAATATCCAGAGTCAATAAAAGTATTTTATATAAAAAAACTCCTCAATTTCTTGAGGAGTTTTTTGTGGGCGATGAGGGTTCAAAACCTTATCTCCAATCCCTTGATATATAATAAAATATAAACTTTAAAAACTACTTGGTGTCGATAATGCTCCTTTTTTGGGATGCAATTATTCCTAAATCTTAATAGTGTAAAGTTAATAAATAATGAGGTATTTAGCAAATTAATCTAAACCAAAAAATGAACTAGTTGTAATTAAATTCGAGAGTTTTTTAAGAATAATTATTCTAGTTTATCATTTTAAAATACTACCCAAAAATGAGCGGTTCTACTTGTTCAATTTTCAAACCTGTGTATTGACAGAACTCTTCAATTGTTACTAATTCATTATCAAGTTTGTTGTTACTTTTCTTGATTGCTTTTAATATTCTGGTGCTTTGTCTGTAACTCTTGCCTGTGATTCGTTCAATGTCTTTTGGATAGATACATATTCTTTTCGTTATCGCTTTCATACTTTATCTATGCCTTTGATTAGGCTTTGACTACCTTCTGACTTGCAGAAAATCTTTTGCAATTTAATTATAATTTTTTAAACTGATAGATTGGTTTTTTATGCTCATTTAGGACACTTGTGTCGATTTTGGACATTTGGTACACTAGCGATTTTTTCTTTGGTGAAATGTGATGTAATCTTTGTTATGATCATTTGAAACTGTTGCAACAAAATTGAGAATGATGGAGTCGTGAGAGGTTTGTGAAAGCAAACCAAATGTTGAATTAAATTTTGAAGTTATGGCTAGACAGAAAGGCATAATTAAATTGAAAGGTACTATCGGAGATATTACCTTTTACAAAACTCAAGATGGTCATTTAGCGAGAGAAAAAGGTGGAATTGACGCTAGTAGAATTGCGAGTGATCCAGCGTTTCAGAGAACGCGTGAAAATGGGGCTGAGTTTGGGCGTGCTGGGAAAGCCGGAAAGATTTTGAGAACTTCTTTGAGAGCTTTGCTTTTGAATTCTGCTGATAGTAGAATGGTGAGCCGATTAACTCAACGAATGGTAAAAGTTATTCAGGCTGATTTGGTAAGCGAAAGAGGTCTGAGAAATGTGATTGACGGTGAGGCAGAATTACTTGCCGGTTTTGAGTTTAACATTCGTGGAAAACTTGGTACCAGTTTGTATGCTCCATTTGTTGGTGCAATTGATCGTGTGACGGGAGAAATATCTGTTACATTGGCACCTTTTGTTCCAGCAAACATGATTGCTGCACCATCCGGAACCACACATTTTAAAGTCATTTCTGCGGGAGCAGAAGTTGATTTTGAAGCTGAAACGTTTGTGGTAGAGAATTCTGAAACTGCTATTTTGCCTTGGAATGCAGTTCCAACGGTAGCTATTAACCAAGTGAATACTGTAACGCCTAACAGTACTAAGCCCTTGTTTTTGGCTCTTGGTTTAGAGTTCTATCAGGAAATTAATGGACAAATGTATCCGTTGAAAAATGGTGCGTTTAATCCACTTTCCTTGGTTCAAGTTAGTGGCTTGTAGAAGATGGTTTTACTACTGTCAAGAACTTATTTCCCTGATGGAACAAATGGTAAACTCGAATGCGAAGGTAAATTGATTTGCAATACAATTGAATTACCGTGGAAGATGAACGAAACGAAGGTTTCCTGCATTCCTGAGGGGAAATATTTTATTAGAAAGCGATACAGTGCCAAATACAAATGGCATTTGGAAGTGAAGGATGTTCCAAATAGAAAATTTATTCTTTTTCATCCTGCTAACAATGCTCAAAAGGAATTGCAAGGCTGTATTGCTCCTGTTACAAAACTTTCTGGTCCAGGACTTGGTTTAATGTCTCGTATAGCTTTTGAAAAGCTCAAAAGGATTGTTTATCAAGCTTTGGATAACAAAGAAAGTGTCGAATTAATTGTTCAATCCTAGAAATTACGATTATGAATAAAATTGTAGAGAGAGCTAGTGCTCCCACACCAAAGTTTTTTAAAGTGCTTCGAACTATTGGATTGGTATTGGCTACTGTTGGTACTGCTGTTTTAACTGCACCAATTTCTTTGCCAGTAATTGTGACTACCGTTGGTGGTTATGTTGCAGTTGCTGGTGGAGTTATCTCAGCTGTAAGTCAGTTGACTGTTGAGAAGAATGAACAGCCACAGTAATTCAACTTTGGTTGGAACAGCCGGAGGTACTTTTTTGAGTATAGTACCGAATTTGAACTCCGAGGATTTAATTAAAACAGTTATTTTAGCGACTGTTGGAGCTGTAGTGAGTTTTTCAATTTCGGTGTTGCTTAAATACCTTTGCAAGAAGCACAAAAAATAAGTTTAACTCTCGTTGTGGTGACCTTAGAGTTAAACAAAATGAAAGCCCAAACCGAAAGGAATGGGCTTTTTTAATTTTTAGACTTCACCAAATTGATTGATTACAACCTCAACAATTACTACTTCGGAATTATACCAATACAAATCGTTGTATTTTGCATAATCTAAGGCTTTTGTTCTACTATCAAATGCACCAAATAATACTCTTGATGCTTTTGATTTCCAACTGTCGGTTTGAAATAATAAAAAAATGCTCATAGGATTGATTTTAAAGATTAAATACGATTATTTTTTGCAATAGCGATATAAAATGACTCTTCTTAAATCATTCATTAAACTGATATTTTCGTGAAACTGCTGTTCCTTTTGTTCTAAAGTTTTAAGAACTGCTATATTTTTTTTGTGTTGTTCAAAATCAGTCATCATTTCATTTGCTTTAAGGTTTAGGTTTTTAGCAAAGTCATTGATTCGGATGTATGGAATTACGGAACCGATTAGAAATTGATGCCAAAATTTTACTCTCCATAAGCTTTTGCAGATAGATTCTATGTTTTCGCAATCTTCTGAACATTGGAAAATGATTACAAAGCAATTCGGGCAGGGTTCATCTAAAGGTTTGCCTGTGTTTAACCCTTTGTTTAGGATGAAGAAATGAGGATTTGCGTATTTTACTCCGTTTTGGTGGTGCTTCATTTTAAAATTTATCATATCGTGGCTTTTAAGGATTTATCGACTGGACACACTTTTTCATTAAAATTTTTCAAAAGAAAAAAAGAAAAAAAAGAAAGCACTCTCGTCAAGTGGAGGGTTTCAAAAAAGCAAGTTTTTTTTAAAAAATACTACCACCCTGAATCGTCCTTTGGAAGTCGGAATTTGTTGCTTTGTAGAAAAGTTGTTTTGAAGACATATGGGTGGTGGAGATTTTTTAAAAAACCCGCAGGGCTTGAACTTGCTTTTTTGTAAACCCGGAACTTACCTTTGCTCTCTTTTTTTTATTTTATTTTTTTGCTTTCGGAGCAGGATTTTCCTTTGGAAGTCGGTTCTTTTTGTTTCGGAGACGGGTCGTCTTGCAAGGGTTTCAAATTTTGGGGCTGGACAAAAAACTAAAAATTAATTATAAACGCTTTTGTCCAGAACCGAAATTTGAAACTCTTGCTGCACTGTTTGATTTTTTGTGGTGCCTGGAAGTGCTCAGTATGCAGAAATTAGTGTTCAGTTGTTTTGGAGATGGGAAGCACCTCAAAAAAACAATGCAAATACTACCGAGTGAGTTGGCAGTAGCGAAAGCAAGTGTGTGGTTTTTTGATTTGTTTGCACTTACTTTCTGATTGCTTTTTTGGGTGCTGGTGCTTCACTTTTCTTTAAATAGAAAGGCTTGAAGTTTGAATAATTTTCTTAGAAATTCTAAAAGCATCAGCAACCGGAAAGCAATTACTACTCCATATTCTGACAAATCAAAAAAACACACTCTTGCTGGGCAATTTTATCTTTTGAGGGTGCTTGAAAGTGTTCAGTATTCAGATTTTAGTGTTCAGTTGTTTCGGAGATGGGAAGCACCTTCAAAAGATAATGCAAACACTACCGCTTTAAATACACAGCTGATAAAAACAATTGATGAATTTCCTACGAAGTGATGATTCCCTTTTTAAGCAGAAACGTTCTTATGAAAACCCGAAGGGTGACCCGCGAAGCCACGTGTTTTTGGTAGCTGGGTGGTGCGAGGAAAGCTGCCAAAAATGTGTGGCTGGAGCGGGGCACTTGAGCGTTGGGTGAGCGGCTTTTTTACATAATGTTATTATAGGGCAATGCACCATCTTGTTTTGGAGCACTATTTTCATTATTGCCCTATAATGCCACATTATGTAACTAAGCTTTGGGAAAAGTTTTTGTTGCCTTGCACTATTTATCTACTGGAATGATAAACCACTGGCATACAAAAACTTTTGGAGCGTTGGGAAAGAGTGGCAACTGAAAACAAAACTTTCTCTTTTATTTTTCACTTTTGTGTTTCCAATCGCAATTTTCTGAAAAGATACTTGGCTTGAAATATATTCTGTTTACAATATCTAAAAGTTTATTAGACTTTAAAAGACCTCCACAATGTTTTGGCTCAGTTGCTATTGTAAATCCCGATAATCTTTCAAATATCCATCCTGTTAAAGGGTTATTTATTGAAAGTATATTTTTCATTTCTTCTTTTTTCATATAAGTAAATTTTTTACCTTTTCCATTGTAAGGATTATTCAAGGTAAAAAAGTCTAAATCTATATCAAAATATACTTTGGTTTCATCAGAAGCTAACAAACAATCTTCTAACTCTTTATGTGTTTTAAACTTCTTAATCTGATGTTTGTTACCATTTATATCAATAAGTTCTTCATCTTCCCAATTACTTTCAAAAGTACCCTGTCGGCAGTGAACATAAATATTTCCAATAATATTCAGATATGCAGCAGATAAAATGTGACCATCATTATTCCCTGCTAATTTAGCCCAACTAAATAAAGCCACTTCACCATCATTAGATTGATCAAGTTCCGATAACCACTTCTTTTCTGTTTCACACGGATAACACAAATCTTGATGCCAATCTAAACTTACTAAACAAGGTGGTTTGCAATCATTGTTTTCTCTAGTCCATTTTAGCCAATAAAAAAAAGCATATCTATGTTCTTGAAAAATGGCTAATTCTGTAACACCTCTTTTTAAAAATGGATGAGATAAAATTTGCTTAGCAGAACCAGGAGGAATTATGTAGTGAGGATTTCTAAATTCCATTGTTAAATTTATTGATTTGATAACGTGATTTTAGTGATAACCGAAGTTAGTGTAACATTTAACCAAAACTGCCAATTTTCAAAATTTAAAATAACTAAAATTAATGATGTAATAGATATTGCATTTAATGAAATAATTGCCTTTTGATTGTTCTTCTTTTTTATCACTTTTTGTTTTGGAGAAGTTTTGAAAATCTTTATTCCAGAGTTTAATAAGCTATTTGTTTCATTATCAATAATTGCCCAACCAATTGAATTTGTACCTAAATCAAGACCTAAAATTCTACTCATTTTTATTTATTTTAAAATTACTTTATTGTTTTACGAAATTAGCGAAATGAAGCAAACAAAGAATTGATGCTAGGAATACTTGGACTAGGAGCGATTTTTGTGCAGCTGAATGAGATAATGAGTTTTTGTAAATGATTTATCTACCCACCTTATCTACCCACCTAAGGTAATTTATATTTGATAATCCAATGTCCGCTTTTGGTATTTCCTTTACGTTCTAAAAGTTTAATATCTTTCAAAAAATCTATATTTTTATCAATGGCAGAGCCACTTAAGCCAATTATAGCTTCAAGTTCTCTTTTTGAAATTTTTGGATTTTTATAAATATTTTTTAAAATTTTAATTCTGTTTTCAGAGAGATTATCTACCCACCTTTCTACCCACTTTTCAAATTCGATAGGTCTTCGTAGTATAACTGTAAACATTCCATCAATATTGAATTCAGGAGGCGTTAGTCCCTCATCATTCATTACATCTCTAATACGAGTAATACCTGATCCGATTTGTTCTACTAATCGCATCCTTTCAAATAAACCAAAAATTAAAGGGTTTCTACTTGCACTTCTTTTACCAAATTCACTTCTTGGAACTGCACTTACTAAACCACCTGGATTTGATATTTCTACACGATCATCAAATACTTCGATAGTTATTCTTGCTCCTTTATCATAATAATCGCGATGAGCCAATGAATTTATTATGATTTCTTTAAATGCTGTTTCCGGAATTTCCCATAGTTCTTTTCTTGGTTTTCCTCCTTCTCCTTCAATATCATATCTTACATCCAATTTTGACTTTAACCAAACCATACTTTTTTGATATTGTTGGTATAGTGTTCCAGTCATTACTTTATCATCAACGATATAACGTTTGTCTGTACCATCAAATACTACACAACGGATTACGGCTTTTTCAAAAAACTTTTCAGGATTACTTCCAAAAAACAAAACGGTTCCGTTTTTTAATTGGCCATCATTTGTGATTAGTTTTAGATTGGTAAATAGTTGTTCGTCTGAAGTTGCATTAACCAACCCTGCTTCAAACCTAAAAGTTTTGATGTTTTCTTTTGCAATGTCTTCGTCTATATTGGCATCTTTACAAGTTGCATCATCAAAATAAATTTTATCTGCTTGTTGGAAAAAGTCTCTCATTTCTTCAACGGTTGTAAGTTTTTGAGAATTTGGACCTTGACGCACATAAATTGCACCTGACAAAACATAAGGTTTATTTTGACCCGAAGGAACTTCTATTACAGCAATATTTTTTCCATCTACTTCAACAATAGTGAAATCACATTTTAGTGGTGGAGATATTTCGTTTATTGAGTTCTGTATTGCTGAACGTTTAGCATTATCAATCGTTATCCCTTTGATAATATTTGCATCATCAACCCCAATTAAAACAACCCCGCCGGAAGCATTTGCAAAGGCACACACTTCTTCTGTTATACCTTTTACATTACTTGGAATACTGACTTTGAATTCGGCATTGTAACCTTCGCCAGAGGCTACTATTGATTTTATTTCGTTTGGATTGAGCATTTTATAAATTTGATTTCAAAGGTAAAATTATATTTTAGTTTAAACCAACATGGCGTAAGCTTTCATAATAGACATCGGAGTTTAACAAAATCATCGGAGCATCAATGTAAAAATCATTATTGAAACCGAATTTAAAATATATTGCATATTTATTATGTGGAGGCATGAAGCTTTCCATGTGGTCATTAAATATTTCAACTTGAAATTTGAACGCTGTATTTTTTGGGATTATGATTTCATCATTTAGAACTGTATTTATAGTTTCTCCATCTTTAGGTAATCTAATTTTGTATTTGATTGTTGGTCTAAGAATTGTCGGAATATCAATTACTGGACCTGATAAACCAATGGGAAGTCTTTGGTTTTTTATTTCAATATTAGTTAAGAGAATTGTTTTCTCAGAATTATTTATAAATGTAAAATTGAGTATTGGAAATAGCGATTTAAAACGAACTGCTTCAAAAGCATTTATGGCTCCTTTAATTGCTTCCCAACCGCAATTTTCACTATCAACTGTTACAGATATAAATTGAATATCTGAATTTCTATTCACTAAATTATTCTTCCATTTTTTGACTTCATCAATTTGAATGTCTTTCTTAGTGATTTTAGAATGACAAATAGGGCAAAGTAAAATTAGGTTTTCAATTTGATTGTTTTCTGGATTTTCGTCAATATGATGTATTTCAAAGTGTCCAACATCTGTATTTTCACAATTAGGACATTTGGAGTTTATTTCTTTCTGAAGGATTGCTCTAACTTTATTTACTTGAGGAATTTTGGTTCTATTTTTCTTCGCCATTATATAAAATATTTTACATAGGTATTTGATAGTTCTTGATTAAATTCTTTTCTTAACTCATTCTCCAATTGAGTTTTTATATACTTATTATTTTTAATTTTAGTTAAGAAGAAATTACTATGTGATATTGGTTTTAACCAATATATTTTAAAAAGTTTGTAATCAAAGTCTTCTGGATTTAATAGCCACTTTTCAAAATCAATTAAGTTTTTAAATTTACTTGATTGATTTGGATTAAGCTTAATTTCTAATCTATGGATTAGCATTGTAAAATTCATGAATGAAAAATTGAAAACTTCATAATCACCTTCGATAAACTTGACTGAACCACCTGCCATTTTTGAAACCGTCTCTAAGTATTTATCAAAATAATCTTTGTGATTGTAATTATAAATTTCTCTCCTCAACAAGTCTTCATATAAATCATAATTAAATTCTTTGTCTAAATGATTATCTATTATATTTTGAATTAATAGCTGACATTCACTATTGGCTATTTTAGAAAACCCTATGTAGTATCTTAGTTTTGACCTACTCGAAGAAAGTGTGTTACAATTTGAAAAAGCATTTTGTATTAGATAAGTATCTGAAATTTTATAGTCAGGATGATTTTTTTCAAGTGTTTTACAAGTGCTTTTAACTAATCTCTCGTAAGTATTATATCTTGGACAATCCTTGTCAATTGCAATATTTAAAATTTCGATTATATGTTTTTCTTTAAATAAGTTTCCTTTTTCAATTAGGAACTCGCAAAATGAATCTAATGTATAATGATTAAGAATTGTTTGTGACTTCAAAAAAGATACAATTGGTTTTTCAATTTGAGATATATGTTCTTTAGTAAGGTCTATTATTTTAAGAAACGTAAAAATATTACTAAAAATTCTGCATAATTTGTTTTCAAATGGGAAGCTTATACAAGATTTTGATAATGAATCATTTTTAATAGGGTCAAAGGCAAAAGAACTATCTTCATAGAAAGAATTTAGAAAATTGAGGACTATTTCAATTAAATCGTTAATTTCATTTTCTTCAATTTTTAAAGAATTAACTCCTTTTACTATTCTTTTTAATTCATCAGTGTTTATGTTTAAAATTGCTTCAACAATTATAAAAGCATTGAATGATTTTAAACCTACCTCTTTAGTTTTATAACTTTGAATAAGCCCGGAAAACATTTCTGAAGTAATTTCTTTGTAATCAGTAAAAACATTTTGAATTATAAAGTTTCTATTTACATGAAGATACAAAAGAATATATTGTTGATATAAGTTATTTACCAAATCTGGACCCGAATATTGTTTTCCTCTATTGTCATACAAACTTTTTAAATTATCAATAGATGAGTTTAATTTTCTTATTTCTTCTTTTACTCGATTTAGTAACTTATTTTCTTTTATTTGGATAAGGTATTTTTTTACATCATCATCAATTTCATACTCTAGCTCGTTATAAATTACTTCATCTAAATCGATGTGATTAATGTTCTCAATTATTTCTTCTCGGTCATCTCCAGAATAATAGCCCCTTATTAAACCATTCAAATATTTAGTATTAAATTTTGTGATGAAATATTCAATTCCCTTTTCTTCTTTGTATTTATTTTTTTCAAGATATTTATAAATATTGTAAGAGATTTTATAATCATTAGAAGCTACTAAATAATTACCATAAGCATACTCTGAATCGTAAAAGTCAATATTACCTTGATTAGCCTTGAGCTTATTTAATAATTTTCCAAAATCTAAATTATTGTAATTACAGTTTAAACAATCACATTCAGTTTCTGTATTAAGGGTTATGTTTATTGTTTTGCTTTCTTCTTCCGATGTTGGAAATATATGTAAGTAACTATGACCAATAGTGTTCTTTCGGTTTTCACCAATTTTTAAATAATCTTCTACAGCTGTCAGATAATGGATATTACATTTTCTTAAAAATTTCAATACTTCAGTAACCTTTTCTTGTGCATTTTCGATTTTTAAACTTGAAAGTTGGGCTGTTAGTTTAGTACTAAAATTGATTTTTTTTTCTTCAATCGTAATTTCATTAATAAGTCCAAATATTTCTTTATTTATTGTAAATAATTCACCATTGTCATAATGCCATACTTGTTTTTTAAGAATATTAAATGGATAAATAGTAGATAAATAGTTTGGATCTACAAAGCCAAATCCGTCAAACTTTTTAATGCAGAAATACATTTCATCGAGTATATGATTATTTTTTTCCTTAATAATCAGAGGCTTTAATGATACTTCATAAAGTTTATCTGTTTGAGATTTATTAGTTAAGGAAATTAAACGGTCTTTATGAAATAACAGGACAAACTCTCTCAGATAAGTATCTTGATTTAGATTTTCTAAATAGTAGCTTTGGTATTTAGAATTATCTTGACTATTGTAAAATCTTATTTCTTTAAAATTTGAAACAATTACCCATTTGCATTTGTCACCCATATCAATGCAATAGTCAAATGCTTGTTCAATAGGAGTGTTACTTACTTTTCTATTTTGTTTAGCATCAAGATTCGTTTTAGCGTCTTTAATTTCAATAACTGATCTAACATCATCTAAATTTTTATCAAAACTAAAATAGCCTAATGTACCATCAGCTTTTTTTCCATTACTTAATGTTTTTGATTCTTCTCTTAAATTCCATTTTCTTGAATGATTAAATTTATATCCTAATACTTTACCAAAAATATCTATTATAAACCGAGACTTAACTTCCTCTTCTTTTAGACTATCTAGTTTTCCTGAATTAAGTTCTTTAGTCCATTGCTCTATAACCTCTTTTTTTGTTTTTAAATCAGAAGTGTTTGAAAGTTTGAATTTTGAATGATATTTATTTAGAAGTTCTGGTGAGAATATCTGATTGTTTGAATTTAGCATTAATTGTAATTTAGTTTATAAAATTAATAATAAATACTTTAAGGTTTATAATTACCTCTCATTGAGTTTAAATCCATCAATAAATACTCTCAGATTGTATAATTCAAGTACGGCATCATCTTCTAAGTCATGTTTTTCTAGTTGGTCTATTTCGATAAACGATATGTCATTTGCAAAGGATTTTTCACCAATTAGATGTTCGATATGAACGTAAACTGCTTCGCGAAGTCTTGGGTTATCTTTATGGATGATGTAATTTTTGAGCAACACTTTTATTCCTAAATCGGTTGGTTTGTTTGGATTTTTTGATGGTATGAAATACATTTCACTTATTCGTAGAGTGATGCCATAGAATTCTAATGGTTTGTCGGTGCCGTTTTCGTATTTGGTTAGGTTGGTTTCGGGTTGGAGAAAAGCGGTTATTTTCCAACGTTTTATATTTTGAGAATGACGAACTAGTAATTCTACTTCTTTGAAAAGATAGGGGTTTCCGTTTGCTGTAATGATTATCTCTGCACCGTTTGTTTTGTTTTTGATGATGAGGTCTAGATCTTTGTTGTATTGATGTAGTATCTCGATTAGTTTGTCGAAATGTGTTTTTAGTTCTTCTTTTGGGATTTCGTTTAGGAGTAGAAAAACGAAGTTGTTTTGTTGGAAGTAGTTCCAGAAGTTGGTTATTGTTTTCATTTTGTTACTTTTTGTTGAAACGCGGATTTACACGAATTTTATCTTTTGTCTTGTGCTGTTTTTTCGAATGCAATTAAATTGACCATCTCACGTAATCTAGAACGAATTCGGTTGCCGTAGTGGGTTTCTATTTCTGTGGCTGATAGGTTTGTGGTTATATGGGTTTTTAGTTTTTTTGAGATGAATAGATCATATCGGCTTAATATAATTTCTGCCATTACATTGCATTCGTTGCCGAAGTATTTTAAATTATTTTCTGTTCCTAAATCGTCGAAACAATAGGTTCTTGGTTCGGATTGGTAGAGTTTTCCAATGCTGTATTTGTGAATGATTTGGTAACCATCTTGGATGAATTCAAAGCTGATGTCTCGACAGGGTTTTACGTAGAATTTGTGTTCGGTTGCTGTTAGGTATTTCATTAGGTTCATTAATGATGTTTTACCGCAACCTATTGGTCCAGATAATAATATTCCCTTGTCGAGATTTATTCCGTATTGAAAACATGTTGGTTCATCCTTCAGGAAATAGGCAATGAGTTTGTAAACGATTGGGTAATCGGTTTCTATTATTTTGAAATGATTGCCGTATAGTTCAATGCCTTTTTTTTCTAGCCATATTATGACTTCTGAATAGCTATAATGGGATTTTATTTCGTTTTCCATGGTTTTTTATTTAACCGCAAAGTCCACAAAGGTTTACGCAAGGTTCGCAGAGCTTGAGATACTGAAACAAGTTCAGTATGACAGTAGTGTTATAAAGGTTCTGCATAGTTTTTATCGGTTATGGTGTTGAGGTGTTTTGGTCGATTTGTCGGTGTTGTGTCGGTGTTGTGATTGAAATTGACGCTGTTTATTATCCAATTTTGGGCTGACGCTTGCCAATCGATCATTGGGATTTTACCTCCGACTAGCCAACCTACACTGGAGAAATAATTGAAGAATTTTTGTGCTTCGAGTTCTGGGAAGTTGTTGGCTTGGAAATAGGTTTTGACTTCTTCGATTGTTGGCTTCTCGACTACGCTCGAAGTGACAAAAAACTCTTTCTTTTTTTCGCGGAACTTTTTTTCTTTCTCTTCTTCGGTTTTATTTTTTAAAGTAGAATTATTTATTTCTTCAAAATTTTTTGCTTGCTCGTTCAAGTTTGCAACGTTTTTTTCGTTTGAACTGTTTGTATTGTTTATATAGTTTATAGAAGGTACTACTGCTTGTTCAGTACTTGTTTCATCACTGGTACAAGACTTGTTTAGAGCTTGTTCTGAAACAGGTTCGATAAGTGGTTCATTTTTTAGCTTTCTCTCACTTTTTGGAGCTGGTTTTAAATCTTCGGAAAAATTGAATAAAATGACGTGACTTCCCTTAAATGGATTGTAGGATGGCTCGTAGTTGATGTAACCCAAACTGTGCAAGTTCTTCAGGCATTTGTGATAGGTTGCTTTGGAACTGATTTTGCTTATTCGCATTACCTCATCGCGATTAATGCTTATTGGATTTTTGAAGCGGTTGCAGTTCCAGAATTGGAATAAGGCCATATATAGGCTGACATGGGTTGGATTTAGTGCTTTGTCGAGTACTACTTTTTCGAAGAAGCCGGTTAAATGCTTTATGTAATTCATTTGGAAGTATTAAGATTTGAGTATTAAGTATTAAGACGAGAACCTGAAACAAGTTCAGGTTGACAAAATAGTGTTTACTTGAAAAGAGTAGGTATTGCGTTTGTTTTGTTGGTGTTAAGTAGTTTATCGATGTCGGCATTGTCATAGTAGAGTGTGCCACCGATTTTGGTATAGGTTAGGGTTCCGTTGATGCGGAGGTTTTGGAGTGTTCCAGGTGATATGTTTAATAGCTTGATGACTTCTTTTGATTTGAGCCATTTTTTTGACGTTGCGTTATCATCTCCTTTTATAATTTTTTTGATGTCAGCTAAAAGTTCATTTTTGAATTGATAGAGGTCTTCTTTTGTTAGGATTTCTAGTGTCATACGATTTGATTTTAATTAGTATCAATTGTTTTACTATTACAAAATACCTTCTATTTTATTTCATTTTATCCCAATACGTTTCGTAGTACCGATAAAATTTAACATCAAAATTTAATCAAGCACCGTTGTTGCTGGCTTCTTATTTTTGATTTTATATGACTTGATTATTATTTTGGAAAAGAAATGATGTTTTTTATCATTTTGTTAGAGTGTTGTAAATAAAAAAAGCAGTAAACTCCAATTAAATTAGGTGTTTACTGCCTTGTGCTTTCGTAGTTACGAGATTAATCCATATCCTCTTTTGCCATTTTTTGTTGTAGATTGAGTGTGAGTTCTTCCAAGAATTTGGTTTTACTACTTTTACGAGCCTTGATTTCGGAATATGTTTTGTAGATATTATCTAGTTTGATGTTGAAAAAATCTTCGAATGATGAGGTAATCAAATTGATATCGGCTGCTCCATGATTGATTGCACCGTTGGAGAATAAGGCATAAATCAATTCGGTTAATGCTGTTTTTGGTCCCGTCCAAACAATTACCTTGTGCTTTTTGTCTTCAAAAATATCTGCATCATCTACTTTTAATCGTTTCAATGCCTGACGGATGTAATGAATAAAACGATACATGGCTTTTACTTTTGCCCAAAGCATATCCTGAGACGTTGAAAATTCTGGAAACTGATAATAATCTGTCATAGGAGTAAATGGAAAATTATTTCGGTGATTTCGAGTGAAGAACTGATGGTCTAAATAGCTATATCCTTGTTCCATGTAATGTACAAAGTCGGCATTCTTATAAAAGAACTTGTTTATCTTCCGAAGTTCTTTTTGTAAAAATTGTACTTTATAGGTTGTTCCAGCTTTTGGCATTCTCAATTCGCAAGATCTTACTTCAGTAAAGAAAATCAACAAACTCATTGGAATCGGTTTATTATTTTTAAAGAAATCAATTTCTTCTGGAACGGTATTAAAATCTCGTTTGTCCACAATCTCTTTTAAACTTGATAAGGTTTGATTACACAATATGATGCCTTTACTAGCCTTATTGAGCATAGTGTCGTTTGATTCTAAAATTTCGTTACAGCTGTAATTAAATGCTTCGATTGTCTTTTTGAACATCATATAAAAATTAGTTGCACATCAGTTTACCGTATTAGGATATTGACTTATAGTCGTTTTGAATTGTATTCATTACTTCCATGGTATAATTGTCGCGAGCCTGAACATAGGCTACTTTGGGGATTATTTTGGCTCCCACTTTTCTTTTTTCGAAAGAAGCTGAAACTCCAAAATCGATTTGAGGGAAGTTTAGTTCGTTTGCTCTTTTTATGGTTTGAAATAGTAGTTGACGATACAGATTGAATTCTTTTGCCCATCTATAATCCATACCAATAAGTTCCGGTACGTAAGTGTGGTTTTGATTTTTGTAGCAAAACATCACACCCACTAAAGGAGTATCCTCTTCTGTGTTTAAGTATAACAAAATGAATTCCCAATTTGGAAAAACATTCATATTCTGAAAAACGGATTTGGCGTATTGGAATGTATTGATTGCATAATTATTATTTTTCACATTTATATACAGTTGATATGCGTTTTCCATTTCTGTATCGTTCAAGCTGTCTTTAATTTCTACTTTATAGTGTTTTTCGAATGGTATGATTTCCTTATTGAAATGCTTACGGGAACGAGGCGATAATATTTTTGAAAATTCCTCATAGCCCTGCCATTTTTCTGATTTAAATACACAGGATTCCGGCATGTTAATTTTGAAATATCCTTGTTCTTGAATGACTTTATCCCAAGTATTTTTCTCTTCAAAATCTCTTAGAACCAGCATGTCCGCCTTTAAATCATTGTATTTTTCCTCCAATTTATCCAATAGTAATTTCACAGCTCTTTCTGCCAATTCTTCTTCTTGATTGACATAAAAATGTTTTCCTTCCGTGAAAAGACATCCCAAGCTTATTACTTTGGAAGTTAGATGAAATGGATTTGTCTTTCTGATTTCTTCGAGCTGTTTGGAAACGGATTCTGTGGCCAACATATCATCTTTCCATATGCCATACGTACCAAATGTCATTAGCAGTATTTTACCCTTTTTATCTTTAATTGTGTAGTAGAAGAATTCCCAATTATTATATTGGTCTATGCTATTTTTAAATGCCTTTTCCAGATATACCAAACCTTTCCAATCGAAAATATTGTTCTTACCCATCAGGTTATTCCAGTCGGATTTGTTAATATCCTCAATCGTGCTTTTTTCTTCCATTATGATATCATCATCTATTTTATTTTCGATAGATAATGCATCTTCAAGACTTAGTCCAAAAGCCTTTCTAACTTTTTCATCACTATTGTTTGTTTCTTCTAAAGCTTTTGGGTAATGGTATTTCATTGCCTCTGCCAGTTCGTGAATATCTTGCTTTTGATTATGACTTGACAGTGTGATTCTAATTCCAGTATTCTTGATGGGTACAGCTGGGTAAATCCCTAGATTGAGAAAAAATCCCTCATTAAACAAGCGATGGACAAAATTGTAAGATGATATTGGAGTTCCCATTCCTAAAAAGAATACCGGAGAATCGTTTTTGGAAATGATGGGTAGATTGCATTGTGATAGTAGTTGATTGAAATACTCAATCTTAGCAGCCAGTTCTTTTTGTCGGATTGTAATTTCTGGAGATAAGTGAATATTTGCCGATGCAATTGCCGCCCCGACAGAAGCAGGTTCTAATTGAGCGGAAAAGGTTAACGGACCACCAAAGTTTTTAATCTTATCGCGAAGTTTTTGGTTTTTGCATAGCAACGTTGCACCACTTGCTCCAAAGGTTTTGCTTAATGTTCCAACTACCACAATATTTTCTGGTAGTTCTTTAATACTATCGAAAACGAATCCTGTCCCGTTTTTGCCTATCCAACTCATGCCGTGTACATCATCAAAATAGAGGTGTAACTGACTATATTTTTTGGTTAATTCAATTAGTTCTGCAATAGGAGCATAATCTCCAAACATTGAATATACGCCATCAGCCATGTACCAAATCTTATCACATTTAGAAGAAAGCTGTTTTATTTTTTCTTCCAACATGTTTAAATTGTTGTGTCTAATCATCTCCACCGGAATACCTCTTAGTTTTAATAATTGACAGGCATTCTGTACACTCCAATGCACTTGATGATCCATAATCACACCATCTTCATCTCTCAATAATGTTGGAATAATTGCCAAATGCCCCAATGTGCTGTTTTTCGTAATGATAGGTGGAATGCCATACATATCTTCGATTTTTGCTTCCAATTCGCTGTAAAGCGGATGCGAAATGTATGATTTAGAGAGTGGAAATTGTGTGCCGTAATCCCTTATTGCCTGAATGGCCGCTTCTTTGATTCTATCATCTTGCTCTAAACCTAAGTAGCCCGTCGTTCCAAAATGATACATTTCTTTTCCTTTTATTTGGATCGTTCTGCCTGTTAGTTTTTTATCTTCTGCATAGAGATGCAAAACGCCTACATTTTTTGCTCCTGATAAAACTTCATCGACTGTATCGATGAAATTATTGTGTTTAATTTTCGCCATTTTTTTGTTGGTTTTGGTTAGTTAATAGATAGCTTTATTAGCAGTTATTTAGATTGAGTTTTTAAATTTCATTATAAAATTTGATATGATTTATATTACTTTATTGATTGCTCCGTATTTGACAAATTATATTCCCAAATAGACAAGCAATACTGTAATTTTCATCAAATTATCCCAAATTGACAATTTGAATAATTAAAATTGTTTCTATTTTTGTTAAATTTTAACCAACACTCCATGAAACATGATTGCAGCTCATGATTTTTATGAGAATGAGTACGCCCTATTTTGGGTTGAAAATGGCATTCTCTTTTTTGAATATAAACCTGACGTCATTCTTACCTTGAATGTTGCCAAGCGGGTTGTGGCTGACCGCATCCAATTTCAAAATGAAAAATCTTATCCAGTTCTTTGTGACATAAGAGGCATCATCGACACTGACAAATCAGGTAGAGATTACTTAGCCCAGTCTGGGTCACTATTGACCAAAGCAGTAGGTTTGATTGTACACCAAAAAGTTTCTATTACCATTAGTACTTTTTACTTACACATTAGCAAACCTACAGTACCTACCCAACTGTTTACCAACAAAGAAGATGCTATTCTGTTTTTAAATAACCACTTATAGCCTATGAACCAAAAGCACAATCAAGAGCGATTAGTTGCCATGCATCAAATGCTGTTTGAGATGGCACGAGGGAATTTCAGTAATCGTATTCCTTTGAGTTCTTATGATGATGAGTTAGAGACCTTGGTTGTTTTAGTTAACATGGTTGCTGAAGAAATGAAAGAATCCATTTTTCATGCCGGATATGTAAACCCTCATAGCACTTACCGTTTTATAACACAAACTAACTTAGTGTTGGATTCTTTGTTCTATATTAAAAGTTTTAATCCTGCTTTTTTGAGCGTTCTAGGTTATGAAAGTCTCGACCTAATTGATCATTCTCTTGAAACATTCTTAACCGACGAATCCTTTCACAAATTAAATTTTGTAAAAGAAGCTTTTCATGATAATTTTTCGAATCAAACCATGATTCCATTACAGTTTTTGACTAAAGAACAATTGATCTATTCCGTTGATTGTTCCATCACCAAATTGTTTAATAGGGATGAAATTATTTTGAGTTTTGTAGTTTCGAATCCACAAAACATGATTGACCCTAAAAACGAAGAAGAACAAGAAAAACAACCCAATTCAAGAAAAGCGGATGCTCTTTTGACACAAAAAGTTTATGATTATATCCTTGCTCATTTGGATGAACCTTTGCCATCCCTAAAAGACTTATCAAGACATTTTGGCACTAATGAATATAAACTAAAAGATGGTTTCAGGCATTTTTTCAAAACTAGCATCTATAAATTCTATACTGCTGAGCGATTGAAAAGAGCCTATCTCATGATTCAACAAACTACGATACCGTTAAAAAACATATCTGCCCTTAATGGTTTTACTGACTATCCGAATTTTTCCAAATCGTTTAAAAAACAGTTTGGAATTTCTCCCAATGAAGTTGGCCGAAACTCAATGAGCAGTACAACTATTTAGCTTTTAGTGTATTTAATCCCTTTTGGATAAGTAAGCCTCCCGATATCACAAGTGTTTTTAATTTTAAATTATGAATTTTACTCCATAGAATTAAAACTATTGAGTGATGGGAATTTCTAAGACAATACGGACTATATTTTTAGAGCTTGTACGTTACTTGTACATCTTACTTTTGGTTTATACGGCTGTAAGTAAAATAATTGACTTTGAAAACTTCAAAACACAAATTAGCCAATCTATAGTGATAAGTCCCTTTACCAATTGGATAGTATGGTTCATTCCTTTTATAGAGTTGATAATAGCCATCGCATTAGTAACCAAAAAATGGAAAAATTTAGCTCTTTATGTCGCCTTTTTATTGATGATTATTTTTTCAACCTACATTTACATTATACTAAATTTCATTCCGGACATCCCTTGTTCATGTGGAGGTGTATTGGAAAAAATGAGCTGGAATGAACATTTAATTTTCAACATCGCTTTTGTTGTTTTGGGTTTAGTCGCCATCCTTTTACAAAAATGTAATCTAAAAAGCATTAGCATCGTTAGCGTATTAACTTTTATAGGTATAGCCTCCGTATTTATGCTTTACAAAATAGCTGCCTACCAATTGCAAAAAGAAAACCCGTTCATTAGAATATTTCACGCAAAATGGGTGAATTTTGAAAGCGAAATAGATTTAAATGTAAACTCCTACTACTTTGCTGGATTTGACAAAAACAATATCTATCTAGCCAATTATACTGCCCCAACTCACATTCTACAAATTGACACCACTTTATCCTCAAAAAAGGAAAGTATCATTAAACTAGAAGATACAAAAATCCCCATCAAAAAAGTAGCCATACAAGTAAATCCTCCTTTTTTCTATTGGATGGACGGTACGATTCCTCTAATCATGACAGGAAAATGTAATGAGTGGAAAGTGACTTCTACACACCATAACATCTCTTTTTTTACTCAAATTGAGACATTAACTAACCATAACTTTCTCATTAGAACCAATAACGCAAAAAATGGAGAAAATATAATTGGAACCTTTAACCTAAACACCCCATTAGTATTCCACTCCAATTCAAACTTGTTAGAAAAGCAAAAAAACAGTGATGGAATTTTTGAAACGGAAGGAAGCCTATTTCATGACCCAATCAGTAAAAAAACAGGATATGTGTATCGTTATAAAAATGGTTATGTAGTGACAGACTATCATTTGAAAGAAATGGTTCGAGGGAAAACAATAGATACCTTTTATCAACCAAACATCAAAATAAAAAGAAATGAAAAAGGGCAAAAATTAGAAAATTTACCCACCATTGTAAATAATAAAGTAGCTGCTTATAATAGTTTACTATTTATAAATAGCCCCTTAAGAGGTCAATTTGACCATCTAAAATCATGGCAAAATAATGCAACTGTTGATGTGTATAACTTAGCTTCTAATCAATACCTATTCAGCTTTTACATTCCACTTTACAACGGTCAAAAACTACATAGTTTTACCGTAAACCATTCAAATTTATATGCTTTGGTCGGCAATAAATTAGTAAAATATACTTTCAGCAATGAATTCAAAACCATGGGGAAAACAACCCATTAAAAATATACTGGCCAGTAGCAGGGGAACGATTGAAAACCTGAAAAAGAGTAGATCATTAATTTTTAAATTTTAATATCATGAAAAATTTATTTTTAAAAAAAATGATTCCCATTTTTGTATTCGCATTAGGAATCTTAGGAGCTTTTGGCACCATGTCAATGCAATCTGCTGAAGAACTAGCTCCAAAAATAGGTTGGGCAACTAACAATTTAGGACAACCTTGTGCATTGCAAGTCCAATGTTCAGATTCAGGAGGACCGATGTGTCGCGTGAGCTATCCATCTGGTCACATTGCCTATGACAAAGTTGGTAATACCTGTGTTAATGCTTTATTCAGACCATAAAGCATCTTATTAACAAAAACAGGCAGTCAATTAGTTGACTGCCTGTTTATATTTAAATGCCTTCTTTAATCCAATCAGCTGGTGATTCATCTTTTAAATAATGAGCGAACCACTGCTCCAAACGAATCCTTAAATCCAATCGGTTCGACAGCTCTTCCAGAGAATGGTATTCGTCGGGATATAATAACAATGTAGCTTGCTTCTTTAATCGACGTAATGCCAAATAAAACGTAACGTTTTGCCGCCAATCTACTTGCATATCATTCTTACCCGACCACAATAAAAGGGGACTTTTTATTGATTCGACATGCGACAATGGTGAATTCAAGGCATAAGCATTTCGGTCTTCAAACAACGAACAGCCCATACGCCATTGTTGAAATTCCATCCGCCACATATCGGGTCTTCCTGTTCGCCAATTCATATTCAAATAAAAAGCAGGCAAATCAACCACACCAGCACCTGAGACGATAGCAGCAAACAAATCGGTTTGAGTAGCGATATAATTGGCTTCATAACCGCCAAAGGAATGTCCAACTAACCCAATTTTTTTTCTGTTAACTTCCCCTTTTTTCAAAACAGCATTCACACCAGAAAGGGTGCAGTCCAACGCTGAAGAACCAGTTGCTTTTAAGTCAAATACAATGTCCGGAAAGAAAACAAAATAACCCTGCGTAGTATAATTACTGGCAAAAAAACCTTCCGTTGGATAAAGACTGGGAGGTTCGAAAATGTGCATATCACGGAATTGTTTTTGATAAATATGTACAATCATGGGATATTGTTTACCCATTTCATAATGGCTCGGATAACACAAATATCCTTTTAAAGCCTGACCTTTGGAATTGGTATAGTTAATCGCCACAGCTCTTCCCCAATCATACTTCCCATAACCCGGATTACTCTGAACCAGTAGGCTCTCCTTAAACTGTCGATTATTTTTCATCAATTGCGGTGGCAAATCAAAACGCTGTTCTATGTAAATCATATCCTCCTCATTTATATGAAACTGACTGGTATTGGCAGCTTTTAAAAAGGGTGTCATGGGCTTGTTCATCTCCCAAAAACAAAAACCACTATCTCCATTATCAGTATTAGCCATCAAAAAAAGTCCATTATTAATTTCTATCTCATTATTATTATATCCATCAAAATTTTTGGTTACATTACTCTTTAAATGAGTAGGTAGTCGATAAACAATTTTTTTATTCCTTCCCTCCGTGAGAAGGCTCATACGTCCGGTTTTTGGTTCAAATTCCCATATATCATAACGATCATATAACAAAACCGTTCGGTCTTCGGCTGTCCATCCCACCACACCATATGCATCAACATCACCTGCCAAGTCATTCAACTCATCATAAAAAGCTACTTTCGTATCCTTAGTTATGGGCAAGTGAAGCTCTTTCGCCAAGTCGTAATACCACCAATTCTTATCCTTGAAATATAAAATGTACTTTCCTCCTGGTGAAGGTAATACTTCTAAAAAATTAGAAGAGTGTTTAGCCAAAAGCAACTTAGTCTTTTGTGTATGTAGATCCGTTAGATAATAATCTACGGGACCTAAAAAATCAAACTGTGGCTCATAAGCATAAGGATGATAGGACACAAGAAACCGCCCTTTTCCTGCCAAAAAGAATTTAGGCAGAGCATCTGAATTTAACAACTCAATAGCATTTTTGGCTCTGTCCCATAGAAGCCATCGCTTATCAAAAATTCCGTTCACTTGAACACTTTCAGTATAAACTCTAGGTGAATTCCATTGCCAAACTTCTACGTTAGAAGCAGGTGGTTCCGGTTGCTTTTTTTTATGTTCATAAGCAAAATACACCTTGCTTAAATCATCCGAAAGATACAAGCATTCAAAAGGTTGAGACAAAATTTTTCCACCAGATGGGTAATTTGCAAATGTTGCATTAGAAAAAGTAACAAAATTCTTTTTGGCAAGATCAACCAAGCAAACACTAACAGCTTCATCAGTCGTCTCCAATTTCTGCATTTGGTGAAAAACAACTCCAGTACTTTTTTCTGACCATTGAAAATGATCATAAATACCCTCCGTTTCACTAGCTATATAATTTGTGATCGTTATCTTTTTTCCAAAAGAAACCAAGCCAATGCGTTGTCGGTTACCCTGTTGTTGTGCATACACAAAATGCTCCAAATCAGGACTCATTTGAAAGGAAGTAACCCCTTCAATCACTTGATGCGTTCCGTCTCGCAACGAGTGTATTTCGATTCTTGGAAGTTGTCTTTCCTTTATGCTATGCACTACCAATTCATTTCCTTTTTTAGAAAAGGCATATGATTGTACATCCTGAATTGTTTTCACTTTGCCACTTACCAAATGGGTCAACTCTAATCCCATTGGGGTCAAGACAGCAAAATAATCAGATGCACTGAACATTCCATTTTGCACAGACGGAAAAGTATAGGTAATAGGCTTATCAAGATGGCGTACAAATAAAGTATCAACACCAACCTCATTCTGCAATTGATAACTGACCCATTTACCCGAAGGGGAAACAGAAGCTATATTCATCGTTTTCCAGTTCAAGTAATCCTTGGGTAAAATCGGTAACTTTTCTTGAGCATTTACACTAACGAAAAAGGGTGTTAAAAACAAAAGAATAAATGAATGTATAGATAAGGATTTTATTTTTTTCATATGTAGATATTTATTGTTTTTTTATTGGTCATATGTAATTCGCATATTTTCATTGGTTTTTGCGACCAATTTTAGGTCATGCTCATTTCATAGTATGAGGTAAATAATTAATAACCTGGATTTTGGGGAAGTAAATTCGGGTTGACACTTAACTCCGTTTGTGGAATTGGCAAAAGCTTATCTGTTGTATTCCAGCCCGGTTTACTGAGGTTCAGCACTTGGTCTAGTTTTTCAAAACGTTTCAAATCAAAAAAGCGATGACCGTATTCGGTAAAGAATTCATTTCTACGTTCGTTTAAAATAGCCTCTAAAATATCTTGTTGCGATATTGAAATGAAGTCATTTAAACCCGCTCTGTTTCTAACCTCGTTTAAATCTTGCAACGCACCAATGAGATCACCCATCTGTGCTTTAGCTTCTGCTCTAATTAAAAATTGCTCTGTTAATCGGAGTACAACCGCATACTCGGAAGAACTTGATTGAATATTTGTTTGTTTGTATTTTTTCGGATAATACCAAATAGTCGTTCCGTCTGTGACTTCCCCAATCCAATATTGTTTTCTTAAATCATTTGGTTCCATTTGATTTACAAAATCGGTATTCAAGGCAACGGTATTAGGTGGACCAGAAAACAAGGTGAATGTATCAGCAAAATCTGTAGCACTTCCTTCCAACGCTGTTGGAAGTTGCCAAATTGTTTCTGTACAATTTTTCAAAAAAACATTATCTGGATTCGATTCTTCAGTATACATGCTATTTTCAATCACTATATTGGATATATCAATTGCATCTTGCCAATTTTGATTATAGAGATATACTCTTGCTAAAAAGGCTTGCACTGTGCTTTTGTTTGGTCTTGCACGTGCCTCTGTATAATATTCCGAAGGCACTAAAATTATTGCCTCATCCAAATCTTCAATAATCAAGTCGTACACCTGATTTATTGGCATTCTACTCACCGTACTATTTATCGTGTAGTCAGTTGTTGTGATATACGGAATATTACCATAGATGTTTGCCAGGTAAAAGTGTAATAATGCTCTTGTAAATAAAGCTTCTCCTTTTAGTCTGTTTGCATCTGCTACTGAAAGCATTGTTGCTGCTTGAACCCCTTCATAAACTGCATTGGCACTGTATATTTGGTTGTAAGTAGTGTTCCAATAATCAGCTATTGCCGTATTATTCGGCAAGATTGCATTGTTGAAAAAATAAAATGTTGAAAAGGACAGGTCACCATAAAAATCCAATTCATCAGCATAAGCCCCTAAATTATTTGAGATACCTAAAGAAGTACCTGTGAGTAAACCGTTATCTCTAATACTTGCATATACACTTGTCATGGCCGCATTAGCCGTTGCATTGTCTTCAAAAACTGTAACACCAATTAGTTGTGAATTGGGTACCTCAACCTCCACAAAATTATCACAGCTCATTGTTATTACCAGTACCGTGCAAGTAACCCATTTTGATAAAAAATGTAGTACCCTATTATAATTATTTATTGCTTTCATTTTTTTTAGTTTTAAAAAGTTAATTGAATCCCTGTAGAAATGATTCTAAGTGGCGGCAAATAGCCTAAATTTCCAAATTCTGGGTCGCCGCCTATGTATTTTGTGAAGGTTAGGAGGTTTTGAGCCTGTGCCGAGATTTTACAATCTACTTTTTTTGAGTTCAGCGGTATATTATATGTAAGCGAAAGTGTTTTAAGCCTTATAAAAGAACCGTCCTCAAAAGCTCCCGTACTGCTTTCATAGAAAGAATGAGCTGTTACTGCATCCGAGTTAAAACCAGTTGTATACACTTGGTAGGGTGAACTATCGCCAGGATTTTGCCAACTGTTCACCAATTCTATAGGTTGATTATTCATTCCGCCAGCATTTCCCAATGTAAATGAGGCTCTTTTTTGTTTTACAAACTGAAATAGAAAATCCAACGTCCAACGTTTATATGCTACTTGATTTTGCAGTCCTCCAAAGAACTCCGGAGATAAATCCACTACCGTTTGTCTGTCATCAGGAAAAGTAATTTGACCATCACCGTTTACATCTTCAAATTGATATATTCCTGTTTCGGGATCCACACCCAAGAAGTTATATGCCAATTGTATGTTTAGTGGTTCTCCAATTCTAAATTGCTCTTTATAAGCTGAATTTTGAAGTCCCGGAAATGCCACTAATTTATTTTTTGGTACACTGATATTAAAAGACGTTTTCCAATTGAAACTATCATTAGTGATGTTCGTAGTATTCACCGTAAATTCTAAACCCGTGTTTTGAACCACAGCATTTAAGTTTGCTTGCATGGATGTGAAGCCAGTGGTTCCGGGTAATGGAATACCCACCAATTGATTTGAAGATCTATTTTGAAAATAGGCCGCAGTTATGAATACCTTGTCCTGTAGCAGTCCCATTTCCAGTGCTGTTTCAAATTTTTTATTTTTTTCCCATTCAAAATAGGGATTAAATAGTCGGGTGGGTTGTAAACCCACAATACCTTGATAAAGACCACCCGAAGAGCTATAAGTATCTAAGTATTGATAATCCCCAATTTGATCATTCCCTGTTGTTCCATAACTTACTCGCCATTTAGCAAAACTGATGGTATTGTTATCTTGTAACCAGTTTTCCTTACTTGCTATCCAAGCCGCTCCGATTGCTCCAAACGTGGCAAATTGATTTCCTGGACCAAAACGACTAGAACCATCTCTTCTGCCTGTAAGATTCAGCAAGTATTTTTTATTCCAATTGTAGTTTATTCTGCCAAAAAAAGCTTGGTATTTATAAACTGTTTCGTCACTTGCTACAACTTCCTTTAAAGAGGCAGCACTCAAATTATAGATCAAGCTATTCGATGTAAAGCCAATACCGTATTGGGTTAACCGATTGGATACCTGCTGTTGGAACGTGGAACCCAATAATATGTCTAGGTCACCGTTGCTTATTTTTTCTTTCCAGTTTATTTGAGGTTCCACTATCCATGAATTTCTATTGGTATTATTTACAAAAAGAGCCGAATACTCTGGACCCAAACCAAAAGCAGGGTTGTAGATTGTTGATGGAACGGTTCTGGTTTCTGTATTTCTTGTATCTGTATACCCAAAGCTCGACTTGATTTCTAGGCTAGGCATTATTTCATAAGAGATTAATGTATTGCTCACCAAATCATTTGTTTTTGCAATAAATTCACTTTTTAGACTTGCCAATGGGTTGACCCACGTACCATTTTCCCAATTCAGATTTCCTTGTGCATCATACAATGCAGGAGCATTAGGGGATAAGCGACGGGATTCAATAGTTAAATCCATAGCCGGCTGGTTGTTATTTTGTGCCGTATAGTTTCCTGAAAAAGTTAACTTAAATCGGTTGTTTTCTGACCTATGGTTTATATTAAAGTTCGCTCCACCTTTTCGGTAAATAAAGTCACCAGGGAATACTGTTGTTTGATTGTTGTAATTTGCTCCTACTAAAAATTGTGTTTGTTGCGACCCGCCTGATACTGTTCCAACCACTGAATTTATGATAGCTGACCCACCCAGTAATTCTTTTTGCCAGTCGGTATATCTGTCCTGATTCCAAGTTCCATTGATGTCATACGCCCAATCTGGAAAATCTGTAAAACCATCATTTTGATAGGCTTTCGCACGCATGTTCAGGTATTGCTCCGTGTTCATAAGCTTCATAAAACTCGTCACTTGTCCGACACCTGTAGAAGTACTTATATTCACTTTTGTTGCACCTATCTTACCTTTTTTTGTTGTAATCAAGACGACTCCATTTGCTCCCCTTGAACCATAAATAGCTGTAGCATCGGCATCTTTTAGAATTTCTATACTTTCAATAGCCTCCGGATTTATACTGTTTAGTGGTGATGTTTGTGTTGGATAAATGGAGGAAGTAAAATTGGAACCAATAGATTCTGAAGCATAGGGTACGCCGTCGATTACATAAAGCGGTACATTTCCATCTGTTCTGAGGCTGTTTATTCCTCTGATTTGAATTGCAAATCCACCGCCTGGCACACCAGTTTCTTGTGTAATATTTACTCCTGCCATTCTTCCTTGCATGGTAGCGAGTACATTGGTGACTGGTTGGGTTTCGATATCTTTAGCTGTTATTCGCGAAATACTTCCTGTACGCTCTTTGTCCTTTACGCTGTAATATCCTGCATTTACTACTACTTCTTTCAGTGTAGTGGTATCTTCTTCTAATTTGACATTGATTACTGACTGGTTCGTTATTGTTACTTCTGTGGTTTTATATCCTAAATAGGAAAACACCAAGATATCCGATTGATTTACATTGATAGAAAACCTTCCGTTTTCATCTGTGAGTGTACCAGAAGCTTTGCCTTTGATTAGGATGGTTACACCTAGCAAAGTGCCATTACTATCGGTTACTGTTCCTGTGATGTTTTGTTGTGGTTGTTGGAAAAGTAAGTGGGTGCTTGCAAAAGTGTTGGTTACCCAACAGCATATTGACAGCAATAGCCAATACTTTATTGCACCACTTTGGTTAAATGAAATTTTATTCATATTATTGGTTAGTTAAATGAAACAATAGTTTTGTTTGCTTTGGTCCTCTATCTAGTTTGCCGACGGGTTAGGGGACCTTTTTTTGAGTTGCTAAGACTCTTTTTTTTGCCACTTATGCATTGATTTTTGACGCTTCGCTTTTTGGTTTGCTCGCAAAGTCGCAGAGACGCAAAGATTTTTGTGGCTGAGCTTTTTCTTGTTTTTATACCATAGGCTACTGGTTTTACAGGTTAAGGAAAGTATGCCGCCCGTGCTTGTTGCAGCCAAGGTTGAGCGGCATCTTTCCCACTAACTAAAAAATTAATTGATGAGACCTATTGCGAAACTTTTAAGAAAAAAGCAGTGCTAAGAATGAATTGAGAACCAATGGGAAATAAAAAAGCGTGGAACTCAACTTAAACGTTTCAGAGGTACTGGTATACCCTACACACGAATAAGAGAGCCCACGCCGTAGGACGTGAGCATCATACTTATTATCTCGTGTGTTAAAAATTACCAGTTTTCTGAAACGAGATTCTAAGCGAATGCTTCAATGTTTTTTGAAGAATCGCAAAATTACATCTTATATGTAATTAAAAGCAAATATATCAAACTTTTTTAAATAGTGGGATATATCCCAATAGTATTTTTGTTAAAATAATGCAATTTGCTTCTAAATGAAGTAAACATGGACATTAGCAAAGACTTACAAAAGCATATAGGAAATAAATTGACTGAAATCAGAATTAAAAATAAGCAAACTCAACATGATATAGAGTTTCTAACTGGAATTGATTCCGGAGAAGTGAGTAAATATGAGCAAGGCAAAAGAAATTTGACCATAAAAACGTTGGCTAAATTTGCATTAGCACTGAATGTACATCCGAAAGATTTATTTAGTTTTGAATTTGATATTCAGAAATATAAAGCAGAAAATGAATAAATTCATTTTTTAGTTTGTAAATATTTTAATTAATAAAAAAAGATGCTTAGGCATCTTTTTTATGTTATGCAGGAAATTGAAAAATAGGTATTTATACGTATTGAGAATTTGATGTAAAAGGTTTACTTTGGTATTTTTATGAAATATTTTATCAGAATAAGGAAAGCCGTAAAATAGTTTTGTTTGAAGTGGTTATTTTTGAATATTCTTTAAGAACTAATATGTGCTATTAGTTTGGATTACTTAGTAATTTATAAAAAAAAATGTTAGCAAAGTCGCGGTTACAAAAAAGTTAGCAGCACTGCTATTGCAAATCGAATAAAACTTCAAAATATGGAAACAATTAAAATTGATTGGGAGAATTGCTTTGGAATTGGAAAGTTAAATCATGAATTCAATTTCAACACACAGAACTCAAATTCATTTATGATTTATGCACCAAATGGGACAATGAAAACTTCATTTGCAAAAACATTTGATTTAGTTTCAAAAAATGAACCTAACAATATGCCTTGCGATAGAGTTCATGCCAACAAAATATCTAAATATGAAATTTTCTCTGACGGCATTGCAATTAAACCTGAAAATATTTTAGTTATAAATGCCGAAGATAATGGTTTTGACGCATCACATCGAATCAGTAATTTTTTAGCAAGTACTGATTTAAAAAAGAAATACGATAAAATATATAATGAGCTTGAGGATCGTAGAAAAGATTTTATAAAAAAACTGAAAACCGTTTCTCAAAGTACAGATTGTGAAACTGAACTTATTGATAGTTTTGCTGGTCAATCAAAAAATACATTTTTTGAAGTATTACTAGACACTTCAAAAAACCTAAAAGAGTCGTTTCAAAAATATGATTTTAGGTACAATGATGTTTTTGATAAAAAAGACAATGTTAAAAAATTCCTTGATAAAAATCAAAACCTTCTTAATCAATATGTTTCTGACTACAAAGATTTACTTTCCAAATCAAAATTCTTTAAACAATCGGAAAACCCTTTTGGTACTGTGCAAGCAAACGAAATTTTAAAATCAATAGAAGACAATGCCTTTTTTGAAGCTGGACATAAATTTGTTTTAGAAGACGGAACTGAAATTACAGATTCAGCAACTTTAAAAGAACTTGTACAAGAAGAAATGAGTAAAATACTAAGTGATCAAAAGCTAGTTCAAGCCTTTGAGAAATTTGATAAAGCAATCGGTTCAAATAATGAACTAAGAATCTTTAAAAAAGTAATTGAAAAAGACAATTCAATTTTAGTAGAATTAAGTGACTACAGAGGTTTTCAAAAGAAAGTTTGGGTAAATTATCTTTCAGAAATAAAATCCGATTCTGAAGTTCTAGCAAAATACTATGAAGAACAAAAAATTGAGCTAGAGAAAATTATCATTGAAGCCAAAAAGGAAATTGATCTTTGGAAAAAAATCATTTTGACTTTCAATTCTAGATTTTATGTTCCTTTTGAAGTAATTTTAGTAAATCAAGAAGACATACTTTTAAAAGAAGATACAGCAAATTTAGAATTTGACTACATAGATAAAAATGAAAATCCGGTTCGACAAAATAAAGAAAACCTTTTAAAAATTCTTAGCAAAGGAGAACAGAGAGCATATTTTATCCTTCAATTTTTATTTGAAATCGAATCTAGAAAAAATAGTCCTGAGAAACACTTGATAATTTTCGATGATGTTGCAGATTCATTTGACTATAAAAATAAATTTGCTATAATAGAATATATCCGTGACTTACATTTATCAAACGATTTTAGATTAATTATTCTTACACATAATTTTGATTTTTATCGTACAATTGCTTCTAGAATCGCATTACCACATAATGTTGTTTACATGGCTACTAAAAACGATGATAAAGAAATTAAACTTTATCCAGGTCAATATCGAAATGATCTTTTTGCTTATTTAGTTTCTAATTACCAAAGGCCCAAATTCTTTATTAGTTTAATTGCCTTTGTTAGAAATATAATTGAGTATACTGAATCTATGCAATGCGAAGATTATAAAATATTGACTAGTTCAATGCACAAAAAAGCTGATTCTGAAACTTTAACTGCTCAAAACACTTTCGCCATATTTCAATCTCGACTAACAAAACTTCAAGGAAAGACAATTGACTTTGGACATAAGAATTTATTCGATTTAATATTTGAAACTGCTGATGCTATATATAATGACCCTAATTTAAATGAAATTAATATAGAAAATAAAATAACATTTGCAATAGCTATAAGGTTGAAAGCTGAAACTTATCTTATTTCCAAACTGCCAGAATTTGATTTAACTACGATTTCGTCTAATCAGACAAATGAATTATATCAAGCGTATAAAAATAAATTTGCTTTAAGTCCTGCCATTACAATTCTTGACAAGGTCAATTTAATGACACCAGAGAACATTCATATAAACGCTTTTATGTTTGAACCGCTGATTGATATGTCAGTGAATCACTTAAAAGACTTATACGAGAAAACTTGCAATTTAAACTAAGAGCAGCTACTAAAGTCAAAGGCTTCTTTTCGTGATCCGCACGAACAATGAAACTTGTGTTGAATGGAACAGCTATACTTCCAGTTTAGTGATGTCATAAAATTTGAGAATAATTTCATAAAATTTGAAATCATTTTAGACTTGTCAAATCAGGATAACTTCTTGTCAATTAGGGATTAAAGCCTTTTAGCACTACTTTACTTTTTAATTCTGTTCTATTTTTGATGAATGGAATGGTATAAAATTTTAGGTTTTGTTGTTGCTTGGGTTCTAGGTCTCTACATAAGAGGTTGGATTTATGAGGAGCGGAATGGGTATAAACGAAATGATAAATGGAGGAAGAAAAAATAAAGGTGCGGAAGCATCTTTTTTTGTTTTATAAGAAATTGAAAAACGGGTATTTGTACGTATTGATAATGTTGAGTAAAAGGGTTACTTTGGTTTTTTATAAAAAAAATTATTAGAATGTGGAAAGCCGTAAAATAATTATGTTTCAGGTATTTAATTTTGTAAAAAAAGATCAGCAATTAATTAATTGTTATATTCGTTGTAGAACACTAAAGAACAAATTCTTATTTTAACTTTCTCGCATTTGAGAAATAAGCAAAAAATTATGGAAAATAGTTACAGAGATAATTACTACGGAAGTATACTTGATCCAATACATGGAGATATTAAATTATCAGAAATAGAAAAATGGATTATTTCGCATCCTTTATTTAATCGTTTAAGAAAAGTAAAACAGAATACTTTTTTATATTATGTTTTTCCATCTGCAAATCATACTAGATTTGAACATTCTATTGGAGTAATGCATATAGCTGGAAAAATTTTCGATGCCTGCAAAGAAAACTTTGCGACAGGAGATAAGAAAAATCAAAAATATAATGACGGTAAACCTAGTAGCTTTTTTGATTTAAGAAAGTTAGACAAATTTGAAGAAATATATTATCAAGAATTAAGAATTGCTGCATTACTTCATGATATTGGACATGGTCCTCTATCTCATTTGTTTGATATTTTTTTAATGGATAGGGAAAATTTTTTCAAACTAATTGAAGCAAATAATATTGTCAAAGAATACTATAATTCGTTCGATGCTATATGTAAAGAAAAAGTAGAACATGAACATATAAGTTGTGTTTTTGTTTTCAAAATTCTTAATGACCTTTTAACAGCAAATGATACAAATGAAAATAAATTTTCAGATTCAGCGAAAGATATGATTAAAAATTTATCAATCGAAAGGGTTGTAAAATTAATTGAACCTATGTTTGAATTAAAAAATGAAGGATTCGTAGATGATGAGAACAATGATTATATCAATTTTTTCTCTAGAATTATTACAGCTTTCCCTATAGACTCTGACAGAATGGATTATCTACTAAGAGATAGTTATTTTTCTGGTGTTAACTATGGCTTCTATGATATAAATAGAATTTTCGCTTCTTTTATGGCTACCAATGATGAAAACTATATAAATCTAACTTTTAAAGGTAGCGGTATTGACTCTATGTTAAGATTTATTCAATCTAGAACACATTTATACAATCAGGTTTATTTTCATAAAACAAATAGAGCGGCCAATACGATGTTAGAAGCTGCAACTAGAACAAAAAAAGAGAATAAAACTAAATTATTGAATAACATATCAAAAATTGATGATTTACAATCTTTTTATGTTAATAATTCAGATGAATACTTCATCAATGAAACGGTTAAAAACGAAATTTCTACATCAGAACTTGAACAAAATATTTTAGAAGATCTAAAATCTAGAAAACTATTTAAAAGGGTTTATGAACAAAAAGTTATCTTAACTCCATCTAATTTTCATAAGAAAGAAAAAATAGAAAACCTAGTTATAGAAATAAGCAGTAAATTAAAAACTTTAGAATCTGATTTAATATTCTCTTATGTTGATAAATATAAAAACGAAACATTTAAAGACTCTGATGGAGACAAAGCAATCAAAATTGCTACAAAAAATAAAGATGGTAAATATGATATAAATAAAAAATGGGAAACTTTAAATCAAGAATTTATTAACTCAAACATAAATTCATATATGGTCAGGGTTTACTTAAGAAGAACATTTCATAGTTCAGAAGAGTTTAAAGGTATGAGGGATAAAATTTTGGATTTGATTAAAATTGAATGTGAAGAATTAGAAAAATTAGAAACCAAATAATGCTAAAAATGGAAAAATGTGAATCTTGTAAAAAACCATTTCATGTTTCTGAACATAAACTTGGAATGCCTGGTACTAAAGAAAGAGAACCAATAACGTGCCCCTATTGTCATCATACAATCGAAAGAATGACAAATGGATGGTGGAATGTTTCAGCAGCAACTGAAGAAGAACTACAGAAATACAAGGAAGAGGGGAAATAATATAAAAATCATAAACATGAAAATAATAGCACAGTCATTCAAGATGAAAGGTGACCTAGATGATGATTATACATTATATGAAAATGGAGAAATTCTTCATGAATATGATAGACATAGATATCCGGGTGGATATAATTTAAAGAGAACCCTTAATATAGAGCAAATTGACAATGAAATTAAGATGAGGCTTTTTAATGCCGCATCTGATGAAAACAAAGCTCTTGTTCAAGAAATTTTGGGTTTATAAATTTCTTGCAATCTAAATGAGGGAACTATTTAAAGAAATGAAGATAGATTTTAAATTAAATATTATTTAAATAAGCCTCAATTTTAGTATAACCTTTTATCAGAGCATTACATATCTTACAGATTATGTGTTAGTTACAAATTTTTTAATACATTTGAATATATAACCAATTAAAACTTAAAATTATGGCACTCAAACCCGGACCAAAAAGAATTGCTGATTCAACAGGAAAACCAGATAGGCGACAACGAGACAATAAAGATACACCTGGCAATACACCTTCATTAAAGCCACCTGTGCCGAAGAAGAAATGATAAATGATAAAGATGCTGTGAGGCATCTTTTTTTGTTTTATACCCTATCAAAATGTTATTTATCTTTGAGGTAACTTAATAGAAGTCCGAAAAACACCTCTTAAATAAACTGGCATGTCTAAAGCAAATAAGTTAGATTGGAAAAAATACGAATCCATTACAAAATATATCTACGAAACTTTAGGTAAGCAATCTGGAGTTACGATAAAGGGTTGTGGGAGTACTTGCATTGTAAAAGGTAAATCTGGAGTCAGCCATCAAATTGATGTATTAACGGCACATTCCGATGGAATTCATACCTATGAAACTGCCATAGAATGCAAATATTGGAAAGATAAAGTAAACAAGGACATTGTGATGAAAGTTTCGTCAATTATTGAGGATGCTGACATAAGCAAAGGAGTTATAGTTACAAAGAGTGGTTTTACAAAAGATGGGCTGGAATATGCAAAATTTAAAAATATTGGCCTTGTTGAATTAAGAGAATCAACCGACAAAGATCATGAATCTACCCCAAAGGAAATAGAGATTGCCACTTTGCAAATTAATTTAAACATCACGGCTACTCGTCCGAAACTTTTACAAATCAATCTTGGCAATAATCGCAACTTAGACGTACAAGATGAATTTGATCTGTTCAATTATTTTATTTTGCTAAGAGATGGGAAACGCATTCCCTTTTATGATTATGTAACTGATTTTCGTTTAGATCTAGCAGGTCAAAAAAAGATGGATATTGAGATAACGAAAAGCTACAAACTTCCAGAAAGTCATCTTTTTAGGAGAGGTATACCTGAAAGCATTCCATTTGATGAGGTTACTATTACAGGGAAATTAACTCAAAATGATTATAACAAAGATTTAGAATTTACACTAGTTGAAAAAGTGTGGTTACTAATGAAATCTATTTTTGAAGAGCGAACATTTTCTCTTTCGGAAAATGGTTTGATTATAGAACATAAAAAAATATAGCTATGAATGAACAAATTATTCTAAATCCAATTTCAGATTTAATTAAAACATGTGTAAATAAAACTGTTGTAAAATTCAAAATTGCAGTTCCATTTATAAATTCCCTCGCAAAAAAAATAATTAACGAAAATAACACCGAAAACATTCAAGACAAAAGATTAATAACGAGGTTTGATGAACAAAATATCAATACGTTTGACTTACCAACTCTTGAATATCTATTGGATTGCGGGTTTAAAGTTTGCTACAACAACAATATTCATCTAAAACTATACATTACAGACAGTAACACGTTTGTTACATCTTCAAATCTAACATACGGAGGATTTGAAAACAACATAGAATTAACCGTCAATGTTGATTCTCAAAATTTTGAAAATTGCGAACAAATTTTTGAAAATTTATGGTCAGAATCTCAAACAAATGAAATTACGAAAGATTTAATAAATCGAAATCGAGAGAAATATGAAGTCCTTAAAAAACGTGAGAAATTTGAAAAATTAAAAGTAATTGAAGTAAAAGAAAATTTCAATGTAGGGGAATTAAATATACAGTTATTAATTGATAAAATCTTCAATTCAAAAGAAGATCATAGCTGGGTATTGGAGAGAACTTATGAAGCTAACAAAAAGAGGAACGAATTTAAAGAAATTGTAAAAACACAAAAATTCGATACTACACTATACTATTCGCCCAAAGGACATCCAAAAAGATATGATAATTTATATCACAATTTTGTTTATGGAGTTGAGTCTAAATTAGCAGGAACCGGATTGAGAGAAGCTCAATTTAAAGATTCTTTTGAACATCGAGATTTCAAAAAAGTTATCGATTTCTTAATTCCAGAATCAATCGGTTTGGAACCTTGGAATTTAAACGACAATAAAAACTTATTTAATTTTTGTAATGGACTTTTTGACTTCACTATTCCACAGTATTCAGAAGCTATTCCAATTAGATTAGCTTCCTATTTTTATCCTGACTATTTTCTGCCAATTTTTAAACTAAATCATCTAAAAAAGGTCTGCGATGCTTTGGGAATCGAAGCAGAAGCTAAGACTAAAGGAGAAAAGCTGTATGCCTATAATTTATTTCTGAGAGATAAAATGAAAGATATACCATTTGACAACTATATAAAATCTGGTATGATTTACCAATTATTATATTCCGTAGAACTATACAAACGAATACATATGGGAGAAGACTTTGAATCCATAAAAAATAGCTATAAAAAAATATGGATTAAAAACTATTTAGATAAGGCAAAATTGATTTTACAAAGTATAAATGCAATAGAAAAGCACAGTTTACAATAAGTTATGAAAATTTCTGGTTTTAGCTAATGTAAAGAGTTCAATTTACTTGCTGTTAATGTTTCTAATAATAAAAATTGTGTATTATTTTATAAGTGAGATGATTAGAGATACTTTTTTATAATTGCTCTTAGTAGTCTTTTTTTTAAATAAACTATCTTCGCATAGATTATTAATAATATAAGACTTAATGGCAATACTAACTGATATAATTGATTGGGTAGAAACTAAACCTCAATTTTGGCAAGTAGCAATTGATAGGTTAATAAGAAATAATGACCTATTATCCTCTGATATTACAGATTTAAAAGAGATATGTAAATTTGAAGCAGGGTTATCTAAAGTTACATTTAACCCTGTTGATTTTGATGCACTTAGAATTTATGCTGCAAATGCATCCTCTATTTCAAACATAGTACTTTCAAAAATTCACAATATTAATAACATAAATGCTTTATCTAAAACAAGTGTGCTTGAGTTTGCTCCATCAGGCTTAACTGCAGTTTATGGTGATAACGGAGCTGGTAAATCAAGCTTTGTAACTGTATTAAAACACACGTGCAACACAAGAGGTCAAAAGCCCTCCATAAATGATAATCTATATGATGTAACCAGTTATGGCTCAGAAAAAAAAGCAGAAGTCGAGTTTACCACAGATGGCATTACATTTGATTCTGTCAAATTAGTAAATAATACTATCAGCAATACAATACTAAAGGGCGTAGATGTATTTGATTCTTTCAGTGCAAATCATTACATCGAAGATGAAGATGAAATTGCTTTTATACCTCAGGGTCTATCATTTATTGAAAAATTTGCTTCTGTTCTTAAACAGATTGAGACAGAATTGGCAACGGAAGTTCAAATACTTAACTTATCAAGATTTGATTATACGCTAATACAGGTTAATGACGAATCAGCTGCAAAATCATTTTTAAAAAACCTTACGCATAATACAACTATTGACCAATTGAGAAATCAATCGCAATGGGATAAAACAAAATCCGACAGAGTTAATGAACTAAATAAAATTATTCCTGATCTGAAAGCAACAGACCCGAAGAAAACAATACTGTCAAATAACGAAAAAATCAGTCGTTTTAAAATTCTAAGAAATAAGTTTGACACACTCGAAAAAGCCCTAATAACTTCGGAGGTCTTAGCATTTGTCAAAAAAACATGTGATGATTTTTCTACAACTTTTGACACACTTAAAGCTTCTTCTGAAACAGTATTTGCCAACTTACCGCTTACTGGGATTGGCGGAAATTCATGGAAACAGCTTTGGGAAAGTGCACGCAAATTTTATAATGAGGATAAAGAAGATGAATTATTTCCTGACACTGAAGGCAATTCAAATTGTCCACTATGCTTACAAAATTTAAGTCCCGAGGCAAAAAAACGTTTTACCGATTTTGAAGAATTTGTAAAACATGACATACAACAAGAACATGACAAAGCCATTGAAGGGCATAAAAATTTAACCGAAACATTAAATGAACTGTCCTTTAATTTTGATGACCAGGAACCAACAATAGCTGAATTAGAAATTTTGGCAACAGATTATCGAATGGGACAAACTTCATATATAGAAAGCCTTTCTGCACAAAGAGAAATAATTTTAAAGCATCTCGCTTCTAAAAAAACCATAGAAGAATTAACTATTCCAGAAATCAATATTAATTCAAAAAATACAATCGATGAAATCATTAATAGGTTTGAGTTAGAGAATGCTAAGTTAGCTACAAAGTCTATATCAGATGAACTTGAGCTACTGGAAAAAGAACTACTTGAGTTAAACAGCCAAAAAATGATGTTTGATTTTAAGCCAAAATTAGCTCGTGAAATATACAGACAAAAAAAAGTTGCTTTAATTAATCAGTGTATTGGGCAGTGTAATACAAGAACAGTAACTACTGAAAGTAATTTATTAGTTTCAACTTATATTACCCAAAATTTAAGAGACAATTTTCAAGACGAGCTTAAAAAACTAGGATTTAAGAATATTAAAATTGAAACAGAAACTAGAGGTGTAAAAGGAAAGCAATATCATTATTTAAAACTGAACGAACCCAATTCTAATAGTATAGCTTTAAAAGATATTCTGAGTGAAGGTGAGCATCGCTGTATAGCATTAGCTACTTTTTTATCTGAACTTTCATTATCTGAACATATCAGTGCTATTGTATTTGATGATCCTGTTTCTTCACTTGATCATAAATGGAGAAACAAGATTGCTAAAAGAATTGTTGAAGAATCCAATAGAAGACAAGTTATAGTATTTACACATGATATTACTTTTTTACTCATGCTACAAGAACATTCAGAAAATCTTTCCTATTCTATTGATATAAAAAGCTTAACCAGAAAAATATATGAAACTGGAATTATAGCAACCAATCCACCATGGGATGCTTTACCTGTAAGTAAACGATTGGGGATTCTAAAAAGCGAGTATCAAAAAATTGAAAAAATTGAGAGAAAAGAAACTGAAGAAATCTATAGGTCAAATGTAAAACCTTTGTATGGGATGCTTCGAGAAACATGGGAAAGGTTTGTAGAGGAAGTTTTTTTAAATGGTACCGTTCAAAGATTCGGTCGTGAAATCCAAACTAAACGTTTGGCAAAAATTGTAGATTTAACATTGGATGATTACAACAAAGTTGATGAAAATATGGGTAAATGTTCTACTTACTTTTTAGGTCATGACAGTGCGGGAACATTAATAGAAGAAATGCCGGATTCCGCAGAATTTTTAGCTGACATTACAATATTAGAAGATTTTGTTAAAGAAATTAGGGATCGTCGTAAGTAATAAAAGTAAAGAATAAAAATTATGTACGATTTACACCATTTAGGTTGGTTTGGATTTCAAGAATTATGTAATTCTATAGCTCGTGAAGTTTTAGGACAAACTTCTATGACTTTTTTAGAATCTGCAGATGGAGGAAGAGATGGCTGTTTTTCAGGAAAGTGGCAGAATACAACTGGAGAAAATTATTATGGTGAATTTGTAATCCAATGCAAATTCAAGACTCGTCGTAATGAAAACTTAAAATTTGCAGATATTCAAGACGAGATTATTAAAGCACAAAAATTGGTAAGTAGTAATCTATGTGATACATATATACTCATGACTAATGCAGGTGTATCCGCTCCAATGGCTGCAAAAATTCAAAAGACATTAAAGGACGTTGGAGTTAAGCAAGTTTTAGTTTTTGGTTCAACGTGGATAAATAGTCAAATAAGAGAAAATTCCAAACTCCGAAGATTAGTTCCAAGAATTTATGGACTAGGTGACCTTAGCGAAATTTTAGATGAGCGTGTATATGATCAAGGAAAAGTTTTGTTAGAATATTTGAAAGATGAACTTGCAAAAGTGGTTATAACATCTTCATATAAAAAAGCAGCCAATGCTATTGAAGAACACGGCTTTGTATTGTTAATAGGTGAACCTGCAGCAGGTAAGACAACTATCGCTTCTTTACTTGCAATGGGAGCTTTAGATCAGTGGAAGGCAAGTACAATGAAATTAGAGACAGCAGAACAAGTTGTTAAACATTGGAATCCTAACAATTCAGGACAATTTTTTTGGATTGATGATGCATTTGGTGTTACTCAATATGAATCAACATTAAGTAATCGTTGGAATCAAGCTATGCCGAAAATCGTTGCAATGCTTGATAAGGGCGTAAAAATAGTTATGACTTCTAGGGACTATATATATAATGCAGCTAAAAAAGACTTAAAAAAGGGGGCTTTCCCACTGTTACATGAAAGTCAAGTAGTAATAGATGTGCAAAATTTGACTTTAAATGAAAAAAGGCAAATGATTTATAATCACATGAAAATGGGTAAACAAACACTTGTTTTCAAAAAAGAGATTAAGCAGTATTTAGAATACATAGCAAATCATCAACGATTTATTCCAGAAATAGCTAGGAGAATTGCCGATCCTTTTTTTACAAAGAATCTAGTGATTTCTGAATTTTATTTACATAATTTTATTAATAAACAGGAAAGCTTTTTGCTTGAACTTATTGAAGAATTAGACAAAAATAGCCAAGCTGCATTAGCATTAATTTACATGAATAGTGAAAAACTTAAATCTCCTCTAGAAATAGGTGATCTTGAAACAAAAGCAATTGAAAAGTTGGGCAGTTCATTAAGCGGATGCATAAATGCTCTTGAAGCAATGAAAGGTAATATGGTTCAACATTTAATGATCGATGATGAATCAATTTGGAAATATAAGCATCCAACTATTGGAGATGCATTTTCAAAATATATAGTTAGATCTCCTGACATGATTGAAATCTATTTACATGGCAGTACTGTGGATAAATTACTAGACCAAATTACATGTGGAGATGTAAAGGTTAAAAATGCTATTATTGTTCCCAAAAAACTATTTCCTTTAATCTTAGACAAATTAAACTCATATAAATCTACAAAAAAATATAAGACCGAAATTTTATCTGAATGGGGTGCTAAAAGGACTCTGTTTAATTTCTTGGCAAAAAGATGCTCACCAAATTTTTTAAAATTATATGTTTCAAACAGTCCAGAGGTTTTAATACAGGTAACAAATCCTAGTAAGTTCTTAGATTATTCACCTGAAGTAAGCTTAGCACTTACACTTTTCTCAAATGACCTGCTCCCGGAAAATAGCCGCAAAGCTTTCGTCTCGAAAATATCGGAGTACGCAATAATTGGAGACAATCTTTTTGCTTTAAGTTCTGATGACATAAAAGTAATGTTTGTAGAAAACGAATATGAAGAACTTTTACAAAAAATTAAAGCTGAACTTCTACCAAAAATTTCAGAATTAAAAGAAACCTGGAAGGCTAGATATGATAAAGACGAAGATGCTGGTTATCACATGTTATCACTTAAGGAAAACTTGGAAACAATCGAATATGAATTTTCTGATCAGCCTACAATTGTTTTTGAAGTTAATAAAGAATTGATGGAAATTGAAGAATGGATAAAGGAAAACACAGATGACGAATCAAACACTGAATTGGAAAATTTAAGTGGTGAGACAGAAGAACAAGAGGAAGTTGAGAGAAGTATTTTTGATGATATTGATGCCTAAGGAAAAAATATTCATTTCAGTAAGATTGTTAATTACCATGACTTGACTCACTTTAAGCAAAGATGCCCAGCATGAAACAATATTCTCAAGAACAATTAGTTGAAATAGATATGCTAGTTACAGACTTCACCAAAAACACACTTGGTGACTATGCTCCATCGCATATGTGTTTTACGATTTGTTATCCCTTGTCATTATATCTTCAAAACTTGGGATATCAAAACACTATGGTTGCTGGTCGTTATCAAAATGAATCTCACCCTAAAAATGGCACTCCCCATTTTTGGTTACAATTAAATGATGATTTGAAAATTATAGTTGACCCTACGATTGGGCAGTTTAAAAACGATCAATTTCGTGTTTATGTGGGTGAAAAATTAGAAGAATTTATACAATTTTCTCTACAGTTTGAAGAATGTTTTTATAATAGCTATGACCTTTGGAGAGGTAAATTACTTGGGATTGAAATTGCAAATCCATTTGCTGAAGAATTAGCTAAAAACGAAATAGATTTAGTAATGCTGTTAAATATAAATTTAAATGCAGCAACAATTCTTAATTCACAAAGTCAGGTTCAAAATAATCTTCATTCAGATATTTATGAAAAGTATTTCGATTGTATATTTAAAGTCATTCGAAGGTATTATCTCAAGGAAGAATGGTATTTGATAAACAATAAGGAGAAGTTTGATGATTTACTCACCAAGACGTTTTCTATTTGATTGTAGACGGTACTACTTGTTTTATTCAAAAGAATATTAGCAGTTGATATTACTGTGTTTTATAGTGATGGATTCTGGAATTGGAGGTGTTGGATTCTGAAATCCAGTACTATACTTTTTAACTTTTTCTGATTGAACTAATTATCTAAAGTGCTACTTTTTTTGTGAACTAAATTCCCGAATTTAGACTGTTCAATTCGGGAATTTACTACTCTACCATTTGCTTTTTTCAAAACAATGTAAACAATTGAATTTACTGGGCTTTAAAGTGTTGAATTGTGGAATTGGAGGTGTTTGATTCTAGAATGCAACACTATAGTTTTTAACTTTTTTTTGATTTAGATAATTGTTCTATATAAATAGATAATCTGTACATCTTTTTTATTCGGAAAGGGATGGCTTATAGGTTATTTGAAAAATCATATATTTGATGCTATAAGATAAATTAAATCCAAATGGAAAAAATCAAGTGCATCACCATTGATCACAAAACACCTTTTGATACGATACTAAATTTTGTGTTTTGCAGTTTTAAAAAGTTAGAGCTATCATGACAGGCACTGTTAAAGTAAAAGACAAAAGTGGAACATCAGCTTTACTCAAAGTTGCCCCATTCCGGAAAGAAATTAGAAAAACAGAGCCACACAAACATAACAGTTATTTTGAGGTTATTTACCTATCCGAAGGAGCAGGCAAACACGTTATTGATTATAAAGACTATCCCATACAACCTCCCTTGGTATTTTTTGTACGCAAAGAACAAGTACATCATTGGGACATCACAAGTAATCCCAAAGGATATGTTCTGATTTTAAAAAAAGCATTTGTAACCGAAAGCCTTGATTATGAACTAAAACAACTTATTTCTAAAGCCAGTGAGCATACTGTCATACCACTGGACCATCACGAAAAGATTGAAAAACTTTTTGCTTTACTGGTTGATGAAGCCAATTTTACCGTGATTGAAGGTTTGTTGAAAGCTTTACTTGCCCTTTTATTGGAACAAACCCCAACTTTGAAAGTTTCCGCTCCAGTATCGAGTGACCTTTTTTTGTCTTACAAAGACTTGCTTAGTCATAGTTCCCAACTGCAAAATAATGTAGCTCATTATGCCCATTTACTCAATATAAGCCCTCAAAATTTGAATTTTATTTGTAGAAAAAATGCCAATCAAACGGCAAGTACCATTCTGGCCGAACATATTATTAGTGAAGCTAAACGTCTTTTGCTCTATACCGATACCACTATTGCTGAAATTGCATTTGCATTTGGTTTTTCGGACAGTTCCCATTTTATCAAATACTTTAAAAAGTATACTGAGCAAACTCCAAAAGCTTTTCGCCTGCAATCATAAAAACCATTCTATTTTCAAATATACCGTAAAACTATTTTTTACTGCATTAACTTTGTGAGTGTTTATTAAAAAATCAACAAAGAGCCATGAAAAATATTTATTTACTCCTCGTATTGTTTTTATTGAATGCCTGTGATAAAGCAAAAGAAAATAATACTACCCAAGGTAATTGGATTAAAGGTACAGAAGCTGAGCAAATCAAAACTATTGAAAAGCAATTTCGCGGTTTTGACAATGCTATGGTGGAAACCGGGTATCGCTATCAAGAATTGTACTGGGCTGGACAAGACCAAAATTGGGAATATGCCGATTATCAACTGGAGAAGATAAGAGTAGCCATTGAAAACGGCTTAGAACGCAGACCTAAAAGAGCGAAATCAGCCGAGCATTTTTTGACTACTGTTTTGCCAGAAATGAAGAAATCGTTAGAAAAAAGAGACTCTTTAATTTTTAATAAAACTTTTCAAACATTGACAATAAATTGCAACAGTTGTCACGCAATGGAAAGAGTACCATTTTTCAGTGTTAAAATTCCAACAGACAGACAATCACCTATAAAGAAATAATGATAGAATTTATTTTACAGAAGGATATTGATTTATTACTTTGGCTCAATGGGAGTCATAATGAATCGCTGGATAGCATTATGTGGTTTGCGACAGAGAAGTACACGTGGCTTCCCTTTTATTTATCTTTAGTGATTTTGTTAGTATGGAAATATAAAAAGGATGCTATCCTGATGATCCTACTAATTGCCCTGTTGATTACGATAAGTGACCAGTTAGCATCGGGTATATTTAAACCCATCTTCGAAAGATTACGACCAAGCCATGATCCTAGTTTGGATGGAAAATTACATCTCGTCAATGGTTACAAAGGCGGTAGGTTCGGCTTTATTTCATCACATGCCGCCAACGTCTTTTCATTGGCTTTCTACTTGACATTCGTGGCAAAACAAAAACTAAAATGGTTGCCTTTTGTTCTTTTTCCCTGGGCCGTATTTGTTAGCATAAGCAGAGTTTATCTTGGAGTGCATTATCCTACCGATATTTTGGTTCCAATGATTTTAAGTTTTCCAATTGCTTGGTTTGTGTTTTGTATTTACAAAAAATATAACCCTATACTTATAAAAAAAATATAATTTATGTTTAAAAAAATTTTCAGCACAGACAATGCAAGTACAACAATTATAATTCGATTAATTGTTGGTGCGGTTTTTCTATCCGAAGGCATTCAAAAGTTTTTGTTTCCTGCCATTCGTGGAGCAGGACGATTTGAAAAAATAGGCTTACCTTCTCCAGAGTTTTTGGGAAGTTTTGTTGGTGCATTTGAAATTCTATGTGGTATTTTGATTTTACTTGGTTTACTAACACGATTGGCAAGCATTCCAACACTTGTAATTATGTTGGTTGCTATTGCTACTACAAAATCAGAAGTTTTAGCCAATGACGGGTTTTGGGAAATGATGCACGGAAGCCGTACAGACTGGGCTATGCTTTTGGGGAGTATCTTTCTATTGATAAAAGGTGGAGGTCGTTGGTCTATGGATAGTTTGATAATTGCTTCTAAATAAATATACAATTTTAATTACTAAAACATAACATATCATTTTAGACAATTTATATGAATAAGATACTACTTCCTGTTATTGCATTAATGTTCGCAACAGCTGCAATAGCTCAGCTTCCCAAAATTCCTGCTTCATACAGTAATCTGGGTTATGATGCTAATGGAAAACTATACTTTGAAAATAAGGGTGAAAAATACTTCGCTGAAGAATTTAAAAATCCGCTAACAATCCAACAGCTTCTTGGTAAACCAGAAGGTACTGAAAATGGCATTCAGATGGATTTTGGAACTTTAAAAGGAACGGTAACTTATGGCTTAATCCCGTACGGAAAAGTTCCGCATCCACTTCCTGTATATCGAAAAACAATCAAAATCGACAACGGTAAAATAATAGTCAACATAAAAGATGATTTCAAGTATCCTTATGATTTTGTAAGCTGGAAGGAAAATGGATACCTGAACCTCGGCTACAGGATTGCTGACGAGCAAGGTATGCTGTTGTTTGATGGGATTGTAGCTTTAAAAGGTGAAGGACCATTTGAAGTCATCCCGGCAATTTACGATGGACCTTATGTAAATATGGTTACTGATAACTCCGCTGTAATTTGGTGCAAAACAACACATCCAGTAAAAGCTGAAATTGAAATCAATGACAAAGTATATAAAGATGAACAGGAAACTACGTTTCATCGCTGGAATATAATTGGACTTACCTCAAATACAAAATACAACTATAAGATAAATTATGGGATACAATCGCAATTGTATCATCTTAAAACTGCACCTCCTAAAGGCAGCAGAGAAGCGTTCGTATTTGGTTATGCAAGCGACAGTCGCCACGCTACTGGAGGAGGCGAACGAAAAATCCTTGGAGCCAATGCATATATAATGAAAAAAATGGCTGCTCTTGCTTATATGAAAGACGTGAGCTTTATGCAGTTCACCGGCGATATGATTAACGGCTATTTGAGCAGTAAAGAGCAACAAAGATTGGAATATTGTAACTGGAAAAAATCCATTGAACCATTTTGGCACTACATGCCTTTTTATATAGGAATGGGCAATCATGAAGCACTAGGTCATATCTTTAAAGATGAAAAAGGTAAACAACAAGGTTTTATTGATGCGTTTCCTTATGAAACCCAATCAGCAGAAGCACTTTTTGCAGAAGAATTTGTAAATCCTGAAAATGGTCCAGATAGCGAGGATAATAATAAATATGACCCTGATCCACAAAATATAGATTTCCCTTCCTATAAGGAAAATGTGTATTATTACACCTACGGCAATGTAGCTATGATAGTACTCAATAGCAATTACTGGTATGCTCCTTCCATTGCTAATCAAACAGCTTCCAGCGGAGGACTTCATGGATATTTAATGGATAACCAACTTCAATGGCTTAGAGAAACTATTTCAAAACTGGAAAAAGACAAAAACATTGACCACATTTTTCTTACACAACATACCCCTGCATTTCCTAATGGAGGGCATAGTAAAGATGTGATGTGGTACAGCGGTAACAACGAAAAAAGACCCTATATTGGAGGAAAGCCTGTTGACAAAGGAATTATAGAACGCAGAGATGAATATTTAGATATTTTGATTAATGAAAGTAAGAAAGTGGTAGGAATGCTTACAGGAGATGAACATAACTATAACTGGTTAAAACTTACTGCTGATATGCCAATTTACCCAGAGAATTATCCTCATAAAAAGCTTAACGTATCACGCCACATTTATCAAATTAATAATGGTGCTGCAGGTGCTCCTTATTATGGACAGGAAGTTTTGCCGTGGAGTAAACACACTCAGTCCTTTAGCGTAGAAAATGCACTATGCCTTTTTTATGTGGAAGGAAAAAAAATAACAATGAAAGTATTTAATCCAGACACATTAAATCAAATAGATGAAGTCGAATTAAGATAGTTAAAATGAAAGAGAACGTAAATTTAAAAGAAATCGTAAAAGTTTTCGGGAAGTTAGGCATCATTGGATTTGGAGGTCCAGCAGCACACATTGCTATGATGCGAGACGAAGTAGTGGTCAAACGAAAATGGATGAGTGAACAACATTTTTTAGATTTATTGGGTGCAACAAACCTTATTCCTGGACCAAACAGCACAGAAATGGCAATCCATATAGGTTACGATA